>CAVUJR010000050.1:0-15280 GCA_963741805.1 uncultured Chloroflexia bacterium
CGCCGACCATACCGGCGAGGATCGCGTAGGTTGACCCTTCGGAGACGAACTTCTGGACGAGCTGGCGGCGATGGGTGCCGATGGCGCGGGCCATGCCCATCTCCGCGCGGCGTTCGGCGGCGAGCATCGTGAAGATGAGGACGATCAGCAGCACGCCCGCAGCGACCGAGAAGAGTCCGAGCACCAGGAAGAACGAGGTGAACAGGCCGGAGATGCTTTCGGCGCTATCGACGGAGTCCTGCTTGATGGAGGCGACGCCCAGCTGCTGTCCGTCGAAGGCCGGGCCGAGGTCGGCGATGATCGCGGCAGTGTCGGTCTCCTCGTTGCGGACGCCGCCGGTGGTCGAGATGTAGACGCCGGTGAGCGTGCCCTCCTGCCCGGTCATCGCCTGGACGCGGTCCAGCGGCATGACCATGCTGAGCGCGGTCTCTCGCCAGCCGGCAAGGGTGGAGTCCTGGGCAATCGCGCCGACGGTGAGCTCGGTCGGGGCGTTGTTGTAAACGATCGTGATGGTGTCGCCGACCGTGGCGTCCAGCGCCTCGGCGGTCTTCTCGGCGAGCACGACCTGGCCATCCGGCAGCGCCGCGAAATCGATGGCGTCACCCTCCGGCGTGCGCAGGCCGCCAAAGGCGTCGACGCGAGACGGGTCGATACCGGTCAGCACGACGGACGGCTCCGACTGGCCGGCGGCCTCGTTGACGACCGGGACGCGAACGTCCAGCATCGGCATGATGCCGTCCACGCGGTTGTCATTGGCGTAGGTCTTCTCGACGGTCGCCAGGGCATCGTCGCTGACGGTGTCCATCATGCCGGTCATGATGTCGGCGTTGGCGTCCTGGCTGTGGAGGACGATGGCGTCGATGTGGCCGGTCTGGCGGTAGACATCGGCGGTGATCGAGTGGTTCAGCGTGTCACCGACGCCGAGTGCGGCGGAGATGATCAGGGTCGAGAGCATCAGACCGGTGACGATCAGGACCGACTGGGCGCGGCGGCGCGGGATGTTCCGCACGCCGAGCTTGAAGAGGACGGGCCGGCGGAGGGCGATGACGGCGACGGAGCCGAGGCAGAGCGTGAGGATCCCGACCAGGACGACCAGGATCGTGGACATCGGGAGACCGAAGATTTCTTGCATGGATGATGTGCTCCTCATGATCTCGTACACCCGCCCCTCGTGGGCGGGTCGGTTTGCGGGAACCCGCCCACGAGGGGCGGGTGTACGGAAGATGTCCCTAGTCGGCGACCATGCCTTCGTCAGTGTCGGCGTCGATCGGGGTCACGGCCGCCATTGCGGCGTGGTCGATCTCGCCGTCGCGCATGCGGACGATGCGGTCGGTCTGGGCGCCGACCGCCGGATCGTGGGTCACGATCACGAGTGTCAGGCCCTGCTCGTCGTTCAGCTTGCGCATGAGGTCCATGATCTCTTGCGCGGTGCGGGAGTCGAGCGCGCCGGTTGGCTCGTCGGCCCAGATGATCGCCGGGTCGTTGACCAGCGACCGCGCGATGGTGACGCGCTGCCGCTGGCCGCCCGAGAGCTCCGCCGGGCGGTGCGATGCCCAGTCGGCGAGGCCCACCGTCTCCAGGGCCGCCATCGCCCGCTCCCGCGCCACCGCCGGTTTGGTGCCGGAGACCAGCAGCGGTAGCTCGATGTTCTCCACCGAGGAGAGCACCGGCAGGAGGTTGTAGACCTGGAAGATGAAGCCCATGCGGCGGGCGCGGTAATCGGTGCGCTCGCGGTCCTTCATCGTCGCGAGGTCCTTGCCCTCCAGCCAGATGCGGCCGGAGGAGACCTCGTCGAGGCCGGATAGGCAGTTCAGCAGCGTTGTCTTGCCGCAGCCGGACGGCCCCATGACCGCGACCATCTCGCCGCGCGAGACGGAGAAATCGACGCCGCGCAGGGCGTGGAGCGCGTCGGACCCGGTGTGGTAGGTCTTGACGACCTGCTGCGCCTGGATAATCAGGTCGCTATCAGGCGTGGTGTCGAGCGTGGTGCGGTCGGATCGGAACAGTTTCGAGAACATCCTTTTTCTCCCTGGGTCGAACAACAATCGGTAAAGGCGGATAGCGATTGGGTCCCCGGGCGTACTCAGGCGCCCGTCGAGGTATGCGGTGGAATGGCTGGCCCGGCCTCCCCGCGCGTCGATGCGCGGCGGATGGCCTCGACCAGCTGGCCGTTCGCCTCGTTCTTGGAGACGAACGCGGCCGCCCCGGCGTCGATCGCCCGGGCACGGGAGGCGGCATCGTCCTGGAGGCTGAGCATCACAACCGCCGGACCGCCGGCAGCCTGGATGCGGCGGGTCGCCTCGACCCCGTCCATGCCCCGCATCGAGACGTCCATCACCACGACATCGGGTGCCAGCTCGCTCGCCAGCTCGATCGCCGTCGCGCCGTCGCAGGCTTCCCCGGCCACCGCGATGTCGGCGGTGCAGGAGAGGTGCATGCGGAGGCCCTTGCGGATCGAGGGCTGGTCATCGACGAGCAGGACGCGGATCTGGTGGTTCATGGACGGATCGCTCCGGACGTTACGGATCGCTGCGGCCTCGGTTTTGGCCTGTCTCCAGTCTGCCGGGCGTCCCGTGACGGAACGTCGTCGGATGGGTGGATTTCATGCGGCGATGTATGGCGGATATGCGGCCCCGCCTTAAGACGGAGGGAACTCGTTTCGGGTTCCCGTTACGCTTACCCCCAGTGACCAGGGGCGAGGTTCTCCTGCCGGATGGACGTGAGAGGGAGTGCGAATTGATCGAGACGATGACGTCGGATCAGGGCGCGGACAGGCTGCGATACGAAGCGCTGCGCCGCAATACGATGCTGGCGACGCCGCTCGTGCTGCTGGTGCCGGTCGGGTTCGCGATCGTGCTGACATGGCTCGGGGCGGACCTTCGCTGGTCGACGCTCGGGTTCGGCGCGCTCGGCTGGGTCGGCGCCTTGATGCTACGCGCCCCGCTGGCGGCGATCCTCTCGCAGACGATGCGGGATGACGAGCGCGTCAAGAACATCATCGTTGGCTCGTCCGGACCGCTGGAGGAGGGCGTGCGCGTACTGCTCCTGCTCTGGGTCGGGCGCTCGTTCTCCGACGCAGCGGCGATCGGCGTCGGCTGGGCGGCGGTCGAGGTGGTCTACACGACGCTGACCGGCTTCCTGACGCTCTCGCTGATGCGGCGAACCGATCCCGAGGCGGTGCAGGCGCGGCAGATGCTGGAGGCGCAGGGCATGATCCGCGAGACGGGACCGTGGCTCGGCGTCGTCGAGCGTATCGGCGCGACGGCGCTGCATATCGGCTTCACCTTCGTCGTGGCATGGAACCTATGGGCCGCGATCGCGACGGCCGTCGTCCACAGCGCGACGAATCTCTCGCTGATCCGCACCTTCCGCAAGAACCCGCTGGCCACCGAGCTGGCGCTGCTGGTCGGTGGGCTCGCCCTCTTCGTGGCAGGGGCGACACTCCTGACATAAGCGGTATTGATGCCGGGAGTATCTTGACAGCCGGCCGCGGCGTCCTACTATGGGGCCAGAGTGAGACTTCATTGATGAAGTATGGGGACTGATGGTGGGTGCATCGGTCCCCATGGTGGCGTTTGTCCACTCCCTCCACGGCCGTGCGAAACGTCGTTACGACCTCGTGCGGAAGGCATGAGTGGAAAGGGAATCGGCGTGACAGCGAAGAAACCGGATCGGGTATCCCCGCAGGAGGCTGCTGAATCACATCCAGACCCAGACGAACACATGCGCGTCAATCGGCGTGACTTCATGCAGTGGAGTGGCGCAGCGGCCGTTGCGGGCGCGGGGATGACGATTCCGGCGGCTGCCCAGGCGGCAGGCATGCAAGCGACGCCATCAACGGAAGGCGTAACAGACGGAACTCCGGTCGAGGGGTACGATGACCAGTATTCCCCCTGGGTCGAGGAGCCGGTTGAGGGCCCCGCGACCCCGCCGAACGTTCCGCCCTCGATGACATCCTGGGGCCCGGAACCGTCTGAATACGGGGTGCGGTCGGTGCACGAGCAGGGGGTCGTTCGCCAGCCGAGTTCGTCCTCCAGCCGGACGCCTCTGGCGGATCTGTACGGCACGATGACGCCGAACAGTCTCTTCTTCGAGCGGCACCATGCCGGTCGGGCCGAGCTCGACCCTGCCGAGCACCGTCTTATGGTGCATGGTATGGTTTCCAACCCGATGATCTACACGATGGATGACATCAAGCGGTTCCCATCCACATCCGTCATCCACTTCCACGAATGCTCCGGTAACTCGGGCAGCGAGTGGCAAGAAGCGAGTATCGCCGACACCGTCCAGGCCGGGTTCGGCCTGCTCAGCCAGACCGAGTGGACCGGCGTCCCGCTGAAGACGATCCTGGACGAGGTCGGCGCCGACCCGAAGGCGACCTGGATGCTCGCCGAGGGCGCTGACGCGGCCGGTATGGACCGCAGCATCCCGATGGAGAAGGCGATGGATGACGCGCTGCTCGCCTACGCCATGAACGGCGAGGCGTTGCGACCAGCGCAGGGCTATCCGCTGCGGCTCGTGCTTCCCGGATGGGAGGGTAACAGCAACATCAAGTGGCTTCGCCGTATTGAGGTCGGCGATGGCCCATGGGAGACGCGCGAAGAGACCTCGAAGTACACCGACCTCATGCCCGACGGCACGGCCCGCCAGTTCACATTTGTGATGGAGGCGAAGTCGGTCATTACCCGACCGTCCGGCGGCCACACGCTCGATGGCGCCGGATTCTACGAGATCACTGGCCTTGCCTGGTCCGGCCGTGGTCGCATCACGAAGGTCGAAGTCTCGCTCGACGGTGGCGAAACATGGGCAGACGCCGAGCTTCAGGAACCGGTGCGGTCGGTCGCCCTGACTCGCTTTCGATTCCCGTGGGAGTGGGACGGTTCTCCGGCCCGACTCCAAAGCCGCTGCACAGACGAGACCGGTTACGTTCAGCCGACCATACAGCAGTTGGTCGACGTCCGGGGCGTCAACTCTACCTACCATATGAATGGGATCAAGACCTGGTCCGTTGATGAGAATGGGGAGGTGACCAGTGCCTGGGGCTAATGGACAACACTATGGTTTTGGCCAGCCAGCGACCGAGGAAGAGGTTGCCGGGTGGAATATCGACGTAAAGCCGGATGGGACGGGGCTCCCACCGGGTAGTGGAACGGTTGAGGATGGCAAACGCCTCTTCCAGCAATATGGCGCTGCCTGGCATGGTGCAGAGGGCGAGGGCACGGAGTACGCGCCAGCTCTCGTCGGCGGCATGGGCACGCTCGACTCCGACAAGCCGGTGAAGACGGTCGGCAGTTACTGGCCCTACGCGACGTCGGTGTTCGACTTTATCCGTCGCGCGATGCCGGCCAGTGCGCCGCAGACGCTCTCCAACGACGAGTACTACGCGCTGACCGCGTGGGTGCTCTGGGCGAACGGGATCATCGACGAGAACCAGGTGATCGACCAGGACACCTTGCCCCAGGTCGTGATGCCGAATCGCGATGGTTTTACCAGCCCGGATCCCCGACCGGACGTCGAATAGAGCGCTCGGGCGACGCACCTTCGGGAACGCGAAACGTTCCTCAGAGCCCTGGGCACAAATGTGCCCAGGGCTCTGTTTAGTCCAGCGGTGACCTGAGCGGACGCGTGTGCGATGATGGTTTTCCACTGGGGCCCCATCGACAAACCACATCACGCGAAGGAACAACCTGCATGAACGAGCCGGGATCGGTTCGGCGGCTCCAGGCGAGCGAGGCGCATCTCGCCATCGAATGGGCGCGTCACGAGGGATGGAACCCGGGGCGACACGACGCGGCCATCTTCCATGCCGCTGACCCTGACGGCTTCCTTGTGTCGCTGCACGACGGTGAGCCGGCCGCGATCGTCAGCGTCGTGCGATACGGAGACGCCTTCGCGTTCCTCGGGTTCTACATCTGTCGTCCTGACCTGCGCGGCAACGGATATGGGCTGCGCGTCTGGAACGCGGGTCTCGCCCACGCCGGCCAGCGCACCGTGGGGCTTGATGGCGTGCCGGATCAGCAGCCGAACTACGCCCGTTCGGGGTTCGTTCTCGCCTGGGCGAATGCGCGGTATGAAGGCGTCGGAGGCGGCGAACCGGTGCCGGGCCTGGTGGATATGGACGCGCTTCCGTTCGACATGGTCGCCAGGTATGACACGCGGACCTTCGAGGCCGACCGCACGCGATTCCTGCGTCAGTGGATCGCCCAGCCGGAGGCAACGCGCCTCTGCGTGCTGGAGGATGGCGAGCTGCGAGGGTGGGGACTGCTGCGGCCGTGCGCCGAGGGTTACAAGATCGGTCCGCTGTTCGCTGATGACCAGGCGACGGGCGAGCGGTTGCTCGATGGGCTGATGGCCTCCGTTCCGGGAGAGCCGGTCTTCCTCGATGTTCCCGAGCCGAACACGGTCGCGAATCGGGCGGCGCAGCAGCGGGGCATGCAGCCGGTCTTTGAGACGGCGCGCATGTACGCGGGGCCGCGTCCCGGGCTGGACCTGGAGAGGATCTGGGGCGTCACCAGCTTTGAGCTTGGGTAGGGCGTCGGGAGCCGATCTTCGGACGAGAGCCGCCCACGATGAGGGGATCGTGGACGGCTCTCAGGCCTTGCGGAAACGATCTACTCGCCCGTTGGCGCAATGTTGTGATTGAAGCGGAACCGGTTCTTCGGGTCGTATTGCCACTTGATGGCGCTGAGCCGCTCCCACGCCTCGGCCGGGAACGCGGCGCGGGTCCGCTCCGCGCCCTGGTCTCCATCGCCAAGAAAGTTCAACATCACTCGCTCGCTCGCGACAGGCGCCAGCGTCTCGCGGATGGCCGCCAGCGCGGCGTCGATGTCCGGCACCATCGCCGGATCATGAGGGACGGCGATGGCGTAGAGCGCCAGCCCGTCAATGCGCGCCCGCGGGTCCGACTCGCACCCGTTCGCCCCGCCCGGTGCCGGGCGCAGATCGCGCACATCGATCATCATCACCGGCGTGTCGACGTCCGGCCCGGCCACGGCGAGCAGCGCGTCGATCGTCGCGTCGTCGAGGTCGCGCAGCACCATGGTCGTCGCCCGGAACGGCATCGGGTCGACCGGATCCATGCTAATGCTGTCGATCGCCGCGTAGGGCAGGTTACCGAAGGTATCCATCAGGGGCGAGCCAAGGTCGCGCATCGGCGCGATCAGCTCCGCACCCGTGACGAGGTCACCGATAGCGCAGGCGCGCACGACGACAACCGCGGCACCCTGGAGCTGGGGCGGCAGTTGCGGCAGTGGCGGGAAACGCATGAACCCGACGCTGGCGGTGATCTCCGCCGGTAGGGAGGGGCTCCATGCGCTGAACGCGCGCAGCACGGACGCCGCCTCGTCCAGCGGGTACATGACCGCGCCGCCATAGACCTCCGTCACCGATACCAGCCCAAACTCCAGCGCGGTGATCACGCCGAAGTTGCCGCTTCCGCCACGCAGCGCCCAGAGCAGCTCGGGATGCGACGCCTCGGTCACGCGAATCTGCTCGCCCGTGGCGGTGACGAGCTCCGCTGCAACAATGCAATCCGCCACGCGGCCATATTTGCGCGTCATCCAGCCATGCCCGCCACCAAGCGTGTAGCCAACAACGCCGACGTCGGAGGATGAGCCATTGAGCGGGGCCAAACCGTGCTGCTGGGCCATCGGGATGACGTCCGCCCACTTCGCGCCGGGCTCCACACGGGCTGTGCGCGTCTCCGGGTCGATCTCGACGCCGCGCATGAGCGAGGTGTTGATCAGGATCCCGCCCGCACAGGGCACGGGCTGTCCGTGGCCGGACCCCATCACGCCCACCGGGAAGTCGTGCGCGGCGGCGAAGGTGACGGTCGCAACGATGTCGTCGTCCGAGACTGGCATGACGGCCAGATACGGGGTATGGCGCACGAGCAACGACCATGCGGCGATCGCCCTGGCATAACCATCGTCGTCGGGCAGGAAGGCGTCGCCATGCAGAGTGGCGCGGAGCGCGTCGAGGGCCTCTGCGTTGAACGGCAGGGACTGGGTCGAGGGAAGGGAAGCGGTGACGTTCAAAGTGCGATCTCCCGGGTTTCGTGGCACAAGGCGACCTCGCCTGGTACGGGCGCGTTTCGCTGCGTCGATTGGTGTGATGAGGTCCCTGGGTCCCGGTGGGGGCAGAGGTATCGCCCTGGCCACAGGAAAAGACGCCAGAAAGGCGCCGCTGGTTCCCGGATGGCGCTCCGGGCTGGCTCACGGCACAGATCGTGTGAACACCGGTCGCATACGACCCGCTGCCTCGGGACGCGGATATGCGCCCCATACACCATGCAAGGAAACCCGCTTCATGACCGACACGACCATCCGCCTCGGCATCATCGGCACCGGCCTCGCCGTCGAGAAACTTCACTGGCCGGCGCTGACCGCCCTTGGCGACCGCTTTACCGTGGCCGCCTTCTGCGATATCGACCGCGACCATGCCGCGCACTTCGCCTCGTATTCCGGCGCGTCAATGGACGACTGGGCGGCCGACTACCAGGAGGTGCTGGCGCGCGACGATGTCGACGCCATCCTCGTTTCGCTGCCGATCCCGCTGCAGGCGGAGGTGGCACGCCATGCGCTGGACGCCGGCAAGCATGTGATATCGGAAAAGCCGCCGGGACCCGACGAGCCGGACGCGCACGAGCTCCTGGCTGCCGCGGAAGCGCATCCGGATCAGGGTCCTGCTGATCGCGGAGAACTACTTCTATCGCGACGATGTGCGGTGGGCGAAGCATCTGGTCGAGAGCGGTGAGATCGGCCGCGTCCACATGATGGCGTATCGCGAGGCCTATCAACTGGTCCCACGCGAAGACTCGTTCTCCAGCACGCCATGGCGCTGGCAGGGCGCCTACCGGGGCGGCCCGCATCTCGACGGTGGTGTCCATCACACCGCAAAGATCCGCATGATCATGGGCGACGTTTCGCGACTCTCGGCGGAGATGCAGGACGCCAACAGCACGCATGGCGGCCCTTCCGATCTCGTCGTGACGATGCGGTTCGTCTCGGAGGCGATCGGAACCTACGCCGCGATCTATCCGGAGCTGGCGATTCCGCAAGAGGCGAACGAGATGCGGGTCTACGGCACGGAGGGTGTGCTTAGCGTGAAGAACAAGCGGGTCGAGCTGCACCGGCCGGAGAAGACGAGCGGTCTACGATTTCCCGGACCAGGATGGCGGCTACATCGGTGAGTTCCAAAACTTCCATGAGGCCGTCACTCACGGCGCGCCGGTAGTCGGGACGCTCGCCCAGAGCATCCGCGGCATGGAGCTCATCACGAAGGCATTGCACTCCGCCGAGACGGGGGAAACGGTCGTCCTCGATGACGCGCCGACGCGCCTCTCGGCCCGCCCGCTGCCGATGTGGATGCCGCATGGGACCGATGCGTTGGAGATCGCGATGGACGCATCGAGCGAGGATCGCTGATGGACCACGCTACCCAATCTCGCCTGCGGCCGTGAGCATGGTTCACCGCCAGCGCGCATCTGCTGTTGGGATGCGCCTGGCCGCTGCCAGGAGCCGCATCACGCCGGAGATCGCCCAGATCGCGATTGGATCCAGCGCGGCGATGGTCGCCCTGGAAACGGTCAACCTGGCGCGACACCGCATTCGGCTGGTGCATCTCGTGGACCGGCTCGGTCATGTCTCGATCGTGGCCGGCTGGGGCGCGACATTGTTGAGCCGACGTCGTCCGTAGCATGCCGTGGTGGGGTGCCGGACAGCCGGCGACACCCCACTTCCGAAATCTGCGCGGTTCCTGTATCCTCCATGCACAGTCATCAGGACATAACTGTGAATCTGGAGGAGACCATGGGATTCGCCACACGCTTCAACCAGACCACCTTTTCGGCATGGCTGAATGGGGAGTCTGGTCGCGCCTTCCGGGTCGTGGCGGGGGCGATGTTCCTCATCGTCGGTGGGACGTTCCGCGACGAAGGGTGGGGTCTAGCGTCGGTCTTGTGGGGAGTCGTGCCACTGACCGCCGGCTCGTTCGACATGTGCTATCTCAGCGCGGTCCTCGGTGGCCCATTGAAAGGGCAGGATATCCGCGACGAGCAGGGAGCGGCAGGGGGAGCGGCAGGGCGCCGGATGCTATGACCGCCGTTCGGCCATCTCGCGCGCCAGCCGGTCACGGTCGATAAAGCTCGTGTGCGTCCCCTCGGTGCCGCACGCGTATGCTCCCGCGATCGACCCGGCAAAGGCCGCCTCCTCGTACGTCCCACCACGGATCATGGTCGCCAGGAACGCCGCCACGTAGCTGTCGCCTGCGCCGTTGCTGTCCACGATGGGCCGATCGGGGAACACGACCGCGGGAATACGCCGAATGGGCTGGCCGCGGACCGCCAGCCGGCTCCCACGCTCGCCCTCCGTCGCCACGGCGACCTTGGCACGCCCCCGTGCGAGGATGCCGTGGAGAACGTCCTCGACGCGATCCCCGAGGGCCGTCGCCGACGTAAAGACCACGTCCGCCCCGTAAGCGAAATCGTGATGGTACGGATTCGTGCCATCCCAGTCGTGCAGATCAGTCGATGTCGGCGTCCCGGCGGCGATCGCGTCCGCCAGCGCATGCCGCGCCCACGGCATGATCGAGACGTGCACATGCCGCGCCCGGGCGATGCCGTTGCGCCAGAGCGACGCTTCGGGGACCGCGTCGTTCGGTTGCCGTCCGTCGAAGAATGACATGCGCCGGCCCTCCGGATCGACGAGATTGACCGATCGCCGCGTCCCGGCCGGGTGCGTCGTGTACCCGAACTCCAATCCCTTCTCGTGGTACGACTGGCGGACGAGCTCGCCTTCCGGGTCGTCGCCGATCATGTCGACGAACGCCGTCCGCAGTCCCAGCGCCTGGCAGCCGAGCGCGACGCCGTTGCCTGAATGCCCGACATAGCGCTGGATCGGTGGCACGAGCATCGAGTCGACGCGCGGGAGGTCGAGCGTGGGGACGCGGACGATCGTGTCCACTCCGACCCCGGAAACGACGAAGACGTCCAGCGATGTGGTCATCGATCCACCCTTCGTTCAGTGAACGGGCCGCTGACGTGCCCGGAGAACGCCGACTTCACGGGCGGAAGGCACCCGTTTCACCACCCGACCTGGACGCCTTGGGAGCCGGCACCATCCAAAGGCGTACGCTTTCCTTTCTGTCCGCCTTTGAAAAACCCCTCTGGTTCGGCGTTTTCGTCCACCTCTTTCCAAAGGCGGCCGAAAGAGACGCATCAAGGGGTGCTGGCCGCCTTTGGCAGCATCTCGTGCTTCGGCTCGCCGGTGGGAGGGATCTTTGCTCCAGTCCGAAAGGCTGTCATGCCCGAGCAAGGATCTCTCGACACGCGACGGCTCACGCTGTCGCCGCGCGGCTCGGGATCACGATGCATCTGGCAAGAAGTGCCTACGCTTACTTCAGCCACACCGCCGGCTCGTACAGGGCCGAGCGCAGCGCTGCCCACAGCGCCAGGTACTGCTCCCACGGCGAATCGCCATGCACCACGCAGCCGAGGGCGCTGACCCGCTCGATGTTCGCCGTGCGGGACGCCCGGTTGCACTGCGCCATGGTGTTGAAGTCGACCTCCAGCGTCCACGGCCCGTCGACGGTGTAGGGCTGGATCTCGCCGATCTTGCGCCACCGCTCGCTGCGCCGCCTCGGTGATCTCCGTGTAGCACGCCTGCAGCGGACGGCAGATCGCGGCGTTGTGGCCCCGGGCCTCCTTGACCTGTACCGTCTCGATGCCCTCGCCGAGAAAGTCACGCGCTTCCTTCACGAGGGCCTGGTCACCGGTCACCATGATCGTCGGGATGCCCATCGACCCCAGCACGGCCGCGTTGATGCCGGTCTCGCCATGCGGGCGGCCGTTAATGCGGATCTCGCTGACGACTGCCCCGGCGATCGTGTGCGGGTGGATCGCGCTCATCGTCCGCGCCATCGCGTGGTAGCCGACAAACACGGCCGCGTCGAACGGACCGCCGTCCGCGCCCTCCAGCTGGCATGCTTCGCGGGCGTCGCCGGTGCCGGTCATGAGCGACGCCGCCTCATGCAACTCTTCGATCAGGATGTTGCGCATCGGGCCGTGGCCGTCGGCGACGAGGATGTCATCCGCGCCCGCCTGGACGAGTCCCTCGATCGCGGCGTTCGCGTCTTTCGTCATGAGCATGCGACCGCGACCGTATTCCGTCTGTCCCGGCATCATCATGTCCGCGTGGACGACTCCGCTGATGCCCTCGATGTCAACTGATACGTAGATCCTCATCGTGATGGTCCTTTCCTGCGCGCACGCAATGGTCTGTATTGACAAGCGTCGCCGGATCTGGCGTCGTGTCAATATCGCCATATCCCCGGGATGGCGCATGATGTACCATCCCGATAATGATGACTGTTTTGGAGAGACGCTTGGGAAGGGCACGATCCGGTGACCTCGGGACCGCCATACGATCATGTCTGGCGCAACGCGCGTATCGCCACGATGGCGTCCGCGCAGCAGGGCCTTGGCGTCGTCGAGCCCGGCGCGATCGCTGTGCGCGCCGGTCGCGTGGCCTGGGTGGGCGCGGATGCGGACCTGCCTCCGAGCGAGGCATCGGTGACGGAACTCGACGGTCGGTGGGTCACGCCCGGGCTTGTCGACTGCCACACGCATCTCGTCTGGGCCGGGAACCGCGCGCGGGAGTTCGAGTTGCGCCTTGAAGGGGCCAGCTACGAGGAGATCGCCCGCGCCGGCGGTGGCATCGTCTCCTCGGTGCGCCAGCTGCGCGAAGCGAGCGAAAACGACCTCCTACGTCAGGCCCTCCGCCGCCTCGACGATCTGATCGCGGAAGGTGTCACGACCGTTGAGGTGAAATCCGGCTACGGGCTGGACCTGCCGAACGAGCGCAAGTCGCTTCGCGTCGCCCGGCAGCTCGGAGACGAGCGCCCGGTCACGATCCGTACGACGTTCCTGGGCGCCCACGCCACGCCGCCGGAGACGTATGGCGACACCAGGGTCCAGATCGAGGCGGTGCTGGACATGCTGCCGGTGATCGCCCAGGAGGGACTGGCGGACGCCGTCGACGGCTTCTGCGAGGGCGTCGCGTTCTCGCCGGAGGAGATCGCGCGCGTCTTCGATGCCGCCGTCGCGCTTGGCTTGCCAGTGAAGTTGCATGCCGACCAGCTCTCCGACCTTGGTGGCGGCGCGCTGGCCGCTCACTACGGCGCGCTCTCCGCCGACCATCTTGAATACGCCAGCGAAGAGAGCGTCCGCGCGATGGCCGAGTCCGGCACCGTCGCCGTGATGCTGCCCGGCGCGTATTACTTCCTGCGCGAGACGCAGGCGCCGCCGATCGAGCTCTTCCGCCGTTATGGCGTGCCGCTGGCCGTCGCGACCGACGCGAACCCCGGCACATCGCCGCTGACATCAGTGCTGCTGGCGATGAACATGGCAGCGACGCTGTTCGGGATGACGGTCGAGGAGTGCCTCGCCGGGTCCACCCGGGTGGCCGCCCGCGCGCTTGGGATGGAGAACGAGACCGGGACGATCGAGATGGGGAAGTGGGCTGACCTCGCCATCTGGGACATCGATGACCCGGCTGAGCTCGTCTACCGCATCGGGGCGAACCCGCTCCATGCGCGCGTCTGGAGGGGGAACACGACGTGACGACGATCGTATCGTGTAGGGGCGGTCTTGTATGTCCGTCACTTCAAGGAATCGTCATTCTGGGCGAAGCGAATGATCTTCGTGCGAAGCACGTCCTATGGCGGGGAGCGCTTTCCTTCTCCGGAGCCAGGCCATGAGGGCCATCGACACAATCCCCATCACGCCGGGCGCGGTGACGCTTGCCCAGTGGCGCGATATATACCGCGGAGTCATGCCGGCGCTTGACGAAGCCGCCGATCCGCGCATCGAGGCGGGCGCCGCGGCGATCGCCCGCATCGTCGCGCGCGGTGAGCCCGTCTACGGGGTCAACACCGGGTTCGGCAAGCTCGCCAGCGTTCGCATCCCGGCCAGTGACCTCGCCCGCCTCCAGCGCAACATCGTCCTCTCGCACGCCGCCGGGACGGGCGAGCCGGTCGAGAAGCCGATCGTGCGGCTGATGATGGCGCTGAAGATGGCCAATCTCGGTCAGGGCGTCTCCGGCGTGCGGTTGGAGACGGTGCGCATGCTGGAGACGATGCTCCTGCACGACATCATCCCGGTTATCCCGGCGCAGGGCTCGGTCGGCGCCTCGGGCGATCTCGCCCCGCTTGCACACATGGCGGCCGCGATGATCGGGGAGGGGGACGTCTTCACGCCCACCGGCCGCCGCCACGCGAACGAGGCGCTGTTCCTGGCCGGGATCGCGCCGCTGGAGCTCGGCCCGAAAGAGGGCCTGGCGCTGCTGAATGGCACCCAGTTCTCCACCGCCCATGCGCTTGCCGCGCTGTTCGAGGCGGAGCGGTTGCACCAGTGCGCGCTCGTCACCGGCGCGCTTGCGACCGAGGCTGCCAAGGGATCCGACACACCGTTCGACCCGCGCATCCACGAGCTGCGCCGGCATCGGGGCCAGATCGAGGCGGCCGACGCCCTGCGGAAGCTGATGGCCGGCAGTGCTATCCGCGAGTCGCACCGCGAGAATGACGAGCGCATCCAGGACCCGTACTGCCTGCGCTGCCAGCCGCAGGTGATGGGTGCCGCGCTGGACCTGCTCCGGCAGATCGCGGCGACGCTGGAGACCGAGGCGAATGGTGTGACCGACAACCCCTTGATCTTCACCGGTAATGGGGACGGGGATGTCGCGCTCTCCGGCGGCAACTTCCACGCCGAGCCGGTCGCCTTTGCGGCGGACATGCTGGCGTTGGTGATCGCCGAGATCGGGTCGCTGGCCGAGCGGCGGGTCGCGATGCTGATCGACCCGGCGCTCTCCGGGCTGCCGGCGTTCCTGACGCCCAAGCCGGGCCTGAACTCCGGCTTCATGATTCCGCAAGTGACGGCCGCGGCGCTGGTCTCCGAGAACAAGCAGCGGGCGACCCCGGCGAGCGTCGACAGTATCCCGACCTCGGCGAACCAGGAGGATCACGTCTCGATGGCCGCCCATGGCGCGCGGCGGCTGTTGCCGATGATCCGCAACGCGCAGGCGATCATCGCGATCGAGCTGCTGGCCGCTGTGCAGGGGTGCGATTTTCATCTACCTCTGCCGTCAAGCGAGATCCTCGAGGAGGTGCGTTTTCTTGTGCGCCGGGAGATCCCCTATATGGAAGACGACCGGTATATCGCGCCGGACATCGACTGCGCGACCGAGCTTGTCCGCAAAGGCACCATCCTCGCCCCGGCCCACGGCAT
>CAVUJR010000051.1:0-33467 GCA_963741805.1 uncultured Chloroflexia bacterium
GGGTGGGTACGTGGTGTGGGGGCGGAGGGACGAAAGTGATCCTTGCTGAACCTGCTTGCCCGGATATCGACCTTCGGTCGATCCTTCGACAGGCTCAAGACGTCAACATGAGGTCGACCCCTACGCAGACGCCTCCGAACTAGTCTGCGACGTGGGCAACCGGTCGGGCGGTGTCCTTCGGTGCCGCGCGATCCCGCTGCAGCACGTAGAGCGTTGCCGCGACGATCGCCACGATGCTGCCGCCAATATACATGGAAGCGGCGACACCCCACCGGTCGGAGATCACTCCGGCGATGAGCCCGCCCAGCGGCGCGCTGCCCATGAAGACCGTCGAATAGACGGCCATCACGCGGCCGCGCAACTCATCCGGCGCGGTGGTTTGCACGATGGTGTTGGCCAACGCCATGGCGTTGCTGGCGGAGAACCCGCTGAGCGCGAGCACGGCCATCGCGATGCTGACCGAGAGGGGGATCGCGGCGACAACGCCCATGGTAACGATAACGATTCCGAGCAGCGTCGCGAACAGGAGCATCCGCGCGCGGCTGGGCTGCTTGCTGAAGAAGGCGACCGAGAGCGCACCGACGAGCGACCCCGCGCCCATCGATGAGAAGAGCAGGCCGAAGGTTTCCTCACCGGCATTGAAGCTGCCATCGGCGATCAGCGGGAGCCAGGTGTTGTAGGCCATGCCGAACGTGCCGACGGCCATGACGAGGATGATCGGGCGCATGATATCCGGCGAGTTGCGAACGTAGGCGATGCCCTGCTTCAGCCGAGCCACGCCCGAACCCGCTTCGATGGTAGGGGTGGCGCTGACCCGCATCATCGCGAGTCCGCCGATCACGCCGAAGTAGGTGATGCCGTTGATCAGGAAGGCGGAGGCGATGCCCCATTTCGCCAGCACGACGCCGGCGACGGCCGGGCCCAGAATGCGTCCGGTATTGAACATGGCGGAGTTGAGCGCGATCGCGTTCATCAATGCGCGCTTCGGCACGAGCTCGGAGACGAAGGCCTGCCGCGACGGCATATCGAGCGCGTTGTTCAGGCCGAACAGCGTTGCGATCAGATAGACATGCCAGAGCTGGATGCTCCCCTTCCACGTGAGGTAGGCGAGCACGGCGGCAAGCACGGCGAAAATCGTCTGCGTCACCAGCATCAGGTTCCGCTTGCTGAAGCGGTCGGCAAGGATGCCCGCCGGGATACCGAGAAAGAGCACCGGGCTGAACTGGAAGACCGGGAGCAGGCCCAGCTGAAACGGCGTCGCATCGAGCACGTCAACGATCAGCCACGACTGCGCCAGCGACTGCATCCACATACCGGTGACGGAGATCAGCTGGCCGCTGAAGAAGAGCCGGTAGTTGCGGTAGCGCAGGGCGGCGAACCCGCCTTCGGATGCTTGCTGGCCGTCGACGATGTCGTCTGCCGGTTCGCCGGAGTTGGTCGGTTCCTGGTCCTTGGTGGCTCGATGGCTGGTCATGCGGTCCCGGGGTCGAGTGGTCGCGGAGAAGACCGGCGCGAAGGGCGCCAGCGACCCGGACGGTCAGGCGTCGGATCAGACATTGCGCCTCACCATGACCGAAAACCCGCCGCCTGTCAATCAGGCGACGGGTCTCGCGAGCTCGTCAGGTGCGGTTGTCCTAGGCGGGGTTAGTCGCGGTCGCGCGGTGGAGCAGGACCGGGCACTCGGCGTGGCGCATTACCTCTTCGGCGACGCTGCCGAGGAACCAGCGCTTGATGCCGGTGCGGCCATGGGAGGACATGACGATCACATCGCCCTTGCTCGCCGCGGCCACGATCTGCCGCGCGATCGGGCCATGGAGCACGTCGCCCGTGACGTTCAGGCCCTCGCCCTGCAACTCCTTCACCTTCTCGCCGAGGTAGGTCTTGGCGTCCTCGATCTCCTCCTCCGCCAGCTCGGCGAGCATCGAGTAGTCGAGCGCCATCCCGGTGGCGGGGAGGGACTGCGTGCGGTAGGTGTCGACGACACGCAGCAGGTGCAGCGGGATATCGAGCTTGCGGGAGAGCTCTTTCGCCTCGTCCAGCGCCTGCTCCGCGAGGTCGGATCCATCCAGCGGAACGATGATGCGATCGTACATGCGAACCTCCTTTCGAGGTTGTCAGCCACGTGCCCGGTGGGGCATTTCATGGTGCTAGTATGCCTCAGTTTTGTATGCAATGGTCAATTTCGCGATGGTAGGATTCATGGTGTGACCGAATGCCAGGAGGACGATACATGACCACCAGGAACCCCGGGGACGAGGGCACCGAAGTGCACGAGCCATTGATGTTGGCGAACCTGACATCGCCCCAGACGGCGGACGTGTTGGCGACCGCCGAGCTGGTACTGCTGCCGGTTGGGGCGCACGAGCAACACGGGCCGGCGTTGCCGGTATCGACCGATACGCTGACGGCGCAGGTGATGTGTTCGCTGGTAGGTACGTTGCTGCGCCCGCGCGTTGCCGTGCTGCCGACCATCCCGTGGGGCGTGTCCTGGCACCACCAGGGGCTTCCGGGCACGATCTCGCTGCGCGAGGAGACGCTGATCGCGATCGTGCTGGATCATATGGAGAGCCTTCAGCGGCAGGGCGTGAAACGGGTCATGATCGTCAACACCCATGGCGGCAACAACGCCGCCCTGACGATCGCCGCCGAGCGGGCGAAGCGGGAGATCGGTATCCCGCTCGTTGCGCCGGTGTTCGGCTACACGCTGCTCGCCAACGCCGCGCGGGATGTTCTGGGCGACGAAGCGATCGGGCATGGTGGTGGCGACGAAGCGTCGGCGGTCCTCGCGATCCGGCCGGATCTGGTCGACACGGATCGGCTGGAGACGCCGCAGATGAATGAAGGGCTGCGGCGGGCGTCGACCATCCTTCGCGCCGCCGGCGGCTCGTTGCCGGTGCGGATGGACCGTACGTCGCCGACGGGCGCGACGGGCGATGCCTCGGGGGCGAACGGGGAGGCGGGGAACGCGATCCTTGGCGCTGCAGCATCGCAGCTCCGCGCGATCTGCGAAGAGGTCATGGAGATCGACCTGTCCGCGCTCTAGCCTTACCGGGATGCACGAACGAACCGTACGTATATCTCGTCACCGGCATGGCCATTTGCTAGGCTTCTCGGAAAGCTCCCACAAGGTGTGACGGGCAACCAGCTCGTATGAGCGAGGCGCTTCTTCATGGCTTCCGGCTCCGGCGACGACAACAAGCGAAGAGCACAGCCCGGCGACGGTACCCAGGGTCGTCCCCGGGGAACCACGCCACCGTCATCGCGTCCGGCCGCTGGTGACGATGTCGATTTCGGCGCGTTCGTCTCCGAGCGCGTGCGTTCGGCATCGCAACGCCTGAAAGGCGAAGGTGTCGCTCCGTCGACGCCCGAGACGCCGCAAACCTTGCCCGAGGAGAGGGCCCCGGAACCCACGCCGATTCGTCGCCAGCGCCCTTCGCGGTACTGGCGCGACAGCCTGAAAGACTCTACGAGCGAGGATGTCGAGCCGCGCGGCGAGTCGTCGCAACGGTTCATCGGCGGGCCGACGCGCGCGTCTCGCGGTGAGGACGAGGCCGCTGCCGGCGACGGTGGTGACGGCGGCGCATGGTGGACGTCGCTGATGGGCTCGGGTGACGGCGATGACGGTGACCGCAACCGCATGCTCCTGATCTATGGCCTGATCGCCGTGGTCGTGCTCGCGCTGCTGATCTTCGGCTTGACCCGCCTGTTCGGAGGTGACGATGGCGGTGAGAACGTCACCCCGACGCCCACGCCAACGGTGGAGTCGCGGGAGGATCAGACGCCGGCCCCGACCCAGGCTCCGACAACTGGCCAGCCGACTTCGGCGGAGCCGACCGAGACCCCGGAGATCCGGCGCGGTGGTGACAACCAGCTCGCCCCGCCCGGCGGAAGCGACGAGGGCACGCCCGCAGGCTCCACCGGCGAGCTGAAAAGCGAGGTGGCCCGGGCATGTACCGGGGAATGCCTGATACGGCTGATCGACGCCGATGCAACCGAGGTTCTGCAGAAGACGGGCAATCGCCCGTCTTTTGTTGGTGGCGATGTGGCGTGGCTGGTCGTGACACCGGAGGAAGCCGACGAACTGGCCGCCGCGAGCGAGATCGCGCTCGTGGAGAACTCCGCGCAGACCTACAACCTCTACGTCATCACCGCCCCTGAGGGCACCGTGGACCCGGCGATCGGCGCGGACTATGGCGAGGTGCTGGACGCGATCGGTGTTCATGCCCTTGTTGCGTTTAACACGGTTCCGGCATCGGTGCGCGCGTTGCTCGACGACGGCTACGAGGTGAACAAGCTCGCGCCCGCACCCCCGACCTCCGTCGCGGAGATCGGTCAGCGCTCGCCAGTGGATGATGCCAACCCTGACGCCCTGATGGCGGCGGTCGACCGTGACGGACTCGAGACGACGATCGACGACCTCTCTTCCACCGGCGAGCTGGACAACTCTGGCGTCGGCACCCGGTATTACACATTACCTGGAAACCAGATCACCGCCGATTACCTGTTCCAGGAGCTCGAGTCATACGGGCTGGAGGTCTGGTACGAGGATTTCGTGACGTGGGATGGCATCCTGCTCGTCAATGTGGTCGCCCAGGCGCCCGGACGTGACGAGAGCGAGCTGTACGCCGTGATGTCGCACTTCGATAGCTTCAACACCACGACCCCGCGCCAGGCGCCAGGGGCAGACGATAACGCGACCGGGATCGCGGTGAACCTCGAGACGGCGCGCGTGCTGGCGCGGTATCAGCTTCAGCATCCGGTCCGGTTCGTGTTCGTCAATGCCGAGGAGGTTGGCATCCTCGGCTCGCAGGAGTGGGCGCGGGCCGCGAACGCCAAGGGCTTGCCGGTGCGCGGGGTGCTCAACGTCGACTCGGTCGGTTCATCACGGCAGGGGCAATACGTCGCGACCAACGCGGACGGCGGCTCTGCCTGGCTGCAGGATGTGCTGACCGACGTCAATGACCGGTACGGACTTGGACAGGTATTCCAGCATCTCCAGGACAAGGAGATCGTCGCCGATGACACCATGGTTCGGGATGAGGGTATTGACGCAGTGATGATCGCGCGCGAGCTCTATGGCTGGACGCCGTTCCACCACACAGCCGACGACACGATGGCGAACGTCTCGATCACGAGCGTCGAGAACATGACGTACCTGACGCTGTTCTCAATCGTGGAGCTGGCGGGGTAGGGACAGGCCGCCACTTCCCGGATGACGAACCCGGGTTTGGGAATGACCTGCCGCGAAGCGGCAGACACGCAGGGAATGCCGCCACTCCCTCGTATCGACCTGCGGTCGATCGGCGTCGCCAGGGGGTCCTCGCTCCGTCCGGAATGACGGTCGTTGACTCAGGTGAGGCGCGAGCGCAGGGCGTGCTTGAGCCCGTCGACGACCTTGCGGACGTCCTGCGCGCGGTTGCGGTCGACGACCAGAAGCGCGTCCTTGGTGTCAACCACGACGATGTTCTCGACACCGATCGTCGCGATCATGCGTCCGGTCTCTGACCAGATGACGCTGTTCGTCGTGTCGATCTGCATCATGTCGCCACGCACGGCGTTTCCGCGCTCGTCGCACTCGATCAGCTCGCCGAGGCCGTGCCAGTCGCCCACGTCAGACCAGCCCATCTCGGCCGGTACGACGGAGACGCGCGTGGCGTGCTCCATAATCCCCTCATCGATCGTCACGTTCGGGATCGTCGACCACACCTTCGCGGTGACGCGCTCCTGATTTGGCGATTCCCACGCGGCCGCGATCTTCCGCACGCCGGCGAGGATCTCAGGCTGCAACCGCTGAAGCTCCGCAGCGAGGGCGTCGACGCGCCAAATGAACATCGAGGCGTTCCAGAGGAACTTGCCGGTCGCGACATATTCCTGCGCTGTCTCGAGGTTTGGCTTCTCCACGAAGCGGGCCGCGCGATAGGCGGTTCCGTGCGAGGTGCTCATGCGCGCGTCGTCCGTGCGCTCGATGTATCCGTAGCCAGTCTCCGGGCGAGTCGGCGTGAGGCCAATTGTGA
This sequence comes from uncultured Chloroflexia bacterium, assembly GCA_963741805.1. Classification (GTDB taxonomy): domain Bacteria; phylum Chloroflexota; class Chloroflexia; order Thermomicrobiales; family UBA6265; genus UBA6265. Next base: position 6,015 of record CAVUJR010000051.1, read on the forward strand.
CGAGGTCGCCGTTTTGCGCGGTCGCCACGGCGGTGCGCACGGCTTCCTGGAACGCGTTGAGGTCCCGCACGTCGTGGTCGGCGGCGAAGCTGCCCATGATCGCCCGGGGATCGTGTCGCTGGATGATCGCGGAGGCCAGGGCCAGGGCTGGACCCGTCCCGGCTGGTGACGGCTCGACGATGATGTTTTCGACGGGGAGCTGAGGCAGCTGGCGCGCGATTGACGCGGCGTGGGCGGGGCCGCAGACGATCAGGATCCGCTCCGGCGGCGTGAGCTGGGCGATGCGGTCAAACGTCTGCTGGAGCAGCGAGCGTTCGCCGAGAAGGGGCAGCAGGAACTTTGGCCGCGCCGAGCGGCTGAGCGGCCACAGGCGCGTGCCGGAGCCTCCGGCGGGGATCACGGCCCAGAAGCGCTCGATGTAGTCCGGCATCTCGGCGTTCGATGTGGTCTGCGTCATGGCGCGGTCGTCCTCCGCTGTGCGCTGTGGCTCGACGATTGGTGTAATCGTTTCTGATCGGGTCCAATATGGGTACATAGTACGGGATAGGCCGGGCGGATGATCATAGGAGGCAACAACATGGACAAGGCGCGCGTATCGCTGGTGGTGCCGCGGCTCGACGCCAAGCCGTGGGGCGGCCGGAAACTGGAGCGCTATGGGCTCGATTTGCCGCCGGGAGAGGCGATCGGCGAGGCGCTGGTGACCGCCGGCGAAGCGCGGGTGACGGCCGGCGACGGCGTCGGGCAGGATCTGGGCTCGCTCGTCCAGGCAGATCCGGCGGGCCGGCTTGGCGCACGGGCGCAGGATGCCGTGAGCGGCCGGGCGATCTTCCCGCTGCTCGCGAAGCTGATCGACGCGGCGCAAAACCTCTCGATCCAGGTCCATCCGGACGACGAGGGCGCGCGGAGCCGGGATCGGCTCGGCAAGACGGAAGCGTGGCATATCCTCGATGCGGAAGCGGGCGGCAAGCTCTATCTCGGCCTGGAGGAGGGTGTGGACCTCGGCCGATTCATGGACGATGCCCGGAAGCTGGACGGCACCTCGGCCGGGCATCTCCGCGCCGTCGACGCCGTGGCGGGGGAGACGGTGATCATCCCGGCCGGAACAGTGCACGCGCTCGGCGCCGGTGTGATGGTCTACGAGATCCAGCAGCCGTCCGACGTCACGTTCCGGCTCGACGACTGGGGGCGGGTTGACGCGCAGGGTAATCCGCGCGAGATGCACCTTGAAGAGGGCGAGGGTGTGTCGCGGGAGGCTATGCGCCCGGAGGCGATCGCGCCCATCCGCCTCGACGATACGCGGGAGTTACTGACGGCCTGCCGCTACTTCGCGCTGGAGAAGGTGACGCTGGCGGACGGGCAGGAGATGGCCCTGGCAGATGGCGGCACCCCGCAGGTCGTGACGCTCTTGCGGGGCGAGGCCTCCCTTGAAGGGGGCGATGATGTGGTGGAGCTCACGCCGGGCTCCTCCGGCGTTGTGTGGCCATCCACGGCGGCCGCGACGCTCCGTGGACGCGGTGAAGCCGTGCTGTTGCGGGCATGGGTCCCCGACCTGGTGAGCGACGTCGTCGGGCCGGCGCGCGCGGCTGGTGCGACGGACGATGCGATCATCGCGCTTGGCGGCATGACGGACGACCTCCACCAGGCGCTGGGACGATGACCACGCTGGAGTCTCGCTACGCAGGCACGCTCGTCGGCGCGGCCTGCGGCGATGCGTTGGGCGCAACATTGGAGTTCGAGGGCCGGGCATCGGTGCGCCGGAGCTATCCGGATGGCCTACGCGATATCGTTGGGGGCGGGCCGTTCGGCGTGGCGCCGGGCGAGACGACCGACGACACCGCGATGATGCTGGGCATCGCCCGGGCGTGCGGCCCGGATGGCGTGGATCTGGACGCTGTCGCCGCCAACTTCGTCGCCTGGATGGCATCCGGGCCGAAGGACATCGGCAACGCGACCCGCGAGGCGCTTTGGCGTCTCCGTTCCGGCGCGCGGTGGGACGAGGCTGGCGAGGCGATGCAAGCCGAGAGTGCGATCGGTGTCGCCGGCAACGGGTCGGTGATGCGCGTGGCGCCCGTCGCGTTGAGGTTCCGGTCGTCACCGGAACGGATGGTTCGCGCGGCGATCGATACCTCCCGCATCACGCACGCTGATCCTCGCGCGACATGGGGTTGCGTCGCCGTCTGCAAGGGGATCGCGCATCTTCTGGACGGCGGTGCGGTGGACGGCGTGCTCGATGCTGCCGCGCAAAACATTCCCAACCCGGACGTTGTCGGGGCGGTGCAGTCCGCGGCGGAACGTGTGGAGGAGGATGTCGACTCCGGCGGGTACGTGCTGGCCACGGTCAACGCCGCGTTCTGGTGCCTGCTGCACGCGACGGGCGCCGAAGACGTCATCGTGCGCGCGGCCATGCTCGGGCACGACTGCGGATACGACCGCGACCGTAGCCGGGGCGCTTGCGGGGGCCGCGTACGGGTTGGAAGCGATACCGAAGCGATGGCGCGACATCGTCCAACACCGCGACGAGCTCGAGGCTCTGGCGGCGAAGCTCCTTGGGTGGGACGCCGCTGACGCGTCTACAGGCCGAGCTGGCGCTTGATCCAGTCCCACGGTTGCGCTTGGGCGATGTGGAGCAGGTATTCCTGGAAGGCCTTTGGGATGTAGAGCACGACGAGCCACGCCGTGACGCGCGTCCAGGTGTCCAGTTGGACGCCCGGGAACCAGCGGTTTCGGATCAGGTAGAACAGGTACCAGTGCTCGAACAGGTTGGCGAAGATGAACAGGATCGGTCGCCAACCGGTGATCTCGAACAGCACCACGCCGACGAGGCGCCACGCGAACAGCCCGAGTGCCGTGATCCGGGGAAGGCGCTCATCCCAGCGCGAGGCGACCCACGCCGCGAAGCCGAGGTAGTAGAGATCGAGGAGCTTGTCGAGGTTGTGGTAGTGCGGGCCCATGCCGCCGGGTCCGAACCACTCGACGATGACCACGTCGAGCGCGTCCAGCAGCATCGAGAGGATGCCGCCGAGGAGCGGCCGCTTCGGGATGATGAGGGGCACGACCAGGCGCAGCCCAATGACGATCAGCTGTCCTGTCGTGAACACTCCGCGCTCCCCCGCAACACGCGGACGCCCGCGCCGTACCTATGTATCGGACGCTGGCTCGTCGGCGACGGTTCCCTCCGGCGTCCTGGCGTTCACGGGGGGTGCGGCCTGCGCGATGTACCCGCGGACGGTGGCCCGGTTGCGCGGGTCGTCAGCAAGGCCCAGCAGGGCGAGGAGCGCGTCTTCATCGGCACCCTTACGGGCCTCGTCGACGGCAAATGTCTGGCGCAGGGTGGTTGGGGTGATCTCCTTCTCGATGCCCGCCGCGCGGCGGACGCGCTCGACCATGCCATTCACGGCCTGCCGTCCGACCGGGAAAAGGAAACCGGAGGGATCGCGCTGCTCCAGGAAGGCGTCGTAGAGCTCGGAGAACGTCTCGTCGGCGGCGAGCTTGCGCTCCTTGCCCTGCCTGGCAACGTCGTCGTAGTAAATGTGGACGATCGGGCGTTCCGGGTCGGTGCGGTCGATATGGTCGCGCTGCAGCGCCAGGAGCTCGGCGCGCGTCAGTCCGAGCCGCATCATCAGCCAGACGGCCACGGCGGACCATGCCTCGTCGGCGCCCGCGGCGGCAAGCATCGTGTCTTGCTCGTTAGCGAACAGCGGTCGTGGCGTCCCGGTCGGGATCCGGTGCGGGTAGAAGCCATCGGTCGGGTCGAACCTCAGGACCTTCGCTTCCTCGATGAGGTAATGGAAGAAGCGCCGGGCGGAGGTGAGCCGGCGCTTGCGGGTCGATTTGCTGGACGCCTCCCCGAGGTAGCGGGCGATATCGCTACCGGTGATGCGGTTGAGCGGCTTCGGGCCGATGAGGTGCTCAAGCACCATCAGGTCGTAGCTGTAGGAGTCAATCGTGTTCTTCGGGCGCCGATGGCGTTCCAGATCATGCTTGTACCAGCTCCGGGCCAGCGTCAGGCTCGACCCCTGGCGCAGCTCGGCGAGGTCGCTCGGGACTGTCGCATCGCCAGGGGATGCTGGCAGGTGGGCGAAAAGGGGAAGCTGGTCAGGCCGGGAACGACGCGTCTTCTCTTCGGCGGCATAGCGCCCGGCCGATTCGCCTTTGGGCCGATCTCGCTCCTCGGTGGTCACGCCATCGACGCCGGCAAAGCGCGACCGGCGCGGGACGTCTGGCCCCGGAGCCGGTTCGGTGGTGCGCGGTGGCTTCTCGTCGGTCATGGCGCGTTTTCTCCGTCGTGATGGCCTTTGAGGCAGACTATCGGGAGGCACGCGTCAGTGTCAAGCGTGTACGGGTAGGCGCGACAATCCTGGCGACTCCTTATGCTAATATGGTGATGAGACTATCATCCGAGTCGCCGGCGTCGTGGCCGTTACACGGGCCGAGCTGAATCGGGACACCACGGCGGAACAGTCGCGTTTCGTCGTCGCAAGCCGCGGTGGAGGCCCTCGGGCCGGGGTGGAGAAGGATATGGGAGAACTTGTGGTCGGACGTCCGGCCCTCCAGGTGAAGACAGCGCTGTCGATCCCTCTGGACATGACGTCGGTCATGTCGTTGCTCTACCGGGCCGTTCCCGGAAGTGGCCTCGACCCATGGCTCGTCTCGGTGCGCCGCGCGCTGCCCCGGCAGCTTCAGGAGGATCTCGATCTCCTGCACGGTTTCTCCGGGCGCCTGCTCTACTACATGGAAGAGCCGGTGATGGCCTTCGAGCCCCTGCGGGAGGATCGCATCGACGCGTCGGTCGACGACCTGATCGCGTTCCTGGAGGACATCGACGCGGTCGAGTTCCGCTCGCTCGCGGTGCGGGCGATTGACCGCGCGCATCGAGATCTCGGCACCGAGCTGGCTGCTCCCGCCGCGGACGACGAGACGGAATGGCGGCGTTACCTGGAGCCGGTGCTGACGACCGCGGACGCGAGCGAGGCGCTGGAGCTGATGCTCCGCCCCGAGCTGCTGAAGATGCGGACGATCCGCCTGATCCGTGGCGTCTGGGACTCTTTCTACGGCGCGGAGTACACCGCCCGTGAAGAGTCACTGCGGGAGGCGGAGCGGGCCGCGCGGGTGGCCGCGAGCAAGGGCTTCGGCCTGGCGTTCGCCGAGCTGACGGGAAACCGCCTGCCGGCGACGTTGGCGGCGGGCCTCAATACGGTCGCGAGCGTCACGTTCTGCCCGTCGGCGCATCTCGGCGAGTTCGTCAGCTATATCACCTATCCGCCCGATCTCGTCGTCTTCTTCCCGGCGCAGCATGTGATGGGGGAGGGCGAGATGGCGCACGGCGAGGCCGATGTCGCAGCCAATGGCGCCGAGCACGCGGTCGAGCCGCTGTCAGGCGAGGTCTTGCTGGAGGCGATCCGGGCAATGGGCGATGCCAACCGGCTGCGCATCCTCGACTTGCTCGGGACGGGCGAGTTGTATGCCCAGGAGATCGTTGGCCGCCTCGGGATCGCCCAGTCCGCGGTGTCCCGGCATCTCTCGCAATTAGAGCGAGCCGGCCTGGTGCGGGTCGAGCCGCGTCGCGGCATGAAGTACTACGCCATCGACAAATCCCAGCTCGCGCGTATGGCCGAGAGCATCCTGATTCGGGCGCGTTAGGGCACCGTGGCACGAACGATGCGGAGGGGGCATGAGTAAGGGGAGAAATCCGGATAACGGATGAATATCTCGCCACCCCTTGTCAACACGATATCGCGATGATATGATAGCTACAGATCACTGAACGAGATCGTTGACGGACCGCAAGAGCGGATGCACTTTGACAACTCATCCTGTGACGAAAGCTCGCCGCCATCGATGATGGCGCCGCAGGGCTGAAACGGACGCGGAGGCACTTCGATAAACGCCTTGCACATCCTTCGTGATCCGCACTTAATTAGCCGCCTCGGGCGACGTTAGCCGGTCGCCTGGCATATTTTTCCTCTACTTCCTTCACTAGTGTGCCGATATCTGAAGGAAACGAAGATGTTGGTACCACTTCTCCACATTTCCTCTCCGACGCTTGACCCTGATCGCGGTTGGGCTGGTATTCCTCGGCAGCGATCAAGACGAGACGCCCGATGCATTGCATCGGGCGTTTTTCTTTAACCGGGATTCGTTGTCGCCGATGCCGGTGAGAGCATCGCCCGAAAGAGCCCTATCTCGATATCGAGATAGGGCTCTTTCGTCGTCGGCACCACGGCTGCCGTTCTGGTCGCCCCTCCCGCGACCCGGCAGCTCAGGATGTGCTGGAGAGTTTGGCGGCCCGCTCCGGCAGGTGCGTCACGTTGACCGGGACAGATGAGAGCGCTCGGGGCCGGTACAACGTGCGGATGTGAGCGTTCAGGGCCGACGCGTCGCGAATGCGTCCGGCTCGTTCATACGCTTCGACGGCGGTCATCATAGCGGAACGCCCCAATTGCCAGAAGCCGGGGATCGCGCTGAGATCGATCTCAGGGCACAGCGCGGCTCGCGAGAAGTGCTTTTCGGCCACATCCAGCGCTCCCGCCCTGGCCGCATAGAGCCCACGCACGGCCTCGTGCCGCGCCTCGCGCTGGTCGGTCGAGACATCAGACGGCGAGCGTTGCAAGAGCTGCGGGTGTCGTCGCCAGCGAAATACCTGGGAAGACCAGGAGCATTCCTGGCCTTCCGGGATGAGCCGCAACAGGGGTTCCGTGGGCGTATCGAGCGCGGCCAACGATTGTGTGTCAATCGTGGCGCCCGGTCCCTCGTCGGCGAGGCCGAAAAAACGGCGCAGGTGATCGATCAGACGGTGTGCGAAACCAGGCTTGACCGAGCCCGTGTCGAAGATTGCAAGATGGGTCATCAGCATCGTTCTCTCTCTGCCCCACTGCACGCTGTCGCCCGCCCTGGGATGGCGTTCGCTGCTCGTTTGCGTTTGACAGGTGCCTGTGTTTCGGTCGGCGCACCCTCCCCACGAAGGTGTGCCGCGTCCAAGTGCTCGTCGCCGTTTTGACCCTCCGGTTGCGGGCCGGAGTGTCCTGCGGGAGAAGCGTGCTGTGACGTTCTGTCACAGAAGCTGATACAGAAGAGAGTAGCACGGTGGGCGTACGTACACAAGCCCTTTGGCAGGGAGCAACGGGTACACTCATGGGACGCTCTGGTGGCCGGCGGGGAACCAGCCCCGCGCTCACACGAGGAACTCCCTACCGTATGACGTTTGTGCACAACCCCGACAACGACCCCATCCAGCACGTACCAGACGATGGCACGCTCGACCGCATGGCCGATATGTCCCGCGAGAGCGAGCGAATTGCGTTCTTCACCGGCGCCGGGATCAGCACCGAATCCGGACTGCCGGACTATCGCGGCCCGAACGGCGTCTGGACGACGGGCGATATCCCGCATATCGACAAGATGAAGTTCGACACGGCCTCGCGCGAAGAGTTCTGGCGCCGGCGGCGAGAATCCTTCCCGTTCATGCACTCCCGCCAGCCGAACGACGGTCACCGGGCCATCGCGCGGCTAGAGGGTGCTGGCAAGTTGCTGGCGGTGATCACCCAGAACATCGACCGCCTGCACCAGAAGGCCGGAACGCATCCGGAGCGCGTGATCGAGCTGCATGGCAACTCCCACACGCTGCGCTGTACCCGGTGTGGTCACGAGATGAGCGGCGAGCGCGTGCAGGAGCTGCTCGAGCTCGGTGAGACGGATCCGCGCTGCGAAGTGTGCGGCGGTCCACTGCGCTCCGCGACGATCCTCTTTGGCGAATCTCTTCCCAGGGCCGCGCTTGAGCTGGCGCATAAGGTCGCGCTGGTGACCGACCTCATGATCGTCGTCGGCAGCTCGCTCGTGGTGAACCCGGCGGCGCAACTGCCCCAGATCGCCAAGCGGCACGGCGCAGGGCTGATCATCATCAACCGCACACCGACGCCACTGGACCCGATCGCCGATATCGTCGCTCGCACGGAGTCCGGCCCGACACTCGAGGCGCTCACCGGCCGGGTCGTGAGCGATGCGCCAACATCTTGAGGACCATTGCGTGACAGAGCGATACAACACCAGCCGCCCGATCCGGGCGCTGGATGAGCACAACTGCTTCGGCTGCGGCACCCTGAACGACGCCGGGCTTCATCTTCATTTCTATGAGCTGGCGGGCGAGGAAGGCATTTGGGCGCCGTTCACGCCGACCGCCGCGTTTGAAGGCTACGGCGGCATGATCCACGGCGGCATCGTCAGTACGATGCTGGACGAGGTCATGGCGTGGTCGCTCTACCGGACCAGCACATGGGCGGTGACGGCGACGATGTCGACGCGCTTCCGCAAGCCGGTCGAGGTGGGCGTGCCGGTGCGTCTCGTTGGCTGGCCGGTTCGCGACCGTGGGCGCCTGATCGAGGTGCGTGGCGAGGTACGGCGAGCCTCGGACGACCTGCTACTGGCCGAGGCGACCGCGACCTTTATGCGCGTGCCAGGTGCGCAGGCCGCTGCATGGGATGCCCGCTACCTGACCGGGCCGGGCAGCGATGCTTCCGGGGGGGACGCGAGATGAAGCTGTATCTGGGAGGGCCGATGTTCGTGGCGGCGGAGGTCCGGTACAACCTCTGGCTGGCCGACGAGCTCCGGAAGCGCGGCTACGATGTCTATTGCCCGAACGAGAGCGAGCCAATCAACGACAAGACGCGTACCGATATCACGGCGCGGAGGATCTACGACGCCGATATCGAGGCGCTCGGGGCCTGCAACGTCTACATCTGCCAGGTGAGCGAGGACTCCGGGACGAACTGGGAGGCCGGGTACATGGACTGCCTCAGCAAGAAGGTCGACCCGGGCCGCTATCTCGGCGTGCTCGGCCTGGCGACGGACATCCGTCTTCAGCAGATGCCGGATCCGGCGCGGACGGGCGTCGACAACCAGGCGTTCCACATCAACGCGTTCATCGTTGGCGGCATGCAGTCGTCGCTCGGCGTGGTTTACGACGAGGAGGGGCTGTTCGCGCGCCTCGATGAAATCCGGGCGGATTTCGAGAGGGCGTAAGAACCGTCTCGCCGCACTTCGTGCGCGGCGGTAGGTGGTTAGTTTCGGGTTGGCCAGGTACCGGTGACGGCATCGGTCGGGGACGAGCCTCCGTCCTGCGGCAGGTCCATCCCTGAGAGCGCCTGCTGGGTCTGCTCCTGAGCGGTCTCGATGAGCAGGTTCAGGCTCCGCAGCAGGTCGCCGATGCTCGCGTCATCGAGCAGGAACAGCGCGAGCTCCGTCTCGGCCTCGGAGAAGGAGATGAGGGCCTGCTCCTCGGTGCCTGGCGCGGCGAGGGTGGCCGACTGGATCGCGCGCAACCAGATTTGCGCCTGGGCGTTCGCCTTCTGCAGCAGGTCCAGCAGTTCTTCTGCCGCGTCGGCGCGCACCCGATCCGTGTTCTCGGTGGCGATCAGGTCTTCGGCGGATGGCTCAAGGTCCTGGGTGCTGCCCTGGCCGGTCAGCGCGCGGTAGGTGCCCGGCGAGGTGGCCAGGATGAAGCCGTGTGTGTCGGTTGTGGCGTGGGCCACGGCGCGCGGGCCCGGCGTGTTGCGCGATGCCGCCTGCTGCAGCGTCTGCAGGCCGGCGTCGAACAGCTCCTGACCGGTATGCCCGTCACCTCCGCGCTCGCTCAGAAGATAGGTATAGACGAGGAAGGCGGCCAGCCCCACGCTGGATTCCAGCTGGATGGTGTAGATCGCGGCGTTGTTGTCCCGCTTGATCGGCGAGAGGTCAGTCGCGAGCTCGGTCGGGTCGCCGTCCAGCTCCAGCACCTGCTGGAGGAACGATGCGGTTGCGAGCATCATCGCGTCTGGTTGGGCGGTGGTCTGATCCGTCATGATAGCGTCCTGATGCGAGTGGGCGGTCCCGGCGGCCTGGCGCGCGTGAGGCGTGACATGGCGGGGCATTGTGCACTTGAGGATACCAGTAGAGAGGATCGTGGGGCATGGAACCGCGAGGAACGATGGATGAACTCGAGGCCATCGACGAGGCGACGGTGGAGCGTCTGCTGGAGGTCGCGCGGGACTTCGCGACGCGGGCCTACGTTCCGTACTCCGGCTTCCCGGTCGGCGCGGCGGTGCTGACGGACGATGGCACGATCATCGGCGGGGTCAATATCGAGAACGCGAGCTATCCGCTCACCGTCTGTGGCGAGCGCACGGCGATTGGGACGGCCGCGGCGATGGGCCACCGCGTTTTCCGTGCGGTAGCCGTCAGCGCACCGAGGGCGAAGGGCACGACCCCGTGTGGCGGCTGCCGGCAGGTGATGAACGAATTCAAGCCGGCGGACGGCGACCTGATGGTGATCATCGAGGACGAGGGCGGGCCCCGGCAGGTGCCGTTGCGGGCGCTGTTGCCAGACTCATTCGGCCCGCGCGACCTCCACCGGGCGGATGGGCCGTCATCCTGAACCAAAACCGCTAATTGCGGATACAATGGCGAGGGCGACGCAGCCGCACCACCGCAATCGCAGCACTCTGCGCGATTGACACGATGCTGCAAGGCCCACGATTGACCAAATGCAGGGAACAGGAGGTGGGGAACCGGCGCTCGCCTGGTGCGATGTCCGGTGCCTGCTCGCTGCCATTCACACGCTATGCTGGGGGACCACCAGCCGGGATCCACGTATCGGAGACTCGGCCGGTTCGGCATGACAGGAGTTTTCCGTGCCAAGAGCAAAACTCGAAGATCTTCGCGGCTATCTTACGACGTCATCCGTCGCCGAGGCATTGGGACTGTCCGCTTACCTGATCAAGGCGCGGATCGCGGACGGCACGCTGCCGCCGCCGACGCGCACGTCGGAATCTGGCGTGCTGCTTTTCGATGACGAGTGGATGGTCGCCGCGCGCGAGCAGATCGCCACGCGTCCGCTGCGTCGCCGTCGCCGCGAGGCACGCACGGTCTCGTCGAGCGTGCCGTCTCCGTCGCGCGCGCTGGGGCATACCCCCGGTGAGGCCGGCTGGATTCCCGACTGGAAGACGATGGTCGGCTACTTCGAGACGCTGGCCGAGTCATCTGCGCGTATCGAGGTTGAGGTGCTCGGCGAGTCGACGAACGGCGAGCCCTATATCGTTGTCGCCATCTCCGCGCCGGAGAACCTGCAGCCAAGCGCCCGACAGCGCAACGCGGACATCCTCGGGCGCCTCTGGGACTCCCGCGGGATGGAGGAGCGTGAGGTTCGCGCCATCCTCGACGAGGCGCGGTCGGTCGGCGTGATCCTCGCCACCCAGCACTCGAACGAGATCGGCGCGGCGCTGATGACGATGCAGCTGGCCTACGAGATGGCCGTGGCAGAGGACGCCGCGACCCTCAACACGCTGCAGAACACGATCACGCTGCTGGTGCCAAGCCATAACCCGGACGGGATCAACATGATCTCGGAGTGGTACGCGGAGCGGAGCGGCACGGAGTATACCGGTGCCGACCTGCCGTTCCTCTATCACCCGTACACCGGGCATGACAACAACCGCGACTGGTTCATGATGACGCAGGCGGAAACCCGCCTCTATGTCGATCTGCACAACCGCGAGCACCCCCAGGCCGTCTTCGATATGCACCAGATGGGCCGCAAGGGCGCCCGCTTCATGGTGCCGCCGTTCATCGACCCGCTCGACCCGAATCAGGATCCGCTGATCCAGCAGGGCTTCGCGACGCTCGGATCGCATGTCGCCCAGCGCCTGACCGCGGCCGGGAAGGCCGGCGTGGTCACGAACGAGATCTTCGACAATTACTCGCCGTCGCTCGCCTACGGTAACTACCACGGGAGCGTGGACCTGCTCAGCGAGGCGGCGAGCGTGAAGCTGGCGACACCGGTCACGATCAAGGAGGAGGAGCTCGAGGACCGCGACGGCTTCGACCCGAAGAAGCGTGCCTGGAACAACCCGCTGCCGTGGAAGGGCGGCGAGTGGACGCTCGCCGACATCGTCGAGTACGACCTGATCTCCGCGCGCGCCTTCCTCGATCATCTCGCCGTGTTCCGCCGCCAGTGGGTGGAGGACTACTACCGCATCAACAAGCGCACCCGGACGCGCGACGAGAAGCCGTTCGGCTTCATCATCCCGCCGGCGCAGCGCGATCCCGGCTCTGCGGCTGAGCTGCTGGAGATCCTGCAGCGTGGTCTGGTCGAGGTGGCGGAGGCGACCGACGAGGTCACCATCGATGGCGTGCGGTGGCCGGCCGGCACGCGCGTCGTCTCGCTGGACCAGCCGGCGGGGGCCTTCGCCAAGACGCTGCTCGAGGTGCAGGAGTACCCGGACGTCCGGAAGTGGACCGACGGTCCGCACATCGCGCCGTACGACGTCGTCGGCCACACGCTTCCGCTGCAAATGGGCGTGCGCGTGGTCCCGGTTGAGAAGCCATTGCCGCAGGACCTGCCGTTGCAGCTCCTGGACGCGCCGATTACTTACAAGGGCACGATCGCGGGCGATGCGGAGAACGCCCGCGCGTGGGTGCTCGACGAGCGCTCGAACGCGTCCGTCGCCGCGGTGACGGATCTGCTCAGCGAGCAGATCCCGGTTTACCGTGCCCGTGAGGCGAAGCCGGAGCTCGGTATTCGCGCCGGATCGATCATCGTTCCGGCGAGCGGTGAGCGGCCGCAGCTGGTCCGCGAGATCGTCGAAGGCACGGGCACCGACGCCGTCGCCCTGACGGAGGGCGCCGAGATACCGGTGTCCCGCCAGAACCCGGTCCGCCTCGGCGTCTACCAGCCATCGACAGCATCGATGGACGAGGGGTGGGCGCGCTGGGTGCTGGAGGAGTTCGCGCTTGAGTACACGACGCTGCGCACGCCGGACATCCGCCAGGGTGGCCTGCGCGAGCGCTTCGATGTGATCCTCGTGCCGCACATGTCGCCGAAGCACCTGCGCGAGGGTCAGCCGGAGAAGGGGCGCGAAGGTGATCCGAACGTGCCGGACTTCATCGGCGGTCTCGGCATGCTCGGCATGGATGAGCTGCGCCAGTTCGCCGAGGAAGGTGGCACGCTGGTCGCCATCGACGCCTCCACAAAGCCGATCATGGAAGATCTCGCCCTGCCGGTGCGCAACGGCCTCGAGGACCTGAAGAAGACGGAGTTCTCTTGCCCCGGCTCGCTCCTGCGCGTGGTTATTGACCCGTCGCACCCGCTCGGCTACGGGCTGCCGCGCGAGCTGGCCGTGCTGTTCATGGACAGCGTCGCGCTCGAGCTGCGCGGTGGCGAGGCGACGTCCGTGGCGCGGTACCCGGCGTCGAACCCGAACCTCAGCGGCTGGATTCTCGGGGAGAACCACCTCGAAGGCAAGAGCGCGCTGGTCGATGTGCCGTACGGTGCGGGGCACGTCGTGCTGATCGGTTTCCGGCCGTACTTCCGGGCGCAGACGCGCGGCACCTACAAGGTGCTGTTCAACGCGATCGCGCGGGCCGGGTTCACTGAGGAGACGCTGTCGCTGTAGGCGATGGGCGATCGGAAGGACATGAGAGAGAGGGAGGGCGTCATGCCCTCTCTCTGCCGTTTGCACGCCGGGTTGTTATCAATTGCCATTCCGAGGCGGAGCCGATGCGCCGGCGGTGCATATCGATGGCGACGTGGGCCTGCCGCATCCTCTTCTCACGCGGCAGCTCACCATGCCGTGCCCGGCAGGTCCGGATATCGGCCCGCGGCCGATCGGCTTCACCGGGGGATTCTTCACTGCGTTCAGAATGACGGTAAGGTGATTTATTCCCGCTCGACTAATGCTGCGATTCCAGGCAGTGCGCGTCTCGTGTAGGTGCCGACCCCGATTGGGGCGCCGGGTGAGCCTGCAAGGCAGGCGAAAAGCGAGAGCGACCCTTCAGCCCGATCGAGCAAAGGTCGATATCTGGGCGCCGCTAGGCGAAGCGACGACGGCTGGCGCGGAGGCGGTCCGACGTGAGATCGAGCACGATCGAGATAATCGCCCCGAAGCCCAGTAGCGTGACGGCCACTGTCACGACGATGTTCACGTACGGGAACGGCAGAAGCCGAAGCACACCGATCAGGATCAGGCCCAGGGTCGCGGCAAGCAGCAAAAAGCCGCGGCTGCCATCCCGCCAGCGGCGAGGGAGCAGGAACCGCCCCAGCGCCAGCCCAACGACGACCTGGCTCAGGTAGAGCGCGACGAGGTACCCAAGGAGGAGCAGCACCCCGATCGGCAGGCCCAGCACGCTGACCATCGCGATGACCGCGAAGACCGGGAGCGCGACCAGTCCGATCGCGCCGAGGATCGCCGGCTGCACGACCGGCGACGCGATTTCGGCGAAGCGGTACATCAGGCGCGGCGCGATGGCGATGAGCACGGTGGCGGTAACAAGCGCCCAGACGATCTTCAGCAGCGTCCCGAACGGCGCGAGGGCGCCCGCGCCAACGCCGGTCCACGGTGTCGCGTTGGTGCGCTCGGTCTCCCCGCGAACAGTGGCGTCGGCGGCGATATCGGCGTCCGTCGGGCTCTGGTAGCGCAGGGTCCCGCCGACCGTTGCGCCCCGGTCGATCGAGAGCCGGTCTGCCTGCACTTGCAGGTCGCCGTTTACCGTCCCGGACTGGTCCAGCAGGAGCGACGATGCGTAGAGCGTGCCGTCGATGGTCCCGCGCGAGCCGAGCTGCCCGGCGAGCACGATGACATCGCCCGTGACGCGGCTGCCGTCGCGGAGCTCGACGCGCCCGGCGGCGACCACGACATCGCCGTCAATCGAGCCGCGAATGTCGACGTTGCCGCCGGCGACATAGACCGAGCCCGCGACATTTCCATAGACGGAGGTACGACCCGCGAGAAGATGCAGGCTGCCGCCGACGTTGCCGTAAACCGAGCTGGTGAAGGCGGCAAGCGTGAGGTCGCCCGCGACGTCGGTGTCGATCCGGCTGCGCAGGCTCGCGACGTACATGTTGCCGTCGACACGGGCTCCCGAGGTGTTCACCGTGATTCCGCCGCGGTAGGTCGACGCGCCGGAGATGAGCGGCAACGCGATGGTGCCGATCAGGAGGATCAGGGCGACGGCGACGAGGCCGAGATAGCGGCTACGGGGGTGCGATCCGGCGTCACCGGCAGATGGTTTTTCCATGAGGGCGTGCTCCTGCGGTCGGGTGCGTCGGAATCGATTAACGCGTCTTCGGACGGGCGTTGGTCGTCGGCATCAAACCACCGCGACGCATGTGGCAGGTCGTATAGCGGACCCCGCCATCCCCGGCCACGACGCCACGGCGGGCGCCCTTCGGGATCAGCGCGATCGTTCCGGGGCCAGGAGTGTCGTCGCGTCGCCATCGACGACCAGCGTGCCGTCACCGTCGAGGCAGGTGAGCAGCACGTCCAGCGCCGCGTTGACATGCTCCCCAATCTGCTCACCTGCTCGCAGGTCGACGAGGTTCACGTGCAGGTCGCTGGTCGCCGGCGTCCAACGGATGCGCCGGTGCGGGGTCTCCTCGGTCCGGTAGTCGTTGGCGTGGATGGCGTCAATGGGCATGCCCGTCATCCTCTCGCGTCGGCAACGTCGACAAGCGCGTCACTGAGCTCCGACCAGCGCGGCGGGCGCAACGGCCACAGCGAGCGCACGGTGCGGTTGGCGAAGACGCTCACGCCGAGCTCACGCTGCGGGTCGACCCAGATCAGCGTGCCGGCCTGACCCCAATGGCAGTAGGTGTCTGTCGACGCTTTCGTGCCCGTCCAGTGCTTGCGCTTGGTGCCCTTCACCTCCCAACCGATGCCCCAGAACGCCGGATCCCAGATCGCCAGCATCGACTCGACGCCGCCGGGAACGCCGTCCGCCTGGTCCGTGGTCATCTCACGCACGGAATCCGGCGTGAGGACCGTCTCGCGTCCCGGCAGGAAACTCGTGGCGAAGCGAAGCGTGTCCTTCGTGGTGCCAAAATAGCCGCCCCAGGTGATGCCTGTGTCGCGCCAGTACCGGGAGTTGTAGCTCTCCGCCGACGTGCCCTCATTCGCTGGATCCTGCACATGGGCGATACGGTCGTCGTAGTGCCCGTCCGGGGTGAGCACGACGCCACTCGCCAAGTCCATCGGTTCGAGAACGAGATGGTTGATGAGCTCGTGGATGCCGGTGCCGGTCACGCGCTCGATGGCGCGGGCGGCGATGGCCGGGCCGAGGTTCGAATAGCGCAGGCGTTCGCCGGGCGCGGAGAGGAGGGGCGTCTGCAGCATCAGGTCGACCTGATCCTCCATCGATGGGAGGGTCGACATGTCCAGCGTGCCGCGCGCCAGGTTCTCTGGAAGTCCGGAGGTATGGGAGAGCAGCTGGCGAAAGGTGATGTCGTCGCGGAAGGCTTCGAGGCGCGGGTTGATGCCCTCCGCGAGTGTGTCCTCAAAGTGCCCGAAATTCGTGGAGCACGCTCGTGACCTCGTCGTCGAGCGAGATCAGGCCCTGCTCGGCCACGCGCATGAAGGCGGCTGCGGTGAACGGCTTGGAGACGGACGCGAGCGCGAAGAGGGTGTCGGCGTCGACCGGCACGCCGTCGCGGGCGCTGCCGGCATGGTGCATCGCCACGATCTCGCCGTGGTGTTCGACGGCGATCGCCGCTCCTTGCACGGCGCCGTCGGCCACCCACGTCTCGATCGTCCCTGCGACGTCCCCGAACTCCATCTGCGACTCCTCCCGTGCGTTGCCCGTCCCTGTCTGCCCGTCATTGTGCCGCGTTCCGGCAGGGCGTGCACGTTTGCCCGGGATCGCACCACGGGTCTCGTTCCTCGCGTACCATAGCCAAAAGCGACGACAGCCCGGCGTATGGCGCGGGTATCAGGAGTGTCAGAAAGGGAGATCATGGCGGAGCACGGTGGACAGGGCGACGAGGCGTTGTCCCGCCCGACGATCACGGTTGTCGAGGACTACAACGCGATGAGCGTGCGGGCGGCGGACGTCATCGCCGAGACGATCAAGGCGAACCCGTCCTGCGCGATCACGGTGCCGACCGGGAGTACGCCGGTCGGGATGTACGCCGAGCTGGTGCGTCGCATCAGGGCCGGCGAGCTCGACGTCTCCAACGTGACGATTTTCTGCCTCGACGACTATCTCGGGCGCACGCCGAACGACGACGCGAGCCTGACGAAGCTCCTGAAGCAGGAGTTCCTCGACCCGGCCGGCATCCCGGACGAGCGGGTCCACTACATGCCGACGATGGCCGACGATCCGGCCGCTGCCGCAGAGGTCTATGAGCAGGCGATCCGCGAGGCGGGCGGGCTGGCGCTCGCGGTCGTCGGATTGGGTCCAAACGGTCATGTAGCGTTCAATGAGCCTGGCTCCGGTGCGGATTCTCGCACCCGGGTGATCAACCTGACGCAGGAGTCGCGTGACCAGAACGCCGCGTACTATGACGGCGCGGCGATCCCGGACAAGGCGATCACGATGGGTCTCGCGACCGTGCTCGAGGCGCGGAAGATCGTGATGATCGTCTCCGGAGCGTCGAAGGCGGACATCGTCCACCAGATGCTGCATGGCGAGATGACGTCGGACCTGCCGGGCTCGTGGCTGCGTTTGGCCGGTGATCGCCTGGAGGTGGTTCTGGACCGCGAGGCGGCGTCCGCGCTCTCGCACGCCTAGCCGGGACCCGCACGCGAGATGCGCGTCTATGCAAACCGACGGCGGTGACGTAGAACCGGAGCTTGTCTCCGGGGTTGGTCAACGTCGCGAAACCCGCACACACGGCGCGGGTATGCGAAGAGTGCCCCCGGTGCGGGCGTAGGTTGGCCGTGAAACCCGCACACGAGGTGCAGGTCTACGGGTGAAGACGCTCGATTTCGCGGAGCAGGCGTTCGTGGAGCGCGGGCGATGCGCTGACGAGCAGGCCATTCTCGATATGCGTATCCGGCTTGTTGTACCGGTGGCGCTGGCCGGCGAAGTCCGTCAGCGCGCCCCCGGCCTCGTGGACGATCAGGTCAGAGGCGGCGATGTCCCATTCGCGCGCGGCGAAGATCGCCGGGTCCTGCGGAAAACCGAGAAAGGCGTCGTAGGCGCGCTCGGCCGGGTCGAGCGCCCGGGGCTGGAATCCCACGTCCATCACCGGCGGTGGCGCGGCGCCGAGCGCTTTCGTGACGGCGGCCAGCTGCTGATCCTGACCGGGAAGCAGGTAGTATTTCGACGCGGCGAGAAGAGGCGGCTCCTGTGGGGGATCGATTCGTAGCGGCTCCCAGCGATCATCCGTGCCGCGCCAGGCGCCCGCGCCGAGCACGGCGGCGTGCGTCAGGCCCGTCGTAGGCTGCAGCGATACCGCCACGGTCGCCACGGCGTCCACGGCCAGCGCGATCATCACGTCGAACCGCCCGGTGCCGGCGATGAATTGCGCGGTGCCGTCGATTGGGTCGATGATCCAGACGCGCCGGTTGTCCAGGCGTTCGGCGTTATCCTCGCTCTCCTCAGTCAAGAACGCATCATCCGGGAACGCCCGCGCGATCGTCTCGCGGATAACGCGATCGGCGGCGATGTCGGCGTCCGTAACGGGTGAGCCGTCTCCCTTGGTGTAGGTCTCTGACGAGCGGGATGTATAGAACCCCATGACCGCCTCGGAGGCGGCACCTGCAGCGTCCAGCGCGTTGGCGATCTCGCGGGCGTAGGGATGGTCCGTGGGAAGAGGAAGGGTCATCGGCAGGAGTCTCCGTTCTGGTGACGGCATCGCCATTGCGGATGGTTTCCGCATGAGCGAAGTGCGACGCTTCCAGTATGCGGCAGGGGTCGCAATCGCGCGCATATTGCCGTTCCGGGTACTTGACCGCTATTGTGGGGTGGGAAGACGACAACGACGTCGTGCCGGGGCCCGAGTTGACGACGTTCGGAGCAGGAGGCCACCTCGGGCAGGGGTGTGCGATCCGTGGAGAGGTATGACGGTATGTACGACACGATAGACGCGTTAAAGCGACGGCGCCGGGCGCTGACGGTCGCGAGCATCGGCCTGAGCGCGCTGGCGCTCGTTGCCTGCGGCTCGGAGGACGAGGATGCGTCGCCCACGGAAGAGCCGACCGCGCCGGTCGAGCAAACCGTGGCGACCAACGAGCCAACGGCAGCCGAGGAGGCCACGCAGGTCGCCACCGCGGCGGTCAACGCGGCCACCGCGGAGCCGGCGGTGATCGAGCCTGAGGGTGCATCTCCCGCGGCGTCGCCCGCGATGGTGATGGAGGAAGCGACCCCGGCGGAGGCGATCGCTGCCGCGTCGCCTGAGGCCGCCACCCCGGCCATGGTGATGGAAGAGGCGACGCCAATCGCGGAAATCGGCACGCCTGCCGAGGAGATCCTTGCCTCACCCGCCGCTTCGCCGTCCGCGAGTCCGGCGATGGTGATGGAGGAGGCGACCCCGATCGCCGCTATCGCTACCCCGGCCGAGGAGATGCTGGCTTCACCGGCGGCTTCGCCGTCCGCCTCCCCGGTCGCTTCGCCCGTGAGCGCGTCGCCCGAGGCTGGAAAC
This sequence comes from uncultured Chloroflexia bacterium, assembly GCA_963741805.1. Classification (GTDB taxonomy): domain Bacteria; phylum Chloroflexota; class Chloroflexia; order Thermomicrobiales; family UBA6265; genus UBA6265. The sequence goes on from CAVUJR010000051.1 coordinate 25,399, forward strand.
AGCCAGGGGACCGGTGATCTCCAAATCCCGGTCGTGTTCTTCGAGGGCGACGGCAACTAGCCCCGGACGACAAGGAAAAAGCACGTGAGAGGGTTCGGGCATTGCCCGGGCCCTCTTCCGCGTTCGCCCCGGATGTACACAATCGGTGATAATGGGGACCATAGGACACGTATCGCCGCCGATGCCCCGGACGCACCTCCTGTGAGGGCCATGGCGCTCGCGTCGACCGTGGAGAAGGGGCCGTCCCGGTTGTACATCCCGGGCCCGGCGTGGAGGCCCCCCAGCAACAGGATCACCGTACATGGCAGAGTCGAAGTCCCCGGCACAACCGAAGCAGAAGCCGTCCCCCAACGGCGCGACGCCAACGACGTCCAAGTGGGCGAAGGATCGTGTTCCGCATACGCCCCCGCCGAAGTTGCCGTTCAACTATTCGCTCGAGGACAACGAAGGGCTGGACTTCCGGCGCCGGTATCGCGGCCTGATCGGCGTCAACAGCAAGGTGCCGATTCGGGATCGCAATGTCCTCTCCCTGGTCTACACGCCCGGCGTCGCCGCGGCCTGTACCGCGATCGAGAAGGACCCCCGGCGCTCCTACGACCTGACCTGTCGCGGCAACACCGTCGCGATCCTGACGGACGGCTCGGACCTGTTTGGTTCCGAGGGCGGATCGGCGCTCGCCGAGCTGCCGGTCGCCGAGGCGAAGAGCGTCATCTTCAAGACCTTCGCTGGCATCGACGCCTTCCCCCTCGTGCTGTCGACGTCCAACGTCGAGGAGATCGTCGAGACGGGTGTGGCGATCGCTCCCACCTTTGGCGCGATCTGCCTGGACGATATCTCGTCGCCTCGCGCCTTTACCATCGCCGAGAACCTCGAGAAGGCCGCGAACATCCCGGTGTTCTCGAACCAGCACCATGGCTCGGCCGTGCTTGCCCTCGGCGCGCTCTACAACGCGCTGAAGGTCGTCGGGAAGAAGCTGGAAGACGTCTCCGTCGTGATGGCGGGGGCGGGGATTGCCGGGATCGGCGTCGCCCGGTTGCTGACGCGGGCCGGCGTGCGCAAGCTCGTTGTCGTCGACAAGGCCGGCGCGATCTACAACTACCGCCCGCAGCGGATGAACTGGGCGAAGGCCTACGTCGCCAAGGAGACCAACCGCGATGAGCGGCGCGGGTCGCTGGCGCAGATGCTCAAGAACGCGGACGTCTTTATCGGGCTTGCGACCGGCGACATCGTCACCGACGACATGGTGCGGTCGATGGCGGAGAAGCCGATCCTGATGCCGATGGCGGTGCCGAACCCGGAGATCATGCCGGAGGTGGCGCGGGCCGGCGGCGCGGCGGTGGTCGCGACAGGCCGTTCCGACTTTGCGAACATGCTCGATACGTCGCTGGTGTTCCCGGGCGTGTTCCGCGGCCTGCTGGACTCCGGCGCGCGCAACATTCGTCTGCGCATGCTTCTGGACTCCGCGCGGGCGCTGGCCGACATGGTCAAGCCGGATGAGCTTCACGCCGACTACATCGTGCCGCACATCTTCGACTTCCGGGTCGCCCCGGCGATCGCCGCCGCCGTTGTGCGCGGCGCCATTGATTCCGGTGAGGCGACCCGCGACGTCTCTCCGGAGGAGGTCGCTGAGAAGACGCTGCGCTACGTCTACGAGGGCCGGCTGGAGAAGCCGCGCCCGAGCATGCGGACGCATGGCGACGGGCACGCCTTCGAGAAGGAGGCGATCGACCTGCGGGAGAGGCATCACGGAATCCTCGAGATCCGCAGCAAGGTGCCGATCCGCGATCACCACATCCTGAACATGCTGTACGTGCCGCCCGAGGCGCTGGTTCCCGCCCATGTCATCCGGGACGATGAGACGAAGGTCTACGAGCTGACCGGCAAGGGGAACCTCGTCGGGATCGTCACGGACGGTTCGGCGGTACTGGGCCTTGGCGACATCGGGCCGCAGGCCGCGTTGCCGGTGATGGAGGGCAAGGCGGCGTTGTTCCAGTCGCTGGCCGGGGTCGAGGCGTTCCCGATCTGCCTCGCCGAGCGCGATCCGGACAAGGTCGTGCGCCACGTCGAGGCGATCTCGCCGTCGTTCGGTGGCATCAACCTGGAGGACATCGCCGCGCCGCGCTGCTTCGAGATCGAGGATCGGCTGAAGGCGCTGCTCGACATCCCGGTCTTCCACGATGACCAGCACGGCACCGCGATTGTGGTGCTTGCCGCCATGATCAACGCGACGAAGCTCACCCGCCGCCCGCTGTCCGAGTTGAAGATCATCGTGAACGGGGCTGGCTCGGCCGGTATCGCCGTGTCGAAGCTGCTGATCTCCAGCGGCGTCGGCGACCTGATCCTCTGCGATCGCGCGGGGGCGATCACGGCCGACCGCAAGGAGCGGATGGACGCGTACAAGCGGCAGATCGGCGAGATCTCTAACAAGGACCAGAAGACGGGATCGCTGGCGGACGTGCTTGCCGGCGCGGATGTGTTTATCGGCCTCTCGGCGCCGAACACGCTGACGCAGGACATGGTGCGCTCGATGGCGAAGAACCCGCTCATCTTCGCGCTGGCGAACCCGAACCCGGAGATCAACCCGGACGACGCGCACGAGGCGGGTGCCTTCGCCGTCGCCACCGGGCGCTCCGACTACCCGAATCAGGTCAACAACTCGCTCGCGTTCCCGGGCGTGTTCCGCGGGGCGCTGGATGTGCGGGCGACACAGATTTCCGACGACATGAAGATCGCCGCGGCGGAGGCGATCGCCGCGCTGGTGCCGAACGCCAAGCTCTCGCCGGAGTTCCTGATCCCGGACAGCCTGGACCTGCGTGTGGCGCCCCGCGTCGCCGCCGCCGTCGCTCGTACGGCGCAGGCGACCGGGCTGGCCCGTGTCGAGATTGACCCGGAGGAGATTGAGGCTCGCACGCGCGACATGGTGTACGAAGGGCTGATGCTGCCCTAAGGGACGAAAGGCGCCGACGATCGTGACGGCCGAACGAGACGCAACGACCAGCCACGCCGGACGCGTGTTCCAATGGCACCCGGAGTACACGGGGCGACGGTTCGAGGATGTCCAGCGGGATCTCGCTGACGAGATCGCCCGCGACCAGCGCCAGTACGAGGTGGCCCTGATGGGCGCGGAGGACTCGGAGCACGACGCGCTTGCCTCTGTTGTCGATATCGAGCGGCGATGGAGTGACTACGATTTCGGCTGGCACGAGGCGGACGCGAAAGACCTGGCGCGGCGTGTCGTCGAGTTCGAGTGGGAGCGCGAGCAGCGCCAGGACCTGTTCTCGTGGCAGGAATATCGCAGGACGTCCGGAACCACGTCGCAGTCGGCCGCGAAGGGGTCGGGTTGGCGGACGTCGATGTCGGACGAGCGGCGGCGAACGGTCGCGAACGGGCTCGCCGCGCTGATTCTCGGCTTGATCGTGGTCGCGATCGCGATTGTGGTGATACTCGTACTGTAGTGCCCGGTTGGGCCGGGCAGGAGGGTACTGACATGACTGATCGGGAGAAGAACCTTCTCGACGAGCAGCCGGTGGACGAGATCCCTGAGGACGACTACGTCACCGAGGGCGTTCACTACGTACCCGGTGAGGAGATCGATCCGGATTCGCTGCGTCTCGCCCCGATGGTAGACGAGGATGGCGAGCCGATCGAGCCGGTGATCGACGACGACAACCTGTAGCGGGCGCGTGGCCTGACGGAGCGTGACGTTGCACAGTGATGTGGCCCCGGGGAGCTTGCTCTTCGGGGCCCTTCGTGTTCTACAACGTCGGTACTTCTTCGGCATCCGGCGGCACCGTGGCAAGGGCGGCGGACGGCGCCGGGAGGGTCCGCGCGCGGCTGGTGGCGACGAGAAGGATGCCAGCGAGCACCAGCGCGATCCCGGCGATGTGTGGCCATCCGATGCGCTCGTCGAGCAAGAGCCATGCGCTGAGCACCGCGGTGATCGGGATCATGCCGGTGAACGCGCCCGCCGTGCTGGCCGGGATCACGCGCAGACCGACGAACCAGATCACAAAGGCGAACACCGTCACGACGATGGCGAGGTACGCCACGGCGACCCACGCGCTGATCGCGGGCGCGCCAGGGTCGAAGTTGCGCAGATCCCACAGCGCGAACGGCAGGAACATCGCGAGCCCGTAGAGGCAGATACATGTCGCGATGGCCAGCGGCGTCATTCGTGTCGCGACCTGACGCCCAAGGACCGTGTAGAGCGCCTCGCCGACCACCGCGAGGAAGACGAGCGTGGCGCCCAGAATTGGACGCCGTGCCGCGTCCTCTGGCGGAGTTGCCAGCAGGTTGACGAGGACGACGCCGCCAATCGTGAGCGCGACCCCGAGCCAGGCGCCGGGCCCGAGGCGGTCACCCAACCCGAACGATATGACGGCGATCACGGCCGGGGTCATGGCGGTGATGATCCCGCTGATCGTCGCGGTCGTCATGTCCACGCCGAGCAGCACCAGCACGTTGAAACCGAAGACGCCGACGAGCGCCTGCGCGAGCAGGATGAGGTGCAGCCGCGCCGGAATGCGCGGCAGACCACCCTCAACGGTTCGCACGAGCGCCAGCAGCACGGCCGAGGCGATCGCGAAGCGCACGCCCGAGGCGAGCATGATCGGCAGCTCGCCGACGATGAATTTGTTGGCGGTCATGGACGTGCCGACGATGCCCATCCCGGTCGCGAGGGCGACCAGCGCGGGCAACTGCTCGCTCGTCCGCTTGGATCGGCGCATGCCCGAATGGCTCCCCTAACGGCCGGCGGATTGCGGTCATAATGGCATAGTGAATGATGGTCGGGAAGCGCCAGCGCGCGGAGGAACAGCGGGATGTCGTATCGGGCGAAGCAGGCCATCGTGGATCGAATCGAGGGGATCGCGGCCTGGCGCCAGGAGCGCGAGATGCAGGACATGCTGGGACTCGGCCCGGAGGCCGCCGCACGCAGCCGTCGCTCCGCCTCTGGCTTGCGGGAGCTGGCGCGTCATATCGCCGACCTGCCGGACGATGATGCGCGCGTTGCTGCATTGATGCGACTGGCGTTCTCCGGCGAGTGGTTCGACCCCGGCGCGACCTTGCTCACCGAGCTCGGCCGCTTCCGGTTCCATGACCCCGAGCAGCCGATCGAGGGCTTTGTCGACGTGATGGTGCGGCTGGCGGAGCGTGACCGTGTGGAGATGGGGCAGTGGGGCGGCCCCCAGCTGTCCGGCGACAACCCCTGGGGCGCGAACGTCGTCATCAACGTCCACGACCCCGATGAGGACGAGGAGGACTGGTAGAAGCCACCCGAAGGGGCATCTTCGTCGCCCCGGACCTGGTGTCCGGGGAATATCAACCGATGCGTATTGGGCCTGCTGACGTTCCCGTTATCGACGCTTTGCCACCAGAAGGTGGCCTGCGCGCCGATTCCTCGGCCACCATGGGACCGAGGCTACCAATGCCAAGGTAGCCCCGTGCCCAGTGGTCGCGCGTGAGCGCGATCCCGCTGTGCCCGGGGAACGGGGGCGGATGAGCATCCAACCCACAACGCCCCGCTACCACCACACCGGGTTGCTGAGGGCGCGGATGCCGCTGGTCGGGGTGTGGACCTCGAAGCGGACGTAGGCGCCGTGATCGCGGAGGGCGTCGACCGGCCAGCGGTGCGTCTCGTCGCGGTCGGTGATGGCCGCGGCGGCGAGGCAGCCGTGTGGCCCGACGGCGAGGAGCGCATCGCCGTCGGCACCGACGACGCGCGCTACAATTTCGTTTCCCTCGCGGCGGACGTAGATCTGCGGGCCGGCTGGTGATTCGCTGATGAACGACCGTCCGGCGCGGATAGCGTCGAGGATCGACCCTGACGACAACGGCTCGTCCGTATGGATCCACAGTGTCGGGTGGCCCATTGTCGCTTCGCTCAGCGGGTTACACGGCGAAGCCGCGCTGGCGGTTGTGGTGCGTGTCGCTGCCACCGATGCCGATGTGCCAGCGGTCGGCGGTGTCGTAGTTCAGCGCGTCGGCCCAATACGCGGTGGAGATGTTGTTCAGGCGTCCCCACCAGCCGTTCCAGGCCTCGATCGCGTCGAAACCAGTGACGTCGGGGAAGTCCCACGGCGGGCCGAACGGCTTCGGGTGGTTCAGCGAGACGAAGCCTCCCTCGGCCCTCGCCGCGTCGACGGCCGCCTGGATACCTTCCTCGGTCGGCTCCCGGAAGTCGTACCAACCGTGCGTGCCCCAGACGTTGAAGTGCCCGGCGTAGGTGGTGACCTCGACACCCGGCACGAGCACCGGCCAGCCTTCGCCCTGCGGGACGAGGTCGACCGGCGATTGCGCCCGGTTATGATCGGTGATGCCGTAGAAATCGAGCCCGATCTCATAGGCGAGCGCGGCGACCTCGTGTGGGTAGCTGTCACCATCGGAGTAGACGGTGTGCTGGTGCAGGTCGCCGCGATACCAGCCCGGCTCCGCGGGCCGAGGCACGCTCGCGCGCTGGATCTCGGCGAGGTTGCGCACCGGCGGGATGACCGGCGGGGTATGCCCGTTGTTGAACTCGACGTTGGCCTCCACATCGAGCCCATTGGGGCCCACCTTGTAGGCACTGAGGAGCAGGTTCCACGTTCCCGGCTGGATGTCGCCGGCGCGGTATGGCGGAGTCGCCCAGTCGTTGTCGATGGTGATCTCGGTCTTGTTGCTGCCGCTCCAGCCGCGTAGGCCGAGGCCCCCACTCTCGATACCCTGCTGGTCGAACAGGCCGATATCCAACGTGTTGCCGCCGGTCACCGTCGGGTCAGAGCCAATGCGGTCGTTGTAGGAGACCGAGACGTGAACCTGTCGCGTGCCCGCCGGCACCTCGAAGGGCACGTGCCGGAACTCGCGGTCCTCGCCGAGCTCGAAGCGTGCGTGAAGGGTGATCGAATCCGGCATGGTTATTCCTTCACAGACCCTAGCGTGATGCCTTGGACAAAGTAGCGCTGCATGAACGGGTAGATGACGATCAGCGGCAGGATCGCGATCACGATGCCCGCCATGCGAACATTCGGCGTGACCATCGACATGCCGGACGTGCCCAGGTTCTCCGTTACCAGCGCGTTGAGTGCGACCTGCAGCGTGTACTTCTTGCTGTCGTTGATGTAGAGCACGACCGGCAGGAACTGGTTCCAGCGGCTGACCAGCTCGAACAGCGCGATCGTCGCGATCCCGGCTTGCGAGAGCGGCAGGTAAATCGTGCGAAAGATGTAAAAATCGCTGGCTCCGTCGATCTTGGCCGATTCCGCAAGGTCATATGGAACGCCGGCGAAGAAGTTCCTGATGAGCAGGATGCTGAAACCAGACGCCATGCCGTAGAAGATGAGCGCCCAGAGCGAGTTCAGGAGCCCGAGATCACGGTTGACGATGTAGAGCGGGATCATGATCAGCTCGCTCGGGACCGCCATCGTCGCGAGGATAAGGACGAACATCAAGGTTCGCCCAGGAAGATCGCGCTGGATCAGCACGTACCCGGCGAAGCAGGCGAGCGTTACATGGGCGACGGTGCCAATCGATGTGACGATCGAGCTGTTGATAAACGCGCGCTCCAGCTCGAGATTGGTCCAGACGACATTGAACCCGTCGACACTGATCTGCTGGGGCCAGAGGATGATGCCCGGTTCCATCGAGGCCATCGGCGCGGAGAAGGCGACGGCAAGCACATTGAGGAAGGGCACGATCATCGCCAGCATCAGGACGGTGAGGAAGACGTAGATCCCGATTGTGAAGATCCGGTCGCCGCTGGTGTGCTGGAGCCCGCTGGATGTCGAGGAGGTCGTGGTGCCGCCGGCGATTGGGGGAGGTACATTCTGCAGGTCGGTCATCCTAGTCCACCTTCCCGAAGCCGGTGATGCGCCATACCACGGCCGTCATCAGCAACGTCGCAAGCAGGACAATCACCGAGATGGCGCTGGCGATGCCGAGTTCATATTGCTGGATGCCGAGGTCGTAGACATAGGTCATCAGCACGTCGATCGCCCGCTGGGTGACGCCGTTCCGCATCACGAAGATCTGGTCGAAGATGCGCAGCAGGCCGAGGATGTTCAGCATGAAGACCACCTTCATGGTCCCTGACAGTA
>CAVUJR010000052.1:0-17946 GCA_963741805.1 uncultured Chloroflexia bacterium
TCGACCTTCGGTTGAGGGGTCGTTTTCGCTTTGTCTCTGCGTCGCAGAGCCACCCGGTGCATCGGACATTTCAGTCCGACGCTACTGCGGCGATGACAGGCATCGCCGGTACGCGAGGTCCCCGGCCACCACGGTCGTAGCTACGGGGGCCGGGGCTACAGGTTGATGTGTTCGGCCAGGGCCCGGAATGCGGGGATCGCCTCGATGCTCTCGGCGACGGCGTCGCGCAGGTCATTCTCCGTGGCGATGTGCAGCGCCTCGCGTAGCTTCGGCATGGCGTCTGGCGGCAGGTCTGCCGGAGCATCCTGCAGGAGCAACTGCACGCAGCGCAGCCACGTCATCGCGAGGGGGAACATCGCCTCCCGATGCCAGCCGTCGCGAATCATCGTGCGGATGCCGTCCAGCACCACGGGGCGCATCGGCGGGGCGATATCCGACGCGAACCGCCAACTGCTCCGCTCCGCGACTGGCCCGGCGAGGGCGAGCAGGGCGTCGAGGTCGCGCACCAGCGCCTCCACGGCCGGCCGCCGCAGCCGGTTGACCCGCGCCAGGCGCAGGAGACGCTCGTAGGCGACGTCTTCCGTGGCGCGCGACAGCACCTGTCCGGCACGGACATAGCGCGTCCGGATCGTCGGGTTTTCCAGCGCCCCGACGAGGATCATGTGCGCCAGCTGCCCGGTGCCGAAGAGCCAGGCGGTAACGCGCTCGGCTTCCAGTCGATCCTCCAGCGCGGATGCCAGCGTGGCGCCCGCCCGGGACTCGACGTGGTCCAGCCGCCAGCGAATTGTCTCCGAATCGGCGTAGCGCGACCGGACGTCGGCCCGCACTCGCGCGATCTCGCCCTGCGGGTCGTCGAGGATCCGGGCGTGGGCGATCCCGGGCGCGAGGTGGTAGTGCCGCAGCACCGCCTGGGGGTCGAGCGCGGTCTCGGCCAGGAGCAGCGTCCCCTCGATCACGATGTCTCCGGCGAAGGATTTTCCGAGATAGCCGTCCTCGGCCGCGATGACCATCACGTCGACGTCCGAGCCGGCTGGCAGGGCGTCATCGTCCGCCAGGCGGGCCACGGACCCGGCGATGAACGCGCCACGATACCCGGCGATTCCATCTTTCTGACTCGCGAGCCATTGCCGGGCTGCCTCGATCGCTTCCCGCACCGTCGTCATGTGGACATCCTTTCTTTCCCGTCACCAGGCAGGCGGGTCACCGTGCTATGGTAGGACCCGTTCCGGGGCCAGGCGACACACGCGACACGACGACGAGGTGCGATGCATGAGCGAGAACGGACGCATGCTGGCGGATAGCCATGGGGCCATCGAAGTGCGCGGGGCGCGCGAGAACAACCTGAAGGACATCTCCCTCGACATCCCGAAGCGACGGCTGACCGTCTTCACCGGTGTCTCGGGCTCCGGCAAGTCGTCGCTGGTCTTCGAGACGATCGCCGCCGAGTCGCAGCGGCTTATCAACGAGACGTATACCGCCTTCCTCCAGTCGTTCATGCCCAGTATCGGCCGTCCGGATGTGGACTCGCTGCAGAACCTCACCGCCGCCATCATCGTTGACCAGGAACGCCTGGGCGCAAACCCGCGCTCCACCGTCGGCACGGTCACCGACGCCTATACCCTGCTGCGCATCCTCTACAGCCGCATCGGCGAGCCGCATATCGGCCCGCCGGACGCCTTCTCGTTCAATGTCCCGACCGTGAAGGCGAGCGGGGCGATCACGGTCGAGCGCAAGGCCGGCGCGAAGGCGGAGAAGGTGACGTTCACGCGCCTCGGCGGGATGTGCCCGCGCTGCGAGGGCATGGGCGTCGTCAACGATATCGACCTGACGGCACTCTACGACGACAGCGCGTCGCTCAACGACGGCGCGTTGACCATCCCCGGCTACAGCAGCGATGGCTGGTACGGGAGGATTTTCAGCGGCTGCGGTTTCTTCGACCCCGACAAGCCGATCCGCGACTTCACGAAGAAGGAGCTGGACGCCCTGCTCTACAAGGAGCCAACGAAGATCAAGGTCGACGGCATCAACCTGACGTACGAGGGGCTGATCCCGCGCATCCAGAAGTCAATGCTCTCCAAGGATATCGATTCCCTGCAGTCGCATGTCCGCGCCTTCGTGGAGCGAGCGGTGACGTTCACCACCTGCCCGGAGTGCGAGGGCACGCGCCTGAGCGAGGCCGCCCGCTCGGCGAAGATCGACGGGGTGAGCATCGACCAGTGCGCGGCGATGCAGGTCGACGATCTCGCCCGGTTCGTGCGGAAGCTGGAGGTGCCGTCCGTGAAGCCTCTGCTGGACCGCCTCGGCGAGACGCTGGACACGTTCGTCGAGATCGGGTTGGGCTACCTGAGCCTGGATCGGCCCTCCGGCACGCTCTCCGGTGGCGAAGCCCAGCGCGTGAAGATGGTGCGCCATTTCGGCTCGCCGCTCTCCGACGTCACCTACATCTTCGATGAGCCGACGATCGGCCTTCACCCGCACGACATCCAGCGCATGAACACCGTGCTGCGGCAACTGCGGGACAAGGGCAATACCGTCCTCGTGATCGAGCACAAGCCGGAGGTCATCGAGATCGCCGACCACGTCGTGGACCTTGGTCCTGGCGCGGGCGCGGGCGGTGGCGAGCTTCGCTATGAGGGCGATCTTGCGGGCTTGCGCGCCTCCGGGACGCTGACCGGACAGTATCTGGACCACCGCGTCGAGCTGGCGCGGCGCGATCGCACGCCGACGGGGCATCTGGAGATCCGCGACGCAAACCTGCACAACCTGAAGGACGTCGACGTCGACATCCCGCTCGGGATGCTGACGGTGGTGACCGGGGTGGCTGGTTCCGGCAAGAGTTCGCTGATCCACGGCTCGCTGGCCGGGCGGGAGAACATCGTGATCGCCGACCAGGCGCCGATCCGTGGCTCGCGGCGCAGCAACCCGGCGACGTATACCGGCGTGCTCGACCCGATCCGCACCGCCTTCGCGAAGGAGAACGGGGTCAAGGCGTCGCTCTTCAGCGCGAACTCCGCGGGCGCCTGCCCGAACTGCAAGGGCCTCGGCGTGGTCATCACCGACCTTGGCGTGATGGACGAGGTCGTCTCGGAGTGCGAGGTCTGTGAAGGCAAGCGCTTCATGCCCGAGGTGCTCGAGTACACGCTGCATGGCAAGAACATCAGCGAGGTGCTGGACATGCCGGTGACCGAGGCGCGCGAGCTTTTCACGACGGGGAAGGCGGGGGCGATCCTCGGCCGTCTGGACGACGTCGGGCTGGGATACATCACCCTCGGGCAGCCACTGAACACGCTCTCCGGCGGCGAGCGGCAGCGCCTGAAGCTGGCGATCAACATGGCGCAGAAGGGCGCGGTTTACATCCTCGACGAGCCGACGTCGGGGCTGCATTTGGCGGACGTTGACCGGCTGCTGGCGCTGCTGGACCGGCTGGTGGATGACGGTCACACGATCATCGTGATCGAGCATCACCAGGCCGTCATGGCGCATGCCGACTGGATCATCGACATGGGCCCCGGCGCCGGGCACGACGGTGGACGCGTGGTCTTCGAAGGTCCGCCGGCGGAGCTGGTCGAGCGGGCCGAGACGCTGACCGGCCAGCACCTGCGGGGGTACATCGGCCTGCCGGTGGCGTAGGGTGTCCATCCCATCTGTCCCACGCGGTTAGGCGCGGCGACGTGTACGAAGCGCTCCGGCGCTCGTGAGGCCGGGCCGTTCGCATTGTCCGGGGCAGTTGCGGGCGCCTGTATGATGGAGTGCAGCAGGGGCCACATCAAGGATGACGGTCTGCGCCGCGCCCGCGGCACGGGACCGTCATCGGAAACACTCACGGCTCCGGGCAGTGGGTTTGCGTCGCTGGGTCCGGTGCGAAGCACGCGCCTGGCCGGCTGGCCAGTTGGTGAGGAGCATGGACAAGGCGTCCCCGCGCGGAGCCGAGATCATGGGTCGTTCGCCGCCGATCGTTGGTCGATCCGCGGAGCGCGTCCTCCTGCGCGAGCAGCTCATTGCGGTGCGCGAGCCGCACGGGCAGTTCTGCATCCTCAGCGGCGAGGCCGGGATCGGGAAGACGACGCTCGTCCGCGAGATGATCGAGGAGGCTCGCGGCCTGGGCATGACGACCCTCGTCGGCCAGTGCTACGACCTCATGGCGTCACCGCCCTATGGCCTGTGGCTCGACCTCGAGAGCAGCTATCGGCCGGACGAGGACGAGGCGGTCCCGGTCCCCGATGTCCTGTTCCGCGGACGGGTGCACGATATCACCAGCCAGGCGAAGGTGTTCGAGGCGGTGCGGGATTTCCTCGCCCGCGTCGCTGCCGTCCGGCCAACGCTCGTGGTGCTGGAGGACGTCCACTGGGCGGATCCGGTCAGCATCGAGCTGCTCCGGCATATCTCGGCGCATCTCCGCGACCTGCGGCTCTGCCTGGTCATTACGTACCGGGTCGATGAGCTCACCTCCCGCAACCCGCTCTACCGCCAACTCCCCGCGCTGATCCGCGAGTCGGGCGGCATGCGGATCGAGCTCGGCCGGCTGGCGCCCGAGGACCTTGTCAGCCTGGTCCAGACCCGCTACCCGATGCCCGTGGCGGACCAGGCGCGGCTGGTCCAGTTTCTCGCCGCCCACTCCGAGGGCAATCCCTTCTTCGCCATGGAGCTGCTGCGCGCGCTGGAGCACCGCGGGAAGGACGGCGGGCTGTGGCATGAGGGCGAAGGGTGGGAGCTGGGCGAGCTGGCGGAGCTGGTGGTGCCTACACTCGTGCGTCAGGTGATCGATATCCGGTTGGCACGCCTGGGTCCCGAGGTACGGGAGCCGTTGGCACTCGCCGCGATGATCGGTCAGGATGTCTTGTTCGATTTGTGGCAGCGCCTGGCCGATTTGGACGATGAGGCGATGCTGCGCCTGGTAGAGACGGCCATCGAGTGGCACGTCGTTGTCGCCTCCGCCGACGGGGTCCGGATGCACTTTGTCCATGCCCTGACCCGGGAGGCCCTGTATGAGGGAATCCTGCCGCCACGGCGCCGGCTGCTGCACCGGGAGGTCGCCGAGGCGTTCATGGAGCAGCCGAACGTCGACCCGGATCCCGTCGCGTACCACCTGCAACACGCCGGTGACCCGCGTACGGCCGAGTGGATGATCCGAGCCGGGGAGCGTGCGCAGCGCGTCTACGCCTGGCTGACGGCGCGGGAGCGCTTTGCCGCCGCGGCCGACGCCCTGGCGGACATCCCGGGGGAGGAGCTGGCACGCGCCCGTCTGCATTACCGGTGCGGGCGGCTTCTCCGGTACGCCGACGCGGCCCGGGGGATCGAGGACCTGCGTCTCGCGCGGCGGTTGGCCGACGGTGCAGGGGACGACATGCTTGCCGGCGAGGCGACGTACTCGCTCGGGTTGCTGCAGATCTACGCTGATGACTGGGCGCAGGGCGTCACCGATATGGTCACCGGTATCGAGCGCATCGAGGCAAGCTCTCCCGGGGGATCCGACATGAGCTGGTCGCGGGTGGCATGGCTTGCCGATGCCCTGCCATCCATCGAGGCGGCTACCGTGTCCGGTATCGACGCGGCCGCAGCCAGGATGGCGGAGGCGGGCGTCAGTCACCGCCGGGGTAGCCTGCCATGGTTCTATGCCGATTCCGGGCAACTGGAGATGGCCCTGAAGGAGGCGGACGCGTTTCTTCCGCTGGCGCGCGCGTGTGGGTCGGGACCGCTGGTGCAGTCGGCGAGCGGCCATGCCACCTTTGGCGTCGGGATCGCGAAGGCCACGTTGGGCGATCCCGGTGGGGCGCGGGAGGCGTTCCGTCACGCGCGGGAGATCTACCGCGAGATCGATCATCACGGGGTGATCGCGTTTGTCTACATCACCGAGCTGCTCGATGTCGCGCTGCGATACGGCACCGCGGATGTCGACGAGCGGCAGCGCCTGGCGGACGAGGCGCAGGCGGCACTGGAGCGGGGCGGTGGCGCGTTGCCCCCGGACATCTCGCTACGGCGTCCACACCTGCCGCTGATGTGGATCGAGGGGGACTGGGACAAGGCGCAGCGGATCGCTGCCGAAGGCACGACGCACGGGAACTACGTGTTGCGTCGGCCCCTGACCACGGCCCTCGCCCCGATCGCGTTCCACCAGGGTCGGGTAGACGACGCGTGGTCCTTCATCCACGAGGTGCTTCCCGCTGGACCAGATGCCATGCCCGGCTCGGCGGTGCTCGCCGACGCCCTGATGCTTCAGCCGCTGGCCGTGCAGCTCGCGGTGGCAGCGGGCGATCACGCACTCGCCGCGAGCTGGCTCGACGCCAACCGCCGATGGATCCAGTGGAGTGGCGCGGTTGCCGGGCAGGTGGAACATCATCTCGCCGCGGCATGTCTCGAGCTCGCGCGTGAAGACACGGACGCCGCGATGCGCCATGCCGCACATGCCGTCGATCTTTCGGCGTCGCCACTTCAACCGCTCGCCCGGATCGATGGGTTGCGCGTCCGGGGAACGGTGGCGGGGATAGTCGGCGAGCAGGAGCGCGCCTGCGCCGATTTCCAGGATGCGCTCGCGCTGGCCGACCAGTGCCGTGCGCCATTCGAGCGTGCCCGGGTGCTCGTCGAGATGGCGCAGGTGACGGGCGATATGTCGGGGATCACCGAGGCGTCCGGGATCGCCACTCGCCTGCATGCCGCGCCGCTCCTCCACCGCATCGACCTGATCATGGCAAGCGGCCCATCGTCCCCTGGCTCCGACCTCACGGCGCGCGAGCTCGAGGTGCTCCGGCATGCCGCCCAGGGGTTGACCGACGCGGAGATCGGCGAACGCCTGTTTATCAGCCATCGCACGGTGAGCCAGCACCTGCGATCGGTGTACGGGAAGCTCCATGTTCGCTCGCGGGCCGCGGCAACCCGGTTCGCGGTCGAACACCAGCTGGGCTGACCGGCGTTGCTGCGTCTATCTGCGCAAGCCGGATTGCGCATCCCAACTGCGTAATTCTGTGGATGTGCTGGAGCTGATGGTCTCCTATCGTGGAATGGTCGACACCTTCCACATCGTCCATGCGGCCCCGTCCGGGAGCCGCTCGTCAGGAGATCATCACGATGAAACGTCTCTCCCGATCGATATGGGTCCTCATTCTCCTTCTTGGAGCACTGGCGGTGGCCAGCCCCGCGTCCGGGGCCACGCAGGATTCCGGCACTCCTCCTGCAGCACCCGCATGCATGGTCGGCGTGGAGATCCAGCCCCTCGGGCAGGGGATGCCGCGGGATACCGGGGGACGGGCCCTGATCGTGGCGCGGCTGACGATCGCCCCGGATGGCGGGTTTGATGCCCATACGCACCCTGGCCTGCTGACCGTCATGGTCGATTCGGGCAGCCTCTCCTTCACCCAGCTCGATGACGGCGAGATGGTGCTCAACCGAGCGGATGGCACGGCCCAGCCGATGGTTCGCGACGAGGAAGTGGTGCTGAATACCGGGGATTGGCTCGCGGAAGAGGAAGGAATGGTGCATATGGCCTGGAACCGGTCTGGCGAGCCGACCATCGTCATCCTCTCGGGACTCGTCGATCCAGCGCTTCCACTTGTGCAGTGCGTGTCATAGCAGGCAACTTCTCCAGCGGGTGGCCAGCGTCCAGGACGCTGGCCACCCCACAGCGACCTGCGCCGTCAGGGCGCGGGTCGTCATCCGGAAAGGATGAGTCCTCATGGCTATCGAGACTCGCGGGGTCCAGATCGAATCGTTGGTGGCGCAGGTACGAGGTGTTGTCGTCACGCCACAGGATGACGCCTATGATGAGGCGCGACAGATTTACAACCGGATGATCGATCGCCGGCCGGAGGTCATCCTCTACTGTGCCGATGAAGCCGATGTCATCGCCGGGCTGCGCTTCGCCAGGGAGCAAGGCCTCCCCCTCTCCGTGCGTTCAGGCGGGCACAGCGTTCCCGGGTTCAGCGTCAACGACGGAGGGATCGTGCTCGATCTCTCACCGATGCACAACGTCCACATCGATCCCGCTCGCCTGGTCGCGACCGTTGGCGGTGGCGCGACGTGGGGCGATGTCGACCATGCCGCCTGGCCGTTCGGGCTTGTCACGCCAGGTGGCGTCATCTCCTCGACGGGCGTCGCCGGGCTCGGGCTCGGGGGAGGGTTTGGCCACCTCTCGCGCCGATTCGGGCTCGTGGTGGACAACATGCTCTCGGCGGATGTGGTCACCGCGGAGGGCGAGCTCGTCCACGCCAGTGATCAGGAGAATACCGACCTGTTCTGGGCGCTGCGAGGTGGTGGCGGCAATTTCGGGATTGTCACCCGGCTGGAGCTCCGGCTGCATTCGATCCCGGGACTCTATGGCGGCCCGATCTTCTTCCCGGTCAGCCAGTGTGGCCAAATCCTGAGGTTCTACCGCGATTTCGTCGCGGACGCGCCGCGCGAGCTGGGCATCTTCTTCGCGTTCGTCGTCGCCCCGGCGGCGCCGTTCGTGCCGGAGGCCCTGCATGGGCATACGGCGTGCGCGCTCGTCGTGTCGTGGACCGGCGATCCGGATCGCGCCGAGGAGATGATCCGCCCGGTGCGGGAGGCGGGCACGGTGGCGCTGGACCTCGCCGGGCCGATCTCCTATCCGGCACTGAATAGCCTGTTCGATGCGCTGCATCCGCATGGCGACCAGCATTATTGGAAAGCCGACTTCGTCGAGACGATGACCGATGACGTGATCGCCGTGCACGAGAGGTTTGGCCCGACGATCCCGAATACGATGTCGATCGCCCACATCTACCCGATGAACGGCGCGATCCATGACGTCGCGCCGGACGCGACGGCGTTCAGCTACCGTGATGTGAACTTCGTGCATGTCATCGGTGGCGTGGATACGGATCCGGCGAACATGCCGGAGCGCCGGGAGTGGGCGCGAGCCTACTGGTCGGCGCTGCACCCCTACAGCGCGAAGGGCGCGTATGTGAACTTCATGATGGAAGAGGGCGACGACCGCATCCGCGCGACGTACCGGGACAACTACCCGCGGCTGGCGCGCATCAAGGCCGAGCGGGATCCGGAGAACGTCTTCCACTTGAACCAGAACATCCCTCCACGACAAGCATGAGGACCGGACGAGTGAGAATCGCGAGGGCCCGTCTGCGAACGACGGGCCTTCGCCATGTCCCGTTCGCGTCACTCCGCAGTTATCGGAAACATACCGCCACTTCTGTATACTGGTCCCATTCGGACCGGACGCAAAGATGAAGAGGTGGTGGGAAGCACAGTGGCTGCGAGACAGAATGCCAGTACGTTCCGCACGCGGCGGAAGATCCACGATGCCTTCATGGCATTGGCGCAGACGCGGGATGTCGCGAGGATTACCGTGAGCGACGTAACCGCCGAGGCCGGCCTGAACCGGACGACGTTCTATTTGCATTACCCGGACATCGCGACGTTGCTGGACGCGGTGATCGATGAGCTGATGGATCGTTTGGGGGAAGGCGCGCGGACCCTGCTGGCGCGGGACCGAACGGCCGACGGGGAATGGCGAGAGACGTTCTATCACACATTGGTGGAGCAGCCTCTTCTGTTCATCAGCCTCCTGCGCAGCACCGCGCGGGAGAAGCTCGTCTCCCGGCTGATGCAGGAGCATGAGACGTTCTTTCTCGCCCGATGGGAGAAGGACGAGATCACGGTGCCCGAGGGCTGGCCGGACCTGCAGACCTGCGCGACCTTCGCCGCGGGTGGGGTCCATGCATTGACCGTGAACTGGCTTGTCGCCGGGATGCCGCAGACACCGGAAGAGATCGGCAACAAAGCCTTCCGGATCGGCATGGCGGTCGTCCGCCAGATCGATATCGAGGACTTGCCCGTCCGGCTGCCGGTGGCGGAGGCCTGACGCGGCGGAACGCGACCGGTCTGCCGGGCGTTGCAGGGACATCATCCGACGGTTGTCGTGAAAGGTCCCGGCCATGCATCGCCGCGCGTTCCTCACCGGGTTGGCCGTACCCGCGTTTTCGCTGCTCCCGATCCCGTCTGACCTTCGTGACCCGACTCGCCTGGGGCGCCGCCGGGAGTTCGCATCGCCCTCGGAGGACTTTCTTTCGCTCGGCGTTGGCGTGCGGCTACACGTCTCGGCTGGCGCGGCGGAACGGGCAGTGCGCGCCGACCTCGCAAACCCCTTTGGTCGCGCGCCCGGCGAGTTCTATCCCGGGCCGCCGCATGACGTGACTGTCGCCATTGACCTTCCCGGGCATATCCGCCGCTATGAGGCGGTGATCGGCGTCGCGGCCGTGGAGCGAACGATCATCGTGGGCGCCTTCCGGCGGGATCACTACTCGTGGTCCGTGCGGATCGTGGAAGGAAGCGCGTCGCTGGCGGTGGATGCCGGGCGAGCGATCTCCGCCTTCTCGTTGCCGGAACCGCTGGAAGCCTGGCTCGTCCCGGGGGCTCTGGAGCGGCTGTTACCTGTCCCGGATGATTTCGACGGGGATGTGGTCGTGGCGATGGACAGGTGACCCGATCGACGGCGGCCTCGCCGTGTCCGGGCCTCGCCGGCTGCGGTATCGTTAGCCCATAGAGACAGGAGAGTCGGGCGATACGCGCCGCCGTACGGAGAGGGGACCAGCCATGCAGCGCCTTTTGGCACCGTTTCGCTGGTTTGCCAACACGGGCCTCGCGCGGAGCCTCCGTTTTCGCCTGATCGGCATCGTCCTGCTCGCGTCGCTCCCGACGATGGCGCTCCTCTTCCTTACCGCATCCCAGCAGCGCACCGATGCCCTGGAGGTCGGGCAAGAAGAAGTTGTGCGACTGGCGCGGCTGGCGGCCAATGACCAGGGCCGGGAGATGGACCGCGTGCAGCGCGAGCTGTTGCTGCTGAGCCGGTTGCCAGAGGTTCGCGGGGGTGATGCGTCCACCTGCACCGAGTTCTTCCAGACGCTGGTCGCCGACCCGGACAATGCTATCTATGTGGACCTGCGCGTGATCAGCAGCGACGGCGAGGTGGTGTGCCGCAGCTCGGGGGCGAACCCGCTTGGCGACCTGGACCAGTACCAGTTCATCACCGCCGCGCTGGAAGGCTCGCAGTTCACCGTCGGGCCGTATCGCATCAACCCCCTTAACGGGCGCTCTATCATCTCTTTCGCCTCGCCGGTCCGCGCGGAAAGCGGCGAGATCGATCGCGCCATCGTGGCGACATTCGACCTTGGCGGCCAGAGCACCTACCTGACGCAGAGCTCGCTGCCGGATGGCGCGGTGGTAAGCATCGTCGCCGAGGACGGCACGCTGCTGCTGCAGCGCCCGGTGCAAGACAACGTGCAGGTCGGCGCGTCGATCCTGGGGACGCCATGGGTGGACGCGGCGCTCAACGACGGTGACGGCGCAACCGGACCGGAGGTGGCCCAGCCGATCGGGGACGGAGGGCCGCGGATCTCGGCCGCCGCCCCGATCGTGGTCACGGGCACGACGGATGTCGAGAACCACGCCTTCGTGGTCGTCGAGTTGCCAGAGGCGGAGCTGGTGCGCAGCGCTGATGAGGCCTTCCGCGACAACCTCGGCAAGCTCGGTGTGGCGGTGGCAGTGGTTATCCTCGCGGCATGGGTCAGCGCGGATCTCTTCGTGGCGCGGGACAGCGAAACGCGAAAGTCGATCGTGGCGGAGCTGTACCATGGCTACTCGTCTGGCGCGGTGCAGCATTTGGACAGCATCATCGCGCAGGATGTGGTGGACCACAGCGCAACGCCGGTGCAGGCGAAGGGGCTGGATGGGTTGAAGCAGGTGATTGCCTCGTTCCGGACAGCCTTCCCGGACGGCGAGATCGTGCCGCGGGAGATGTTTGCGGACCGCGACAAAGTGATCGCGCGAGTGTCGCTGACGGGCACGCATGTCGGCGAGTTCCAGGGCGTGCCCCCGAGCGGGAAGCGGATGATCTCAGACGGGATGGAGACGTTCCTGTTCCGCCATGGCGTGATCGTGGAGACCTGGAGCCTGTTCGGGCCGCTGGTCGAGATGAAGAAGGTGGAGGCGTTGCCGCGCGAGCCGGAGCCGCCGAAGAAGCCCTCGCTGTTGCGTCGGCTGTTCGGGCGGCTGCGCGGACGTGGGGAGGGCGAGGCGTGATCCGTATCGGCAGCGCCGCGCATACGCGGGTGAAGGGGCGGTACGAGGAGCCGGTCGAGATCCGGGCGGTGAAGCAGACGCTGCCGTTTGTCTGGCGACATACGCAGCAATCCGGATTGCTGCGTATGCTGACCTTCCCGCGTTGGATGTACCGGGGGTACACGCGCAACAGCGCCGGCGACCTCGCGGCGAGCATCGCCTATCACGCGCTGGTGGCGATGGTCCCGATCTTCTTCCTGCTGGTCGGTGTCGGTGGTCTCTTCCTGCGGAACGACTCCGTGATGGCCGGGGCAGTGCGGACGATCCAGACGGTGTTTCCGGAAGGGTCGGGCTCGACGGAGGCGTTCCGGGCGGCGATCGAGGCGCGCCAGAACAGCGGGTTGCTCAGCCTGGTCTCGTTCATCGGCTTCGCGTGGGTCGGCACGGGCCTGATCAGCTCGATGGCGCGCGGTATGAACCGCATCTACAACGTGAAGAACGCGAACTTCATCGAGGAGAAGCAGCGCGGGTTCGTGGTGATCCTGCTGTTCCTGCTCTTCTTCCTGCTCTCGGTCCTGACCTCGGTGTTGCCGACCGTGCTCCTCCTGCTGAACCTGCCGGAAGTGCTGGACCGCCTGTTCCTCACGTCGCGGTTCACGCAGCTGTTGGCGTATGGGGTGGCGTTCCTCTCGACGACGATGCTGTTCCTGGTGATCTACCGGATTGTCCCGAACGCGCGGCAGCGCTTCCTGGACGTCTGGCTGGGAACGCTGGTTGCCAGCCTGTTGTTCGTGCTGCTGACGCAGGCGTTCCCGATCTACATCCGGATGGTGGGCGGGGTGAACCGGTACGGGCAGTTGCTCGGCCTCATCACGCTGATTGTGGCGGCCTTGTACTTCCTGTCGCACATCATCCTGTTCGGGGCGTATATCAACATGTCGTGGCAGCGGCGGCGAGCGCGCATGGCGCAGGCGAGGCGTATCGCGCGGGCTCGGGAGGGCGACGACATCGTCACGGCGGAGGAGATTTACGGGCCGGAACTGCCTTAGGGCGGTGCTCAGTGGAACTCGTCGCCCAGGTATCGACCTTCGGTCGATCGGGCCGAGGGGTCGCTCCCGCTTGCCCCTGCTTCGCAGGGGCACCCGGCATCCCTCCAGGGTTGGCGCCTACACAGAGCAGACACTTCCTACGATCACGGCTTTGGGAGTCCGAGGGTGTTGGGCGATGGCGGTTACGGTTCTGAACTACCACGTTACAAACTGCTACCTGGTCCCGGCGGCAACGGGGCTGCTGCTGGTGGACGCGGACATGGCCGGGACGCTACCGCTGATGTTCCGGAGCCTCGGTGAGGCTGGAGTGCGGTTGCAGGACATCCGGTACCTGTTCTGCACGCATTACGACCCGGATCATTCCGGCATCGCGCAGGATCTCCGGGCGCATGGGGTTGAGCTGGTGCTGCTCGAAGATCAGGTGCCGCACATCCACCGGCAGGACGCCATCTTCGCAAAGGATCCGCGGACACCGTTCACGCCGGTGACGGTGACGGGTGCGATCGTCATCTCCTGCGCGGAGAGCCGGCCGTGGTTGGCGTCGATCGGCTTGACGGGCGAGATCCTCCATACGCCGGGTCACACGGATGACAGCGCGACGCTGATCGTGGATGGCGTCGGGGCGTTCGTTGGCGACCTGCCGCGCCTCCAGGATGCCCCGGCCTGGAACGACCCGGTGATCGACGCGAGCTGGCAGTCGGTACTGCGGCACCATCCTCCGCGCATCTACCCCGGGCACGGTCCAGCGTACGGTCCGGAGCCGGACCCCTTCGCCTCCTGAGGCCCCCCGCGGCGGACTCGACCGGGGACCTCGACGCGTGTAAGGGGTGGCCCTTACGTCATTCGACGTAGACACCCTGTCTATCTAGCGACGTCCGAAGGGTGTGGTTTACGTCGATTGACGGATGTCACCCGGGCGGGATCGCGGCACCATGATGAGGCCGCTTCCCGTCGCCGGCGCCGACCCCGGGGTGCGGCAAGACTTTCTCCTTGTGTCGCTTTCCATCCGGAGGTCGAGTACCATGCGCCGATTGTTCCTGGGGCTCATTGCTGCCCTGCTGCTCCTTCCCGCCACGCTGCTCTCCGCCGTCGCCGCGCAAACGCCATCCGCGGCCGGCAGCCCATTCGCAGACCTCGGCTTGCCCGAGTTGAAGATCACCGCATCCGCCGACGGCTACGACGGCATTCCGGACACCCTGGAGGCCGGACGCTACCTGGTGTCGGTCACCGCGACCGAGGACACCGCCGACGCGGGCGGGGCCGGTGTCGCGTTTCTCCAGCCGGCCGGGATGACGGGACAGGAGTTCATCGACTTCCTGGGCCAGATGTCCGGCCCGCCGGAAATGAGTGCCTCCACGCCGATGGCCGGCGACATGGCGACGCCGTCAGACCAGGGAGGGCAGATGGGCGCGCCAGATTTCTACTATCAGTCAACGATGCCGGGTGGCACGTTCTCCCTCGCCGGCACCACGACGCAGGCGGTCGTGGACCTGACGCCTGGTGATTGGGTGGCGTGGGGTGACGATCCGACGGCGACGCAGGCGCCCGTAGCGTTCACCGTCACCGGAGAGATGCCGACCGACCTGCCGGAACCACAGGCCGATGTCGTTATCACTCTCGGCGAGTACGTGATCAAGGTCACCGAGGGTCAGCTGACCGGCGGGTCGCAGGTCGTCCGGATCGACAACATCGGGGCGCAGCCGCACTTCATCTTCGGCACGGTGGGCCCGGCTGGCCTCACCGACGCGGACGTCGAAGCGATCCTGAACGCGGACATGACCGGGACACCGGCAGCGAACGTCCCGAATCCGGAAACCGATTTCAAGGACGTCTTTGGCACGGCGACCCAATCGGCCGGCACGACCCAATGGATCGCCATCGATTCCATCCCGTCCGGCTCGCTGGTGATGCTCTGCTTCGCCCCGGACGAGGGTGACGGGATGCCGCACGCGATGCACGGCATGTACACGATCGTCCCGATCGGCGAGTAGCCGTCGCGAGATCCAGCATCCTTCTGCGAGGCCGTCCGGGCGCCCGGACGGCCTCGCTGTTCATGTGGAGGTAACCCGGCGGGGGTATTGTTCCGTCTGAGGGCTCGTGCAAGAGTGAGCATTCCTGCCGTTGTCGAGGCAGGCGTAGCCGTTCACCGCCTCAGGAGCATGACCATGACGACCTTTTTCTCCCGTACAAGGACGACGATCGTGGCGATGGGAGGTGCGGTCATGTTGTTGCTGGCCGGACTGGCGCCGGCCTCCGCGCATGTAGAGATGACGGCCGATTCCACCGCCGCAGGGTCGACGACGCTCGTGCGGGTTTCCTTCTCGCACGGCTGTGATGGATCGGCGACAACAGAGATTGCCATCCAGATACCCGAGCAGATCACGACCGTCCGGCCCGGCATGAACTATGGCTGGACCGTGGAGAAGGTGACCGAGGACGCCGGTACGCCCGCGACGCCGGCCGCGGATGGACATGGAGACGCGACGTCGCGCGTGTCGGAGGTGGTCTACACCGCAAAGGAGCCGGTGCCCGACGGGTTCTACGATGAACTGGTGCTACAGGTCGCGTTGCCCGACGAAGCGGAGGGCGACATGCTGTACTTCCCGGTGATCCAGACGTGCGAAGAGGGCGAGACGGCGTGGGTCCAGATCCCCGATGCAGGCCAGGATAGCGAGGAGATGGAGTCGCCGGCGCCGAGCATCACGATCACTGCTCCGGAGCCGGACGGACACGAGTAGATCAACTGGCACGCGCTACCGTAAGGGCCGAGTGCAGAGGGGAACGAGGAGCTACCAACATGCCCGTTCCGTGGGGTGAATCCACCGTTACCCGACGGCCGGATTGGGCGAGACGGCTCGCTCTGGTCGGTGTGGTGCTGGTGCTCCTCGCCTTCCGCGTGCAAGGTGCCTCGGCGCACGCGTCGCTCGTCGCCACCGACCCCCAAAGCGGCGCGGCACTCGACGCATCGCCGGACCAGGTCACGCTGTCATTCTCCGAGCCTGTGGATCTCGTTCCTGAGGGGTATCGGCTGTTCGACAGCGGCGGCCTCCGGACGACGCTTGAGGCGAACGCGTCCAGCGCGGATGTGGAGATCCCGCTCCCGGCGGATCTCCCGGACGGTTCCTACGTCGTCGCCTGGCGGGTCATCTCTGTCGACTCTCATCCGATCTCCGGCGCGGTCCTGTTCACGGTCGGGCGATGCTGGAGGGGCGGCGGTTGCCGTGCCCGATGTGCCAGACATCACCCCAGTAGTCGGCGCGGTGCAAGGGCTTGGCTATGCCGGATTGCTCGTGGCGGTTGGGCTCTCCTGGTTCCGCGCGTTGATCGAGCCGATCAGCGGTCGTGCTGTAAGGCTCATCGGCGCCGGGGCGGTCGCCTTGGCCACGATCGCCCATGTGGCGCTAATCCCCCTCACGACGATGCGCGGCGAGGGCCGGGCAATGTCCGCCATCGGGGACCCCAAGGTTTGGAGGGACGGGTTCACATCGCCTACCGCGGTCGCTTGTGCTCTCGTGGTGGCCGGGCTGGCGCTCGTGCCGGCCTTCCCCAGAAGGCCTCTTGCGGCCGCGGTCGGCGGGCTGATCGCGCTGGCGTCCCTTCCCGTGGTCGGGCATACCCGTTCGATCCCGCCAACCTGGTTGATGGTCTCCAGCGACCTGGTGCACGGCATCACCGGGGCGGCCTGGTTCGGGGGCCTGGTCGGGCTCGCGATCCTTCTCGTGACATCGGGCCGCACGCATCCGGCCGCAGGGGCACGCGCGGTGACGCGGTTTTCCCTGCTAGCGGGCCTGATGGTCGCCGCAGCGGCGCTGAGTGGCGTCATGATGGCGTTCCGGATCGTTGACGGGCCGGCTGCGCTCACCGGGACCACCTACGGGCGGCTCTTGATCGCGAAGCTGGTGCTGCTCTTCATCCCGCTCGTTCTGGCCGGCTGGAACAGGCTGCAACTGGTCCCCACCGTCGAGCGGGAGCCCGACGAGGCGACCGCTTGGCGTCGCTTGCGCTTTTCGGTGATCGCCGAGGCGAGCGTGCTCGTCGCGGTCGTCGCGATCACCGGGTTCCTCGTGCTCCAGAGCCCGAATGTCTCCCCGGATACGGTTGTCGCCGCGCCGGCGGCCGTGCCGTTCGAGCAGGCGGTCGATCTCGACGACGGTTACCTGACGATCCGGGTGTACCCGGCGATGGTCGGGGAGAACGATGTCGTGCTCGAAGTATGGGGTGCGGATGGGGCCGGGGTGGAACTGCTGGAGGACCCGACGGTCGAGCTCACCCTGCCGGATGAGGACCTCGGGTCCGTTGTCCTTCACGCTGGCGGCCACGGACGATCCGGGACGATATACCGGCACCATGCAGATTCCGCTGGACGGTGCCTGGGATATCTCCATCGTGACGCGCATCTCCCGCTTCAGCGAGCCGGTGAGCACCGTGACGGTGCCGGTGTCGCCCGCCAGCGACTGAGGACTCTTCCCCCTGCAAGTGGCTCGCTGGCCCGCACGTGACCATGGCTCGGGCACGCCTCGGCAGGCGTTCTGCGAAGAAGTCGCCGGATACAAGGGAGGGGACATGCTCGGAAGCCTATCGCTGCCGTTTCTATTAGGAATCTTTGCCGCCGCGACCGCGGTAGTGTGGTGGTCCGGGATCCGGCTATCGAATACCACCGACGCGCTGGATCGTCGCTTCGGGTTGGGCGATGCGCTTGGTGGCCTCGTGCTGCTGGCGCTGGTGACCGACCTGCCTGACCTGGCGATCGTCGTGAGCGCGGCCATCGGGGACCACCCCGAAATAGCGACAGGAACGCTGCTTGGCGGCGTGGCGGCGCAGACGGTGGTGCTGGCGTCCTCGACTTCGCGGGCGGGGGAGGCTCCGGACT
>CAVUJR010000053.1:0-42379 GCA_963741805.1 uncultured Chloroflexia bacterium
GAAGCTGGGGCAGTTGCGGGAGGACATCGCCGCCTGCACCCGGTGTGAGCTGTACCGCTCGGCCGAGCACGCGGTCCCGGGTGAGGGCAACGCCCAGGCGCGAATTATGCTCATCGGCGAGGCGCCGGGTTGGCACGAGGACAAGCAGGGAAAGCCGTTCGTCGGTAACTCCGGCAAGTTCCTCACGGAGCTGCTCGCTTCGGCCGGGATCCAGCGCGAGGATGTGTTCATCACCAACGTGGTCAAGCACCGGCCGCCGGGCAACCGTGACCCGCTGCCGGATGAGATCATGGCCTGCTCGATGTGGCTGGAGAAGCAGATCGAGGCGATCGATCCGGACGTGATCGTGACGCTCGGACGCTTCTCGATGTCGAAGTACTTTCCCGGCGAGAAGATCACCAAAATCCATGGCCAGGCGAAGGATGTCGGCGGGCGCTACATCGTGCCGATGTATCATCCTGCCGCGGCTCTCCATAACGGCTCCCTCCGACCGGAAATCGAAGCGGACTTCCAGAAGTTGCCACGGCTCCTGGCCGAGCGCGATCGCATCCGGGAGAGTGAGAAGCAGAAGCAGGACAACGTGAGCCAGGGCTCGCTCTTCTAGTCGTCCAGGACAGGACCCTTCGTGACGGGATCGACAACAGGCGTGAATGACTCGCTGCGCGTGATCTTCCTGGGCGGCATCGCCGAGGTTGGCAAGAACCTGATGGTGCTGGAGAGCGACGACGACATCATCGTTGTCGACTGCGGGCTTGGCTTCCCCGAGGAGAACCATCCAGGTATCGATCTCCTGCTGCCGGATATCGGGTACCTCCGCGGCAAGCGAGAAAAGATCCGCGGCATCTTCATCACCCACGGTCATGAGGACCATATTGGTGGCCTCCCTTGGCTGTGGGAGGATATCCCCGTCCCGATCCACGCGACGAAGCTAACCGCCGGTCTCATTCGCTCCAAGATGCGCGAAAAGCGCCTTGCCGACCGGGTGGAGATCCAGGTCTTCGACCCGGACACGCACCCGGAGATCCGTGCCGGGGCGTTCACCGTCGAGCCGTTCCGCGTCACGCACAGCATCCCGGACGCAGTCGGCTTCGGCGTGCAGACCCCGTCCGGCCTCGTGGTGATCACCGGCGACTACAAATTCGACCCAACGCCCATCGACAATCGCCCGACCGATGTCGAGACGCTCCGCGCGTTTGGAGAACGGGGCGTGCGCCTCTTGATTTCCGACACTGTTGGCGTAGAGCGTGAGGGGCGCACGCCGTCGGAACGGGTCGTTGGCGAGACGTACGAGGAGCTGTTCGCGCAAGCGCCGGGGCGGATTATCGTCGCCACATTCGCGTCGCTGATCGCACGACTCCAGCAGGTGATCGACGTCGCCGGGGCGAACGGCCGCAAGGTCGCCACCCTCGGGCGCAGTCTTGAGAACAACGTCCGCGTCGCGACGGAGCTTGGCTACCTGCACGACCCGGACGATGTCCTGATCAGCGCCCGGCAGGCGGAAACGATGCCGGACCGCGAGATCGTCTATATCGTGACCGGCAGCCAGGGTGAGCCGATGGCCGTTCTCAGCCGGATCGCGAACCGTGACCACAACCGGATCACTGTAGGGGAGGGTGACACGGTCATCATCTCCGCCACACCGATTCCGGGAAACGAGACATCGGTCTATCGCATCATCGACCAGCTTTTCCGCTCGGGCGCGGAGGTCATCTACTCCAACATCGCCCGTGTCCACGTCTCCGGTCATGCTGGTCGGGATGAGCTTCGCGAGATGCTGGAGTTGTTGCGGCCGGAGTACGTCATTCCGACGCACGGCGAGCCGCGCCACCTTGCGCTTTATGCGGACCTGGCGGTCGAGGCCGGTGTGCCGCGTGACCACATCACCCTCGTTGAACTGGGTGACGTTGTGACGCTTGATGCGCTGGGAATGGGGGTCACCGGGGAGGTCGACGTCCAGACCGTCTTCGTCGAGGGCGTCGTCATCGGACGCGGCGACACGGGCGTCCTACGCGATCGCCAGACGATGGCTGATGACGGCGTGATCGGGGTTGCGGTGACCGTCGACGAGGTCACCGGCGAGATCATTGCTGGGCCCGAGGTGCAGACTAGCGGATTCTCCGTGATCGAGGTCGATCCGGATCTGCTCGATGGCGTGGTGGAAGCCGTCGCCTCGGCGCTGGAGCGCGTGCTGCAAGGTGGTGACACGGGTGCCGCCGAGCGGGTCGTGCGCGAGGCAGCGAGCCGCTACATCTTCGGGAAGACGCGACGGCGTCCAGTGATCCTGCCGATTGTGATGACGTCGCAGCGGTAGGCCATCACCCTCACTCGACCATTTTGACTCCATGGCATACAATGTACGTACAGTCGGGTCCAAGCCCGGTCGCTTCGCGCACCCGCTCCGGGAGCCGGGGCGAAAAACGGACGTATGGTGGGATGGAGTAGAGGGCGAATGGCGACACAAACCCGTGCCTCGGGCTCGAACAGGAAGAAGACGACCCGTCGCAAGGGACGCAAGCCCCAGGCGACCGGTCTCTCCTTGTGGGTGCTGCGAGGGCGCGAGTTCGTGCAGGGCATGGTTCCGGAGATCGCCATCTCCGATCGCCTGAAGCGCGAAGTGCTTGGCGTGGCGCTGGTGCTCCTGGCGCTGCTCTCGTCGTGGTCGCTTGGCCGGGGCTCCGCTGACGGCGCGTTCATCGCCTGGTGGGGGAACGTGCTGCGCGGCACGTTCGGCGCCGGTGCGTTCCTGGTCCCGGTATTCGCCGCGTTGACCGCCGTGCGAGCCTTTGCGAAGGACGACGGCCCGATCCTCCTGTTTCGCCACTATATCGGCGGCGCGCTCTTCACCATCGCGGTGGTCGCGTTGCTCTCCTTCGGCGAGCGCGGCGGTAATGTTGGCGATGTCTCGGGTGATATCGGTCGCGGCCTGCTTGGACAGGTAGCGTCCGGGCTCGTCTTCTTCGCGGTTGGTGTGGTTGCCGTGTTCCTGATCGCCGACACGGACATCCAGACACTGGAAAAGGATGTCCGGCGCTTGCTGCCCAAGCGTGCGTCGAAGCCCCGGGTCCATCAGGCGACCATTGCCCCATCCGGGCCGGCTACGCGGGCGACCCCGATTCCGCGCGAGACGCGAAAGCCGTCCGCGAAGAGTGCGAAGGCGATGACGCCCGAGGTCGTCGAGCCGGAACGCGTGTACCAGCCGCCGGTGATCAACCTGCCGGATCGTCCTGCGATGGGCCCGGTGGCGGGCACCGCCATGGTTACCGGCACCCCAGCGGTGCTGAATGAGAACGCGGTCCAGTCGGACTTGCCGATTCCGCTGCCATTGCCGGACCTGCACCAGTTGCCGTACTACGAGCAGGTAACGCCGGACCCTTCGATGCTGGAGGACAAGGCCGGTGTGATCCAGGACACGCTGAAGAGTTTCAAGGTTGACGCGACGGTTCGCGAGATCAACCCTGGACCCGCCGTGACCCAGTTCGCGCTCGAGCCTGGTAACGGCGTGAAGGTCCGTCGCATTACCGAGCTGCAGAACGACCTCGCTCTGGCCCTCGCCGCGCAGAGCATCCGCGTCGAGGCGCCGATCCCGGGCATGGCCCGGGTCGGGATCGAGATCCCGAACCCGACGATCGCCACGGTTGGCTTGCGCGAGGTCCTGGAGTCGCCAGCCTTCACCAAGAGCAAGGCGAAGCTGCCGCTGCCGCTTGGGCGGGACGTCAATGGGCGCTACATCGTTGGCGACCTGACGCGCATGCCGCACCTGCTGATCGCCGGCGCGACCGGCTCCGGTAAGAGCGTCTGCATCAACGCGATCATTTCGACACTCATCAGCGTCAAGCAGCCGGACGAGCTGCGCCTGCTCATGATCGACCCGAAGATGGTCGAGCTGGTCGGCTACAACGGCGTGCCGCACCTGCAGTGCCCGGTCGTGACCGAGATGGACAAGGTCGTAAGCGCGCTGCGGATGGTGCTGCGCGAGATGAACCGCCGCTACGAGCTCTTCAAGAGCGTGGGTGTGCGGAACCTCGCCGGGTACCAGACGCATATCGCCGACGATCCGGAGGCGGAGAAACTTCCGTATCTCGTCGTGATTATCGACGAGCTCGCCGACCTAATGATGACGACGCCGGACGAGGTCGAGACCTTGCTCGCGCGCCTCACCCAGATGGCCCGCGCGACGGGGATCCACCTCATCATCGCGACGCAGCGTCCGTCCGTGAACGTGCTGACGGGGCTGATCAAAGCGAACGTGCCGGCGCGCATCGCCTTCGCGGTGTCATCCATGATCGACAGCCGGGTGGTGCTGGACATGCCGGGCGCCGAGCGGCTACTGGGGCGTGGTGACATGCTCTACTTGCCGCCGGACGAGGCGAAGCCGACGCGTATCCAGGGCGCGTTCATCGACGAGGAGGTAAAGGCCATCGTCGATCACTGGCTCGCGGTGTCGCCGGTTCCGCAATACGCGTCGGAGTGGCTCGATCTGCCGAGCTCGAAGCAGTCGTCAGATGCGGGGGGGAGCGGAGGCGGCTGGGAAGACGAGGAGGAGCCGTACATGCAGCAGGCGCTTGACATTGTGCGTTCGCAAGGCACGGCGTCGGCTTCGATGCTCCAGCGGCGGCTGCGGATCGGCTATAACCGGGCGGCGCGGATTATCGAGCAGATGGAGGAGGACGGCGTTATCGGTCCGGCGGACGGCGCCAAGGGCCGGCCGGTGCTCGTCAAATTTGATGAGCCCGACCTGGACTGAGCGGACGACGCCCGATCGGTTCCCGGGCACAACGAAATGCCCCCTGCTCAATAGACGAGCAGGGGGCATTTCGTTTGTCCTAGCTACCGGCCTCGACTGCGGCCGCTTTTTCTGCCTCTTCCCGCTCCCTCGCCGTGGCGAGGCAGGTGGAACAATAGATTGGCTTGCCGTTGCGAGGAACGAACGGGACCGTGGTCTTCTGTCCACACTCCGCGCATGTGACCTCCGTAACGGTCGAGCGCTGCAGCCCCATCTTTTCCTTGCGGTTCGAACGGCATTCGACGCACCGGGCTGGGATGTTAATCAGCCCTCGTTCCTTGAAGAACTGTTGCTCACCCGCAGTCCAAAGAAACGGGTTGTGGCACTCTCGGCAGGTCAATGTCTTGTCTGTGAACTGCATGGCTACCTCCGGCCCCGACGTGCAGTTAACCCTTTATGCCATGACGAGTCGGGCATACGTATACAGACCCCACGTGATAACAGTACGAGTGTATCATTACGACACGGGAATTTGTCACGGTTTTGCGACGAATACGGTCGACAATCCCGCGCGTAATGGCACGTTACCACCCGGAAAGATAGGGACCCGTCCTCAGGATAATGAGTGATACACTCCACGTCTACAGGCTTGGGCCTGGAATTTCCATGGAGGGTTCACATCGTGTCATCCCGCTACGGCGCGGGCACCGCCCAGCCGGTCTCCCAACTCATCGACGAACTCTCGAAATTGCCCGGTATCGGCCCGAAAACGGCCTCGCGCCTCGCGTTTCATCTATTGAAGACATCTCGTGACGAGGCGGCCGCGTTGGCCGAGGCGATCCTCGAGGTCAAGGAACGCATCCGGCTCTGCTCCGTTTGTTTCAACGTTACCGAGCAGGATCCGTGCGAGATTTGCTCTGATCCCCGCCGCGAGGGCACGATCTGCGTGGTCGAGGACCCGCTCGACGTTGTCGCGATCGAGCGCACGGGTGAATACCGCGGCCGGTATCACGTGCTGCACGGCGCGATCTCCCCGGTCGACGGGATCGGCCCGGACAAGCTCCGGATCCGCGAGCTGATCGCCCGGGTAGAGAAGGATTCCCCGGATGAGGTGATCGTTTTCACCAACCTCGACCTTCCCGGTGAGGCGACGGCGACCTACCTCCATCGCGTGCTCACTCCCCTCGGCACCAATGTCTCGCGTCCGGCCAGCGGTCTGCCGGTCGGTGGGGACCTGGAGTACGCGGACGAGATGACCCTCGGGCGGGCGCTTTCGGGTCGCCGCGTCCTGTAGCGGCGCGAGTTGAGACTTCCGGGCGATATCGCTAGAATCGCAGTAATGGCTACCTTGCATCGCCGCGAACCAGGCGGCGTGATCCGCTTCCCTTCCTCGTTACGGAGCCAGTTGGGGCAGGGCGCGGACGAACCTGATATCGAAGTGTCCCCGGTGTACGCCCACGGCCAGAACGTTCCCGTGGCCGGTGAAGGGCCCGCGGTTCCCGTGGAGGTTCGTCGTGCTCGCGCGAGCGACCTCATCGTGTTGCCGCGCTTTGGTAACCGTTACGAGCTCAATTTCCCGGAAACACCCGAAACCGAGATCTCTCCTGTGCGGTCCGTGCTGCGAGGGATCTTCCCGCTCACGCGCGATGAGCATCCGGTGTTTGTCGCCAGCACGGCGGACGAGCACCGGCTGCTGGGCCTGGCCATGTTTCGTGCCGTCGGGCCGGATCGTCGCTGGATGGCGACCTGCCTTCATACGAATGCCGGTGTGTACGACGATGACCCAATCGTCATCGGCCTGATCCAGCATGCGATCCAGGATGCCGGGTTCCATGGGGTGAAGCGTCTGTACGCGAAGGTCGATATCGAGTCACCGGTGCGACCGACGCTTCGCGCGGTGGGTTTCGCCGCGTATGGGCGGCAGACGATCCTTGCCTCCGGCAGTATCCCGGTCTTGCCATGCGGCATTACTGTACGTACACTGGAACAAGCGGATGTCTGGTCAGTCCATCAACTCTATATCCACACGACTCCACGGGATGTGCAGTACGCCGAGGCGTTCACCAGCCACAACTGGGACGTTGGCACCATCCACCGGGACCGCGGACATGATGGGCAGGCCTGGATCATCACCAGGGATTTCGTCGCCATCGCGTATGCCCGGGCGGTGACCCATGGTGACGCGCACGTTATCGACTTCATGATCGCGCCAGAATGGCGGGATGTGCTGCCGGATTTGCTGGCACAGGTCTTCCGAACATTGTCGTCGAGGACGTCGCGGCGCATCTATGTCAGCGTGCGGGCATACCAGCAGGAGGAGATCGCCCTGCTCGAATCGTTCGGGCTGGTGGCCCAGGTCGAGCAGGAGCTCAGCGTCCGCTATACCACCGCGTCCGTGCGATCGTCGGTGGTGGCAGCGGAGGTCTTCGACCGCGAGGCGGTCCCGGACCCGGCGACGCGACACGTACCGACCTTTTTCCAGCGGGGCATGCGGCCGGACCCCGCGCCCGAACACGCCGTCAAGCATCCGGTGGCGCAATCCGTCCCCACGCGCGTGCCGAGCGATACCCACTAGGGCGCCTGGTACACCAGAGAGTGGAGCGCACCTTGAGCAGTTTGCCACCTGCATCGAACACTGAGCCCATCACCGCAGACGCCGAACACGAAGTGGCTGACGATATCCGCGAATTGCTCGACGTTCTGCCGGAGCCAATCTCCCGGCGTATCCTCCAACTCCGCAAGCGCGAAGATCTGGGTCAGTTGATCGAGATCGTCCTCGATCTCGGTCGGCCGCCGGAAGCGCGCTTCCAGCACGACGAGATCCTGCTCGGCGATTTCGATGTGACCCGCTCCGACCTGGGCCATGTCGCCGATCGGATCGGGCAGTTCGGTGCCGACAATCGCGCCGGCATCGAGCGCACCCTGCATCGCATCTCCGCCATCCGGAACCGCGCCGGCGAGATCGTCGGCCTGACGTGCCGGATTGGACGTGCCGTCTACGGGACGATCACGATCATCAGCGACTTGATCGAGTCGGGTGAGAGCGTGCTCATCCTCGGGCGGCCGGGCGTCGGCAAGACGACGCTCCTGCGCGAGACGGCGCGTGTGCTGGCTGACGAGCTGCGCAAGCGCGTGGTCGTCGTCGACACCAGCAATGAGATCGCCGGCGATGGCGATATACCGCATCCGGCGATCGGCCGCGCGCGGCGCATGCAGGTCCCAACGCCGACGGACCAGCATGCGGTGATGATCGAGGCGGTCGAGAATCACATGCCGCAAGTGGTGGTGATCGACGAGATCGGTACCGAGCTGGAGGCCATGGCGGCCCGCACGATCGCCGAGCGCGGTGTGCAGCTGATCGGCACGGCCCACGGCAACACGCTCGAAAACCTGATGCTGAACCCGACCCTGTCGGACCTCATTGGCGGCATCCAGTCCGTGACGCTCTCCGACGAGGAGGCCAAGCGGCGCGGCACCCAAAAATCCATCCTGGAGCGCAAGGCGCCGCCAACCTTTGCTGTGATGGTGGAGATCGTGGATCGCGATGAGGTCATCGTGCACCGTGACGTCTCGGCGACGGTTGACGCGCTGCTGCGTGGCGCACCGGTCCGTTCGGAGCATCGCACGCGAACGCCTGACGGCAAGATCGTCACCAGCTCGTCGGACGATGTCCGCCGCGACCCCTCGGCTCCACGTCGCGAGCCCTCGCGAGGAAATGACCGTCATGCCGCTCCGGTCGAGCGAGCGAACGGCAACCAGCGCGCGGCGCTGACCTTCGAGGAGATGGTGAGCGAGACCAGGACGATGCCGTCCAGCCGGCCGGAAGCCGCGCAGCCGCTGCGTATCACTCGCAGGGCCCCGCGCGTGACCGTGCCGCAGGAGCCGGTCGTGGAGGATGCGAGGCCGGTCGCGCCGACGATCGCGGCATTCGCCAAAGGTCGTGGAACCGACGAGAAGCCCCTAAGGATCTACCCATACGGCGTGAGCCGGAACCGGCTGGACCAGTCGATCCAGCAGTTGAAGGTGCCGGCGATGATCGTTCGCAACGAGCGGGACGCCGACATCGTGCTGACGCTGAAGAATACGTACCGCCAGAAGGCGCAGCCCGTTCGCGATGCCGAGCAGCGCGGAATGCCGGTCTATGTGCTGCGCTCGAACACGAACACGCAGATGGAGAACGTTCTGCGCTCGCTCTTCCCGCAGTCGGAAGAGGAGCAGGCGTCCGAAGATGAGCGGGAGGAAGGTGAACCCGCGTTGAGCCGGCGCGAGCGGCGCATGAACGATGTGACGCTCGCGCTCTCGGAAGCGGAAGACGCCATCGCCGCCATCATGCAGGGCGCGCCCGCGACGGCGCTCCGCCCACAATCGCCCCCGATCCGCCGGCTGCAGCATGAGATGGCAGAACGCTACAACCTTCAGTCTCGCAGCCGAGGACGCGATCCGTTCAGGCACGTCGAGATCTTCCGTCCGGGCATCCAATAGATGCGGCCAGCTCCGTTTATCACGCTGGAGGGCCCGGAAGGGGCCGGCAAGTCGATCCAGGCGCGACTCCTCGGGACGTTCCTTGAGGAGCGCGGCTGGAAGGTGCTGCTGACGCGCGAGCCGGGTGGAACCGCGCTCGGCGATGAGGTGCGGCGCATCTTGCTGCATGCCGAGCACTTGCACCTCTTGCCGGAGACAGAAGTGCTCCTCCTCGCCGCCGGACGGGCGCAGCATGTTCGCGAGAAGATCATCCCCGCGCTCGACGCCGGGGTGGCCGTCGTCAGCGATCGATACGTGGACTCGACGTACGCCTATCAGGGCGGCGGGCACGGGCTCCCGATGGAAACCCTTCGCCCTATCCAGGAGTACGCGACAGGCGGGCTTGTACCGGACCTGCGCATCCTGATCGACGTTCCCATCGAAGTCGGACTGCAGCGGCGTCATGCGGAAGAGGGGAGTGTGAACCGTATCGACCTCGCGCCGGACACCTTTCACGAGCGCGTGCGCCAGGCGTTCCTGGCGATGGCGGCGGCGAATCCGGACGGCTGGAGCGTGGTGGACGGGCGCGACGACGTGGCATCAGTGGCCCGGAAGGTGCACACTGAAGTAGAATCACGCGTTCTTACGAGCCAGGCGCTGGTGAGACGCAACGCCGTCTAGCACGACATCAAAGGTCGTTTCCCGATGAAGCTTATCTTCGCCGTCGTCCAGGGTACCGACGCGGATCGCCTGCTCGATGCGCTGACCGAACGTGGCTTTCGCGCCACGCAGATCAACAGCGCCGGAGGCTTCCTCCGCGAGAGTAACGTGACCCTGCTGATCGGCGTCGACGATGCGCAGGTGCCGGCGGTCTGCGACCTGATCGACCAGAATGCCCACTCCCGACGCCGCTTCGTGAACCCCCTGATGCCGATCGCAGGCGCGGGGGACGTCTATGCCGGCAATCCGCTCGAGGTCACCGTCGGAGGCGCGAACGTCTTCGTGGTGCCAGTGAGCCGCTACGAGCGGTTGGGCGTCTAGCCCCTCGACGTCGCGCCCCATCCCGCCAAAGGAGCCATTGTTTGGAACTCGAATCGTTTGTCGCCAGGGCCCTCCAGATCCTCCTGGCCCTGGGCGGTGCCTACCTCGTCGCGACGTGGTTCGTCCTCATCGTGTGGACGTTCCGTGATATCGAGTCGCGGAGCAAGAACGTCGTCACGCAGGTGTTCTCGACGCTGCTCTCGGTCTTCTTTTGGATTCCGGGCGTGTTGCTGTACATGATCCTGCGCCCGAAGGAGACGCTCGACGAGGCGTACCAGCGCTCGCTGGAGGAGGAGTACCTGCTGCAGGACTTGCAGGAGCTGCCGCTATGCCCGACCTGCAATCATTTCGTTCATGATGACTGGCAGCTCTGCCCGCATTGCAATACGCAGTTGAAGGAGCCGTGCCAAAACTGCGGCAAGCTGGTCGACCTACGCTGGGATATCTGCCCGTACTGCGGCGAGGAGCAGGAGGCGCACGAGCACCGGCACGAGGAGGCTGACGAATTCGAAGGCATTGATGGCTGGATCGACCCGGCCAGGATCGAAAAGCGCCTCCGTGCCGAGCATGCGCGGAATGGCTCGCTCTCGCTGCCGGCCGCGACGGCAATCGACCGTGATGTCTTGAGTCCGGCCGCCGCTCATGCCCGTCCGGGCGTGACGCAGGAGACGGTCACGATCAAGGCTCGCCCGGATGGGGAGACAACGCGCGTCGGAACAGTGCCGGTCGGCCCGGACGCGTCCGACCTTTCGGCATCCGGCGCTGCCGCACCAACGGATGACGGCGAATCGGTCACCATCCCATCACGATTCCGTCTCCCGGGAACGCGCGACTAGGCAGAAGCATTGAGCCTCGGCCACGATGGCCGGGGCTTTTCCATTTCCCGCACCGCTAAAATGATGGGGGCGGCCGGTTAATGCGTTTCGGGCTCGAGGAGCTCGTGGCCGGGGCGGGCCATGCGGGTCGGGACGGCGTTCGGCCGCACCTGGAAGTTGAACTTCTCGCGGATCGCCTGGTAGAAGCTCGTGAAGGGCACTTTCACGAGCCGGAACTTGTGCTCGCCGCGCGTGACCTTCACGACGTCATGCTGACGGAGCCGGGTCGTCTCCTGGCCGTCGAGGATGAGAGAGGCGGGGTGCGCGTTCGTGGTGACCAGCTCGATCTCAGCGTCCTCCGACGCGATCATCGGCGTGCGGATGGGTGAGTGGGACGAGATCGGGACGACCGCGAATCCGCGCACGCCGGGTGTTAGGATCGGCCCACCGGCGGCCATGCAATATGCGGTCGACCCGCGCGGCGTGGCGACGATCAGTCCGTCGCTGGGGTACTGGTTCACGAAGTGGCCGTCAATATAGACCTCCACCTCGATCATGCGGTTGCCACCACGGATGACGACATCGTTGATGGCCCATCCCTGTGGTTGTGCCTGGTCGCCCCGGATGAGAGTCGCGTCCAGCGTCGAGCTCTCGTCCAGCTCGTATTCTCCAGCGAGGAACATCTCCAGCGCCCGTTGCCAGTCGCGCTGTTCCACCAGGGCGAGGAAACCGACCTTGCCGAAGTTGATGCCGATCAGCGGCACGTCCGGGAAGGAATTGCCCATCCGCATCATCAGTCCGTCGCCGCCGAGGACGATGATCGCGTCGACGGGCGGATCGCTGGTCTCGATCCCATCTTCCGGCACAACGGTGATGCCGCGCGATTCCAGCCAAAGGGTGATGTCGTGAATGATCTGCTGTGCCTCGCGCTTGCTTTCAGCGGCAACCAGGCCAAGGCGTTGAGTCATGCGGGGTGGCTCCTGCGGGCGCGTGGCGGTCACGATGCCGCGTGTCCCGGCGGGGTGAGGTAGGACGTGTGGTCGTCCTGTTCGGAGAATCGATAGAGCATGGCCGGTCGGTGACTGCCCTCCCGGCGGGTTTCGTCGGTCTGCGTCAGGATACCGCTCGCGATCATTCGGCGGCGAAAATTCCGCTTGTCCATTGGCTGACCGAGGATCGACTCATAGACGTGCTGCAGCTCGGAGAGGGTGAACGTTGACGGGACCAGATGGAAGGCGATGTTCGTGTACCCGAGTTTTGCCCGCAGCCGCACGAGCGCGTATTCCAGCACCATGCGCTCGATCTCATCGACGCCGATGGTGGCAGTTGCCGGCGTCCATGTGAGGGCCGTCCCGCTTTCAGCGCGAAACGTCTCTGGCGAAAAGAGTCCCAGATAGCTGATCACGATCTCGCGCTGGCGGCCCTGCGATCGGCTGAAGGTATAGAGTTGCTCAACGTACTGGGCGTCGACACCGGCCCAATCGTGGATAATGCGCTCGGCGGTGCGGTTCAGCGGCTCGTCCGCCTGGGGGATCGCCCACGGGATGTGGCCATTGGGGCCGGTCGCGGTTTCCAGGATGCTGCCGGACCAGCGGAACATGGCGACGCAGACGCGCAACGCGCTGCCGACCGGCACCTCCGCGGGCGTCTGCTCCTCTGCGGATGATGCGGTGTGTGGCTGGACCATGGTGCGACGTGACCCTCGTGCGGACTCACGCGCCGCGGCGGTGTGGGCGAGGCGATGGTCGGGCGGAAACGCGCCGTAGCGGCCCGGAATTTGGCAGTATCCGCGGTTTCCCGGTAGACTTGCCATGGCCGCATTGGCGGATGGTGAAATGGTATCACAAGGGCCTTTGGAGCCTTTATTCCAGGTTCGAATCCTGGTCCGCCAGCCGATTCGCAGGCGATGCCCCCCGCTGCATCGCGCAGATGGAAGCGATGACCCCCACAGTGAGAGATCAATCCCGTCCCCGGCGTGACACGCTTTGCGTGGCCGTTGCCGTGCTCGCCGCGGGTCCCGGCACCCGTATGAAGTCGCGCAGCCCGAAGCATATCCACCCAGTGGGTGGCGTTCCGCTGGTCGAGCGCATCATCCGCGCCGGACTGGCCGTAAACCCCGATCGCATGTTGGCGGTGGTGAGCCCCGGCATGGTCGAGATGCCGGCGATGCTGGATATGGAAGGTCAGTTCGAGACAGTTGTGCAGGAGTCCCCGCGCGGAACCGCCGACGCGGTGCGCACCGCGCTGAAGGTGGCGCCGGACGTCGACTACCTCGTCTCCCTGTTGGGTGACAATCCGCTTTTGACTGGCGAGATGGTGGAGCACCTGCTCGATCACGCGATTGCCACCGGTTCGCGAGTCACCATCCTGACGTGCCAGCTTGACGAAGCGCAATCGTATGGTCGCATTAATCGCAATGCGATCGGGCAAGTCACGAATATCGTGGAGGCGAAGAACGACACCCCCGCCGATCGAGCCGGCCGCACCGAGATCAACAGCGGGATCATGGTGCTCGAAGCGGACTGGGCCCGCGAGGCGCTTGAACGCCTGCCGCTCGATACCGTGACGGGCGAGTACCTGCTCACCGATCTCGTGGCGATGGCCGCCAGCGAGCATCAGCCGGGCGAGCCCTGGCCGATCGCCACCGTTGAAGCCCCGATGGAAGTGTCGCTGGGCGTGAACAACCGGGTCCAGCAGGCGGAGGCGGACGCGATCGTGCGCGATCAGGTGCGCCGGAAGCACATGCTCGCCGGTGTGACGATGATTGGACCGGAGACGATCTTCATTGATGAGGACGTCGAGATTGGGCATGACACCGTCCTGCTACCCGGCACGATCCTGCTCCGTGGAACGCGCATCGGCATTGGCTGCCGGATTGGGCCACACGCCGTGCTCGATAAGGCCGAGATCGGCGACCACGTCACCATCCGCTCATCGACGATCGAGCACTCGCGCATGGAGAGCAGCTCCGACGCCGGGCCCTATGCCCATATCCGCGGCGGGTCGGTCATCGGCGAAGGCGTGCATATCGGCAACTTCGCGGAGCTGAAAAACACGTCGATGGGGCGGGACGCCAAGAGCGGCCATTTCTCCTACCTCGGTGACGCCACAGTCGGTCAGGGCGCCAATATCGGCGCCGGAACCATCACCGCCAACTATGATGGCGAGAAGAAGAACCGGACAACGATCGGTGACGGCGCGTTCGTCGGCTCGGACACGATCCTCGTCGCGCCCGTGACGGTGGCTGAAGGCGCACGGACCGGGGCGGGCAGCGTGGTGACGAAGGACGTCGCTCCTGGTGCGACCGTCGTCGGGATCCCGGCTCGTCCGATCGCCTCACGCAGGCGAACTCTGGCGGCGGACCCGGTCGATCAGGAACCAGTGGCGGAGGGGTAGGGCACATGGATGGTCGGCTGCAGATCTTCACCGGGACCGCGCATCCCGCGCTGGCGCAGGACATCTGCAATGCGCTGGAGGCGGACCTCGGCCGGGCGATCGTCGGCCAATGGCGGAACGACGAAACGCGTGTGAAGCTCGAGGAGAATGTGCGCGGCTCGGATGTCTTTGTCGTCCAGCCCACCAGCAATCCGGTAAACCATCACCTGATGGAGTTGTTGCTGATGATCGACGCCTTGCGCCGGGCGTCGGCTTCGCGCATCACGGCCGTCATTCCGTATTACGGCTATGCCCGTCAAGAGAAAAAGACCTCTGGTCGCGAACCGATCTCGGCCAAGCTCGTGGCGAATTTGCTGACCACCGCCGGGGCGACGCGGGTGCTTGCGGTCGACCTTCACTCGCCGGCGATCGAAGGCTTCTTCGATATCCCGGTGGACCACCTTCGTGCCGCACCGCTGCTGGCGAGGGCGTTTCGGCATCAGGTCGGTGGCGACATCGTCGTTGTGAGCCCAGATGCCGGTGGTGTCGGTCGGGCGCAGGACTTCCGTACCCGCGCCAGGGGCTCGCTGGCCATCATCTCCAAGCAGCACCCTTCCGCCGACACCACCGAAACGCTGGAGATGGTTGGTGACGTCGAGGGCAAGACGGCCGTGATCGTGGATGACATGATCTCGACCGGCGGCACCCTCATCGAGGCGGCGAACATGCTCACTGAGCGTGGCGCCGAGCGCATCCTCGTCGCTGCGACGCATGGCATCTTCGCGGGTGACGCCCTGAAGCAGATCGACGACTCTCCAATCGAGGAAGTCATCGTGACGGACACGATCCCGCTTCCGAAGGATGGCGTCGGGCGGGTCCGGGTGGTCAGCGTCGCGCCCCTGTTGGCCGAGGCCATCATGCGCACGCACAAGGGCCTTTCGGTGAGCGCCCTCTTCACCTGATACGCTTGTGGTGCGCATCGCGACCACGTTTTTCACGCTTTGTACTGTCATCGGCGGGACGCTGTTTTGGAACCCGCCATGACCGGGGACAACCTTCTTGGACGCCGACGACTGGCAACATTTACTCTTCGCGCTGATCGCTGTGGCGCTACTCACGCTCGTGAGCGTCATCCTGACCCACGTCGGTCAGGCGACGAACCAGCGGTTGATCCCGGACACCCCGGCGTCTGGTCGCCATCGCCGCTCGACATCCTCCATCGTCAACATGCGGCGCGCCATCGCCTCTTCCATGTTGTTCCTGCAGCTGCTCCTGGCGGTCATCGCCGGCGGGCAGGTGGTCGCCCTGTTCGACGCCTTCACGGATACCGAATTCGGCTTTCCGGCGATCGTGATGACCGCGCTGGTCTATCTCGTTTTCGGTCTGGCGCTGCCCCGCGCCATCGTCGACAAGACGACGTCGGAGGAGATGCGCGATCGCATCTACCGCATCGGGCGCATGACCTCGGCCGCGCTACGGCCGGTGAACTGGCTGGTTGAACAGCTTGCCGTTCTTTTCCGGGCGATCATCCCGGGCGAGGTCGCGGTGGACGATCCGGTCGGCACCGAAGACGAGCTCCAGATTCACCGGAACGGCCACGATGACGGCGTGATCGGCGAGGTCGAGCGGCAGATGATCGACGGCATTCTCAGCCTGGAGGATATGACCGTCCGCGACATCATGGTGCCGCGCCTGGACATCATTGCGCTGGATCGCCGCGTTTCCGCGCAGGTGCTGATCGACACGATCACCAAGGCAGGGCACAGTCGCATCCCGGTGTACCGCGATACCGTCGACAATGTCCTCGGCGTGCTCTACGT
Organism: uncultured Chloroflexia bacterium; assembly: GCA_963741805.1. GTDB lineage: Bacteria > Chloroflexota > Chloroflexia > Thermomicrobiales > UBA6265 > UBA6265. Next base: position 16,236 of record CAVUJR010000053.1, read on the forward strand.
GAAGGACCTCCTGCCGTTCGTGATCGGGAACACGATCCGCATCCCGTTGCTGGACCTGATCCGGCCCGCGTTTGTCGTTCCCGAGTCGAAGAAACTGCCAGAGCTCTTCGCCGAGTTGAAGCGGACGCGCATCCATATGGCGATCGTGGCCGATGAATATGGTGGCACAGCCGGCTTGATCACGATCGAGGATATCCTCGAGGAGATCGTCGGTGAGATCCAGGACGAATACGACACCGAGCAACCGCTGTTCGAGAAGGAGAGCTCGGACGCGCTTGTCGCCGATGGCCGTCTCCCGATCGAGGACGTCGAGGATGCGCTGGACGTCGCGTTTGAAGAGGACGACGACTTCGGGACGCTTGGAGGCTTTGTCCACAAGCATCTCGGCCGCCTTGCCGTGAAGGGTGACACCTTCGAGGCCGAGGGCGTGCGGGTCGAGATCCTGGAGGTCGAGCGGCATCGGGTGAAGGCGCTCCGCATCACCCGCCTGACCGAGCCAGACGACGTCGAGCCGGAGGAGCGCCGCGACCGTCGACGGCGTGGAGACCAGAACGGCGACCAGGACAGCGACGAGCTTCGGGAATCGTGATCGGGCGACCGATCCTGCGGCTGGATGACGTTGCCAGCACGCAGGATGTGGCGTTCCGGCTCGGGGAGCGGAGCGCGCGGGACGGCACCGTCGTGGTCGCTCAACACCAGCGCCAGGGGAGGGGCCGCGCCGGGCGAACATGGGTCGCGTCGCCTGGAGCGGCGTTGCTGTTCTCCGTCGTGTTGCGCCCCGGGCGTCAGTTGCCCGGTGTCTTCTCCCTGCTCGTGGCCGACGCGATTGCGGAAACGGTGGCCGACGCCTACGGGCTCGACCCTCGGGTCAAGTGGCCGAACGATGTGCTGATCGGTGGTCGCAAGCTGAGCGGCGTGCTGATCCAGGTTCGTCAAGGGATAGCGGCCCTCGGTATCGGGCTGAACGTGCGTGCCGAAGCGGGTGAGCTGCCCGAGACAGCCACGAGTTTGCGCGAGGAAACGGGCCAGCTGATCGACCCGGCCGATGTGCTCGTGCGGCTGCTTCCGGCCATCGACGAGCGCTACCGCGCGGTCATGTCGGAAGACATTGCAGCGGCGCTCTCCCGCGTCGAGCACCGTCTGGCGATGCGCGGTGAAGAGGTCACGCTCAGGGATGGCGAGCGGGAGCTGAGGGGACGCGTGGCGGGACTGCGGAAGGACGGAGCGCTGCTTCTGGACGTCGACGGCGACGTGCGCGGGGTTGTCTCCGGAGAGCTTGTTCGCGGGCCGCGGCCGGTTTCGCCCTGAGCAATGCCAGGTATCGGGAAGGCCGGTATACTCTAGGCGACGCGACAATCGCCCCGGTGGGGCCAACAGAAAGCGGTACGTGAGAGATGAATTTCGATCTTACGGAAGAGCAAATCCAGGTCCGTGACATGGTGCGCGAGTTCGCCGCGCGCGAGGCGGCCCCGCACATCCGGGAGTGGGACACCAAGCAGAATTACAGCCGCGACATCATCGACAAGATGGGCGAGGCTGGCATCCTGGGTCTCCCGATTCCCGAGGAGTACGGCGGACTGGGCCTCGATTACGTAAGTCTCGCGCTTGCCTGCTCCGAGATGGAGTATGTCGACACCTCGCTGCGCGTGGTGCTGAGTGTGCACGTGGGCCTGAACAGCCTGACGCTGCTGCAGTGGGCAAACGAAGACCAGAAGCAGCGCTTCCTCGTGCCGCAGGCGCAGGGCGAAAAGATCGCGACCTTCGGCCTGACCGAGCCGGCTGCCGGGTCTGACGCCGGCGCCATCGAGACGACGGCGACAAGGGATGGCGACGACTACATCCTCAACGGCTCCAAGATGTGGATCTCCCTGTCTGACCTCGCCGACAACTTCCTCGTCTTCGCGAGCCTCGATCGCGCGCAAAAGCACAAGAGCCTGACCGCGTTCGTTGTCGAGCGCGGCATGGACGGGTTCACGACGGGCACCATCCACGGCAAGCTCGGCGTGCGCGCCGGCAACACCGGCGAGATGAGCTTCGACAATGTCCGCGTTCCTGCCGCGAACCGCATCGGCGAGGAGGGCGAGGGCTTCAAGATCGCCATGAGCGCGATCGATCAGGGGCGCTTCACCGTCGGCGCCGGCGCGATGGGCTTGACCCGCGCGGCGCTGGACGCGAGCGTCCGCTACGCGAATGAGCGCCAAACCTTCGGCGTGCCGATCGGCAAGCACCAGCTCGTGCAGCAGATGATCGCCAACCAGGTTGCCGGGCTCGAGGCGTCGGAGCTGCTCGTCTACAAGGCAGCCGAGCTCAAGAACCGCGGTATCCGCAACACCAAGGAGACGTCGCTCGCCAAGTGGTACGCCACGGAGGCGGCGTTGAAGGCTGCGGACGACGCGGTGCAGATCTACGGCTCGTACGGTTTCTCAAATGACTACCCGGTGGAGCGGATGCTCCGCAACGCGCGCGGCTCGACAATCTACGAGGGCACGTCGCAGATCCACCAGATCCTCCAGGCGGAGTACGCGTTGGGCTACCGGCAAGACAAGCCGCTGAGCCACCCGCAGCCGCCGGCACCGGGGTTTGAGTCCGAGGACTAGCCCCCGGCGCGTCAGGGCGATGTGAGCAAGTGACCATCACGGGCCCTGCATGCGGATGTGGGGCCCGTGATGCATGTATGGCGCATGGGCGCGCCAGAGGAGATGCTCGTGGGCAAGACTGTGATTCTGGGCGGCGCACGGACGCCCTTCGGCAAGCTCGGTGGCGGCCTCTCGACGCTGCCGGCCGTGCAGCTCGGCATGACGGCGGCGACTGCGGCGATCGAACGCGCCGGGATCGATCGCGAGGCGATCGGACACGTCATCATGGGCCAGGTGCTGCAAGCCGGCGCTGGCCAGAATCCCGCACGCCAGGTGAGTCTGGGCCTTGGTCTCGACCGCACCGTCACGGCGGAAACGATCAACCGTGTCTGTGGCTCCGGCATGCGCTCGGTGGCTCTTGCGGACATGCAGATTCGCCTGGGCGAGGAGCAGGTCGTACTCGCCGGGGGGATGGAGAGCATGTCGAATGCTCCCTACGCGCTTCCGAAGGCGCGGACCGGGTACCGGATGGGAAACGGCGAGCTCGTCGACCTCATGGTGCATGACGGCCTGATGTGCGCCATCGAGAACGTCCACATGGGCATCCATGGCGGTAACGTCGCGGACGAGGAGGCGATCACGCGGGAGGAACAGGACGCCTGGGCGTACCGCTCACACCAGCGCGCGCTCGCGGCGATCGACGACGGCCGCATGGCGGAGGAGATCGTGCCGGTCGAGGTGCCGGGCCGGAAGGGCAGCGTGACCGTGGACACTGACGAGGGACCGCGTCGCGACACCAGCCTTGAGGTGCTCGCCAGGCTGAAGCCGGCGTTCTCGCCGACCGGGACCGTCACTGCCGGAAACGCGCCAGGGCGTCAATGACGGAGCGGCGGCGGTCATCGTCGCGGATGAGGCGTGGGCCGCCGAGCATGGCGCGACGCCGGTGGCAACCATCCTCGCGACCGGGCAGGCGGCGTGGGACGCGCCCTACCTGGCGTATACCCCTGAGATGGCGATTCGGCAAGCGTTGGAGAAGACGGACCTCACGCTGGACGACATCGATCTCTTCGAGATCAACGAGGCGTTCTCCAGCGTTAGCATCATCGCCGGTCGACGACTCGGGATCGACCCGGAGAAGCTGAATGTCAACGGCGGAGCGGTCGCACTCGGTCATCCGATTGGCGCCAGCGGCACGCGTCTGGTGCTGACGGCGATCCATGAGCTGCGCCGGCGCGGTGGCGGTATCGCGGCGCTCGGCATCTGCTCCGGTGGGGGACAGGGCGACGCGATGATCCTCCAGGTGCACGCATGACGGACCGAGCGGCGCAGTTCCGCGATCGATTCCCGGGCGCGATCATCTTGCCATGGAACGGCGTCTGGCCAGAAATCGCCGAGGACGCGTTCATCGCACCCACCGCTGTGCTGGTCGGGAACGTGAGTATCGGGTCGCAGTCGAGCATCTGGTTTCATACGGTGCTGCGCGGCGATATCGCGCCGATCACGATCGGTGAGCGCACAAGCGTGCAGGACAACACGGTGGTTCACGTCAACACGGATGCTCCGACCCGAGTCGGGAATGACGTGACGATCGGGCATAGCGCTCTGGTGCATGGCACGACGGTCCATAATGGCGCCCTGATCGGGATGGGGTCGCTCCTGCTGTCGTACTCGACCATCGGCCACGGCGCGGTGATCGCCGCCGGCGCGCTGATCCCCGAGCGAACCCATGTGCCGGATGGCGCGATCATGGTCGGCATGCCGGCGAAGCAGCGCGACGCGCTCTCGGACGAACAGGCTGATCGCCTTGCCGGCATCCCCGGACGCTATGTTCGAGTCAGCCGCCAGTACATGCAGGAAGTGGCGCGTGCCTATGCGCCGGTCACTGAGGAGGGCTCCCATGAGCATTGATCTGCAGGTCGATCACGGCATCGCCATGGTCACTATCAACAATCCGGATCGACTGAACGCGCTCGACATCGACGATCTCCAGGACCTGTTGCAGAGGTTCCGCTCGCTCGCCACGAACGGCGACGTGAGGGTCGTCATCCTGACCGGGGCCGGCGACCGCGCTTTCGTCGCCGGGGCGAACATCAAGCGAATGGCGGCCTTTTCCCGCGACGAAGGTCAGCAGTTCGGAAGGCTCGGACACGCTGTCGCCGCCGAGATCGAGCGATTGCCTCAGCCGGTGATCGCGGCGGTTCGTGGCTTTGCCCTCGGCGGCGGGACCGAGCTCGCGCTGGCGTGCGATATCCGCATTTGCGCGACCGACGCCGTCTTCGCGCAGCCAGAGGTCGGACTCGGCATCCCGCCGGGGTGGGGTGGCACCCAGCGCCTGCCGCGCATTGTGGGAAAGGGCATCGCGTCAGAGTTGATCTTCTCCGGACGGCGTGTCAAGGCGGACGAGGCGCAGCGCATCGGGCTCGTGAATTCGGTGCATGATCCGGAGAACCTGATGGACTTCGCGCGCGAGCTCGCCCGCTCGATCGCGGCGAACAGTCCGGCCGCGGTACGCGCTTCAAAGCGCCTTATCGCCCGCTCATATGACGGCCATCCGGCGTCGGGACTCGCGGAGGAGGCGCACGCGTTCGCGCAGTCGTTCGAGACGCCGGAGCAGCGCGAGGGTATGAACGCATTTGTCGAGAAACGAAAGCCGAATTTTGGTGCGACTGGCGACGGGGATCAGGAGGGGAATCAGTGAAGATCGCGGTCTTTGTGAAACAGGTCGAGGACGCGCGGACGGTCCGGATCGACAGCGCCTCCGGGGGAGCATCGACGACTGGTGAGCCCGTAATGAACCCGGCGGACGCCTGGGCTGTCTCCGAGGCGGTCGATCTGCGCGAGGTGGTGTCCGGTGAGCTGATCGCCGTCACGCTCGGGCCGAAGTCGGCGCGTGACGTGGTCGTTGATGCGCTCGCGACCGGCGCGGATTCCGGCATCCATGTAGTTGCCGAGAACGCGGGGCAGGGCGATTCGCGCAGCATTGCCGCCGCGCTCGGCGATGCGGTTCGTAACGGCGGCTTCGACGTCTTGATCGCCGGTGATGCGACGTCGGACTATGGCACAGGACAGGTCGGTCCGCAGATCGCCGAGGCGCTCGGCATGCCTCACGTCATGAAGGTGATGGGCATCGAGCGAGACGGCGACGCTCTCAAGGTGCAGCGCGAGCTCGATGGCTTTCCGGACGAGATCGAGGTGTCCACGCCTGTCCTGCTCGTGTTCCAACCAGGCGAGGACGGGCCGAAACGCCATCCCTCGCTACGCGGAATGATGCAGGCGAAGCGCAAGACGATCGAGGAGATCGTCCTGGCGGACGAGATGTCCACCCCGTTGTCATGGAGCGAACCGAAGGCGCAGCGCACGAGCGCCGACCGCATCATGCTGCAGGACGAGCCGGCGGACGAGATGGCCGCGAAGCTCGCCGCATGGCTTCGCGAGCACCGGCTCGTCGGGTAAGCGTACGGGCCGTTCCCGCGACATATCGAGAGGACAGGGGCGCACAAGCGATGGCTGATTCACAGGGAGTGCTGGTGCTGGGCGAGGTCTTCGTCGGCATGCTCTCACCACATACGCACGAGATGTTCACCGCCGGTCGAGATCTCGCCGCTGAGCTGGGCGAGCCCTTCACCTTCGCCTACATGGGGTCGGAGATCGGCGAGGCACAGGCGCAGGTCGGCGATCTGGACACGGCGATCCGCATCGAGACGCAGGAGCTCGAGGAGGTCGAGCCGTTCGTGTACGACGCCTGGCTGGACGCGGCCGCGCACGTCGTCGAGCGCGTGCAGCCGCGCGTTGTGATTGTGCCCGGCACGACGATCGGCGCCGATTACGGCCCGCGACTTGGTCAGCGGCTTGGCCTCCCGATGACGACGTGGGCGACATCCCTCGGCGTCGAGAATGGTGGCGTGGTGGTCACCCGCAACGTGCTGGGAGGTCGCGCCCAGACGGCCATTTGGTGCGAGCCGGACACGACGCTGATCGTCTCGTGCGAGCCGGGTCTCTTCGACCCGTCGCCGATCGGCAACATCGAGGCCGTCACGTTGCAGGATGTCTTCGCCGAGCTGGCACCCGAGTCGTCGGCCGGGGCGGCGGCCAAGAGTGGTCCGAAGGTGACCGATGCCGACCGGATCGTCTCCGGTGGACGCGGCATGAAGAACCCCGACGGTGTCGCGCTGATCGAGGAGCTGGCGCAGGTGCTCGACGCGGCGGTCGGCGCTTCCGGCGCGGCGGTGCTGCAAGGCATGTTGCCGCACGAGCTGCAGGTGGGCTCGTCGGGCGTCGTTGTCCGGCCCAAGCTCTACCTTGCGGTGGGAGTCAGTGGTACGCCGCAGCATACGTGGGGCATGAAGGACAGCCAATACATCGTCGCCATCAATAAAGATCCGAACGCGCCGATCTTCCAGATGGCCGATTTCGGCATCGTTGGTGACCTGTTCGAGGTGGTCCCGGCGCTGATCGCCGAGTTGAAGGGCTAGCGGTTCGATGAGGGTTCTCGAGACCGACGTCCTGCTCGTCGGTTCCGGACTTGGCGCGACCGCAGCGGCGTGTTTCCTGGCGCGGACAGGCCATCGGGTCGCGCTCGTGCCAGGCATCGGCAGCGCACGATCGCCTCACATCGACGGTGGCGTGATCGACGCTTCGCTCGTCGATGCTGAGTTTGGGCCTGGCGCGCCGCTTGGCGAGACGGTGACGTCCTTCTCAACGATCGAGGTGTCGCACAGCGGCGATTTCACGATCAGTCAGGCGGAGCGGCTGCCCTCGTTGCACCTCTACCAGCGGAGCGTGCTGCAGCGTTGGGCGATGGATCGCGCGATCTCGGCCGGTGCGGTGTTCATGGACGACTTCGTCGAGGGTATCGTGTTGCCTGAGGGCGATGGTGTGTCTGTGTTGACTTCCGAGCGAGACGATCGTGTCATACAAGCACGTGTGATCGCCCTCTGCGAGGGGGCGGACCCGCGCATCGCCTTGCGCGTCGGCCTGCGGCCCGACTACGGCCCGGAGGACCAGCTTCACTTCGCGCGTGTCCTTTTCGCGGGTCGTCCGGTGGACGGGATGCTGCGCGGATCCTGGCGAACGAGCTGGGGTATGCCGGTCGACGTGATGGTGACGCCCCAACCGGAGGGCACGCTGGTGTCGGTCGTCGCCCGGATCGAGAACATCATGCGGGCGAGCCATTCTTCCAAGGATGCCTTACGCGAGCTCATCGCCTCTCGGGCGCTCGCGTCGCTCGCGATCGATGGCGAGGCAGGGGACTTTGGCATGGAGCTCGTAGCGCTTCGTCCTGGCCGCCGAAACATGTCGTTCGTCCACGACCGCCTCATGACGGGCGTCGACTTCAGCGGTGTGATCGATCCGCGACGTTTGGACCGATCCGATCTCACCATTCGCGCTGGTCAGCATCTTGCCGCGTACCTTGGCGAGAACAACCTGCGGCTTGAGGGATGGCCGACGGTGGCGGAAGCGTTCGTGCGCGATGCGGTTCCGCCGCCCCGGGCGTATCATGACGACAAGACGACCGGTTACCTTGAGGAGCGCGCGACCGGCGGGCAGGTCGTCGACCGGATCGCGGGCCTGCTACGGCGTGGACGTCGATCAGTATTGAAGATGGGGTAAGGCACGATGGGCATCTTCCGCCTGCAGCACACGACGATCCCGATGACACCGGGCGGTAACGATGAGGCGCGGCGATTCTACGGTGGCGTACTCGGCCTGCCAGAGAAGCCCGTGCCGTCTGCCCTCGATGCCAGCCGGATCGTCTGGTTCGCGGTGAGCGATGACGGCGATGAGCTCCACGTGCTTGCGCAGGACGGTGTCGATCCTTCCATCAGCGGCCAGCACCTCTGCCTGGTGGTGGACAATCTGGACGGGACCCGTGAGGCGCTGATCTCCGACGGGATCGAGATAGGCGAGGAGCCACCGATCCACAATCGGCCGCGCTTCTCGTTCCGCGACCCGTTTGGCAACAAGGTCGAGATCACCGAGATTCATGGCGATTATCTCGAGCAAGCGAAAGGATAACAGCATGGTTACGACAGACCCGAAGATCACATATACGTCGACACCCGAGCAGATCGAGGCGATGCAAGGCCGTTTTGACGAGGCGTTGGAGTCCATCAAGCAGAAGTACGGCGCGTCGTACCCGTTGATCATCAACGGCGAAGACCGCGCAAGCGAGACGACGTTCGACGTCGTCGCCCCGTCCGATACCTCCGTTGTGCTTGGGCGCTTCCCGAAGGGCACGAAGCAGGACGTTGACGATGCGCTGACCGTCGCCAAAACGTACCAGAAGGAGTGGGCGGCACTCGCGCCAGAGAAGCGCGTGGAGTACGTGAAGGCGGCCGCGGCGAAGATCCGCGAGCGCAAGTTCATGCTTGCCTCCCTGATGATCGTCGAGTGCGGCAAGTCACGGACCGAGGCGATCGGCGAGATCGAGGAGGGCGCTGACCTGCTCGACTATTACGCCGATGTCTATAAGGAAAACGACTTCTACGTCCGGAAAATGGGCAGCGAGGACCCGCGCGAGCGCAACGTCTCGGTCCTGCGCCCATTCGGCGTGTGGGCGATCATGGCGCCGTTCAATTTCCCGCATGCGTTGGCTGCGGGACCGATCGGCGGCGCGCTGGTGACCGGGAATACGGTTGTCTTCAAGCCGGCGTCGGCGACCGCGCTGTCTGGCTGGTACCTCGCCCGGACGATGCTCGACAGCGGTCTTCCGGCGGGAGCGTTGCAGCTGGTCACCGGAGGAGGCGCGGAGGTCGGCGACTATCTCGTCCATCATCCGATGACGGACGGCGTCGTCTTTACCGGCTCCAAGGAGACCGGTATGCAGCTGTACAACTCGTTCAGCTCGCAGTACCCGAAGCCGATCCTGACCGAGATGGGCGGCAAGAATCCGACGATCGTGACGAAGAACGCCGACATGGACAAGGCCGTCGAGGGCGTGGTCCGGTCCGCGTTCGGCTTCTCCGGCCAGAAGTGTTCTGCTTGCTCCCGCGTCTACGTCGTCTCTGACGTGTACGACGAGTTCATCGAGCGAATGGTGAAGCGTACCGGTGAGCTGAAGGTGGGCGACCCCACGGACAAGGATGTGTTCGTCGGTCCGGTGATTGACGAGAACACGGTCAAGCGCTTCGAGGAAGCGGTCCAGAAGGTCAAAGAGGCTGGCGGTAAGGTGCTCTACGGCGGGCACCGCCTCACCGACGATGGGTACGCGAACGGCACCTTCGTCGAGCCGACGATCGTCGGCGATTTGCCGCTGGACCACGAGGCGTTCAAGGTCGAGTACTTCATGCCGTTCATCGCCGTTGCGAAGGTCGATTCCCTGGAGGAAGCGATCCGCGAGGCCAACGACGTCGAGTACGGTCTCTGCGCCGGCATCTTCACCGAAGACAAGGCGGAGATGGACGAGTTCTTTGACAACATTGAGGCCGGCGTGACGTATGCGAACCGCAAGGGCGGCGCGACGACCGGCGCGTGGCCGGGCAGCCAGCCGTTCGGCGGATGGAAGGGCTCCGGCTCGTCGGGCAAGGGCGCCCTCGGGTCGTACTACCCGACACTGTTCCTGCGCGAGCAGAGTCGCACGGTGGTCGAGTACAACGATTAGTCGTCCGCCACAACAGGGAATGAACGAGGGCCGGGGAGTTATCTCCCTGGCCCTCGTCGTGCTTTCGCTTGATTCTGCGTCAGCCCTTGATCGAGCGGAGCAGCTCTTCAGTCGCCTCGAGCCCCTTGCGGAAGAGATCCGGGCGCTGGCCGATGCCGATCCGCAAGTGGTGCTCGATGCCGAACGCCGAGCCAGGCGCGAGCATCACGCGCTTCTCCGCCGCCAGACGGTCCGCCAGCTCCGACGAGGGGACGGGGAGGTAATAGCGCATCATCGCCAGTAGCCCGCCGCGCGGTGCTGTCCATGACGCCAGGTCGCTATTCTTTTCGAACCAGGCGCTCGCCGTGGCCATGTTCTCCGTGATGATGGCGGCATTGCGCTTGAGGATCGACTCGCGTTCGGCAATCACGGTCTGCGCGATGCGATCGCTGAGCCGGGCCGGGCTTAGCGATACGTAGTCGCGGATGCCCCACGCCTTTTGCGCGATTCCGGCGTTGGCGACAAACCAGCCGATGCGGAGGCCCGGCACGCCGAACGGCTTGGACACGGTTCCGACGGAGATGGCGCGTTCGTAGCGGTCGTGCAGCGGGTCGGGCAACTTCTCGCCACCGGGGATCTCCAGCCAGCGGTAGGCCTCGTCGGACAGCACCCAGGCGCCGATGCGTTCGGCGATCTCGACGACGCGGTCCAGTTGCTGGTCGTCCAGCGTCGCGCCAGTCGGGTTGTGGGGCGTGTTGATGACGATGAGCCTGGTGCGGTCCGTGACCAGCTTCTCCAGCACATCGAGGTCGTAGGCAAAACCGTCGTCCTGCACGACGGACCAGAGGTCGACCTCCGCCCCGAGCGCGCGCGGTACGCTGTGGAGCTGCTGGTAGGCAGGGGAGACAGCGACAACGTGATCGCCGGGCTGGAGGAGAGTGCTAAACAGGAGGAAGTTCGCCTCGATTGCACCGGTGGTGACGAGGATGTCCTCCGCCGTGGCGCGCGTGTATGTCGCCGCCAGGATCTCACGCAGCGCGATCGTGCCCCGGGCCTCGCTGTAAGAGAGGGGCAGCGCGAGCAGGTCCTCACGCAGGGCGTCGGCTGCATCATTCGGAACGAGTTCCAGGATATCCGCGACGGAGAGGGGCAAGATCCCGCTCTCGGCGATGTCGTAATCGACATCCAGCTCCCACCGCGTCATCCAGCGTTCAAGTTGGAAAGTCTCGTAATTCAAGGGGTAACTCTCCCTGGGTTAGCGTCGACGCTTCCGGCGAGCTGGTCGACGACGAATCGGTTTGCGCGCACCCCTGAGTTGCGGCTCAAGGAAGCGTCGCTTGAGTTTGCGTCGACCTTGTAGCATCGCCGTGCTCATCAAGGCGACAAAGGCAAGACCCGCCGCGACGAGCAGCAGCGTCTCGATCGACCACGTGGTGATGATCCAGGCGCCGATGAACGCGGCGAAGGCCGTCAGGACAAGCGTAAGGTTGAGCAGCAGATTTGTCGCCGGGTAGAGTGAGATATCGCGCATCAAGCGCAAGGCGTAGGGCTGCTCGTTGCGGATATACGTCGTCTGCGCGATGCCGAGCAAGAGGAAGACGAGGACAAAGGTCCAGGCGCCGGCGGCCGGGGAGTCGAACCGCTCCGCATACCAGCCGGAGTCGGCGACGTACGGCACGCCGACGGCGAGCGCGATGCCGAACAACCGGAGGAGTGCGGCGACCTGGATCGAACGGCGCGTGCCGCGGAACTCGCGGAAGAACGTCCAGACGACTCCGCCCGTTACCTGAGCAAGAACGGTCACGAAGACGATCGCGCCGACGTAGCCGATGTCCAGGTCCATCTGCACAAGCCCGAAGACGATCAGGAACGGGTCAGCGATCGTCGCGAGGCCGAACAGGAGCCGGACGCCAAGATAGCGACGGATCGTCGGTGTTCGCAGCACCTGGATCACGTCAAGACGCTCGGCGACCGGTGGCTTGTTGAGGAGGTCGATCCGGCGAACCGGTGCAGTGACCTGAAACCAAAGGGACGCGAGCGCCGCGATGCCGCCCAGCGCGATAACCCATCCTGCCGATGTTGGGAACCTGAGGGCATCGTTGTCGAGCGTTTGCCACGCGGCGAAACCACCGATGATGGCCGCGGATCGCACCAATTACCTGCCGTGAGCGCGGGGATGTCGGCTGGTCTTCGTCGGCGATCGTCGAGCGGGGGTTCCGGGAAACATTGATGGCTGAGCTGACCTGGTAGAACAGGATCGCGATCACGAGTAGCGAGACGAACTCGCGCGGGTCGAACCGCGCAGCCTGCCAGCCGATCATCGCGATCAGCGCGGCAGCAGCGGCGCGCACGGCGGCGGCACCGAGCAGGACGAGCCGGATGTCCTCGACGCGTACGAGCGCATACGGCATCACGATGCTGCCAAGCGCGTACGACGCCGACGCGACGACGGTAATGACCGCGACATCATCGACCGAGCCGTTCAACAACCAGACAACGGCGGCAAGCAGCGTCATCGGTTGGAGCAGGGCATCTGCAAGTCGCTGCAGCGCGACATGGATCATGGAATGCCAGCGTGCAAGCTCTCCGCCGCTGGGTTGTCGTAGCCGTTGCTGGATCGATGCGAGCTCCACGAGCACTCCTGATGTAGAGACATGTCTCGCCACACAGGGTGGCACTGGCTGCAAGTGTACGGGGAAAATCGTGCCCTAGACGGCCGGCGCGAGCTGGTACAAGGCTCTCTCCGCGAGGTGACGCCCGGCGCCTTCGGGGAGGTCGGCTATGGGCTCGAACGTCCACGGTGCGGGGAGGGTTTCCTTGTCCAGGCGGGCACGGAAGGTCAGGGCGATATTCTCTGGCTCCGGAGCTTCCGCGCGGTCGGGCCCGGCCCAGCCCGCCAACTCGACGTGGGTCAAGTGCGTTGGAAGTGATTCGGCGATCGTTTTCACGATCGGTTGACCGTTGGCGAGCGTGAAGGTCGGGAGTTCTCCATTCCTGAGCAAGACTCGCGTCTCGGTGGTATCAACGAGAATTGCCCGGACGGAGGTGGCATTGGTGATTTCCCGGATGAGCTCGGCGCGGATTTTCGCGTAGGTAACGGGGATGAGCTCGGGTATCGTCATCGTGCTCGCGATGATCGGCATGAAGTTCGCATCACCCTGCCAGCGGGGAACGACGTGCTCATGGAGATGCGCCTCGACGCCGGCCCCGGCGATCGCGCCGATGTTCAGCCCGACGTTGAAGCCATGGCAGCCGAACGCGCGGCGAAGAGCATTTGTAAGTACCGGCAGCATCGTCCCCATCTCGGAGAGCGTCTCCGGTGGCAGCTCGGCCGGGTCGGACGCATGCTGGATGGGCACGAGCATGATGTGCCCGGTGTTGTACGGGTACAGGTTCATGATCACGAACGTGTGCCGCGCACGATGGAGGATCAGCGAGACGATGTCGCTGTCCCGATCGAGCCGGTTGCAGAAGATGCAGCCTTCCTCTTTCGCGCCGCCGCCCACGTAGCTCATTCGCCATGGCGTCCACAGCCGTTCGGTTCCCTGCATGGCGCCTGAGTCCGCCACCGTCGCCTCCTCATGCATGTCCAAATCGGCCCGCGATCAGTTGTATAGTATGCGGGGTGGCTCCCGCTTTCGCCTTCCGTACCTACTTCTGGATGTCATGGCCCACAATCGTATCCCGGAAACGGACAATGACGCCGGCCGGCAATCGCTCGCACCCGTCATCCTGCCCGTCTCACGGCCTGGGTTGAAAGAGCGGACCTCACTGCAGCTGTCCCTCATCATGCAGATTGTCGCGCTGGTGCTCGACGTCGCCTCGATATGGGCGGCATTCTGGCTCGCCTACCAGGTCCGCTATGGCCTGGAGGTGGGCGGTCTGGTGCTCGAGCAACTGGCGCCAGGATTTCTCGACGTTCGCGCCCGCCGCGTGGGCCGGGGTCGTGCTTCTGCTGATTATCTTTCCGGCGAGAGGCATCTACACGGTGCGTGCCCGAAAGAGCCTGCTCGACGACGTACGCAACGTCGCCGGCGGCTACACGATGGTCATGGCCGGCGTCATCCTGTTTGCCTTCTTCGCGAACTTCAGCCCGTCTCGACTGATCTTCATCTATGTTTTGCTCTTCGGCGTGCTGCTTATGCTCGGCCACCGGGCAATCGCGTCGGCTGTTCGCACGCGCTTGCATCACAAGGGCATGGCGGTGGATCGCGTCCTGATCGTCGGCGATGGTGAGAACGCGCGACGGCTGATGCAGTCCATGCTCGGTCAGCTTGGTTGGGGCTACCGCCTGGTCGGATATGTTTCTGACTCAAGCGACAGCGACCGGATCAATGTCGGGACCGAGCGAGGCGTGCTCACCTGCCCGCGGCTCGGGGGTAGCCAGGACGTCGGCACACTGGTCAAGCGTTATCACGTCGATGAGGTGGTCATCGTCGGCAATGGCCGGCCGGCGGAGCAGGTTTCCCGCGTCATCGAGCAGTGCCGCGAATCCGTCGTCCAGTTCCGCATTGTCCCGGATCTGCTCCAGATTTCGATGGACCGGGTCGATATCTCCGAGATAAACGGCATTCCCACTATTGGGGTGCGGGACGCGTCCATCAAGGGCTGGAACGCGTTCCTGAAGCGCCTAATGGACTTAATGATCTCCGGGCTCGGATTGGTCACGTTGTCGATCCCCATGGGGATCGTTGCCCTTCTGATCAAGCGAGACTCTGAGGGCTCGGTGTTTTATACCCAGGCTCGTGTGGGCCAATACGGCAAACCGTTTACGATGATCAAGTTTCGCTGCATGGTCACGAACGCGGATCAAATGTGGACAGAGCTCGTTCAATCAGTCGGCGGAGACGGCCGGATATTCAAGGATCCCAACGATCCGCGTCTGACGGAAATTGGCAAATACCTCCGGAAGTACAGCCTCGATGAGGTGCCGCAGTTGATCAATGTCTTCCGGGGGGACATGAGTATCGTCGGTCCCCGTCCGCCGCTGCCCAAGGAAGTGGTCGTCTACGAAGACTGGCATAAGCAGCGCCTCCTTGTGCGGCCAGGCTTGACGGGGTTGTGGCAGGTCAATGGGCGGAGCGATCTCTCGTTTGATGAGATGATCCGATTGGACTTGTACTACGCAGAGAATTGGTCGCCCTGGCTGGATACGAAGGTTCTCCTGCGTACGATCCCCGCGGTCCTCTTTGGCGCGGGGAGCGTATTAGCTCCATGGATATCTGGACCTATCTCAAGGGCCTTCGTCGATGGTGGTGGCTGCTGCTCGTCGTTCCTGCCGCCGCGTTTGCGCTTGCCAGCTTCGTGATCGTTCCACCGGCGAAGTGGGAGGTCCGTTGGACCTCGACGCTCGTTCTTGACGGTGATCCAAACCTCGCGAACCAGAGCGCCTTCCTGGATTACGTTCTGCTGGACGACATGACGCACTTGCTGGATTCGGGTGCGCTCGGCGACGTCGTCTATCGCGAAATGCCAGATACAGTCAAGAACCAGTATTCACGCGACGACATCGGGGAGATGTACGACTCGTTCCGGCACGCCCGTTTCGTGGCGTTCACCGTCGCTGCGGACAACCCGGATGTCGCGAAGCAGGTTGCCGAAACGACGATCGAGGCGATGCCGGATGCGATCAATCGCTACCTGCTGCCGCCCGATTTTTCGCGTTTCCCCGCCTATGTCCGGGTGACGACGATGCCGACCGCGCCGGAGCTTCAGACGAGGGAGCGACTGATCGCGGTTGGAGGATTTACACTCGCTGGCGTCGTCCTCGGGGCGGTGAGTGCCGGTGTCGCGGAGTGGCTTCGACTCAGCTATCGCGAGAAGTACGGAGCCAGGTAGTCGCGCATCTCGAGGTCGGCGAGGTCCTGCCGGATCACATCCAGCGGCTCCACACCGAGTGAGGCGGCTGCGTTCGCGATGAGCGCGATCAGCGCATGCCCCGCTTCGGAGGTCAGCGTTCCAGAAGACACGTTCCCTGCGTGACGGCGAACGATCTTCGACATCGTCTCGGGGGTGCTGGCCGAGTCCACGGTCACATCCATCGCGCGGTCGGGTCGGACAGCGTCGAATGTTACTCCGGTCCGGATGAGCTCTCCGGCGACCCAGTAGAGCACCTGGCTGCCTTCGAGCAAGATATCTTCCGCCTGGCCCGCATGAACGTGGGAACCGTCCAGTACACCGGCCAGCTCGCGCAGCTCGTCGGCGATACGAGGCGTCAAGGATGTCTCGGCGTCGCGCAGGCGGCGGGATGTGCCAGACACATCGGTCAGGTCGGTGTCCCGCAAGTATTCATAGGCGCCCCACCAGCGGCGCGTCGTCGCCTCCAGACCGCCCGTTGCGCCATAGACGTCTGCTGGGTCAAACCAGCGGTCCCTGGACCGTTTCCAGGCCATTCTCGGGCGTCAGGCGACGGTAGTAGCAGGTCGGATAGCCGTCATGGCAGACCGCGCCGACCTGCTCGACCTCGATCAGCAGACTATTCAGCTCGCAGTTGACGAAGATGTCGCGCACGTGCTGCACGTGGCCGGACGTCTCGCCCTTCTTCCAGAGCTTCTGGCGAGATCGGCTCCAGAAATGCACGAAACCGCTGGCACGTGTGCGTTCCAGCGCCTCGCTGTTCATGAAGCCGACCATGAGCACGTCGTGGCTGGCCGAGTCCTGGATTACGGCAGGGATGAGGCCGTCCGACGGCCACTCGATCGGCAGCGGCTGGCTCATGCGTCACCGTCCAGGCGCACGCGGACGCCGTGATCGCGCAAGTAGGCTTTTACGTCACGAATACGCATGGTGCCAAAGTGGAAGAGCGTCGCGGCGAGCACCGCGTCGGCCCGGCCGGGTAGCAGCGCCTCGTGGAAGTGCTCGAACGTTCCAGCGCCACCAGATGCGATAACCGGGACGTTCACCGCATTGGAAATTGCCTCGAGCAAGGCGAGGTCGTAGCCGTGCCCGGTCCCGTCGCGGTTCATGCTCGTCAGGAGGATTTCCCCGGCGCCGCGTTGCTCCGCTTCGGCAGCCCACTCGACCGCGTCGATGCCCGTCGGTGTGCGGCCGCCGTGGGTATAGACCTCCCAGCGCTGCTCGCCTTCAACCTGTCGCGCGTCGATCGCCACGACGATGCATTGGACGCCGAACTTGTCTGCTCCCTTGCTGATCAGATCCGGGTTGGTCAGTGCCGACGTGTTGACAGCAACCTTGTCGGCCCCGGCCGCGAGGAGGGAGCGCATGTCCTCGACGGTTCGCACGCCACCGCCGACAGTGAGCGGGATGAAGACCTGGTCGGCCGTCTCACGCACGACGTCGAGCATCGTCTCGCGGTTATCGGACGACGCCGTGATGTCGAGAAAGACGAGCTCGTCGGCGCCCTCGGCGTTGTAGAAGGCGGCCAGTTCGACCGGATCGCCGGCGTCACGCAGATCGACAAATTCGACGCCCTTCACGACGCGGCCATTCGTGACGTCAAGACAGGGGATGACCCGCGCGGTGAGGTTACTGTTGGCTGTTGTGTCGCTCATGCGGTGCGCTCCTGGCTGGCAACGGCGAGCGCATCTGCCAGCGTGAACTTCTTATGGTAGAGCGCAGCGCCGATGATGACGCCGGCCGCGCCAAGCTTCCGAACGGTGCGTACATCGTCGATCGAGCTGATGCCACCCGATGCGATGACGTTGATCGACACGCCGTCAATCATTTCGCGCAGGGCGGTGACGTTCGGTCCCTCAAGACGGCCGTCGCGACCGATATCGGTGAAGATCACATGCTCAACGCCGTCGGCGGCAAACCGACGAGCGGCATCGAGGGCGCTGACATCGCTTTGCTTCCGCCAGCCATGAGTCGCCAACTTGCCGTCGCGCGCATCCAGACCAACGGCGATGCCCGAACCGATTCTCTCGACGGCTGCTGCGACCAGTTCCGGGTGGGTGACTGCGGCAGATCCGATGACGACCCGATTGATGCCAAGAGCGGAGACCTCGTCGATGTCGTCAAGTGTGCGGATGCCGCCCCCAAGTTGAAGGTTGCAGTCGACCGCATCGCGAATGCGAGAGATGACCCCGGCATTTCCGCGGGCGCCGTCTCGCGCGCCGTCGAGATCGACGATGTGGATCCATTCGGCGCCCGCATCTGCCCAGCGGCATGCCGCGTCGACCGGATCGGCGTCGAAGACCGTCTCGCGATTGTAGTCGCCTTCGATGAGCCGGACGGCGTGGCCGCCGCGGATATCGATAGCGGGGTAAACGATCATGAACGTTTCCTCTGGTGCGTCACCAAGCCTAGGGAGTCCAGTCGAGCCAGGCCTTCAGGATGGACAGGCCGGCGTCGCCGCTCTTCTCGGGATGGAACTGGGTGCCCCAGACGCGATCGTGGATGACAACGCTGGGGAAAGTGACGCCGTAGTCGGTCGCCGCCGCGATATCCGCGTCGTTCTCTGGCACCACGGCAAATGAGTGGACGAAATAGCATGTCAACTCACCCAGGTGCGATAGCGGGGTGCCGTCGCGGAAGGTCACGGTGTTCCAGCCCATATGCGGGATCTTGTGGTCCACCGGCAGGAGCGACGCCGAACCTGGGACGAGTTCGAGGCCCACGGTCGGGCCTTCTTCCTGATCGCCAAACAGGAGCTGCATGCCGAGGCATACGCCGAAGAAAGGTGTCCCGTGGTCCACGACCTGATGGACGGTACGGTCAAGCCCCTGGGCGCGCAGCTGATTCATGGCTGCTTTCGCATTGCCGACGCCGGGCAGCACTACGCGGTCGGCCGCAAGGATCTCCTTCGGGTCAGAGGTGATTGTCACCTCAGCGCCCTGGCTCTGGAGCGCGCGGCTAATGGAGCGCAGGTTGCCGGCGCCATAGTCGAGTATCGCGATCACGCGAGCATCCCTTTCGTCGATGGAACGGTCCCGGCCGGGCCGCCTTGGCGGATCGCCGTGCGCAGTGCGACGGCCGCAGCCTTGAAGATCGCCTCCGCGGCGTGGTGACTGTTGCGGGCGCGCAGGAGGTCGATATGCACCGTGAGCCCGGCGTTCATGGTGACGGCTCGCCAGAACTCCTCGACGAGGCTGGCGGCGAAATCGCTCCCGATCACCGCCTCCGGCATTTCGGCATGCATTTCGAAGTAGGGGCGGCCTGAAATGTCGATGACTACCCGTGCCAGCGCTTCATCAAGCGGCGCGTAGGCGTGTCCGTAGCGCTCGATCCCCTTGCGATCACCGAGGGCCTCGCGGATAGCCTGGCCGATGGCGATACCAGTGTCCTCAACAGTGTGGTGCGGGTCCATCGCTGCGTCGCCTGTGGCAGAGAGCTGGAGGTTCAGGCGTCCGTGGCGCCCGAGCGCGTCAAGCATGTGGTCAAGAAAGGGCACGCCCGTATCCGCTGTCACGGTGCCGCTACCATCAAGCTCCAGATGTAGCGTGATATCGGTCTCGCCGGTGCGCCGCCGGATCTCGGCACGTCGGTTGTTGCTCTCAGTCATGCCTGGCTTCCTTCGCGCAATTCGCTTAGGACGACGTGAAGCACGTTGAGGAACGCCGTGTTCTCCTCCGGTGTGCCGATACTGACCCGCAGGCAGTGCTCCAAACCCTTGTTCGCTGGCTTGCGGATGAACACGTCGCGTTCGGCGAGACCGCGCAGGATCGGCGTGCTGTCATCGAGCGGTGTGCTGAAGAGGATGAAGTTCGTCCCGGATGGATACGCCGTGAAGTCGTCGATCTCGTTCAGCGCGGTGAAGACGCGCTCGCGCTGGCCCACGATCTCATCGCGTCTTGCGTCGAGGACGTCGAGATCCTGCAGTGCGGCGATGGCGATCTCGGACGCCAGTAACGAGATATTCGCAAACGCCGGCGTGACGCGGTTCAGGTAGGGGAGGAGGGCCTCGGGAAACACGCCGTAGCCGACGCGTAGACCCGCCAGGCCGGCGAACTTGCTGAGGGTCCTCAGGACGATCACATGATCGAATCGGTCCGCGAGGTCCATGTGCGAGATGCCTGCGAACTCTGCGTACGCCTCATCGATCAGGACCGGGCAGGAGACATTCTGGACGACCTGCTCGATCGTCTCCCGTGGGATGATGTGCCCGGTTGGGTTGTTCGGGTTGCAGAGCACGATCAGCTTCGTCCGCTCGCCGACGGCGCGCACGATTCCCTCGGCGTCCAGCGCGAAGTCCGGTGCCGGTCCCAGCGGGATCGATATGACCGTCGCCCCGTGCAGTGCGTAGAGACTGCGGTACACGCCGAAGGTTGGCTCGGCGATGATCACCTCATCTCCTGCCTCGAGGAAGAGCATGCCGATGGTGTTGAAGACATCGTCCAAGCCGGCGCCAGGCACGATGCGCTCAGCCGCCACACCGATATACGCGCCAAGGGCTTCCCGAAGCGGCATCTGACGATAATCCGGATAGCGGTTGCTGGTCCGGAACGACTCCAGCGCAGCCTGCGCCTTCGGCGTGAGCGGATATGGAGACTCATTCCAGTCCAACCTCACGACCGGACGGTCGGTGAGCTCCGACGCGCCAGGGGTATACCCGGCCGCCGGGGTGATCCACGATCTGACGAAAGAGTTAACGGGGCGAGACATGTGGGCGGTCTCCGGAACGTGGGGAACTAGAGGAGCAGTTTGTCGAGTGAGGAGACAAGGATCTCGCTGGCGCCGGCTGCCCGGAGTTGCTCGATCTTCTCCCAGAACTCATCTTCCTGGATCGCCGTGTGGATCGCGACCCACCCGGGATCGGCCAGCGGCACGACGGTCGGCGACTTCAGTCCTGGCAGCACCGCGCGGATGGCGCCAAGCTGCGTTTCAGGAGCGTTCATCATGATGTACTTGTGCTTCCGCGCGGCATCGACCGCCTCGATGCGCATGCGCAGCCGGTCGATGTTCTCGCGCTTGGCCGGGTCTTCCATGGACGTCCGGTTGGCGATGAGGACAGCTTCTGACTCCAAAATCGTGTGGATGGAGCGCAGGTCGTTCAGTTGAAGCGATGACCCCGTTGCGGTGAGCTCGACGATGGCGTCCGCGACACCGAGTGCGGGCGTCACTTCAACAGATCCGGAGATCGTCACGATCTCGGGAGAGCCGCCCAGTTCATCGAAATACCGGCGAGCGGAGGCGGGGTAAGACGTCGCGATGCGCGCGTTCAGGAGCTGCTCCGGTGACGTGATACCGGAATCGTTCGGCACGGCGACGACCAGCTCGCAGTAGCCGAAGCCAAGAGCGGCGATCTCGACGACGTCCGCGCCTTGCTCATGCACGAGGTTGCGACCGACAATTCCCAGGTCAACGGTCTGGAGGTCGACGTAGTCGGGGATATCGTCGTCGCGCGCATATAGAATCGAGAGCGGAAAGTTCCGCGCCTGGGAGAAGAGGCGCTGCCCGTAGCTCTCGAACGACAGGCCGATCTGTTTGAGCAGGCCGATCGTGTGGTCGGTGAGACGGCCGGAGCGCTGGATCGCGAGCTTGAGCCGGTTATCGCCGTTAATGATGGAGCGGGCCGAAGTCATCGATGAGGTGTCCTGTGTGCAATTGGCGACGGCCCCGAAGGGCCGCCTTGGAGTAACGTTCCTGGGCTGGAAACGGGCACCGCGTCCCAAGAGGGAGTCGCGCCGGGTTCCATTATCGCCGATGTCGCTGCGAGAAGTCTCCCGGGGGATGGAGCGTCAGGTCGAGGGTGATCCAGAGCAGCAACGTATAGGGGTAGAAGAGGATCGGGATCGCGATCGCGAGCGCGGCGCCGATGATCTGGATCTGCACGACGGAGAAGTCGCTCCAAACGAGGAGGCTAATGACGGTGGCGACCGCCAGAACGGCAGTGAGGCCGATATTGATGACGTAGGCGCCGAGCAGATAGCCGTCCTCTGGCTCGAACAGCACATTGCAGTGCGGACAGCGTTCCTTCAGGCTGAACCAGCCGTTGAAGATGCCGCCTCCGCCACAATACGGGCATCGCCGCGCAACCGAGCGCCCTGCGCACTGGAAGAACCTCTTGCCCGGGCTCTCCTCCAGGTCAATCGGCCGATCCCCTTCACTCCGAACCCCGTCCATGACCTTTTCCTCTAGTGTTCGCGCTGGATGCCGCGCCGTTGCAGACATTCCTGCTTCTCCATGCTACATTACCGCCAGATTCACCACCGGACAACACGAAACGCGCACTCGCGGGGGCCACACGGCGTTCTGGCGCGGCGCGGGAGGAAGCAGGCTGTGCTCGCGAAGGTCAACAGTTGCGCGGTCGTCGGGCTCGATGGCGTCCTGATCGAGGTGGAGGTGGACGTCGGAGGCGGCCAGCCGGGCGTCGTGATTGTCGGCCTGCCGGACGCCGCGGTTCAGGAGAGCCGGGAGCGCGTGCGCTCCGCGATCCGCAACTCCGGCGGTCGGGTGCCGCACGGGAAGATCACCGTCAACCTCGCCCCAGCCGATATCAAGAAGGCCGGGCCGACCTACGATCTGCCAATCGCGCTCGGGATCCTGCTGTCCGCCAACCAGCTCGTTGCCGATGTGCAAGATGCCGTGGTGGTGGGTGAGCTGTCGCTCGACGGCATGGTGCGTCATACGCCGGGCATTATCTCGATGGTCGCCTCCGCAGCGGAGCGAGGAATCCGCCGCGCGTTTGTGCCTGACGTGGATGCGCGGGAGGCAGCCCTCATTGAGGGCATCACCGTCTACCCGGTGCGTACCCTCGCCGATCTTGTGAACCACCTCACCGGCGATGTGCCGATCACGCCGGTCACCGCCGACCCGGACGCATACGTCCAGATGGAGTCGTTCGGCGCTTCGGATTTCGCTGATATCCGCGGGCAGGAGCATGTGAAACGAGGGCTGGAGGTCGCGGCGGCTGGCGCCCACAACCTCATCATGTCCGGACCTCCCGGATCGGGGAAAACGCTGCTCGCGCGGTCCATGCCGTCGATCCTGCCTCCGATGAGCCTGGATGAAGCATTGGAGGTCACGCGCATCTACAGCGTGCGTGGCCTCTTGCCGCCGGAGACGCCGCTGGTGCGTGACCGTCCGTTCCGCTCTCCGCACCACACGACGAGCCACGCCGGGCTTGTCGGCGGAGGCACCTTTCCCCGGCCGGGGGAGATCAGCCTGGCTCATCGCGGCGTACTGTTCCTGGACGAGCTACCGGAGTTCAACGCGCAGACATTGGAGGTGCTTCGGCAGCCGCTGGAGGATCGCCGGGTGACCCTCGCGCGTGCGTCCGGCTCCCTGAGCTTTCCTGCGAACGTGACGCTGGTTGCGGCGATGAACCCGTGCCCGTGCGGCTACTTTGGTGACCCGGTGCGCGAGTGCCGCTGCTCGCCATCGACGGTGACCCGGTACCAGAAGCGAATAAGTGGCCCTCTACTGGACCGGATCGATATCCACCTGGAGGTTCCCCGCATCGACTACGAGCAGCTATCCGACCGCCGGGCGGCGGAATCATCCGAGGTCGTGCGGACCCGGGTCGAGCAGGCGCGGGAGGTGCAGGCAACGCGCTTCACCGGCACGGACAAGCGGACGAACGCCGACATGGGTCCGAAGGAAGTGCAAAAATTCGCCCGGTTGGACGAGCAGGGCGAGACGCTGATCCGGATGGCAGTGCGGCAGCTCAGCCTGTCGGCGCGCGCCTATCACCGGGTACTGAAGCTGGCCCGGACGATCGCGGATCTCGCGTTCTCGGAGCATATCAGGGCTGAGCACGTTGCCGAGGCGCTGCAATATCGGCCCCGGTTGTCGGACGCCTGAGTCCGGACCTTGTGGCACTGGCTCACGCAGGGCAGATGACGCCATCTGGATACGAGCTTCGCCGCTACGATTGCTCGTCCTCGCCAATCGGCCGGGCGACCTGACGGCGGTGCCAATTCTCGTCATAGAGGCTGAAGTAGATGTGCTTGCGAGGGTGCTCCTCAAGCATGTCGAGATCCAGAGTGACGCCGAGCCCCGGTCCCTGCGGCAGGGCAAAGTGGCCATCGACCACGTCGGGATTGCCGGGAGCGGCGTCCTTCACCCACGCCTCCGAGAAGTCGTTGAAGTGCTCCTGGATCTTGAAGTTCGGCGTTACGGCCGCAAGATGGAGATTTGCGGCGGTGGAGACGGGCCCGCCGACGTTGTGTGGCGCGACGAGGACATAGTAGGCCTCGGCCCACGCCGCGAGCTTGCGGGTTTCGAGGATGCCGCCGAGGTGTGTGATGTCCGGCTGGATGATGTCCGCCGCCTGAAGCTCGAAGAGCTCCCGGAACTCGTATCGGCTATGGATGCGTTCCCCGGTCGCGACCGGGATGCGGATCCCCTCGGCCGCCTTCTTCAGCGCCGCGAGGTTTTCCGGCGGAACGGGTTCCTCCACCCATGACGGGTGGAATGTCTCCAGGTCGCGGGCGATCTCGATCGCGGTGGCCGGGTTGAAGCGGCCGTGCATCTCGATCAGGATCTCGACTTCTGGCCCGACCGCGTCGCGGACGGCTTCGACGAGTGCGATCGAGCGGAGTCGTTCCTGATGATCCAGCTCGTAGTAGCCCGCGCCGAACGGGTCGAACTTCAGGGCGCGGTATCCCTTTTCGAGAACCGTCTTCGCGGCGGCGTGGAACTCGTCCGGTGTGCGCTCAACGGTGTACCAACCGTTTGCATATGCCTTGATGCGGTCGCGCACAGCGCCACCGAGGAGCTTGTAGACCGGCTGGCCGAGGGATTTACCGACGATGTCCCAGCAGGCCGTCTCGATCGTGGCGATCGCGGACATGGCGATCTCGCCGGCACGGGCGTAGTCGTCCCGGTACATGCGTCGTACCAGTGCCTCGATATCGGTCGGGTCGTGGCCGATGACGTGGTTCGGTCCGGCCTCCGCGAGGTAGCCGAGCAAGGCATCCGTATGGTTGATCATCCGGACCTCGCCGACGCCTTCAAGACCTTCATCGGTGATCACTCGCACAAACGTGAGGTTCCGCCAGGCGGTGCTGAGGACGTGCGTCTTGATGTCGATGATCTTCATATCGTCTCCTGTTGTTCTTGCTCGCAGCGCCCACGCGCCCAGGGAGGACATTGCGGCCGGTGTCGTGATTGTTAACCCGTCCGCTTACGGTCGCAAGGCCCACGCTACCGCAGGCAGGTCACGACGGGCGCTCCAAGTCACAGCCGATCCGGCGCATCACTCCTGATCCCTGAGGTGTGCGATCTCCTCGACGATCGTGGCGCTCTCCAGTGCGCTGGAATCACCCGAAGGCAGGCCGAGATACGCGGCGCGAACGACCCGACGCATGATCTTGCCATTCCGCGTCTTGGGAAGCTCGCGCACGACATGCACCTTCTCGGGCTGCATCGCCGCGCCGAGATGATGCCGGACCATGCGGCGGATGTCGTCCATGAGTTCCTGAGATGGTTCTGTGCCCGGCACCAGCACCGCAAAAACGTGCGCTGATTCGCCTTTGACGGGATGGGGAACGCCGATCGCGGCACACTCCAGCACGCCCGGATGTGCCGTTGCCGCGGATTCCAGCTCAGCGGGACCGATGCGCTTTCCGGCGATCTTGAGGACATCGTCGGACCGGCCCCGGATGTGCCAGAAGCCATCCGTGTCGATCTCGGTCCAGTCCCCATGGACCCAGAGGTCCGGGTACCGGGACCAGTAGCTCTCCAGATAGCGCTGCCGGTCGTGCCAAAAGCCGCGTGTCATTCCGACCCACGGTTGGCGCACGACGAGCTCGCCAACGGCACCGCGCATCGGGACGCCGTGCTCGTCGACCACATCCGCATCCATACCGGGGATCGGGCCGGTGAACGCGCCGGGGCTGATCGGCTCACTGGTGAAACACCCGAGGATGCCGCCGCTCGTTTCCGTGCCGCCCGAGTAATTGATGATCGGCAGCCGCCTTTCACCGACCACATCGAACAGCCACCACCATGCCTCGGGCGTCCATGTTTCGCCGGTGGAGCCGAGTACGCGGAGGGAGGACAGGTCGTGCCTGTGCGGCAAATCGTCGCCGTGGGCCTTGAGCGAACGGACGACCGTCGGTGCAACGCCGAGAACGCTGACACCA
>CAVUJR010000054.1:0-11183 GCA_963741805.1 uncultured Chloroflexia bacterium
AATCCACCGTCGCCGACGATCGTCCAGACCTCGAGATCCGGCCGGCCCATCTTCGCGCCGATGGCGCTCGGCAGCCCGAAGCCCATCGTGCCGAGGCCGCCGGAGGTTATCCAGCGCTTGCCGTGACGGAAACCGAAGTGCTGCGCGGCCCACATCTGGTGCTGGCCGACGTCAGTCGTGATGATCGCATCGCGGTCAGTCACGTTGGCGATCGTCTTCACGATCGCGTACGGCTCCGGCCATTCCGGGCGGTCCTCCAGCGCCGCGCGCAGCACGCGGTTCTCCTGCCCATCGATCCAGGCACGCCAGGCCTTGTGGTCGCGCCCGGCGACCTCCGGCGTGAGGACCTTCAATACTTCCATGACGTCGCCGACCACCGGAACGTCGGCCGGGACATTCTTGCCGATCTCCGCCGGATCGATGTCGACATGGATGACCTTCGCGTTCGGTGCAAATCCGTTCAGGTTGCCCGTCGCGCGATCGTCGAAGCGGGCACCGAAGTTGATGAGCAGGTCGCATTCGTCGAGCGCGCGGTTGGAACGCCGGTGTCCATGCATGCCCATCATGCCGATCGCCAGCGGATGGCGCTCATCCATCGCGCCCAGACCAAGCAACGTGAAGATGGTCGGGATGCCGCTCTTCTCGACGAACTCCGTGAATTCCGCCTCCGCGCCGCTCAGGATGATGCCGTGCCCGGCCATGATCAGCGGCCGCTTCGCCTGGTTGATCATGTCGGCGGCCAGGCGCACCTGCCGCATGTTCGGCACAGTCGTCGGCTGGTAGCTCTTTCGCCCGACCTTGCCGGGGACGACGTACTCGGTCTTGGCGACGAAGACATTCTTCGGGATGTCGATCAGGACCGGCCCCGGTCGACCGCTGCGCGCAAGGTAGAACGCTTCCTTGATGGTGTGCGCCAGCTCTTCCGGCTTGCGGACGATGTAGTTGTGCTTGGTGACCGGAAGCGAAATGCCAGTGATGTCGACTTCCTGGAAGCCGTCCTTGCCGATCAGGCTCTGCATCACCTGGCCGGTGATCGCGACAAGCGGGACGGAGTCCAGCATCGCGTCCGCCAATGCGGTGACGAGGTTCGTCGCCCCGGGTCCCGAGGTCGCGATGCAGACACCGACGTCGCCGGTGGCACGGGCATACCCAATAGCGGCCATGCCGGCCCACTGCTCGAAGCGGGTCAGGACGTGGTGGAGGTTCGCCTCCGGAAGCGCGTCATAGAGGGGAATGACCGCCCCACCGGGGTACCCGAAGACCGTCGAGACGCCCTCGGCCTCGAGGCTGCGGCAGACGATCCGCGCCCCGGAAAGAATTTCGGGTGCTGAGTCCGTTCGGGGTTCGGAGGTGTCCGCCCCGGCCGACGACCGGGATTGCGCAACGACCATGATGTGCTCCCTTCTGGCGAACCCTTGCGGGACCGCCGACAAACGTAGCGCTGTGTATCCGATGCCACTGATGTTCGGTGGCGGTGCGTCGTGGGGCGTCGTCATTGCCGACCCGTGACGCGGTCTCCTGCAGCCCACTGGCGTGAGCCCTGATCGGGAGAGCCTCGAATGCACCCAGTACGTCGTTGTTCCGGAGCATCAAAAAAGCCTCCCGTTCGGGGAGGCCAGCATGCATGTCGTCTTCGTCGTCGCCTTATCCGGCTTGCTGCCCTCGCCCACACAAATGGCCCCCAATAATCGGGAGCTCAATAAGTACGAGGCTAAGAAGGGCGAAGTTCGGATTCGGCGTCACGTCGATTTGTGCCTTTCTTCACGGACCCATGCCGTGTTTGCCTATGGTACGGGTGCCCGTCCACGCTGTCAACCTGCATGACGCCTTCACGCTACCAACCGATCACCGTGAACGGAGACTTGAGCGGATGTTTCCAGCCCGCGTGGCGAACAACCTCTGTCATCCAAGCGACGCGATGAATCCTACGCAAAGCGCAGTAGCACCGCCGATTCGGGCCGACAACTGCTCCGGACGCGGCCCCGGCGCGGATGGAATACCGCAAATTCTCTTCACGTTGGACGTTTCGCTCCGCTCAACATGACGACTGGTGAGGGTGCGGCGAGACCCAGTGCCCTTCCGGGGAATAAAACAGTGCGTCACCGCGACGCGGCGCGCATCGCCTCCCGCGCGATCTCGCTGATCAGGATCTCGCCGGTAACCATGTCCGGCAGGTTCGCGGTGAACGCACTGACCACCAACGGTCCATCCTCCAGCATCACAAAGCCAACGTCGTTCGCCACCGTGCCGTAGCTGCCGGTCTTGCTGCCCCAGCGCGTGCCCTCCGGCACAAAGCGTCCGATCCGCCGCGTGTTCTGCTGCAGTTCCAGCAGCGCCACCATGCGCTCGCACGACGCCTCCGTCGCGGCTGTCCCGTCGAGGATTGATGCAACCATGCGCGCGAACTCGTCCGGCGTCGCCAGGTTCTCCTGCTCCGTCTCCAACGCCGGCCGGCCCATCATCTTGCGCCCAAGCACCGAGCGCTCCAGGCCGAGATCGCGCATCGTCGCATTGATCGCGTCGATGCCGAGCCGGTCGATGAGGATGTTCGTCGCCGGGTTGTCGCTGATGCTCATCATCAGGTAGACGACGTCGCCAATGGTGAGGCTGATACCGTCGTGGAGCTGCTGCAGCACTCCCGAGCCAGGCACCTTGTCCTCCGGACGCAACGAATACGCGTCGTCCAGCGACAGATCACCCGCATCGATCCGACGGAACAGCTCGATCATAATCGCGATTTTGACCGTGCTCGCCGAGAGGAAGACGTCGTCGCCACGGTGCGCGAACGTCTCGCCGCCCGGCGCATGAATCGCCACACCGACCTCGATGCCCGCTTCCTCCGCATCCTGGATCGCGTCCACAACGCCTGCCCATACCGTCGCCACCGCTGCCCTCCTCCACGTCGCTGTCCTGCCGGTGACCTATTGGACCGCGCCCTGCCACCGCGGTCAATCCCCGTCCCTCGGCGCCATAAACGACGAGAGACCCGGCCCTACTAGCCGGGTCTCGTTTTCCGTGAAATGCCATTGGTCGTACGCGGTCCCGCCATCTCGTACCGCGACGGCCCTCAACGCCAGAGACAAGCGCCGGCGGTACGACAGGTGGGAACCTAGAACAACTCGTCGTCGAAGGAGAGCGGCAGGTGCCCGTTCTGCTGCGGGCAGACGTGGGTCTTGCCGACCTCCATCGGCGAGCCGCACATGGGGCAGATCGGCCGCCCCTTCGAGACTAACTCGGCCGCCTCCTCGCTCAGTGACCGCCCGATCTCGCGAGAGATACGGATGGTGAGCGACGGCCGCGCGACATCATCGTCCTGCTCGATATCGTGCGCGGCGAGGACGATCTGGCCAACCGACTCGTCGAACGCGATCTCGATCCGGCCGACGCGGAACTGGTGAAGCGTGTCCTCGTCGATGACCGCTGTCGGGTCGCCCACGCCGAATCCGGGCGAGGGCGGCAAATGCTCCACGAGCTGCTCCAGGGCAAGCCCCAACGCCTGCACCTGCTGCTTTTCCATCCACAGCACAAACGTCTCGCCGTCGATCACGGTCACGAGACGGAAGCGCCGGTGTCCAGGTTCGCCCAGCGCCTCGGCCCGCAGGAGTTGCGCGTCGCCGCCGGGTGACATCGGGTTGAATTCATCGGCCATAAATAGGCTACCTGTCGACGTTGACCGGGTTCGCACCGGAAAAATCGGACCCACGAGGCGCGATCCATCCAGCGCCCCGTAGGTCCATTGTCCCAGATGTGTCTAGGCTTCCTGCTTTTCCCGCTCGGGAGCGGCCGACCCATTCGTCCGGTCGCCGTCGCCGTTCACCGGCTCGGCCTCGACATACGGGGCGCGAGGCTCGCGGCTCGACGGTGTACGCGCCGGGGTCGATTTTCCGCTTCCCTTCCGGTACGTTTCGCCGGTCTCCGGAACGTGCTTGAGGAGCTCGTCCATCCTGATCCCGGTCAGCGCTTCGAGCAGTGCCGGCACCTGCGCGACCAGTTGCGTCATGTCCCCCGCGAGCCGGTTCACACCCGTCGTGCCGCCACCCTGGCCATCGCCACCGGTCGAGACGACGGTGATCGAGTCGACCCGGTTCAGCGGCTCGGCGATCGCACGGATCATCTCCGGCATCCCACCAATCAGCTTGTCGAGGATCGCGGCCTGGTTGTACTCCTGGAACGCCGCCGCCTTGATCTGCATCGCCTCGGCCTCGGACTGGCCCTTGGCGAGGATCACATCGGCCTCCGCCTGGCCTTGCAGCCGGGCGATATTCGCGTGCGCCTCACCTTCGAGCCGCGTCTGCTCGGCCATCGCCTGCGCGTGCAGTACCTGTCGCTGCCGGTCGGCCTCGGCAAGGGTTTCGATCCGCTGGCGCTCGGCCTGCGCCGCCTTCAGCACCGATGCCTCGAGCTCGCGCTCGCGCCGCTTGATCTCCGCCTCCTGGACGGCGATCTCGCCTTCCTTGCGGACCTGCTCGACGCGTACCTGCTCGGCGACGATGCGCTGCTGCTGCACGTTCGCCTGGATCTCGTACGCCTTCTCGGCGATGGCGCGCTGCTCATGCACCGACCGGTCGTATTCCGCGCGCTTAAGGTCGAGATCGCGCACCGCTTCCGCCTGCTTCGTCTGGCTCATAGACTCGGCGGATACCTTCTCCTGCTCGGCGGCGGCTTCAGCGATCCGCGCCTCGCGCATCGCCTGCGCGCGCCGGATCGCCGTATCCCGCTCGGCCTCCGCCATCGCGATATCGGCCGTCCGGCGGACGTTGGCCACGTCCGGCTTGCCCATGTTCAGGATGTAGTCGTTTGAGTCCTTCACCTCACGGATGGTGAACGAGACGACTTCGAGGCCCATCTTCGCCATATCCTCGGCGACATTCGCCCGCATCCGATCGGCGACCATCTCCGGCTCCTTGACGATCGACTCGACCGTCAGCTGCCCGGTGATGCCGCGCAGGTGACCTTCCATCACCAACCGGATAAGGCTCTGCATCTCGGTGTATTCCATGGAAAGGAATTGTTCTGATGCGGTCAGGATGCTCACCGGGTCGGACTTGACCTTGATCTGCGCGACGGCCTCGACATTCACCGCCACGCCCTGGTTGGTGTACAGGTCCTGCGTCGGCGCGACGTCGAAGCTCATCAGCTCCAGCGAGAGCCCGCGGCTTTGCTGGATCATCGGCCAGATGACTTTGCCGCTGCCCTTGACGACCTTCGTGCCGCCGAAGCCGTAGACGATCAGCGCCTCGTTCGGACCGACCTTCCGGTACAAACGCGCGATCAACGCCGCGATGAGCAGCAGGACGACGACCAGCACACCCACGATCACCAGAATCGAAACGATATCCATGGAAGCTCCTCACGGGCCGGGCCCGTCTACCCTCGTTTACCCTCGCCGGGATTCGTCGTGACTCGCCAGTAGCTCCTCGAACGGCTGGACTATCGCGACACCGCGCTCGACGCGCAGGATGACCACTTCGGTGTCGCGCGGGATCGCCCGGTCACCTTCGGCCCGCGCGGCCGCGACCTGCCGGACGCCATGCTGCTCGTAGACGACCTCGCCGTAGCCGGCCTGCCGGATGGACGACGAGATGCGCCCGATCGCGCCGACCTGGTTCCAGTCGCGCGGGTCCAGCTCCTGGCTGTTGTTCCGCAGCACGCGGAGCAGGAACCAGCCGATGACCGCCGCGCCGGCAAAACCGCCGAGTAGTCCGATCAGGATGGCCAACGGCGCCCACAGGCCGAGCCCGTTGCGGGCGAGATAACCCACGCCACCGAACCAGGTGACGAAGGCTAATAGCGAACTAACGTTGAACAGCCCGCCAAAGTGCCATCCGCCTTGATCGGCACCGATATCACCGCCATGATCCGCGCCGATGTCACCGCCGTGCCCAATCCCGGCGTCATGACCGAATTCGACGCCGGCGACGCCCAGCAACAACGAGCCTAGCGTGAAGAGCAGGCCGAAGAAGAAGGCGCCGAGCAGAATGGCATCCAGGGCATCATTGACCGGGAACATGGATACCTCCAGAACGTGTTGGGACCCTGCCTGTAGTGTACGCTCTTTCAGAGGAAACCTCCCGAAATGGCGGGCCGTTTCAGTTGCATACCCACAGGAAAACCATGGCCGATATCGAGCAAAACGCACCCAACTACGGCACGACCGGCGTCGACCCCGATGAAGGCTCCGAGTCTTCCCGCGAGACCTCCAGCCTGTCATTCGATGTGGTGAAAGAAGACCCGGAAATCCGGGAGATGATCACCGCCGCGAACCGCAACCTCGGAGTGTTGGGCTTTACCGAACATGGCTTCCGCCACGTCGGGCTCGTTTCGAACATCGCGCGCAATATCATGGACCGGCTTGGCTTCGATGATCGTCACCAGGAGCTCGCCGCGATCGCCGGATACACACATGACATCGGCAACGTCGTCTCCCGCCACGGGCACGCCTCGACCGGCGCGATCCTGGCCCACCAGATCCTCACCCGCCTCGGCATGGATCCCGCGGACGTGATCGTCGTGATGAGCGCGATCGGCTCCCACGGCGACGACCATGGGCGACTCGGCGAGCCGGTGCATCCGGTGTCGGCCGCGCTGATCCTCGCAGACAAGTCCGATGTGCATCGCACGCGTGTCCGCAATCTCGAGCCGTCGGCCTTCGACGACCATGACCAGATGAACTACGCGACCACGTCGTCGTTCCTGAACGTCGGCCGCGACGCGAAGACGATCACGCTGGAGCTCGAGATCGACACCGAAATGGCCTCTGTGATGAAATACTTCGAGCTCTTCATGCCGCGCATGCAGATGTGCCGGCGGGCGGCAAACCTGCTGGAGCAGACCTTCCGTATCACGATCAACAGCGTCGCCGTTCTCTAGACATCCCACCTCGCATCGGATCCCAACATGCTCGCCACCCGACGTTCCCACCACAAGATCGATGTCCCTGCCTACAGCGTCAGCTCCGACCGCTGGAAGGACTTCGACCCGATGCTCTTTATCACGATCCTGGTGCTGCTCGGGTTCGGAGTGCTCTCAATCTGGAGTGCGATCGGCCTGCCGCCCATCATCTCCAACAACGAGGGCACCAAGCAGGCGGCGTACGGCGTCATCGGCATCGGCCTGATGTTCCTGTTCGCCTCGATCGACTACCGGTACCTGCAGGCGGTCGTTTGGCCGCTGTACACGGCCGGCATCCTCCTCCTGCTCGCGGTCCAAAGCCCACTGGGCGTGACGATCAGCGGTTCCCAGAACTGGTTCGATGTGGGCTTCACCTATATCCAGCCGTCGGAGTTCACCAAGATCACCACGATCCTTGCCCTCTCGGCGTTCGTCTCCAGCCAGGGCGAGGAAATGCGGCGGCTCAGCAACTTCGTCATCGCCGGCATGATCGTCGCCTTGCCGTCCGGCCTGATCCTGGTCGGGCCGGACCTCGGGCAGACGATGGTCTACGTCGCGCTGTGGGCGTCGACGTTGCTCGTCATGCGTACCAGTCGTCTCTGGGTGCTGACGGTGCTGGTGAGCGCGCCGATGGTCATCTGGTTCGCCTGGGAGTTCGTGCTGCAGGAGTACCAGAAGACGCGCTTCCTGGTCTCCTTCAACCCGGAGCTCGACCCGCTCGGCGCCGGCTACCAGATCCGGCAAGCCCGCATCGCGATCGGCGCCGGCGGCATGTTCGGCGAGGGTCTCCGGGGCGGAACCCAGAGCACGCTCAACCTCGTCGGCGTCACCGAATCAGACTTCATCTTCGCGCACGCAAGCGGCATGTTCGGGTTCGTCGGGATGGTTGGTTTGATGGTCGCCGAAGTGATCCTGATCTGGCGATGCATCCAGGTTGCGGAGATCTCCCGCGACCACTTCGGCCAGATGATCGCGATCTCGACGACCGGCGTCCTCCTGTTCCAGGCCGTGCTGAACATCGGCATGAACGTTGGCCTGATGCCCGTCGCCGGCATCACCCTGCCGTTCGTCAGCGCCGGCGTCTCCTCGCTCTGGACGTTCATGGTGCTGATCGGCATTCTGCAAAGCATCCGCATGCACCACAGGAAGCTCGGCTTCCAACCTTTGTAAACGTACACCCGGCCCTCGTGTCCGGATGTACCGGTGCGGCCAACCCGGCCACGAGGGCCGGGTGTACAGAATTAAGGTCTGCCCGCCTCTCGCACGATTGCGTAGGCCTCGTCACCCGGGATGCCGGCGATCGCCGCCAGCTCCCGCGCCGCCTTGCTCGGCTTCAGCCCGTCGGCCAGCAGCCGCCGCGCCAGGCCCGGCAGGTCGGATTCCGTCTCCCCGGCCGCCTCCGCCGGTCCCACGACGATGACGATCTCGCCACGTACCTCACCGTCACCAAACCGGTCCGCGAGATGCGTCAGGGTGTCCCGCACGATCTCCTCATGAAGCTTCGTGAGCTCACGCGCGACGACAGCAGTCCGATCTCCCAAAGCGTTCGCGAGATCGCCGAGCGTCGCGACAAGCCGTACTGGCGACTCGAACAGCACGAGGGGCCAGCCGGTCGCGGCCGCTTTCGCGATCTCCGCCCGGCGCTCCTCGCCCTTTCGCGTCAGGAAGCCAAGGAACACGAACGGGCCCTCCACTAGCCCGGAGGCGCTCACCGCCGCGGCCATCGCCGACGCCCCGGGAATCGGCACCACCCGATGCCCCTCGCGTAACGCCGCCTCAACGATCTCCCGCCCAGGGTCGGCGATGGCCGGCGTTCCCGCATCGGACACCAGCGCGACATCCCCCTCGGCCAACGCATCGAGCAGCTGACGCTCGCGCTGCTGCCGATTGTGATGGTGGTACGAGATCATCGGCGTACTGATGTCGAATGCGTTCCGCAGGTGTCCACTGTGACGGGTATCCTCCGCCGCGATCAGCGAGACCGACCGCAGCGTCTCGACCGCCCGGGGCGTCATGTCCTGCAGATTCCCGATCGGCGTGGCGACAACGTAGAGGGTTCCCACAGGTGTGACCTCGGTGGAGGGGCGTGATGCCCGGCGGGTATACTTCGGGTCTATCTCACCACATGGCGGCTCCGGATGCCACGCATCCATCCGCGCCCCATGCGGATCCAACGTTCCCCCCTCGGAGACAGGCCACCACGCATGACAGACGGGTCGCTTTTCGATCTCAACGACATCCCATCGCAGCCGGTTGAGGACGAACCGCAGGTGGCGGTCCCGGTCGCTCCGGAGATCGGAGCCACCCCGGCCGCTCGCGACGCCGCTGCGCCGAAGTCGCTCTACCGCAAGTACCGTCCACAGAGCTTTGACGCCGAGGAGCTGTTTGGGCAGGACCACATCGTCAACACGCTGAAGAACGCGATCGCGCTCGATCGCATCGCCCACGCGTACCTCTTCTGCGGCCCGCGCGGCACCGGCAAGACGACCACCGCGCGCCTTCTCGCCAAGGCGGTCAACTGCCTCGACCCCGACCCGGGAAACCGCCCCTGCAACACGTGCGCGGCGTGCGTCGCGATCAACAACGGCTCGTCGACCGACGTGATCGAGATCGACGCCGCCAGCAATCGTGGTATCGACGATATCCGCGACCTGCGCGAGCGTGTGAAATACGCCCCGTCGCAGCTGAAGACGAAGTTCTACATCATCGACGAGGCACACCAGATCACCGGCGCGGCCGCAAACGCCTTCCTCAAGACGCTGGAAGAGCCACCGGCACACACGAAGTTCATCCTCGCCACGACGGATCCGGAAGAGCTGCTGCAAACGATCGTCTCGCGTTGCCAGCGTTTCGACTTCCGCCGCATCCCGCTCGACGCGATCGTCGCGAACCTCACCCGCGTCGCGAAGACCGAACATATCGATATCGACGAGGAGGCCAAGACGGCCATCGCACGCCACGCCACCGGATCGATGCGCGACGCGCTTGGCCTGCTCGATCAGGTCGCGGTCTACCGCGAGAACGTCGATGACGAGAACACCCTTGTCACACTCGATCTCGTCCGCACGGTGCTCGGCGTAAGCCGGAACGACCGCGTCGAGGCGATCGTCGCCGCACTGGCCGACAAGGATGCCGGCGCGGGCCTGCGCGCCATTGGCGAGGCCGTCGAGGCGGGAGACGACATGCGTCAGCTCGCCCGCCAGCTTCTCGCCTACCTGCGCCTGCTGCTGCTCCAACACGCCGGCGGGGAGACGGAGCTCGACGAGGCCGGCAAAACCCTTGCTCAGCGCTTCTCCCTGGGCGAGCTCGCGATGCTGACCCAGCGCATGGGTGACATCGACTTCAAGGTGAAGCACGCGACGATCTCGCAACTTCCGCTCGAGATCGCGGTCGTCGAGGGCGCGCTGCGCGACCAGCAACAGGTCGTCGCGGCAGCCGCCCAGCCCGCGCAACAGCCGCCTCAGGGCCAAACGCCGCCGGAGCGCGCGCCGTATTCGGCTCCTGAACCCCAGGGGCAACGCAGCCCCCGGCCCAGCCACAGCAGCAGCGCGGCTCCCTGCTCGACCGCGTTCGGGGCGGTACCCGCATGGACTCGGGTCCTGCGGCAACACCACCACAGCGGCAAGCACCACCGCGGCCGGCCCCGACGAATGGCGATCAGCGGCCGGCGCCCGAGCAGGCACCGCCAGCAAGCGCCCAGGCCCCAACCCCGGCACCGGCCGTGGCGGTAAGCGCCCCGCCCTCCGTGAACGGCGCGATCAGCGTCGAGACGCTGGTCGAGGGATGGCCACGCATCCGGGCCGACGTGAAGGCCGTCAGCCGGCGCATCGAGGCGATCCTTCAGCAGATCGATCCGGTCTCGGTGAACGGCACGAAGGTCCTGCTCGTCTCGCCATACGAGTTCCACAAGAACCGGGTGAACACGGACGAGGTGCGCCGCATCATCGAGGACGTCGTCGAGCGCCAGTACAGCGTGCGCATCTCCGTTGAGTGCCTGACTCGCGCCGAGCTGGCCGCGATGCCCCAGGCATCAGCACCTGCGCCGTCAGCCGCTCCGCAATCTGCGCCTCCCCAGGCCCAGAAGCCGGCAGCCGCTCAACCCGCGACGCCGCAGCCGTCGGGCCCACCAGCTGCGGAAGACGACCCGGCACCTGAGATCACGACCGACCCGCCCCCGGCGATCGACACGAGCCGCCAGATCGAGGCGATCAAGAACATCTTCGACGCCGAGGAAGAGCGGGACTAAATGAGGTAACCCTGTGTCGGGAGGATATTGAGGGGTCGACTCCTAC
>CAVUJR010000055.1:0-25489 GCA_963741805.1 uncultured Chloroflexia bacterium
CACGCCCTCGCCGGGCAGGCGGATGATGCCGGCCGGCGCGTCCGGGTTGTCTGCCTTGGTGAACAGCCCGAGGTCGGTCGCGTCGCTGTAGACGACATTTCCGCCGCTGTCCAGCACGGTCATTTGGGCGGCGTTGCCGAAGCTGGACTGGTAGAACGTCGCGCTCCGGTAGCTCAGTGGATGGTTGACGCGGATCGAGCCAGTCTTCACCGGCTGGCCGTTCTCGTAGATTGTCACGTCGCTGCGGTAGTCGATCGGGACGCCGACGGCCGCCCAGTCGTCGCGGAAGCGGTTGAGCTCGACCGAGAGGCCGGTGCCGTGACCGACGTTACGCCGGCTGCCCTCCGGGATGACGAACTCATTATCCCGGAACCCGTAAACCGAGGCGACGATGCCGCCGACGAGGATCAGGATGAGACCGAGATGGAACGGGAAAGTTCCGAGCTTGGAGAAGCGGTTCTTGTCTGCGTAGAGATGCGTCTCCTCGCCAACCTTCTCCGTCAGGACCCGGTAGCGCTTGCCCTTCAGGGTACCTTCGATGGTGCCGAATGCCTCGTCGGCGGTGGTCGTTGTGGTGTAGACGGCGTTCGTCTCCGCCCCGCGCAGGAAGCCATGCGTGGTCGTGATCTTCGGATGAGTAATCACCGCCCAGATGCCCGGAACGCGGTTCAGCGTGCAGATCACGATCGCGACGGCGATGACTGCCAACGTTGCGGCGAAGATGAATGAGCGGTAGACGTCCCACGCATACCACCGGTCGACCACCGGCTGCAGCGCCGGAATGCCGTCGGCGATCCACTGCGGTACCGAGCTTCCTCGCAGCGTCCCGATCAACACGAGGAGCGTCAGGAACGAGATCTCGTAGATCGCGTTACGCACCGACGTGAAGAAGCGCCAGATCCTGTCGACGACGATCTCGAGCATCGAGCGGGAGCGCTTGTTCGGGTTCGACTGCAGGGTGACGTCCGCCATGAGGTGTCCGATCCGGGTAATGGGAGAGTGATGGGCGATGGCGCCGGAAAGGAGGCGCTTGCCGTGTGCGGCGCTAGAGCTCTGGCTCGTAGGGCGTCCACGGCGCGTTGCGGATGATCTCCGTGAACAGGTTCTCGTAGATACCGAGCACCATGATAACGCCAACGCCGATCATGACCGCGCCACTGACGGTGGTGATCATGTGCAGGTGGCGGTTCATTTTGCGGATGATATTCGGGAGCGAGCTGAAAGCCAGCGCGAACCCCAGGAAGGGGACGGCGAGGCCAAGCGAGTAGATCGCCAGTAGCATGGTGGCGCGCTCGATACTCCCCTGGCCAGCGGCCATCGTCAGGATGGCGCCCAGGATCGGGCCCATGCAGGGGCTCCAGCCTGCGCCGAACGTGACCCCGATGATGAACGAGGAGCCCACGGTTCCTGGGCTGCCACCGTCGAGCTGCATGTGGGCGTCGCGGTACAGGAACGGGATGCGGAAGACCCCCAGCTGGTGCAGGCCGAGCACGACGAGCAGCATGCCACCGATGCGCACCAGCCACAGCTTGTTCTGTGAGAAAAAGTCCAGACCGCTGGCGAACGCCCCGACCGCGCCGAACGACGCGCCGAGGAGAATGAAGACGAGCGAGAACCCCACGACGTAGGCCGCCGCGTTGCGCATGATGACGCTGCGGGCAGTCCGCTCGGACTCAGCCGCCGAGACGCCGGCGATATGGGTGAGATAGATCGGGATCAGTGGCAGCACACAGGGCGAGGTGATCGAGAACACACCCGCGATGAACGCGGCCAGGATCGAGACATCGGTCGACATATCGGGGAGAGGCCCACCTGTTGAATAAACGTGACGCTCCCGTTTGGAGGATGACGCCACGACGGAGCCTGTCCGCGAGGCGGGGCAGGCTGTCAGCAATTGTGCCAGATCGGGTGCGGTAATGTTATGCAGGAACGGATCGGATGCCCGATCTCTCCCGGCCCACCGGCGCGCGCAGGACACCCCGGATGCCCAATTCCCTCAGGGACAAGCTGTATCGCTCGGACGCGATCGTGCTCGGCCGCCTGGATTACGGCGAGGCGGACAGGATCCTCGTCCTCTTTACGCCAACGATGGGCAAGCTGGATGTCATCGCGAAAGGCGCGCGGAAGACGCAGAGCCGCCTCGGCCCGGGCCTTGATCTCTTCTCGAATGCCACGTTGGAGCTGGCTCGCGGCCGTGAGCTGGACGTCGTCCGCTCCGTCGTGCCGATCCGCCGCTTCGAACGACTCCGTACCGACCTCGAATCGTATGGGCATGCGTCGTACTACGCTGAGCTCGTCCG
Organism: uncultured Chloroflexia bacterium; assembly: GCA_963741805.1. Taxonomy (GTDB): domain Bacteria; phylum Chloroflexota; class Chloroflexia; order Thermomicrobiales; family UBA6265; genus UBA6265. Next base: position 2,301 of record CAVUJR010000055.1, read on the forward strand.
GGCCTTCACGCAGCCGCGCGAGGAGCATTCCGGGATCTACGACCTGCTCGTCAGCACGTTGATCCTGATGAACGACGGGCTCGATGTCTGGATGCTGACGCGACACTTCGAGATGGCGTTGCTCGGCATGCTGGGCTACCGGCCGGAACTGTTCGAGTGCGTCCACTGCCACCGCCCGATCGAGGCGCAGGTCAACGCCTTCTCGGCGAGCATGGGCGGGTTGCTTTGCGAGGACTGCCGCAACGAGGACCCGGGCGCGGTTCCGATGTCGATCAACGCCCAGAAGTATCTGCGCGTCCTGCAACGCGACGGGTTGTCCGTCGCCGCGCGGCTGAAGCCGAGCCTGCTGGAGAAGCAGGAGATCCAGTACCTCACTGCCCTCTACATCCGCCACGTCGCCGAGCGGGAGTTCCAGAGTTTGCGGGTCCTGCAGGATCTTCAGGCCGCGACGTTCGTGCCGGCCCGGCCGTAGGGGTTCATTCGTCGTCGGGGAGGAGATCCGGCCGCCAGCGCGCGGTGCGGTTCGCTGCCTGTTCGCGTCGCCACGCGTCGATCTTCGCGTGGTTCCCGCTCACTAAAACGTCCGGCACGGTCAGGCCCCGGTATTCCGCGGGACGGGTGTAATGCGGATACTCGACCCCGGCACCGGCGAGGTCCGAGTGCGACTCGTCGAGAATGCTCGCCTCGGTGATGACGCCGGGGACCAGCCGGATCACGGAATCCGCGATAACCATCGCCGCGAGTTCGCCGCCGGTGAGCACGTAGTCGCCAATCGAGAGCTCGTCGGCGTCGAGCAGGTCCGACACGCGCTCGTCGATCCCCTCATAGTGCCCGCAGATGAGCGCGATGCGTCGCGTACCGGAGAGTTCCTGCGCGATGCTCTGCGTGTATCGCCGACCGCCGGCGGACATGATCGCGATGTGGGTGTCCGGCAGGTCGTCGCCCAGCACGGACTCGACCGCCTCGATGATCGGCGGCGCCTTCATCACCATCCCGGCGCCACCGCCGTAGGGGGTATCGTCCGCCGTGCGATGGCGATCGTGGGTCCAGTCGCGGATATCGTGGACGGCGATCTCGATCAGGCCCTTCGCCTGCGCCCGCTTGATGATGCTCTCACCGAAGACGCCATCGAACATGCCGGGGAAGAGGGTGAAGATGTCGATGCGCAGGGCCGGTGCCGTCCCGTCCGTCATCGGGCCACTCCCAGCGCCCTGATGACCCACGGCGCGACCTCGGCCATGGACGTGACGGTGTGGTCCGGCTGGACGTCTATCGGGTGGTCGACAAGCGTGTCGACGTTTCCGTTCCGGAACCAGACAGCGCGCATCCCGGCCTCCTTCGCCGACCACACGTCCCACTTTTCGGAGTCGCCGACGTGGATGCTGTGCGCGACGTCGCTCCCCGCCTGGCGCATCGCGGCGCGGTAGATCTCCGGGTCGGACTTGTAGTAACCGCTGCTGGCCGACGTCATGATGAAGCCGAGGTCATGCGCCACGCCGAAGCGCTCAAGCGTCCACTCCAGGAATGGGTGGTAGACCGCGCTGGAGACGATGCCGATCGTGATGCCTTGTGCGGCGAGCTCGCGGATGCCTTCGACCGCGCCGGCGATCGGCGTGGCGTGCTCGGCGGCGGCGTGCATAAGCCGTGCGACCGTCTCGTCGACCTCATCCCGTTCCAGCGCGATGTCGAAGCTGGTGGCGACGCGGAGAACGCCCTCGACGGCGTCGACCTCCTTGCCTGAGGCCATGACAGCCTTCCGCAGCTCGCGGTAGGTCGCCACAATCGCGTCGGGCGTGTGCCGATCGAGCGCGTCGGGCGCGAGCTGCTCGATGGTGCGCAGCGGGAGATCGCGAATCTCGAGAAAGAACCACTCGTCGCAGTTCGCGATCGTGTTGTGAAAATCATAGGTGACAAGCGAGGTCACGCGGCGCCTCCGGTCGTGCCGGGCGAGCGCCCGAACCAGCGCGAATTCTACCCCGAATCATGCGCCACGGCAGCGGTCCTGTGCATGGTGGACAATAGATGCCAGAGGATTCGGGTTAGGGACAGAGGAGGGGGGATGCGCCCGGAAACGCACATTACGGTCGACGTCGGGTTCGCGAAGACGGAGAAGTACGCCAGCCGCGAGAGCGGCGACACGGTGGAGTTGATCGAGCGGCCCGGTGGTGGCTTCTCGATGGTCATGATCGATGGGCAAGGATCCGGCAAGGCGGCGAAGACGCTGAGCCTGCTGCTGTCGGCGAAGGCGGTCGGGCTGATCAAGGACGGTGTGCGCGACGGCGCGGTGGCGCGTGCGACGCACGACCATCTCTTCGCCTTCCGCCATGGTCAGGTGAGCGCCACGTTCGACCTGCTTTCCGTGGATATGAAGACGAAGACAATCGTCGTCACCCGCAACGCTGAGGCGCCGCTGTTGCTCGTGAAGGGCGGAGAGGCACAAATCCTACCCGTCTCGTCCGGACCGATCGGGCGCTACCAGTGGACACGGCCGGAGGTGATGCAAATCCCGCTTGAGCCGGGCGTGACGATCGCGATGTTCACCGATGGCATCCCTCACTCCGGACGTCGCGGGCAGTTGGCGGACGTTGACTTCGAGTCCCTGGCCCAAACGACCATGCTGGCCGATCGGACAGCGACGGAGGTCGCGGACGCGATCCTTGCCCATGCGCTCGAACGGGACACCGACCGGCCCGGCGACGACATGGCCGTGGTCGTGCTGACGATCCGGGAGGATGATGCCGCGATCCCGATCCGGCGGCTCAGCGCGCAGTTCGCAGTGCGCTGACGCACGTCGCGGTGGAGGCATGGGCTGATGAGCGATCGACCGCTCCACGAGGATGAACAACCCAACGGCGATTCCCGAAGGATCGCCATTGTTGGCCCGTGCGCCTCCGGGAAGACGACCCTGGTCGATGCGCTTGTCGCGCGTGGATACCATGCGTATGCCGTCGGCCAGGAGCACAGCATCATCCGCGATCTCTGGAAGCGGCGGGATCCGGATCTCCTGATCGCGCTCGACCTCGCTCTTGAGATCGTGCGGCAGCGCCGGTCCCCGACCTGGTCAGCGGAGATCTACGCCGTCCAGCATGAGCGATTACGACCGGCGTTCGAGGCGGCGGACCTCTTTATCGACACGGGGGAGCACGATATCGGGAGCACGGTGCGTCTGGCGTTGGAGTTGTTGGAGTCGACGGAGTAGCGGACGGGTGAATATCGACCTTCGGTCGATGTCTCGGACACATGGTCCGAGACTACGTAAGCGCGGCCCTTTGTAGTGTCCGAGATCACCCTGTGGCCGAATTCAGTTCAGCGAGAACATGCCGCCGGGGTGGTTGAGGGCGAGGCCAGCGGCGCCGGCGCGGAGCAGGAGGGCCAGCTCGCGCTCGACGAGGTAGGACAGCTCGCTCAGGCGCTCGACGGCGGTGTTTGCCTGCAGGAGGCGCTGACGCTCCCACGTATGCAACGGCAGGCGCGACGTGAGGTCGTAGGACGCGCGTATCGGGTCTTCGGGGATTGTCATCGTGACGAAGTGACGCCCGGTGAGCCGCGCGATGCCGCCGGCGTAGCGGTGGAACTGGGCGCCGACAATCCGCAGCAGCGTGTCCGCCTCGGTCGCGTCGCCAAGCTCTTCTTCCATCCAATCCACCGTCGCCACTGTGTAGGGGAGCGACTTGTCGATCTCTACGATCCGGAACCGGCGTTCGCCCCTCGCGACGACATCCCATCGTCCGTCTTCTCGCTGCTCGCGCTCCAGGAGGAGGGCGGCGGTGCCGACGTCGTGCGACGGGAAGGTGCTCTGCGGCTTCCGCGCGGATTGGACGAGTGCCACGCCGAACGGGAAGGTGTCGTCGCCATGCTCGTGCATCATCTGCCGGTAGCGCGGCTCGAAGATGTGCAGCGGAATCGGCATTCCGGGGAAGAGCACGGTTCCGAGCGGGAAGAGGGGGATTTGGGTGGGCATGAGACTCTCTCGATGGCAGGGATAGACGTGGAACGCAACGTGTCCCTTATTGTACTCACCGCGCGCCGGACCGCCGCCGGGTAGTATCATCCACCGCATGGATACGGGCGTTCCGAGGCACCAACTCGATCGACGACAGCTGATGGCGACCGCCATCGCGGCCACCGGCATGCTGGCTCAGTCCCGCGGAGCGGTGGCTCAGGCAGAGCCGTGGCGCCCGGAGGACGGATTGCGCCTGGCCGGGCCCGTCGGCGGGCTCGAAACGCTCGACCCCGCGCTCTCGCGCGACCTGCAGACGAACAGCCATCGTGCGGCACGTCTGCCGCGGTCTCGTCGGGTACGACGAGGACCTCTTGCCCGTGCCTGAGCTGGCCGAACGCATCGACGTCTCGCCGGACCAGATGACGTATACCTTCACGCTGCGCGAGGACGCGCGCTTTCACGACGGCCGTGCCATCGAGGCGGAAGACATCGCGTGGTCCTATGCCCGCGCGCTTCATCCGTCGACCTCGGAGCAGAGTGGGTTGCCCCTGGCAGGCGTAACGTTCCTTGGTGACATCGCCGGCGCCGCTGAGGTGATGGAGGGGCGTGCGGAGACTCTGTCGGGCATCGAGGTCGTTGATGAGGGAACGGTGCGAATCTCGCTGGATGGACCTTCCACGACGTTCCTGATGCGGCTGGCGTCTGTCCCGGCGTCGATCCTGGATCGTAGGATGGACACAAGCGAACCGCAGTGGTGGCTCGCTCTGAACGGGTCCGGACCGTATCGGATCGAAGCTATTGAGCCCCAGACGGAGCTTGCGCTGCGGGCGGTGGATACCTGGCGCGGTGAGCGGGTCCCGGTCACGGATGTCCGCATCCGGCTCGGACTCTCGGCGAGCGCGCCGGAGAACCTGCTGCAGAACGGGGAGCTGGATCTGCTCGACGACGCCTGGGCGCCATTGGTCCCGCTCCTGATGGACCCGGCGACCGGCCTGGACGGATACCAGGTGTTCGAGACGCCGCAGTTCGCGCTCGCCTACGTCGCCTTCGGAGGCCGGCAAGAGCCGCTCGACGATCCGCATATCCGGCGCGCGATCCAGCGCGGGTTCGACGTCGACGCCTATGTCGACGCGGCGCTCGGCGATATCGTGATGGCGCCGGAGGGCGTGATCCCGAGCGGCGTCCTGGGCCGGGCCTGGCGGGCGGATCTTCCGGCGTTCGACCTCGACGGCGCCCGGCGGGAGATCGCCGCGTCTCGCTACGGTGACGCCGCGAGCGTCCCGCCGATCCGCATCTTCGCCGCCGATGCCGCGCCGGTCGAGGCGATGCGTGATGTGCTGGCCAGTGATCTGGGCTTGCGGATCGAGGCGGTGCAGGTGAATTGGGCGGACTTCCTCTCGGGCCTGAGCGACCAGGCCTGGGATGCCTATTCGGTTTTCTGGGGCATGGATTACCCGGACCCGGAGGCACTCCTGCGGATGCTGTGGGCGTCATCGAGCGTGGACAACTACACGGGGTACCATAACGACGCGTATGACGCTGTGCTCGACGCGTCTCGCCACGAGGCGGACGACGCGGCACGGCATGATCTCTACATGGAAGCGCAGCAGATGTTGATTGACGATGTCGCGGTGATCCCGCTGTATGTGCCGCGACGCTATACCATCGCGCGGCCCGGGTTCTCGCATGTGCCGGTGACGGCGATCGGGCTGCTTGGCCTGGAGAAGGTGCGATGATCCCGGGGCGGTTCGCCCGCGGGCGGCGCAAGCTGCCGGACGACGTCGTACAGGTCCTGACCCCGGCGGATATCCCCCAGCTGCGCACCGGCAGCCACCCGCGCTTGCGTCCTGGTGACGCGGAGTCGCTGGTGATCCAGGCGCCGGGTCTGTCCCAGTGGCATCCGGCCAGCGGGGAGTTCCTGCTCGTCACTCCATGGCGTCATCGCCGCGACATCCCGAGCGTGAACGTCCTTCACGCCTTCGAGCACGAGGACAAGTTGCTCGATGGGGCAATCGAGGCGGCGCGTGCCCAGGGCAAAGCGGCGTTTGTGCTGCTCGACGCCTTCGAGATTCGCCGCCCGCGCTTCTACGAGCGGAACTCCTTCGCCAAGCTTGAGTCGATCCTCACCTACGAGCATCGCTCTCCCACGGACTTGCTCGTCGGTGCGCCTCCGCCGCAGATGGTGTTCGAGCCCTGGTTCGGCGGAGACGATGAGGCGCTCGGGGAGCTCATGGCGCTGGACGCGGCGGCGTTCCCCTGGCTGTGGCGCAACTGCCGCGACGAGTTCCTGGCGTACGCCCGAATGCCCTTCGTCGAGATCTGGATCGGCCGGATCGATGGCCGGGCCGTCGCGTACTTCGGCATCACGCATTTCCGGGGTTGGTCGCATCTTGACCGGATCGCCGTCATCCCGCATGGTCAGGGGCAAGGACTTGGCCGGGAGACGCTGCGAGCGGCCGTTTCGCGGATGCTGGACGCCGGCGCCGACCGCGTCGGGTTAAGCACCCAGAAGAACAACGCGCGGTCGCGGCGGATGTACGAGCTTTCGGGGTTCGTTGAGACGCCAGACCTGAATTATGACGTCTACGGCATCCTCTTTGACGAGGGGCGCCGGCAGATGCGCGCCATGGAAGGGCAGGAAACCGGGGACCATGGGGAGTAGCTTCGGGAAGATCTTCCGCCTCACGACGTGGGGCGAATCGCACGGGCCCGCGCTCGGCGTCGTGATCGAGGGCGTGCCGGCCGGTCTGCCGTTGACTGTTGACGAGATCCAGCACGAACTGAATCGTCGCCGTGTCGGCCAGAGCAAGGTCACAACGCCGCGCGGCGAGCGCGACCGCGCCGAGATCCTCTCCGGCGTGTACGAGGACATCACGACCGGCGCGCCGATCTCGTTGATCACCTACAACGCCGACGCCGACTCCTCGAAGTACGACAACCTCCGCGAGGTGTTCCGTCCGGGTCACGCCGACTACACCTACTGGCGCAAGTACGGCCATCGCGACCATCGGGGCGGTGGCCGATCGTCCGCGCGCGAGACGTGGGGACGCGTCGCGGCGGGGGCGATCGCGAAGAAAATACTCGCGTCGGTCGGCGCCGACGTTTTTGGATTCGCATTCGAGATCGGCGGTATCCAAAACGAGACGTTTGACCGGTCCCAGATCGAGCAGAATATCGTGCGCGCGCCGGACCCGGTGGCGGCGGAGAAGATGGTCGACGCGATCATGGCGGCCAAGGAGGCGAAGGACAGCCTCGGCGGCGTCGTGGAGGCGCGGGCGATCAACGTCCCCGTCGGGCTGGGCGAGCCGACGTTCGACAAACTCGACGCGCTTATCGGGCAGGCGATGCTCAGCATACCGGCCACGAAAGGTGTCGAGATCGGGCGAGGGTTCGATTTGGCCCGCTCGCGCGGCTCGGAGAGTAACGACCCGTTCCTGATTGAGGACGGCACGGTCCGCATCGGGAACAACAACGCCGGCGGCACATTGGGCGGCATCTCGACGGGTGAGGACGTGGTGGTGCGGGTCGCGGTGAAGCCGACGTCGTCGATCGAGCAGGAACAGGACACGATCAACAAGAACCTGCAGCCGGAGAAGATCACCGTTTATGGCCGGCATGATCCTTCGGTCGTGCCGCGCGCGGTGCCGGTGGTGGAGGCGATGCTGGCGATCGTGCTGGCGGATCTGCTGCTGCAGAACCGCTCGGCGCGGATCGACTGGCCGTAGACCAATTCCGCTGGAGACGTGCATCGCACATGTCAGTGCGATGTCATCGATTGGCTAGATCGAGATGATGCCCCGCTCGAGGGCGACGGTGACGGCGGCGGTGCGGTCGTTGACGTCGAGCTTGCGGAAGACGTGAATCAGGTGCGTCTTTACGGTCGCCTGGCTAATGTGCATCTCAGCCGCGATCTCCTTGTTGCTGTGGCCCTTTGCGACGAGCCGGATCACGTCCGTCTCGCGCTCGCTCAGCGCCTCGCTTGCGGGCCTGCGCATCTGGCCCATCAACCGGGTCGCGACCGAGGGTGTGAGCCATGATTCACCTCGCGAGACCGCCCGGATCGCCTGGACAAGCTCGTCGCGCGAGGCGTCCTTGAGCAGGTAGCCGTTGGCGCCGGACTCGATCGCGCGGACGATATCCGCGTCCGTGTCGTAGGTGGTGATGACGAGGATCCCGCGGTTGTCTCCGGACTCCCGCAGGCGCGAGACGGTCGACGGTCCGTCGAGCCGGGGCATCCGAAGGTCCATGAGCACAACGTCCGGATCATGGTCCTGGATGCCGGTGATAGCGGCCAGGCCGTCGCCGGCCTCGCCGACGACCGCCATTCCCTCGACATCGGCGAGCATTCCGGCGATACCGGTCCGCACGATGGCGTGGTCGTCGACGAGGTAGACGCTGATCGGTCTCGCGTTATCTTCCCTCATCTATACCCCCAAGCGGGAACGATACGGCCAGCGACGTGCCCTCGCCGGGGGATGATTCCACCATCCAGGTCCCGCCGGCTCCTTCGACGCGTTGGCGCATCGTCCGCAGCCCAACCTGATGCCCGTTCAATGGCTTCGGAACGCTTGCAGGATCGAACCCGGCGCCGTCGTCCTGGATGTCGAGGATCACCTCATCGTCGAGCCAGTTCAGGGAAACCGTCGCGGTGGATGCTCCAGCGTGCTTACGGATGTTCTGCAGCGATTCCTGGAGGGCCCGGATGAGGATCGTTTCCTGGAGCCGATCGATTCGCCCGCTTGGTCCCGCCTCCTCGAACAGGACCCGGTATTCGGCGGCCGTGGCGTAATCCTCGCTCACCTGCCGCAGGGCATCCGAAATCGAACGCCCTTCGAGCACCTGGGGTTGAAGCGCGGCGACCATCGCGCGAGCGTCGGCGATCCCTTGGCGGGCGGCCTCCCGTGCCGCGTGGATATGGTCCCACGCCGCATCCGGGTTCGTCTCCGCGCGTGATTCCGCGGCCTCCAGGTTCGTCACGATGCTGGTGAGATGCTGGGCGACAGTATCGTGGATCTCCCCGGCCAACCGCTGCCGCTCCGTCATGATGCCGCTCTCGCGCTCGCGGGCGGCCAGGGCGTCCTGGGCGGCACGGAGCTCGTTAAGGAGTCCCTGCCGGCGGTCCGCCTCCCGTCCAAGACCCTCCATATAAGCGGCCATCATGCCGGCGACCAGGAGGCCGATTACCCCACCGAGTACCTGCGGAAGCGAGATGGAGAGCTCGCTCGGCGACAGGCTGGTCGCATCGCTGAATCCGATCTGGATGAGGACCGTGAGGATCAGGGCATACAGCATGGCTGCCCGGATCCGGAAGTAGGCGAACCCCTGCCAGTAGGCGCCGAAGATCAGCAGCCCGAACCCGTCGTAGAGCCGGATCGCGATCGTGAGCAGCGGGAGGAGGACGATGAAGTAGAGAAGGGCATCGCCGGTGGTCTTCACGCGCTCCCATCGCCCACGGAACCACATCCAGCCAGCCAGGAACAGCGCGATGAGCACGCTGGCGGTGCGCTCTCGGCTGGAGATCGTGCCATCGGTCAGCGCGCCGATGATGGCGAGCAGGGTGAACCCCGTAAAGGCGTACTGGAACCAGCGAACCCAACTAAACCAGCCCTGGTCGACGACCGCCGGGCCAGAGCCGATCCCGGGCCGGATGAGACTCGTACCGTGCAGGAACCGGCCTAACCTTCCCATCGGAACATCCTGCTGGAGAGCGCGCCCGCGACGGCGCCCATCGCCATCAACGCCGCCAGCGCCGTCCAGTTGACGGAACCGGTCGTCCACGGGTCATGGATGGCGTCGACCATCTGGGTCATCGGCAGCCACGACGTCCAGGTGCGAAGGGACTCGGGAAACATCTCTCGCGGGAGCATGGCGCCGGCCAGGAACAGCTGCGGGAAGTAGATGACGTTGCCGATCACCTGGGCGGTGCGCGAGGTCGGTGCCGTGCCGCCGATCAGGAAGCCGATCGCGGCGAAGGCGCCATAGCTCACGATCGCACTCAGGACAACGCCCATTGCGTTCTCGGGCATTCGCAGCCCGTACAGGACCCGCCCGCCCACGAGGAGGAGAGTCAGGCCCAGCGCGGTCATGACGAGGTTGACCAACCCGTGCGCCCCGATGATCGTGGCGGGTTGGAGTGGCGTGGCACGCATACGGCGGAAGATCCTGTACTGGCGATAGGAGGACACGACGATCGGGATACCGAGCATGGTGACTGTGCCGACGACCATCGCGACATAGCCCTGCACGCTCACATCCATCGCTCCCCAGCCGTCGAGATCGGTGCTTGCCTCGTTGCCGAAGATCGATCCGAACATGACCAGGATCATGAGCGGGAAGATCAGCGTGAAGAAGGTCGCCATGGGCTCCCGGAGCGTCAACTTGAACTCAGTGTAGGTCAGCATGGCCAAGGCTCTCATGCGACATGCTCCATAGCGCCCCGCGTCATGCGCAGGAAGACGTCTTCAAGCGAGTTGCGCTCCTCGCGCAGGTCCGTTGGATTGATGCCGGCGCGCGCCAACTCACCGGCCACGTTGGCCATCAGGAATCCAGTGCCGGTCACGGTGACGCGGGATCCGGCGACCTCGACGGAGCCGAAGCCGGTCAGGGAGGGGAGGCGGTCGGCCCCCGGGCTGGTGAATGACACGATTCGACGCTCACCGGTGCCACCCGTCAACGTCTCCGGGCTGCCCTGAGCCACGATTCGCCCTCGATCGACGATGGCGATCCGGTCGCAGAGCGCTTCGGCCTCGTCCATGAAGTGCGTGACCAGGAGCACCGTCGTACCGCTGTCGCGGATCGCCCTCACGAGCTCCCAGCTCTGGCGTCGCGCCTGTGGGTCGAGACCGGTCGTGAGCTCGTCGAGGACGACAAGCTTTGGGCTGTTCAGCAAGGCCAGGCAGATGAAGAGGCGCTGCTTCTGGCCGCCGCTCAGCTTGTCGAACCGCGCGTCCAGCTTGTCCTGCAGCCCCCATTGCCCGGCCAATGGTCGCCACGGTCGGGGTGAACGATAGAAGGATGCATAGAGCTCCAGCGCTTCCCGGACGCGGATCATCGCCGGCAGCTCGGCTTCCTGGAACTGCACCCCGACAAGCTCCCGGAGCTCGCGCTCCCGCCGAATCGGGTCGAGACCCAGCGTCCGGACCTCGCCCGCATCCGTGGGCAGCATCCCGGTGATGAGGTTGACCAGCGTCGTCTTGCCCGCCCCGTTCGGGCCGATCAGCCCGAAAATCTCTCCCGCGTCGATCTCCAGTGTCACGTCGTCGAGGGCGGTGAGGCTCCCGAACTGCTTGCGCGCGTTTCGTATCTGTACGGCCGATGTCATCGTCTGCGTGTTCCTTTCGTCGTCCATTCCAGTTTGGCGTTGAGTGACGTGCGGAACGACGGCAGCCCGGATGAATTGCCGGTCAACCGTTCGGTTGATAGGCTGGGTTCCATCTGGCGTGATCTGTCTGGAGGAAATCTCATGGGTACAAACGGTGTGGTGGGCGAGCGCGAAGGCGTTCCGGTTTTCGGGAACTTCATCAACGGCGAATGGGTCGCCTCGGAGGCGACGTTCGAAAACCGCAACCCCGCGCGGTGGTCCGAGGTGATCGGGCATTTCGCGCAAGGCACGGCGGCGGATGCCGACAAGGCGATTGCGGCGGCGGAGGAGGCGGCCGAGGCGTGGGGCCGGACGTCGGCCATCACCCGCGCGAACATCCTCTACAAGGCGAGCGAAATCCTCATGGCACGCGCCAGTGAGGTCGGGCGGGACCTGACACGCGAGGAGGGCAAGACGCTCAAAGAGGGCATCGGCGAGACGATGCGCGCGGCGCAGATCCTCCGCTACCACGCGGGTGAGGCGCAGCAGCCGGTCGGAGAGCACTATCCGAGCGCGAACCCGACGACGATGCTCTACACGCTCCGCGAGCCGCTGGGCGTCGTCGGCGTGATCACGCCGTGGAACTTCCCGATCGCGATCCCGGCGTGGAAGATCGCGCCTGCGCTCGCCTTCGGAAACACCGTGGTGTTCAAACCGGCGTCTGCCACGCCGCTCTGCGCTGTGCACTTCGTTGCGGCGTTGGAGGAGGCGGGGCTGCCGAAGGGCGTGCTGAACCTCGTCACCGGGCCGGCCGGCGAGGTCGGTGACCCGATTGTGAAGGACGACCGGGTCGTCGCGATCTCCTTCACGGGCTCCGGCGACGTGGGCGAGGGCATCCGCAAGATCGCGTCGGCGCGCGGCGCGAAGATCCAACTCGAGTTGGGCGGGAAGAACCCGGCAATCGTGCTCGCCGACGCCGACCTCGACCACGCCGTCGGGCAGGTGCTGAACGGCGCGATGATGAGCAGCGGCCAGAAATGCACCGCGACGAGCCGCGCGATCGTCGACCGCCGCATCGTCGGCGACATCACTTCACGGCTGGAGGCGCGCATCGAGGCGATGGTCGTGGGTGACCCACTGCATGACGCGACCACCATGGGGCCGCTGATCGACGCCAGGGCGGCCGAGCGTGTGGCTGGAGAGGTCGAGCGCGCCAAGGCCGAGGGCGTCTCGCTCCTGACGGGCGGCGAGCGGCCATCGTCGCTGTCGGACGGACACTTCGTCACGCCGGCGCTTTTCGCAGACGTCGACCCGGCATCACGTCTCGGTCAGGAGGAGATGTTCGGCCCGATCCTGGGGATCATCCCGGTCGACGATGTCGATGAGGCGATCGCCGTCGCGAATAGCGTCCGCTACGGTCTCTCGGCGTCGCTCTTTACGCGGGATCTCGGCCGCGCGATGCAGTTCGTGCGGGAAATCAAGGCCGGTATCGTCCATGTCAACTCCGAGACGGCCGGCGCGGAGCCCCAGGTGCCGTTTGGCGGCTATAAGGCGTCCAGCTCCTACTCCCGCGAGCAGGGCAAGACGGCCCGGGAGTTCTACACGCAGGTCAAGACCGTCTACCTGGATCCTCCGCCCAGTTCGTAGTCCCTCGCCAGCGCCCTTGCTCCAGAGGTGCTGAGCGGCTTCGGGAACTGGGCACCATTATCTGGATCGTGGGATTTCGCTCGTGGAAGCATGAGGTCGTTCTATTCTCGCTGCGATGCGATTTGGCGAAAGCGCCTTTCGCGCCGATGAACGACGAATGACGAGTGTATGTTCGGGCCTCGTCGGAGTTCCCGTATTGAAGGGGCCCGTTCGCATCCGGGTCACAGCCTCATGCTCCGGCATTACATCCTTGTAATCTGGATGCATACTGAATACAGAAGAGGAGACTGCGGCCCAACCGCGGCCTTTGATTCGGTGGTCACCTTTCGGAGCCCGGGCAGGTTGCGTATATGCCCGTGATGCAACGACGCATTAGTCGGTTGATCAAGCCGACTCTCCACGAATGAGGCAGTGAGACCATGGATCGGGCAAACATCCGCCTGCGACCGATACTTTCGGCGCTGTGGGCAACGATGATGTTTCTCTACGTATATGCGGACGTTCTCTCACTCTATCGGCCGGGAGAGCTCGACGACATACGTAACGGAAAAATGGGACCACAAGATGTGTCGCAGTTCACGCTCGTGGCTGCGTCAGCTGTGGTCATCGTTCCGACGTTGATGATCTTCCTTTCACTGATCCTTCCTTCCGGAGTGAATCGCTGGATCAATATCACAGCAGGGGCGGTGTTTGCGCTTGTCAATATCGGCAACCTGATTGGCGAGACATGGACCTATTACTGGATATTCGGGATTCTGGAGATCGTCGTTACCATCCTGATTGTCTGGTACGCGTGGAGAATCTCTGGAGAGGAAGCTCCCTATCCTGAACGGCGGGTGACGCCGACGATTGGCGACCCCATAGGTACGCCTGAGCCACTGTCCTGAGGACCGGGATGGGGGGCCGTCGAGAGAGGTAGCATCCTGGAGGAGTGTCCTTCAATCCTCCAGAGCGAGAACAGTCGCGTGCATCATGTTGGCGACTGGCGCAGTCTCAGTTCTTTCTGCGAAGTGGGGCCGAGGGTCCTGCGCGCGGATACTTTGGGGTTCGCGTGCGCCTACAAGAGCAGGTCAAATCGGACTCCAGGTGTTCCCCGCCGGTCTCCTCGATCGCCGTGGCGCGGAAATCGCGAGATCGGATGGGTACGTGGCCATCGACCGTTAGGAGTGGATGGTCTAGCCCATCAGGAGGTAATTCATGGCGATTACAGACCGCAACGCGCGAACGATTTGGGAAGGCGATCTTGAGACAGGCGAGGGCCGCGTGAGTTCCGGCATCGGCACGTTCAAGGACGTGAAGATGTCGTTGCCGTCCCGTCTCGGCGAGCCAAACGGGTACTCCAGTCCGGAGGACATGCTGGCTGCGGCTCATTCCGGCTGCCTGGCGATGAACCTCTCCGGCGTCCTCGCGAAGAACGGCACCCCGGCGGAGACGCTGGACGTCGAGTCGACGGTGGGTGTTGGCCCGAAGGACGGCGGCGGGCTCGAGGTGAAGCACGCCAATGTGGTCATCAAGGGCAGGGTGCCGGGACTGAGCGCGGACGAGTTCCGCACGCTCGCCGAGCAGGCGGAACAGACCTGCCCGGTCGCCAGCCTCTTCCGCGGCAACACCGAGATGAAGGTCGACATCCAGTTTGAGGGATAGCCCTCAACAGGAAATCGATGGAGAAGCGGCCCGGGGATCGATCCCCGGGCCGCTTTCGTGGTCTGTGGTTTCGTCGTCTCGCACCATGTGCGCGAGACCGGACGCGAAGCGGCAGACTTCTTGGACGAACATCACCGCACCGTCATCGACCTTTGGTCGATGTCTCGCACCCATGGTGCAAGACATCGCGGGTCGGTCAGTAGCGGGCGATGCGGGTGTGATAGGCGAGGGTGATAAGGGCGTTGCCCCAGACGTAGACCCAGAACCAGGTCGGCATCGACGCTGGCGTCCACTTGTGCTCGTGCCGCATCTCATACGCGACCACCTGCGCGACGGCCGGGACCGGCCAAACCCAATACCACGGGTGCGAGTTCACCGGGATGAACGACAGGATCAGGAAGATGAACAACCAGCCGTAGAGAAGCGTCGGCGTCCACCACGGCAGACCATCCGGCGTGAGCGGGTCCTCGTCCGGGGCGCTGGAGACCTGCGGCGCATGCCAGAGCCGCCAGCCCATCCACACAACGACAGCGATCGACAAGGCGATCGTGGACACCTGAAGGGTGGGGCGCGTGATCGCCGTCCATCCGCCGGATACCGCATCGGGGAAGAGCAACCCGAGCAGCGACTGGATGCCACGCCAGACAGGATGCGTGTAGAGCCGGTCTGGTTCGGCCAACATCTCGTCGATCGTCTCCGGACCATCCCAGTACGGCAGGAACGCCCCGACAATCACCGCGGCAATCGCGATGCCGTCGAGGATCCAGCTGCCAAAGATCCGCTTTGTCCACCCCTGCGGCTTCTTGCGGTCGATGAGGCGCATGATGCCGAGCACGCCGAACAGGGGCAGGGTGATGAACTTGATCATCACCGAAACCGCGACGAGGATGATTCCTGCCCGCAACGCTGCCATGCCGCCAAGGACGACCACCGCGAGACCGATCGTCGCGATCAGGACCGTGTGGGGGTCGTTGTGCACCTGTCCTGAGCTCTCGAGGATCATGTTCGGCTGCCATGAGACGAGCACGCCGGCCGCGACGGCCATCGTCTGGTTGCCACCGCTGAGCCTTTTCGCGAACCAGTAGATCACCACCCCAAGGGCGAGGGCGAAGATGCCTGAGAGGGCCTTCTGCACCAGTGTCGCGACGATTGGGTCCGGCCCGACGAAGCTCATTACAATACGGTTGTAGTTCACCCAGTGCGGACCGTAGACGGTCCCGATATCGATCCAGAAGTTGAACGGGATCAGGGGGTGGTCCGGCCAGTCCATAAGCTCGCTGGTGAACGGGTTAAGCCCGTGGGCCGCGAAGTCCCCGACCGCCTCGTAGAAGAAGACGTCGGAGTTCGACGGCACCATCAGGACGCCCTGGAGGATGTGCGCGCCGATCGGGCCGATCATCCACTTCCACATAGACGGATTCTTCGAGCGCATCACGACGACGAAGGCGGCGACCTGGGCCACGAATCCGGCCAGCATCGCGGCGCGGAAACCCCATGCGATCACGCCAGTCGGTAGTCCGTAGCGTGGGATGACCGGCTCCAACCAGTTCTGCCAGAGAGCGACGCGCTCGACGGCGCCCCAGTTCTCGACGATGTTCATCGTGCCGTGGATAGAATCGCGCGAGGAGCCGAGCAGCATCAGGGCCATGACGATGCTGGAGATCCAAAGGATGGCGATGAGTTGACCGGGAGTGAGTTCACCGAGGCGGTCAGCGAAGGTGATGCTCCAACGGCGAAAACGCCCGCCTTTGTCAGCGGGCATGGTCTGGGGTTGGGTGGAGGTGGCGGGTGCCGTCATATCCCTCGGTTTCCGGAGTGTTGTGCGGGTTGCGGTGCGGCAGGCGGATAGGCGCATGCCTGCCGCAGGTGTTGTAGCACGTCGGCGCCCCGATGACGAAACGTCCTCGCACCGCCCTCAGTGGTGTCCGAGGTCCGGGCGCGAGATCGAGCGCGCACACCGCGGCCGATTAGCCTTCGGCTTCTTGCTTCAGCTCGAAGAGCACGCGAATGGCGTCCAGCGGAGTGAGCGCCTCGACGTCCAGCGAGCGCACCCGTTGGACCACCGGGTTGGGCGCGTCAAAGAAGGTGAGCTGCATCTTGGGGGCGGAATTCGGCACGGGCTGCCGCATAGCCGCGCGGCGGACACCTCGGCTTTGCGACCCCGGCTCCTGCGACTCGAGCTCGGCGAGGATCTCCTCGGCGCGGCGGCTGACCGCCTTCGGAATGCCCGCGAGACGCGCGACGTGGATGCCATAGCTCTTGTCGGCGTTGCCCGGCACCACCTTGCGCAGGAAGACCACCCGTTCTCCATCTTCAAGGACGTCCATGCGGGAGTTGGTGACGCGGGGAAGGACCTCGGCCAGCTCGGTCAGCTCGTGGTAATGCGTGGCGAAGAGCGTCTTGCAGCCGAGTGAAGGCGCGTTGTGGACGTACTCGACAATGGCGCGGGCGATCGCCAGCCCGTCGTACGTGCTCGTGCCGCGCCCGATCTCGTCCAGTACGACCAGCGACTGCGGCGTGGCGTGGTGGAGGATGTTGGCCATCTCCAGCATCTCGACCATGAACGTCGATTGCCCGGTCGAGATGTCGTCCTGCGCTCCGATGCGCGTGAAGATGCGGTCAACGATACCGATCGAGGCGCGGGATGCGGGTACGAACGAGCCGATCTGCGCCATGAGCGTGATAAGCGCGACCTGCCGCAGCCAGCTCGACTTGCCGGCCATGTTCGGTCCGGTGAGGATCACGACCTGGTCGCGGTCGGTGTCGAGTCGGGCGTCGTTTGGCACATACTCACCAGCGGGGAGCGTGGTCTCCAGCACCGGGTGCCGGCCATCCTCGATGTCGATCGCGTCGTCGTATCGCAATTCCGGCCGCACATAGTCCCGGTCGATCGCGACCTCCGCGAGGTTCGCCGTGACGTCGATGTATGCGATGGCAGACGCGGCGCGTAGCAGGCGTTCCGTATAGCCGGCGAGCTGCTTCATCAGCTTGCGATACTGGTCGGCCTCCAGCTCACCGAGGGTGTCCTCGGCGGTGAGGACGAGCGTCTCGTACTCCTTCAGCTGCGGCGTGAAGTAGCGCGTCGCGTTTGCCAAGGACTGCTTCGGGATGTAGTCATCCGGCAGCGGCGAGCCGCTTACACCGCGCGACATCCGCTCGCGCTCGGCGTTCGCCAGCGCGGCCTGGGTGACCTCGAGGTAATACCCGAACACCTTATTGTATCCGACCTTGAGCGTCTTGATACCCGTGCGTTCGCGCTCGGTACGTTCGAGGTTCGCGATCCACTCCCGCGCCTCCTGTGCCCGGGCGCGATGACCGTCCAGATCGCTGGCGTACCCGGAGCGGAACACCGGTGCTTTGCCGAGCACGGCGGGAGGCTCGTCGACGAGCGCGCTGGCGAGCAGATCCGCCACGGCGCTCGCGTCCGGCAGGGACGGTGTGCCGGGGAGGTCGCGCACCAGCGGCTCGAGATCCGGCAACGCCTGGAGGGCCGAGCGTAGCTGGCCCAGATCGCGCGGGGTCGCGATCCCGGTCGTGATGCGGTTCCCAAGGCGTTCGATATCCCCGATCTTCCCGAGCAGCTCGCGGATCTTGGCGCGCTCGCCGGGATGCTTCGTGAACCACTCGACGCCGTCGAGACGGCTATTCAACGTGTCGATGTCGAGCAGCGGCTGGGCGATCCACTTCCGTAGCAAACGCGCGCCCATTGGCGTGCGCGTGTGGTCGAGGACAGCGGTGAGGCTGAGCTTGCGGTCGCCGCGCTGGCTTTCGGTCAGCTCGAGGTTGCGCCGCGTCTGGGCGTCCAGCGTCATGAACCCGCTGGTCGAATAGGTTTCCAGTGCGGTGACCTGGTCGAGCCCACTGAGCTGGGTCTCCTCGAGGTACTGCAGGAGGCCGCCGGCGGCGCGGATGGCGAACGGCTTCCCGGTCGCGCCGAAGCCGTCCAGCGATTCGACGGCGAAGTGGCGCATCAGGCGCTCGGCCGCGCGGTCCTCGGTCCATCGCCAGGCATCGGTGCGGCTGATGCTGGTCTCTTCAGGGATCCACGCGGCCTGGGGGAGTGCAAGCGCGTCGTTGAAGTCGGTCGAGACGACGATTTCGGCAGCGCGCAGTCGAAGCAACTCGCGTCCGAGCGCCAGAAGCGCCTCCTCCTGGCTCTCCTCATGGATCTCGGTCGTCAGGAACTCGCCGGTCGTGATGTCGGCGTGCGCGATACCTGCGCGGCTGCCGTCGATGACGACCGCGGCGATGTAGTTGTTCGTGCGGGCGTCCAGCATTGCCGGGTCGAGGATCGTGCCCGGCGTGACGACGCGCGTGACGTCACGCTCGACGAGCTTCTTGCCCTTGGTCGGCTCGCCGATCTGCTCGCAAATGGCGACCTTGTGCCCGGCGGCGATGAGTCTGGCGATATAGCCGTCGGCCGCGTGATAGGGGATGCCCGCGAGCGGCACGCGGACGCCCTTGCCCGCTTCGCGCGAGGTGAGGACGATGTCGAGCACATCGGCGGCGATCTGGGCGTCACCGTCGAACGTCTCGTAGAAGTCGCCCATCCGGAACATCAGGATGTGCTCCGGGTAGCGTGACTTGATCTGGAGGTATTGCCGCCGCATCGGCGCGACGTCCGTGACGTTGGCATGGCCTGCGTCGGTCTTGGCCGTGGTCATAGGTGGGCGGGGCTCCCGGGATGGTGCGTCGTGGCCTGTCATGCTTCCGACAAGGATAGCGCGCAAATGGTGTACGGTCACGTACCCGGAACGAGTTCGTGCCCGACGGGGCTTTGAGATGCGGCAAGGAAGGATTCGAACCTTGTTCGTGTCGTGGTTCCGCTGTTTTCGACGCGAAGGGTTTACAGCGCTGAAGAGGTGGAGTAGCGTGAAGGTCTCTCCACATAGCTCGCATAGGCGCGAGGGGAACAGGTCCGGATCAGCGGCTTCGAAACACGTATCTCTCAGAAAGGGGATGCTCATGCCGACGAAGGATTCGCGAGACTCGCTCATTTTGCCCAGGAGGCTGAACCGCCGTTCAGCACTCAAGGGCGCGGCAGCGCTTGGCCTTGCTGGCGGTGCAGGACTTCCATTCAGTCGTCTTTCATTCGCATCCGCGGCGCAGGAAGAGCTGAAGCAAGGCGGCACCCTCAAGGTTGCGATTGTGGGTGAGCCGCCCGCCGTGCTGGATTCGATGTTCTCCACGGCGACGGTCACGAACAACCTGAGCCAGCATGTCTTCGAGGGGCTCTTTGCGTTCGACTCGGCCTTCAACCCTCAGCCCATGCTCGTTGAGGATCACTCGTTGTCCGATGACGGGCTCACCTATACCTTCAAGCTGCGGTCCGGGATTAAATTCCATGATGGATCCGAACTCGTCGCTGACGATGTCGTCGCCTCGCTCAACCGGTGGGGCGCCATTAACGGTCGCGGTAAGCGGATCGCCGAGCGCATGGCGTCCATGGAAGCAACCGATCCCACAACGGTGACCATGGTCTTCAATGAGCCGACGGGTGTCTTGCTCAGCTTCCTGGCACGATCAGAAGCGTTCGTCGTGCCGGCCGCGATCGCCGAGGCCGCGGGCGAGGACCAGCTTGGTGAGGATCAGTTCATCGGAACTGGCCCGTTCAAATTCGTCGAGCACGCTGTCGACCAGTACTTGCGGGTCGCGCGCTTCGATGACTACACGCCACGCGACGAGGAGGCAGATGGCCTCGCCGGCCGGCGCATCGCCTACGTTGACCAGATCGATTTCATCCCGGTACCGGACGAGTCGGTGCGTGCGAATGGCGTCATCGCAGGTGAGTACCACTTCGGAGATCCGTTGCCGCCCGATTTCTACGACATGATCGAGAGCGACCCGTCGCTGACGTCCATCGTCGTGAAGCCGTACTACTGGTATGCGCCCGTCTTCAACAAGAAGGAGGGCCTGTTTACCGACGCGAAGGCGCGCAAGGCCGTCCAACTTGCCTTCAGCCAGAGCGAGGCGCTCAAGGCGGGATTCGGCCGCGATGAATTGATCCGCGCCGACCCCTCTGTCTGCGGAGAAGAGACTGCCTGGTACAGCACGGCGGGCGCGGACGACTACGACAAGCCGGATCCCGAGCAGGCCAAGTCGCTTCTCGCGGAGGCGGGCTACAACGGCGAAACGATCCGGTGGATCACGACGCACGAGTACGCTTACAACTTCAAGATCGCCGATTTCGTGAAGCAGCAGCTCGAGGCGATCGACGTGCCGGTGGAATTGATCGTTTCCGACTGGGCGACTCTGGTACAGAACCGGTCGGACCCGACGGCCTACGAGATCTTCCTTACGGGTTTCAGCCAGTACTCCCATCCGGCCACCCAGCCGTTCAATGACCCGGCATGGCCGGGATTCTGGGAGAGCGATGCCAAGGAGCAGGCGGTCAGCGACATGGTCGCCGCGTCCGATGACACCGCACTTAAGTCCGCGATCGATGCCTACACCCAGGTCTTCTGGGAAGAGATGCCGGTGGTGAAGGTCGGCGACAACTTCGTCCTCCGCGCGCACCGCAACGAGATGAAGGGGTACGCCAACACCCCGGACTGGGCCTTCTGGAATGTCGGCCTTGAGTAGATTCGGCTGAGCCGGCTTTCGGCGGGACGCCTACTCGGAAAGGGCGTCCCGCCGACGTACGAAGCGCACGATGACGTGGAGCATCGTGCGCTTCTCCTGTCCCGCCTCATCACGGTGCGCGGGGGATGGATACGGACTCGGAGGGAAACGAGTGGCCTCCTATATCCTTCGTCGATTATTGGCGACCCTGCCGGTCATGCTCCTGGTGGCCACCGGCGTCTTCCTGCTCCTCAAGCTGACCCCCGGTGATCCGGCAGGGATCCTGCTCGGACCGGACGCCACCGAGGAGCGGCGACTTGAGCTTCGCGATGACTTGGGGCTCAACGACTCAATCATCGAGCAGTACACGCGCTGGCTGGGGAACGCGCTGAAAGGCGACCTCGGCGATTCGATCTTCCTCAATCAATCGGTCACCTCATCGCTCATCGAGCGCGCCGAGCCAACGCTCATGCTCACGTTCTTCTCCACCATTGTGGCCCTCTCCGTCGGCCTTCCCCTTGGGATCATCGCCGCTAAGAATCGGGGCACATGGTTCGATGCAGGCACGATGGCAGTTGCCATCGTCGGTATCTCGATGCCGACATTCTGGCTCGGGCTCAACCTCATCCTCATCTTTGCGGTGAAGCTCCGATGGCTGCCTGTGGCGGGCTATTCGTCCCTTGGCGATGGCCTGTGGGACTCGCTGAAGTACATCATCCTGCCCGCGGTGACGCTGGGCGTCGCCCAGGCGGCTCTCCTCGCCCGGATGACGCGCTCGATGATGCTTGAGGTCTTGAGCTCCGACTACGTCCGGACGGCCAGGGCCAAGGGTGTCGGCGAGTTTCGTGTCGTCCTTGGCCACGCTTTCCGGAACGCTCTCCTCCCGGTGATCAATGTCATCGGCCTGACGATCGCTGCCCTGCTGGGCGGCGCGGTCGTTACCGAGCAGATCTTCAACATCCCCGGTATCGGGCGCTTGCTGATCCAGGCCGTTGGGCGGCGGGATGTTCCACTCGTCCAGGGCACCGTCCTGGTCATTGCCACGATCTACGTGGTTGTGAACCTGACGGTCGACATTATCGCCGCGGTGCTCGACCCGCGCATCCGACGCGGGTAGGGAGACACCATGGAAGCAACAATGACCTTGGGCGAACGCGCGCTCCAGAGACCATCGGTGTGGACGAAACTGAAGCGAATCATGTCCCGCCACCCAAACCTGTTGGTGGGGCAGATCCTTATCCTGATCGTCATCGTTGCCGCGGTCCTTGCGCCGCTGATCATGACGCATAGCCCGACGTTGCAGAACCCGTCGGACCGGCTCCTCGCCCCCGGGGCTGACTACCTGTTCGGGACCGACGGCCAGGGGCGAGATGTGTTCAGCCGGACCATCAAGGGATCGCAGCTGTCCCTGCTGGTGGGTGTCGCGGTATCCGCGCTGACGATGGTGACGGGGGGGCTGATCGGGCTGGTCAGCGGGTTCATGCCGAAGGTGGACCGCATCATCATGCGCATCATGGACGCGCTCATGGCCTTCCCCAGCATTGTCCTGGCGATCGGGATCATGGCGGTCCGTGGCGCGCACGTGTCGAACGTCATCTTCGCGCTCACGGTCGTTAACACGCCGCGCATGGCCCGCGTCGTCCGCAGCGTCGTGATGGGCACGTCGGAGGCCCAATTCGTCGAGGCGGCGCAGTCGATCGGGGCTGGCACATCGAGGGTTCTTTTCCGGCACATTACGCCGAATTGCATGTCTCCGGTCATCGTGCAGACCAGCTTCGTCTTCGCAGAGGCCGTCCTGGGGGAGGCGACGCTATCGTTCCTGGGGGCGGGCGCCTCTCCTGACATTCCGTCGTGGGGAGGGATGTTGTCCGAGTCCCGCGTCTACTTGTCCCAGGCGCCGTGGACCATGCTGGTGCCGGGCGCCGCACTCACCATCACCGTGTTCGCCCTCAACCTGATCGGCGACGGTATCCGTGATGTCCTGGATCCCCGTCTTCGCGGTCGATAGATTGCGGGTACAGTACCGTTCCGCTACCGTGGGACGATCCGGGTGCCTGACGTGGGCCCCATGACCAGACTAGGGAGGACGAGGCA
>CAVUJR010000056.1:0-81089 GCA_963741805.1 uncultured Chloroflexia bacterium
TCATTTGTCGTATGGAGTCCGGACCTCCCCGCCCCTATTGTTGAGACAGGCCACCAATCGAGGGCCGGGGACCGACCAGACCAGCATCCAGACCTGTTCCATCTCGAGGGAGTCGCCTGTCCATGTCGCTACACCGTTCACTCGCCACCCGTCTTATGAAGGGCGCCGGCACGCTCGCCAGTTTCCTGCTCACCGCCGTCGCCCTTGCCCTCGCGCTGGGCTCATCGACCGCTGCGCTCGCCAGCGACCATCCGCTGCGCCCGGGCACCGCGCCGGCGGCCCTCCAGGACGACGCGACCCACCAGGATTCGGATAATGACGGCCTGACCGATACCGACGAGATTCGCGCCTACCGCACGAACCCGCTTCATCCTGACTCCGACCGTGACGGGGTATCTGACGGTGACGAGGTGATCGCCCATCGCAGCAACCCGCTCGGCGCCGACACGGACGGCGACGGTCTGCTGGATGGTGAAGAGCTGCGGGTTGGCACCGATATCCTCCACGCCGACACCGACGGCGACGGTCTGGCTGACGGCGCGGAGATCGCGCTGGACGCCGACCCGTTCGCGGCCGACTCCGATAGCGACGGGCTCGTCGACGGCATTGAGGTCCGCGAGCTGGGGAGCAGCCCGGTGGCGACGGACAGCGATGGCGACGGCCTGGATGACGGCGACGAGGTGGCGCGCTTCAACACGAACCCGGCGAAGGCCGACAACGTCGAGGTGTTCACCTACACCCCGGCCGGCACGGGCAACCGCGTGCCGACGACGTCCGTCGCGAACGAGCGGCTGCAGCCGTTGCAGGTGGCGGACGCGACGACGACGCGCGTGACGATGCGCATCCCGCTGATGCCGACGCCATCAATGCCGGTGCTGCAGGTGCAGAACTAGGTCGACCGGCCCTTCCTCAACACGACAAGACCCGCGCCCCAGCCTCTTGGCGCGACCGACCATTCCACTCCTCATCCTTCTGAGAAGACCGGCCCAGGTGCAGGGCCGGTCTTCTCCGTTAAGGCTCAAATACATCGTCATCTTATGGAAGCCTGTTGACGAGTCTGGTGGCCGGTCGTAGAGTGAATTCCAGTCTCTTTGCATCTCAGGAATGGGAGAAAACCTATGTCTGCTGACCGCGATTCCCGCCCGGGTTCGTTCCTGTTCGACGGCACCTTACCGCGACGCGACGCGCTGAAGCTCCTTGCCGCAGCGGGCCTCGCAGGGTCCACCCTGTCTTCGACGGCGGCGCTGACAGCCGGCCAGGAGACTCCGGCCGCAGATGCGGATGTGGTCCGCGGTGGCACCCTGGGGGTGGCGCTGGACTCCGACATCATTGGCATCGATCCCCATGGCGCGTCTGCTGGCGTCGACCGAAACGTCTACACCACGGTCTACAACGGACTCGTCGTTCCGGATGAGAACCTGGAGATCCAGCCCGACCTCGCGGAGTCCTGGGATATCTCGGAGGACGGCCTGGTCTACACCTTCAAATTACGTGAAGGCATCAAGTTCCATGACGGCACGGACTGTGACGCCGAAGCCGTCAAGTGGAATTTCGACTGGATTCTTGATGAGGCAAACGCATCGGCGCGGCGCTCCGAGATTGCCAACATCCAGGAGGTGACCGTTCCCGACCCGCTTACCGTCCAGGTCACCCTCAAGACACCGTTCTCTCCCTTCCTCTCGATCATCTCGGACCGCGCGGGCTACATTGTCTCGCCGACGGCGCGACAAGCGTCTGGTGAGGACTACACCCGGAACCCGGTCGGAACGGGACCATTCAAGTTCGTCGAGTGGGTCGCGGATGACCATATCTCGTTCGAGCGCTTCGAGGACTACTTTGAGGACGGCGTACCGTATCTGGACGGAATCAGGTATCGCCCGATTCCCGACGCATCGGTTGCACTCACCGAGCTCCGAACCGGGAATATCGACTTCCTGTTCAATGTCGACCCCAAGGATATCGAGGGGATCAAGGGAACGGAAGGACTCCAGTACCTGAACGGCCCGGGGGTGGGGTATCAGGGCTTATGGCTGAACACCGTCGATGGTCCGATGGCAAACCGCGACTTGCGCGAGGCAGTTTCCCTGGCGATCGATCGGGACGCCCTGATGCTCGCGGCGTACTTCAATGTGGGCCAGATCGCAGGCGGGCCAATTCCGCCGAGCAGTTGGGCATACGACCCGGATTACCCCGTCGTCAAGCGAGACCTTGACGCAGCCCGGGCGCGGCTTGAGGCCGGGGGCGAGCCGGATGGCTTCTCCATGACGCTGAAGGCGGCGAATACACCCGAGCAGCAGAAGATCACGCAGCTGATGCAAGCGGCGCTCGCTGAAGTGGGTATCCAGGTCGAGATCCAGACCCTTGAGTTCGGGGCGCTGCTCGACGCCGGCGCGCAGGGCGACTTCGACGCGCTCAGCCTCGGATGGAGCGGACGCATCGATCCCGACG
The DNA here is from genome assembly GCA_963741805.1 of uncultured Chloroflexia bacterium. Lineage (GTDB taxonomy): Bacteria > Chloroflexota > Chloroflexia > Thermomicrobiales > UBA6265 > UBA6265. The sequence goes on from CAVUJR010000056.1 coordinate 2,449, forward strand.
GCAACATCCAGCCCATTTTCCAGACCGGTGGCACGTTCAACTACGGGAAGTACGAGAACCCGGAGGTGAACGACCTGATCGACCAGGCACGAACAGAGCAGGACCAGGCGGCACGTGCCGATCTCTACCAGCAAATCCAGGACCTGATCAACGCGGACGCGGCCTATATCTTCACGTATTTCCCGCCGGCCTCCTTCGCCGCACGGGATGCCGTGAAGGGCTTCACCGTCACTCCGGATGCGCTGATGCGATTCAAGAAAACCTGGCTGGAACAGTAAGACCTCATGCTGCGATACATCGTCAGCAGGCTGATAGGAACAATCCCGGTGTTGTTCCTGGTCAGCCTGCTGACCTTCCTCATGATCCACCTCACCCCCGGCGACCCTGTGCGGCTCATGCTGGGGGACGACGCCACAGCCGACGCCATCGCGGCGCTGAACAGGAAGCTCGGCCTGGACCAGCCACTCCCGATCCAGTACGTGCGATGGCTTGGCCAGGTCCTGTCCGGCGACCTTGGGGATTCGATCCGGACGCGGCAGCCAGTGGTGGAGGCCGTCGGGTCGCGCCTGCCGGTCACTATCGAGCTGAGCGTCCTCTCCATGATCATCGCGGTCGCCCTCGGGCTGCCGACGGGAATCATTGCGGCGATCCGACGAAACTCGGCCGCGGACGTGGCCAGCACGACGCTCGCCCTGACGGGCATCTCGATCCCGAATTTCTTCCTGGGGATCATGCTCATCCTGGTGTTTTCCGAATGGCTGGGATGGCTGCCGCCAAGCGGGTATGTGCCCTTCCGGGATGATCCCATCCAAAACCTCAAGCTGATGATCATGCCCTCGTTGGCGCTCGGCACAGCGTTAGCCGGCACCATCTCCCGGATGATGCGGTCCAGTCTGCTGGAGGTGCTTGGGGCTGATTTCGTGCGCACAGCCCGGGCAAAGGGCCTGAGCGAACCAAGAGCGATCCTTGGTCACGCGGTCAAGAACGCCATGCTCCCCGTGGTGACCATCATCGGCCTCCAGATGGGCAGCGTCCTCGGTGGCGCCATCCTGACAGAAACGATCTTCGCCCTCCCGGGCATCGGGCGCCTGGTCGTGGACAGCATCTTCGCGCGTGACTTCCCGATCGTGCAGGGTGTGATCCTGTTTCTCGCCTTGATCCGGATTGCCAGCAGCCTGGCGACCGACCTGATCTACGCCCGGCTTGACCCCCGTATCTCCTATCTCTAGCGAGACGAATCGAGGACTCCCTTGGACACCGACGCCGCACAACCAACGCTCCCCGTCCTGGGGGTGGACGGTCTCGCGCAGACGAAGCCACGGTCGTTGATGTGGGGGGTCATGAGGCGGCTCCTCCGCTCCAAGTTCGCCGTGCTCGGTGGCACCGTCGCGATCCTTATCGGACTGGCGGCGATACTCGCGCCACTTGTCGCCCCATACGAACCCACGAAGCAAGACATCCTTTCCATGCTGCAGGGGCCAACACGCGCACACTGGCTCGGCACGGATGAGCTGGGGCGGGACACGTTCAGCCGGATCGTCTATGGATCGCGCGTGTCGCTGATGGTCGGGGTGATCGCCGTCAGCATCTCGTTGGTGACAGGCTCCGCCCTGGGGCTGCTCGCGGGGTACGGACGCGGACTGGTCGACACGTTGATCATGCAGCTGATGGACGGCCTCCTGGCCTTCCCGACGCTCGTCCTCGCTCTGGCCATCACGGCGATGCTGGGGCCGAGCCTCAACAACGCGATGATCGCCATCGGTGTGACCGGCGTGCCGACATTTGCGCGCCTTGTGCGCGGGCAGGTCCTCGCGCTGCGGGATCTCGACTACGTGCAGGCCGCCCGGGCACTGGGTGCGAGCCACACACAAATCGTGCTCAAACACATCCTTCCCAACACGCTGGCGCCGATCATCGTGCAAACGTCGATCACGATCCCTGCGGCGATCCTTGCAGAAGCGGGCCTGAGCTTTCTTGGGCTCGGTATCCAGCCGCCAACACCGAGCTGGGGCGCGATGCTGAATACGGCCCGCGGCTATATCCAGATGTCTCCGTGGCTCGCGCTCGCGCCGGGTGGCGCGATCTTCGTCAGTGTTCTCGCGTTCAACTTCCTCGGTGATGCGCTCCGGGACACGCTCGACCCACGATTGAGATGATCCGCTCATGACCATGCCGCAACCACTCCGCACAGCATCCGGCATCGCGTATTGGACCAGCGGGACCGGACCGGCCGTCGTCACCGTGCACGGTGCTCCCGGTACGGACCACAGTTTCTTCCGCCCCTGGCTCGATCCGCTGGCCGATGGCAGGACGGTGGTGTATTTCGACCTGCCCGGGCACGGACTGTCCGCCGCGTCGAGTGATTACAGCCTCGACGGGATGGCGGAGTCGATTGAGGATGTGCGCGTGGCCATCGGGGCAGAGCAGATCACCCTCCTCGGGAGCTCGTATGGCGGGTTCCTGAGCCTGACGTATGCCCTCCGGCATCAGGACAGTATCCAGGCGTTGGTGCTGGTCGACACATCGGCGAGCTATGGCTTTCGCGACGAATCCCTGGAGACGGCAACGCGACGAGGAACACCTGGGATGCTCGAGGCGCTGGAGCGTCTCTGGAACGGCAGCCTTCAGCGTGACAGCGATTTCCACAGGGATTGGCGAGAGATCCTGCCACTGTATTTCCACCAACTTCCTGTCGAGCGCGTCAGGGAGATCGCGGACGAGGCGACGTACCGTCTGGATACACGGAAGGCGATCCTGCCAACCCTGCTCGACTATGACGTCCGGCAAGAGTTGGCGGCGATCCAGGTTCCGACGCTCGTGGTGGCCGGGCGGCATGACTGGATCACGAGCATTGCGCACGCTCACGCGCTCGCGAGCGGCATCCCACACAGCGACCTCATGATCTTTGAAGAGAGCGGCCACTATCCGTTCATTGACGAGACCGAGCACTTCCTGCAGGTTGTCGGGGGATGGCTGGCATCCTACGACCTCTAGCCGCACTTCTATCCACACGCCGTGACAGTGAGAAAGGGGCACCACATGACACAGACCCGTGAACAGGTGATGACACACGAGCTGACGAGCGCGGTCGAGCAGCAGTCTGGACCGCCCCGCGATATGTCGATGGGGCGACGGGGTATGGCGGCATCGGCGCACCAGTTTGTCAGCGAGACGGCGATCGATATCATGCGCCGTGGCGGCAACGCGATCGATGCCGCCGTGGCCGGGGCAGCGGTCCTGATGGTGGTGGAGCCGCGCAACGGGCATCTGGGCGGCGATACGTTCATGCTCTTCCACGACCCTCGTGAGAATCGGGCCATCGCCCTTAACGGCAGCGGCGCCGCGCCCGGAAAGGCCACGCTGGACCATTACCGGGAGATCGGCGGCATCCCCGAAGACGGATTGCTGACATCGACCGTGCCGGGCACGCTGGCCTGCTGGGCGCACGCGATCGAACGTTACGGGACGATGTCGTTCGCGGAATTGCTCGCACCCGCGATCTCGTATGCGGAGGACGGCATCCCGGTGTCGTCACGCCTCCACCACATGCTGACGCTGGATGCCCCGACATACCGGAAATTCCCCGACAGCGCGGCCGTGTTCCTGCCGGGCGGCGAGGTCCCGGCGGTCGGGGACATCTGGCGGCAACCTGGCCTGGCGTCGACGCTCCGGCGGGTCGCCGAGCACGGCATCGATGACTTCTACACGGGGGAGATCGCGCGGGAGCTTGTCGACTACTCCGACGCGCACGGCGGGTTGTTCACGCTGGATGATCTCGCGCGTCACCGGACCGACGAGCGGGCGCCCGTCTCCATCGACTATCGCGGCTTCACCGTCTCCGAGCAGCCGCCGGTTTCCCAGGGCATCCTTGTGCTGCTGACACTGAACATCCTGAAGCAGTTCGACCTGCAGCACTACGGACCCGGCTCGGCGGAGACGTTGCATCTGGAGATCGAGGCGATCAAGCTCGCGTTCGAGGACCAGATGCGCTACCTGGGTGACCCGGACGTCGTCGACATCCCGCTGGAGTACCTGCTGTCCGACGAGCATGCACGGGAACAGGCGGAGCAGATCGATCTCCATCGGGCGCAGCACCGGATGTCGCCGGCGCAGTCGCACCCCGACACGACATACATGTGCGTCGCCGACGAGTCCGGCATGATGGTCTCGTACATCCACAGTCTCTTCGCCGGATCCGGCGTGGTGATGGGCGACACCGGCGCCTTGATGAACAGCCGGCTCCAGGGGTTCAACCTGGATGAAGGCTCACCCAACTGCCTGGCTCCAGGGAAGCGGCCGCTGCACACCCTCAACTGCTACCTGGTGCACAAGGACGGGGAACCGATCCTTGTGGGGGGAACGCCGGGCGCCCACTGGCAGGTGCAGACGAATGTGCAGATGCTGGTGAACGTCCTCGAATTCGGGATGGACGTGCAGCAGGCAATCGAGGCGCCCCGTTTCACGCTCGGAGACCAGCTCTCGCTCGGCAATCCGGCAGGAAAGATCGAGTCGCGCATCGGTGAAGATGTCGCGGCGGCCCTGCTCGAACGTGGTCACCCGTTGGAGGTCGTTGGCCCCTGGGACGTCGGAGGCGCGGTCCAGCTCATCATGCGGGACCCCGCGACCGGCGTGTACCGTGGCGCGACGGAGGTTCGCCGCGCCGGGTGCTCGGTGCTCGGGTTCTAGATACACGATCGATGTAGGCACCCTGATGTGGAGGACCGTGCGGCGTATGCGTGACGGCGGGAAAGTGCCACCCGCCGCACGTCCTCCCCTACCGGTGATCAGGTGACCCCCGGAGGCAGGGTCTCTATGACTTCCCACCCTCGACGCGGGTGAGGAACGCGTCCAGCACCTGCATGTACCGCTCGGGTTCCTCCTCGAAGGCCATGTGCGCGCTGTGCTCGAAGAGGACCCATTCGGCGTTCGGGATGCCATCGCGGACGGTTTGCGCGACCAGCGGGGTGGCCTCGTCGTAGCGGCCGGAGGTGACGAGCGTGGGGACGGCGATCCCGGGGAGGCGGTCGATAATGTCCCAGTCCCTGAGCGTGCCGGTGGCGTGGAACTCGCTCGGGCCGAACATGGTGGTGTAGACCTGCATTCCCATCTCGTCGAAGCTGCGCTGCACGTTCTCCGGCCACGGGTCGAGGCGACAGACGTGCCGGTGGTAGAAGACCATTGTGGCATCGTGATACGCGGGATCGTCCGTCGTGCCGGCCGCCTCGTGCTCCTGGAGGACGTCCTGGATGTCCGGCGGGAGGTCCTCACGAAGCCGGTTCGCCTCGGCGATCCACTGCGGGATGCTGGCCGGCGAGCTGGCGAGGACGAGGCTGGCGAGCCCCTGGGGGTGCGTCAGGGCGTATTCCATGGCGAGCATCCCGCCCCACGAGGAGCCGATCAGGTGGTAGCGGTCGAGACCGAGATGGGCGATGACCGTGCGGAGCTCGTCGAGGAAGAGATCGACGGTCCAGAGCGAGGGATCATCCGGCCGGTCGGAGCGGCCGCATCCAAGCTGGTCGTAGAAGATGACGCGGCGGCCGGTTGCCGTCACCTGCGCCAGGGAGGTCATGTAATCGTGCGGGGAGCCGGGGCCGCCGTGGAGGCAGAGCAGTGGGAGCTTGCCGGGGTCCTCACCCTCCCCGGCGACGCGATACCACGTGTTGAAGCCACGGAACGGGATGAATCCTTCGGGCATGGTTTCCTCCTGCTGGGATTGGCGGTGTTTCGGGTCATGATACCGCTCATTTGCAGATACCCTTGGCTCGACGGTCCAAATGCATGGTCGGCGGCCCACAAGTGAGGACATTGCGGCACACCGTGCAAGGACATATCAGCGCCGTCCGCCGCACGTCCTCCGCTACCGCTGCGTCATTCATTGATTACTGGAGACCATATGACACGACCACGGGCGCGAGAGTTGGGCATCACACCGGGCAACCTTCCGACAGGCCCGCACAACGCGATCACGGATGTTCCCGGGGTGCGCGTCGGGCAGGTCACGTTGCACGAAGGCGAGCGGTTCCACACCGGGGTGACGGCGATCGTGCCGGACGCGATCTCGACGCGAAAGGCGATCCCGGCGGGGCTGTTCGTGGGAAACGGGTACGGGAAGCTGGTCGGGGCGACGCAGATCGCGGAGCTGGGCGAGATCGAGACGCCGATCGTGCTGACCGGCACGCTGTCGGCGTTCCGCGCGGCGGACGCGCTGGTGACGTGGATGCTGCGGCAGCCGGGCAACGAGGCGATGCGCTCGGTGAACCCGGTCGTCGGGGAGACGAACGACGGGTACCTCTCGGATATCCGGGCGCGGCCGATCACGGAGGCGATGGTGCTCCAGGCGCTGGACGGCGCGACGGGTGGGCCGGTTGACGAGGGGTGCGTCGGAGCGGGGGCCGGGACGAGCGCGCTTGGGTTCAAGGGCGGGATCGGTACGTCGTCGCGGGGGGTCGGGTCGCCACGGGTCGCCACGCGGTCGACCCCTACGACGGTGTATACCGTGGGGGTCCTCGTGCAGGCGAACTTCTCGGGGACGCTGACGGTGCTCGGCACGCCGATTCCCGCGCCGGAGGCTGAGGAGCCGGGCGGCAACTCCTGCATGATCATCGTCGCGACGGACGCCCCGCTGGACAGCCGACAGCTCGACCGGTTGGCGCGGCGGGCGGTGTTCGCGATGGGGCGCGTCGGCGCCGGGTTCACGCACGGTAGCGGGGATTACGCGATCGCGTTCTCCACCGGCGAGGGGGAGCGCATCGCGGACAGGGATGCTGGACCCGTTCTTCGCGGCGACGATGGACGCGGTGGAGGAGGCGCTACTGGACAGCGTGTTCACGGCGGAGACGACGCACGGGGTCGATGGGCATGTGCGGTATGCGGTGGACATCGACGAAGGAATGGCGACGTTGGGCCGATAGGCATCTCCGCCCGAGAGGGAGGACATTTCGACCAACATCCGCCCGGTTGATGTGGCGCTTTGTGGTCGAAAGTCCTCCGCTACAGAGACCCGGTCGAGAACACGACAAGGTAGCGTTCATCGCGCACCTCGCCACCCCAGAGTCGCGGGTTGGCGCTGAGGTCGATGTGTGTAGCCTCGCCGGGGAAGGCTTCGAGCGCATGGAGAAGGTCGAGGGCGTGGAGGCCACCGCCGGTGTGCCAGAAGCCCTCGATCAGGAGGAGCCGCCCGCCTGGCCGCAGCAGGGACAGCCAGCGGTCGAGGACGGTGGGGAAGTCGTCAAACATCCAGAGCACATGGCGGGAGAGGACGATGTCGAACGACCCTTCCGGGAACGCGGGCCTGGCGGCGTCCATCTCGTGGAAGGGCATCGCGTGTCCCGCGCCCTCCAGCTTGGCGCGGGCGAGGTCGAGCATCGGGCCGGAGGTGTCGATGCCGGTCACGCGATGGCTCAGGTCGCGCAGGAGGAGACTGAGCGAGCCGGTTCCGCAGCCGGCGTCGAGGATATCCGCTGGCGGATCAGGCAGGTGCTCCGCGAGCAGGGCGCGCCAGGCGGCCCTGGTGTCTGGGTCGCGCAGGCCATGGTCGGGGTCGTTGTCGTAGGTGGCTGCCCCTGCGTCCCACGGGTTTCGGGCTGAAGTCATCGCGTGTCACTTCCCTTCTGGCGTTGGCGGCTCAGCAGAGTGTGCCACGGGCAGCGAATGCGTGAGGTGACGGCATTGCGGACGGTACCGGTGCGGTTGATGTGGGCACCCATGGTTGGACCCTCCCACAGAGCGTGCGTGGAACGCATCCTGAACGAATGTTCTGCATTCGTTCGCCGGACCCCGTATCATTGCCCTGATAGCCAGCAGGAGACCTCATGCACCCGATCGCCGTTCCGCCAACCGATGTCCAGATGCGCGCCGGCGACCTTGTCGGGGCGGTGATCACGCGCGAGCTGCGGATCGGCTCGGCGCGGTTCCGCAAGGGGCAACGCGTCGCGGCGGAGGACCTGGCGGTGCTGGCGGATTCCGAGCTGCCGGTGCATGCGGTGATGCTCGGCGAGGACGACGTGCATGAGAACGAGGCGGCGGTCCGCCTCGCGGAGGCCCTTCACGGCGACGGCGTCATGCAGCGCGACCCGGTGCAGAGCCGGGTGAACCTCGTCTCGATGCGCAAGGGACTGCTACGGGTGGATACGGACGCGCTGCTGAAGCTGAACACGCGACCGGATCTCGGTATCTTCACCGCGCCGAACCATTTGCCGGTCGTGGCCGGGAAGATCGTCGCTGGGGTGAAGATCGCGCCGGTGGCGATCGACCGGACGGTGCTCGAGGACGCGGTGTTCGAGATCGAGGCGCATCCGCGGCCGATCGTCGAGGTGCTGCCGTTCCAGCCGCTGGTCGCCGGAGTCGTCGTCACCGAGGGCAAGATCGACCACCTGCGGGAGCGGTTCGAGGCATCCGTGCGGCAGAAGGTCGGCTGGTATGGCGGACGTATCCTGCGGTTCGCGTATGTCCCCGATCGCGTCGATGAGGTCGCGGCCGCGATGCGCGGGATGCTGGTGGACGGCGCGACGATCCTGCTCGCCGCGGGCGGACACATGATGGACCCGCTGGACGCGACGCAGGGGGCGATCGACGAGATCGGCGCCCGGATCGTCCGGCACGGGGCGCCGGCGCACCCGGGGTCGATGTTCTGGCTGGGGCATCTCGACGACGGCGATGTGCCGATCGTCAGCCTCGCGTCGTGCTCGATGTACTCCCGCGCGACGGTGGCGGACCTCGTCCTGCCGCGCCTGTTCGCCGGGCAGCACCCAACCTCGGACGATCTCGCGGCGCTGGGGCATGGCGGGTTGCTGGACCGGGACATGGGCTGGCGGTTCCCGGCGTACGATGTCGAGTCCGTCGACGAACCGGACGAGGCGGAGTGATGACGACCCATCGCGTACACCCGGCCCTTGTGGCCGGGTCTTGGGCGGAGAAACCGGCCACAAGGGCCGGGTGTACGGGGGAAACGGCATGATCGCACAACCCCACCCCACGACGAGGCCGGCCCCGGATCAATACCAGCAGAAGGTGATCGACGCGACGGAGCGGTCGATCCGCGTCGTGGCGCCGGCGGGGTCGGGCAAGACGGAGACGCTGGCCCGGCGCGTCGAGGCGAGGATCCGGCAAGGTGTTCCGGCGAGCCGGATCCTCGTGCTGACGTTCGACCGCAACGCGGCGGAGTCGTTCCGGGCGAAGCTGCGCAACGGCGGCGACGGTCCGACGGCGCGCGTCGAGACGCTGAACGCCTACGGGTACGGGCTGCTGCGCAACCGTTTCCCGGACGAGCGCAACCGCGTGATCTCCGAGCCGTTCTGGCCGGCGACGCCGTACCTGAACGACCTGGTCAACGAGTACGGGCACCAGGTCTTCAGCTCGATGCTGTCCAAGATCAAGAACGAGGTCTTCGACCCGCGCAGCGTGAACACGCGCACGTTGTCGAGCTGGATCGCGAAGAACCGGGTGCACCTGTTACGCGACCTGGAGAACGAGCAGATCGTCTCCCGGGTCGAGGACAAGCAGTTCGGGCGGGACCTCGCGCGGGAGTACGTGGCCTATGAGCAATTCCTCCAGCAGCGCAAGGGGATCGACTTCGACGACCAGAAGCTGCGGCCGTTGATCCGCCTGCGCGAGAACGCGGCCCTGATGGCCGAGATCCAGGGGACGGTCGACGAGGTGATCGTCGACGAGTTCCAGGACATCAACAAGCTCGACTGCGAGCTGATCGACGCGATCTCGGCGCAGGCGACGCTGGTCGTCACCGGCGACGACGACCAGGCGATCTACGGCTTCCGGGGGGCCTCGGCCGAGTACCTGATCAACCCGAAGGGCGCATTCGACCGCGCGTTCACGCATTACGAGCTAAGCATCAACTACCGCTGCCCGCCGAAGGTGATCGACGTCGCGGGCAAGGTCGTCCGGCACAACAGCACGCGCATCCCGAAGCAGCCGAAAGCGGCGAAGGACCTGCCCGGCACCGTGGAGGGCGTGCATGCGCGCAACGCGGAGGCCGAGGCGCTGACCGTGGCGCGGCGGGCCGGGGCGCTGCTGCGGGATGGCGATGGGGAGCCCCACACGGTCGCGATCCTGACGCGGACGAATGGCCAGCTGCTGGAGCTGCAGGCGGCGCTGATCCGCGCGGAGACGCCCTATACCATCGGGGTCGAGAACGACGTCCGGGTAATGTGGGAGCTGGCGCGGCGAATGCTCGTCGCGCACCCGGTGCTGAAGAAGCGCGGTGTGCCGGACGCGGAGACCCGCGCGACGGTCGCCGAGTGCTTCGGGCGGGCGCGGCGGCTGCCGAACAACCAGGTGAACACGCTGAAGCGGCTGGCGACGGTGGACGAGACGCAGTTCCCCGGTCCAGAGCTGCTGCAGATGCTGCCGGACCGCATGCGACCGGCATTCCAAAGCGGGCTGAAGGCGTTCAAGCGGGCGAAGGATCTGGACGACCAGTTGACGGTGCTGGAGGACGTGCTCGGGGCGGTGCCGTCGAGCGTGATGAACGGCGGCCGGAAGACGAACCAGCCCTCGCGGCTCAGCGGGATGATTGCGCTGGCGGAGGAGCACGGCGGTAAGGCCAAGCCGTTCCTGGCGGAGGCCGAGCGGCTGATCTCGGTCCAGCGCGAGGCGCTGCGGCGCGATGCCGTGCCGAAGGTGACTCTGTCGACCTGCCATGGCGCGAAGGGGCGCGAGTGGCAGGTGGTCTTCGTGCCGTTCTGCAACGAGGGCATCTTCCCGGACGCGCGCAGCGAGGAGGGGCCGTATCTCGAGGCGGAGCGCAAGCTGTTCTACGTCTCGATGACCCGCGCATCGGAGCACCTGGTCGTGTCGTGGGCGGATTTTCGGCCCGATACCGGCCGGAAGCAGGCACCGAGCCCGTTCGTGATCGAGGCGGGGCTCGCCGCTCCGGCGAAGACGACACCCCGGCCAGCGCCACCGAGCGGCAACGGGCCCGCCTCCGGGAGCACCAGCCGCCCGTCGCAAGCAGCGTCGCGCCAGGGCCACTCCGGCTCGGCCGCGCCATGGTGGGGCCGTGGCACGTCGCGAGGAACAACCACGACTCCGGCGCCCGCGCGCCCGAAACGGCTGCTGACCCTGATCTCGACGCGCAGCCGGGTCGCGATCGACGGTCTCGACGCGAAAAAGGTCGACACGCTGGCGGCGCGTATCCTCGACGATGAGGAACGCTACGGCCTGCCGGTGGCGGACATGATGATCCGCTACGGGGCGGAGGATCCGGAGGCGACGCTGCCGCTCCAGCTCGACCTCGCGCTGCGCGGCGTGCCCTTCGCGGTCGAGGACGCCCACCGCTTCACGGAATCGGAGACCTTTACCGCCATGCGCGAGTCATGGACGAGCGGCACGCTCCGCGTCGACGGCTCCACCGGCAGCGACGTTGTGGCAGCGATGGAGGCGGTGCTGCGGCGCGCGACGGACAGCACCGACCACCTGCGCTGGCACGCCGCGCTGGAACGCATCGCCGATGAGGAGCCGGGCACCGATCCGGCCGGGATCCCATTCACCATCGGCTGACGCCGGCTCACCCGTGGCACCGGGAGTGCTTTCATCTCTCCATGCTGATACGGCAGTCCTGCCGCCCTGTTGGACATCGCCGGCGGAACCGCGCCTGCTCCGGGGCGTAGAATGGAGTTATATGGTCGAGTCGGAGATCCACGAGAAAGGCGAGCCGATGTCCACGGACCACGGGGTCATCATCGAGCAGGAAACGTACGGTGAGTACAACGGCACGCCCGTCGAGCGCTTCGTGCTCACGAACGAGGCCGGTCTCTCCGTCGCGTTGCTGACCTTCGGCGCGATTATCCAGGAGCTCCACGTCCCGGACGCCTCCGGGCAAACGGTGAACGTGGTGCTCGGCTTCCGCACGCTGCCACAGTACCTCGCCAAGCATCCCCATTTCGGCTCGGTGATCGGTCGCTACGCGAATCGCATCGGCGGCGCGAGCTTCTCGCTCGACGGCACGGAGTATCACCTCACGCCGAACAAGGGCTCGTTCACCGCGCACGGCGGCAACCGGCCGTTCGACCGCTACATCTGGAACGCCGAGGTGGTCGATACGGATCATGGACCCGGCGTGAAGATGACGCATGCCAGCGCGGACGGCGACGAGGGGTTTCCCGGCGAGCTGACGGTGAGCGTTACCTATTCGCTGACGCCGGACAACGGCCTGCGGCTGGACTACGCCGCCACGACGACGAAGCCAACGGTCCACAACATCACCAACCACGCCTATTTCAACCTCGCCGGGGAGTCCGCCGGCGACGTCGAGCACCACATCATGTGGCTGAACGCGACGGAGTACACCCCGACCGGGACGGACCAGATCCCGACCGGCGAGATCGCGAAGGTGAAAGGCACGGCGCTGGACTTCACGACGCCGCGCCCGCTGGACGATGCGATCCGCCATGGGCGTGACCCGCAGATCCGCATCGCGCGAGGGATCGACCACAACTTCGTGGTCAAGCGCCGGAAGGGTTCGAAGGAGCTCGTCAAGGCGGGCACGCTGGAGGATCCGGCTTCGGGGCGGGTAATGACGATCCACACGACGATGCCGGGCGTGCAGGTTTACACATCCAACTCGCTCGACGGATCGATCGTCGGGTATAGCGGCCGCCTTTACCGGCAGTCCGACGCCGTGTGCTTCGAGACGCAGAACTTCCCGGACGCCCCGAATCACCACGAATTCCCCTCCGCCGTGCTGCGGCCCGGGCGAGGAGTTCACCTCGACGACGATCTACCAGTTCAGCAACGCCGCCCGTGATGGGCAGTCGTCGACCGCGCCGGAGGAGACTTCGGAGCCAGCGGCGAAACCGGTGAAGGACAGCCGCAATAAGGCCGTCGCGAAGAAGAAATAACTACCCAGGAGGTAGCCAGATGCTGTGTCCGATTGACCAGACCGAACTTGTGATGACCGAGCGCCAAGGCGTCGAGATCGACTACTGCCCGACGTGCCGTGGTGTGTGGCTCGACCGTGGCGAGCTCGACAAGATCATTGACCGCGCGAACGCGGCCACGGTGAGCGACACCGCCTCGTCGGCGGGCGCCAGCGCCGGGTCGGCCGCGAAGGGCGCGTTCACGACGCCGCGCGTCGGCGACATGCAGGGGCGCGCAGTGCCGCTGCAGGACGAGCGTCGACAGGGCGAATCGGACAGCGATTGGGAGCAGCGCAAGCACAAGAAGACGAAGCGCCGCTCCTTCTTCGAGGACCTTTTCGACTTCGATTAGCGAGTCCGGGTCCACAAGGCGGCACATGTAGCCTCGGCCCCATGGTGGCCCTGATATCGGCGCACAGCGGTACCGGAGGTGCCGCAAGCGTCGATATCAGGGCACGTTCGCCCCGGTAGCGCCGACCCGTAGTGGTCGGCGGAGAGCAGCCGCATGCCAGATGCGCGGCTGCCAGCGCTCCCCGGGCATTCCGGAGCGCATTGCGCTCCTTCAGCCACGGGACTACCAAAGATATCGACCTTCGGTCGATGCATCGGACATTTCAGTCCGATGCTACTGAGGGCATCAATACAACGTCCTGCGGTAGGCCTCGTTGCGTTTGCCGGCGGACTCGTCTGGCCGGGGCTCGCGGCGTTGCTCGGCGTCCATCGCGGCGAGGGTCGGGATCGTGTCCGGGTCCGGCCAGGACGCCGGCTCCCACAGCTTCGAGCGCAGGAACGATCGCGCGCAATGCGTGAAGACCTGATCGACCTCGACCACGATCGCGAGCTTCGGCATTTTGCCGTCCATCACCAGCTGCCCGAGCAGGTCCGGGTCACGCGTCAAACGGGCGCGGCCGTTGACGCGGACCGTCTCGTCCGTCCCCGGCACGATGAACAGCAGCCCGACATGCGGGTTGGCGATGATGTTCCGCATCGAGTCGATCCGGCGATTGCCGAGGCGATCCGGGATGACGAGGGTCGTGTCGTCCAGCACGAGGATGGCGCCGGGCCGATCTCCACGCGGCGTGACATCGCAGTTCCCCTCCGCGTCAGCCGTTCCCATCAACACGTACGGTGACGCGGCGATGAAGCGGCGGACCAGCGGCGTCAGCCGGGACGTTGCTTTGGTGCGGCTCTTTTCCGATGTCTCGCCGATGAGCCCGACCAGCTCGTCAACCGTCGTCACGTCCCACGTGTCTACCGAGTGCGTCATCCACAACTCCTCTCCGTCCAGCATCCTGCCGCATCACTCTAGAGGAATCCGGGCGATCAGGAAAGCGGGTCCGGGAGGGGTCGCATCAGGGCGATGGCTAGGGTAGGCTTTCCTCCATGTCGGGACCGACCATCCATGCTTATGACCCTGGTCCCACCATGCCGGGCCGTGCTCTATGCTCATCGCCGCCTGCCCCGGCCTATCCAGACCTGCGCCCGACGGGAGGACCCCTGCCGTGATGTCATTGCGAACCGTGATCTCCGGTGGCCACATCGTCACCGACAACGGTGAAGTTCGCGCCGACCTCGTCATCGACGACCACGAGATCGTCGCCATGCTCGCGACGGCCGACGGCGTCGACGCCGACCAGGTCATCGACGCGACCGGGCTGTTGCTGCTCCCCGGCGGCGTCGATATCCGGGTCCCGACGCCGTGGCTGGCGCGCGACGGCGCCTCGGACATCGCGATGGGTCTCCAGCAAGCCGCCGCCGCGGGCGGGATCACGGCGTTCGCGGCCGACCCTGGCATGCCGGAGACGGATTCTGGCACCCCGGCCGGCCTCGCGACCGATATCGCGCTGTGGCAACCGGTCGGAGGGCCGCAGCTCCCGGCGGCGGCGCAGGTCTCCCGCATGATCCAGACGGGCACCGCCGGATTCGTGGCGGCGCTGCGGGGCGACGGGGCGCTGGGCGAGCGGCAGCTGTACGACCTGATGAAGACACTCGGCTCGTTCGGTGTGCCCTTGGCCGTGCAGCCGCTCCACCCCACCCTCGACCCGCGCGATCCGCTGTCGGAGCGCCTGGCCGTGGCGCTGCTGCTGCTGTTCGCCGAGGAGACCGGCGCCTGGGTCCACCTCAGCGGGGTGACGACCGCCGGGGCGATGCGCCAGGTGATCGAGGCCCGCGCGAGGGGCACGCGCGTGACTGTCTCCGTCTCCGCGCTCCATCTCGCGCTGGACGCCGGTGAGACGAACCGGACCGTCCGCCCGGCGGCACCCTTGCGCTCGCGGGACGAGATCGAGGCGCTCTGGGAGTATGTCCTCGACGAGAGCGTCGATTGCATCGGCTCGGTACCGGTCCGGCGCACCAGCGCGAAGACCGCCCCGCTGCCGGACGTGCAATCCGCGATGCCGCTGTTCTGGGACGAGGCGGTGGCGAAGCGCAAGATGAGCCATGCCCAGGCGGCCCGCATGCTGTCGTCGAACGCCGCGCAGATTCTCGGTCTCCATCCGAAAAAGGGCGCGCTCCAGATCGGCGCGGACGCGGATATCGTGCTGATCGACCCCGAGGGCACATGGACGGCGCGCGACCCGGACATGCTCGATGGCAGCCACTGGACACCGCTCGACGGCCGGGAGATTACCGGCTTCGTGGTCCGCACGATCCGGCGCGGGGAGACGATCTACGACGCCGAGCGGCACGAGGAGCGCCTCGTCGCGGCCGGCCACGGGCAGTTACTCACGCGCGGTGGCGCCACGGGCTGACCCGGCTCGGGCTCACCCTCCCGGGTAGTTTTGGATGTCTGTCCCTATTCACCAAGCCTGCGGAAGCGTAGTGTGGGCATACCGGGTCAGGGTATAGAGCATGACGGACGTCCTGACCGGCAGGAGTCGATCCGCGTGCACAAGCCCATGCCGCTTTTGGCCATCGTGCTCATCCTTCTTGGACTGCTGGGCCACCATCTCCATCATCCGGTGCTGCCCGATCCCCCGACGCCCGCGCCGGTTGCCGTCCACGTGGCCGACAGCGCGCCCGACGCCGCCGGTTCGGCACTTCGGATCATGGATCACGGTGCGCTCGTCGAGATCGATGTCGAGGTCTGCGTGCCCGGCGGGCAAGGCCCGCACATGGCGGCGACCGGCCCAGGCGATGTCGCGGTCCCTTCGCCGGATGTGCGTGGCGACATCGTCTATCCCGCACTGTCCGTCGTACCCGCCTGGTCCGTCCCGGCCCTCGCACCGGATGTGTTCCGCGCCTTCCTGCAGGTCTTCCTGAACTGACGTCCTGGCATCCTGGCGCACCGGCCCTGTCCGGTGCTTCGCTTCTTCGTGCCCGGTGACGACATATGACACACATTCACGCTGTCCGGAGTGGGCTCCTCGCGGCCATCGCGTTGCTGACCGTGATCACCGCTCCTATTGCCGCCGCACACACCGGTGGTGGCTCAATCGACCACATGGCAGTTCACGGCGCGGGATGCAGTGACGGCTCGCCGACTGTTACGACCTGCAACGCCGACATGGGTTCC
The DNA here is from genome assembly GCA_963741805.1 of uncultured Chloroflexia bacterium. Taxonomy (GTDB): domain Bacteria; phylum Chloroflexota; class Chloroflexia; order Thermomicrobiales; family UBA6265; genus UBA6265. Next base: position 18,835 of record CAVUJR010000056.1, read on the forward strand.
GGCATGACCGTGATGGGCATGGGTGCCGGCACTGGCGTCATGGACGCGATGATAGACCCGGAGCGCTTCGACGTGGTGTTCATTGACCTGATGATCCAGCACCACGCCTCCGCGATCGCGATGGCCCAGGCGGTCATCGACGACGGCACGGATCCGGTTTTGACCGGGATCGCCAAGGAGATCATCCGCACCCAGCCGGACCAGATCGCCTCGCTCCAGACATGGCGCGACCGGTGGTACCCCAACAGCCCGTCGCTCGCGCTGCCGCTCCGCGTTCACAGCACCGCCGACTTCCGCGCCCTGCGGGAGCTGGATCATCTCGGCAAGATGGGCATCCTGGACCCGGTCGCCGCCGCGGATGCGCTGCGCGCCGCGCCCGAAACGATGGGGCCCGCCTTCGTCAACGCGATGATCCTTCACCACCAGGGCGCCACGATGCTGCTCGAGATGGCCGTGCTACAGGCCGGACACCCTGAACTGGCCGGGATCGCCGGGGTGATGCTGCAGGCGCACCACGATCAGGTCATGGCAATGCAGGAATGGCAATTCGCCTAGACACGGGGCTATCGGGCTGCTCGGAATAGCCCGCCCGACTGCCCATACGAGAGAAAGCTGAGGATTCCAATGACCTTCTTGACCACACGACGAACAATCGCCGCCATGCTGCTCGCGGGCGCCACATATCCGATTGCCCGGGTCACGCTGGCCCAACAAGGCGACCATGCTTCGCATCACAGGGGAGGCTCATCCATGGGTATGGGCATGCAGGGTATGGGGATGATGCAGGGGTATGACATCGACCTGATGTTCATCGACATGATGACGCCGCACCACGAGAGCGCCATCGCCATGGCGGACGTCGCGCTGGAGCGCGGCGAGCACCCGGAAATCACTGAGCTGGCCCAGTTGATCATCGATGCGCAAAAGGCCGAGATCGAGCAGATGCAGGCCATGCGCGACGAGTGGTATGCCGACGTCCCGATCATGCCCGTGGGCGAGATGGGCGGCATGGGCATGATGATGCAGGGCTCGCAGGATCTCGGCATGGGCATGATGAACATGGCCGGCATGATGGATCCCGAGGCGGCGACTGAGGAGATGCGCGCCGCGCCGGAACCGTTCGACCTGGCGTTCATCAACGCGATGATCCCGCACCACCTGATGGCCCTGATGATGACCGAGGGGCTGATCCAGGTTGCGGAGCACCCGGATCTGGCCCAACTCGCTCAACGGATGTTCGACGCGCAACTGCAGGAGATCACGACCATGCAGTCGTGGCGGACAGAATGGTACGGAGCCACGGGCGTAGCAACCCCTGCCAGCTAGCGCGTCCGTGTAGGGCGCCGACCCCCGGGTACGATCCGGCGCCGGCACCTCCGGCTCCGAGGGCATGAGAAAGGAGTGGCGAATGGCCAATGTGGATCTGGCTCACCGGCACGATGCCGTTACGTCCCTGGATGCCATGCAGGGAATCTAGACGGCCGCCGGCCCAGAGATTCGACCATCGCAGAGGAACGGTGTCTGCGACGTAGGCTGCAGGCACCGTTCCGGGCGAACGGTTTCGCGGAAAGGAATCGACATGATGTGGCATATGGGCGACGGTTGGGGCTGGTGGATGGTTCTCGGCACGGTGTTCATGGTCGCGTTCTGGCTCGTCGTTGTATGGGCGATCGGGACCCTGGCGCAACGGTCCCATCATCAGGCCCCTCCCCTACCACAGACCGAGGAGCCGACCGCACTTCAGATCCTCGAGCGCCGCTATGCCAACGGCGAGCTGACCGACGAGGAATTCGAGCAAAAGCGCCAGCGGCTGACCGACTCGATCCAGGGACCGGGACATACCTAATCGCCGAGGCAACGCATGGCCCTGGTGCAGATACGCCACCCCGTCGGGCAGGCAACGAGCTCACCCCGCGGGGTGGTTTGTGAAAAACCTGTTGATCTTGCTGTTGGCGCTCCCTACCCTGAGAAGGACAGGAACCAACGATGCTCCCCGTGACGGCGCTTGCGGTACCTGCCGCACTCATTTTTGACCGGGCATCCCTCTTGACCAACGATGGTCATTCCGAATCCGACATATTATGTCGAACCGATCGCCCGTTCCTCTATGCCGCGTGATACGCTGGCATCTTGACTCTTTGCGGATAATCGAGCGTTGCGACAGGGCACTATCGACTCCGCACCGGCACAAGGAGCGCGCCATGAGCGACCACACCTCCTCCGACGTGCAGGCATCTTCATCGCCTTCACCGCTCCAACGATCGCGGCCGGATCGCGGGCCGTCTCGCTCGCGCTTCCAGCAGGTACGATTCCGGCTCGATGGCATCTCATCCTCGTTCGACGCCGAGCGTCTCGAGCGCCGTCTCACGCGCCAGGTTGGCGTGATGGGCGCCTCCGTCAACCCGGTCACGAACTGCGTCCACGTCGCCTACGACCCGACGCTGACCAGCCCCTCGCTGCTCGCGCGCCAGATGGAGCTGTCGGGATACGGCGTCCGGCCTCGGTAACGACCAGGACCATGCAGAAACGGGCCGCCGGGGAAGTCTCCCGGCGGCCCGTTTCGTTTATACGGTGCGTTCGGTGCCGGATATCGACCTTCGGGGGCAGCCTCTACGGCGGCGATATCGCGTCATCACACCCCTAATCGTCGAGCATGACTTCCATGGTGGCGATCTCTTCTTCCTGGGTCTTGACGATGCCCTGGCAGAGCTCGTCGATCGCCGGGTCGGTGATGTTCGCGTTCTGGCAGACGAGGATCGCCCGGGAGTGGTGCGGGATCATGGCACGCAGGAACTGGTCGTTCCCGACGCCGATCTCCTTGTGGCCGAGCCAGAGCCCGCCAAAGAACATGACGACGAAGCCAATGACGAGGGCGATGTTGAGACCCTTCTTCGGGAACATGTCACGCATGACGAGCATCATGATCAGCCCCATCGGGGCGACCATCGTGAGCGCCATGTAGGCGTTGCTCAGGTTCCAATGGAAGTGGCTCCACTTGTCGATGAAGGCCATCGAGAGCGGGAACATAACCAGGAAGCTCAGCAGCAGTGCGATGCCGAGCTTGCCGTAGCCGCTCTTCTGCATCCCCTGCATGCCTCCATGCTGTCCCTGGCCCTGCTGTTCCGGGTTGCGTGCCGTCATCTCCATCATCTCTCCCTCTCCTTGACTCCCGGTTACCCAGACGGGTGACGCCCTGCAGAACCTGTGCCGTAGCGGTGAGACCCGGGATGCCGGGCCTCACCGCCGACAGCATCAGGCAGCCGGGGTCGCGGTCAACTCGGCGCGAATCTCCTCGAGCTCGGCGATCTCGCGCTCCTGCGCCTCGATCACGGCCGGTCGCGATCTCCCTGATCTCCTCGTGCTCCGCCTGTTCAAGGGCGACCTGCGAGGTGTCGACCGCCATCTGGTGATGGGGGATGACCTGGTCGATGAACGCGAGGTCCTTGTCCTCGGCAGCGGCGAACGTCTCCAGCTGCCACTCGCTGCTCATCTGGTCCATATGTCCCTGATCGACGCAGCCGTGCGCCATGCCCATGGAAACGTTCATGATCTCCTCGCTCATCGGGGCCGGGTCCGGGCTGCCGTACCACTGCTCACGGAGATCCCGCAGCTGGGTGATCTCGGCCGGCTGGGTGGCGATGATCGCTTCCGCGATGCGAATGAGACGATCGTCCTCCAGCTCGTCCTTCGCGACCTCGGCCAGCGCAATGACGCTCTCGTGATGCGGGATCATCATGTCGATGTAGGCGAGGTCGAACTCCATCATCGCCATGGGCGTCCCCATCATGTCGCCGTGCCCGGCGGTGGGGGTGGCGCACGTGGCGGCTGGCGTGGAGGCGCCATGGTCCATATCGTGACCGCCCTGGGCGGCGAGCCTGGTGGCCGGGACAACGAAGGTGGCCGCGCCGAGGAGCGACGCGACGAAGGTGCGACGAGTGGTCATGATGTGATTGGTCCTTCCGAAACTGATCGAGAAATGACAGGTCGTGATGCCGTAACACGCCTGTGCGATCAGTTCAGGAAGACCTGCAGGAGGGCCCGCCGCACCGTGGCATCGGGCGGCGGCGGCTCGGGGTAGATGGCTCGCCGGAGGTCGCCGGGGTGGACGTCCCAGCGCATCTCTACCGGCAGCGCGGCCGAGGCAACGAGCGGCGGCGCCGGCGCCCGGAAAGTGGTCGCCAGCTCCCCGGTATCGATGCAGGCGCTCGCCGCATGGACCGAGGCGAGGTCATCGACAGACGCCGAGTCGGGCGCCGCGTGATGCGACTCCGCGTGGGGTACGCGGACCTGGCCCGCGGCGGCGTGCATCGCGAGCGGGGCGACCGTCATGCTGGCCATGTGCGCCAGCATGACGGCAAGGATCAGGAGGGCGATCTGCCGGGACCGTGGCCTCATGCGACCTCGGCCTCCGGCGTCGCGGGGCGGATGTCCTTGCGGCGGAGCAGCTGGGCGTTCAGCGCGACGATGATCGTCGACATGCTCATCAGGACCGCGCCCATCGCCGGCGAGAGGCGTCACGCCGATCGGCTGGAGCACACCCGCCGCGACCGGGATCGCGAGCACGTTGTACCCGGCGGCCCAGGCGAGATTCTGCAGCATCTTCCTGTAGGACGCGGTCGAGAGCTTCCGCACGCCGGCGACCATGCGCGGGTCGCTGGAGGCGAGCACCAGCCCGGCCGACTGGATGGCGACGTCGGTGCCCGCGCCGATCGCGATCCCGACGTCCGCCTGGGCCAGCGCCGGGGCATCGTTGACACCGTCGCCAACCATCGCGACGCGCTCGCCGCGCGACTGGATCTCCTTCACGACGGATTGTTTCTTCTCCGGCAGCACCTGAGCGAACACCTCATCGATCCCCAGCTCCTGCCCGACGGCGTCCGCCACGGGCTTCGCATCGCCGGTGATCATCACGACCCGCGTACCGGCGTCCCGCAGCTCGGAGACCGCTTCACGGGAGACCTCACGCACCTCGTCCTCGAGGGCGAGGCCGCCAAGGACGGCGCCATCGCGCACGACATACAGGGCCGCCGCGCCGCGATCGCTCCAGGTGTCGACCGCCTCGCGAATCGTGCCGGGGACCTCGACGCCCGACTCCTGCAACATCGTGGGGCCGCCGACGGAGACGCGAGCTGCCATCGATCATGCGCGGCCACGCCACGGCCGGAGATCGCCTCGAACGCCGGTCGCGCGCGGCAGATTCAGCTCACGCTTTTGCGCCTCGGTGACGATCGCTTTCGCCAGCGGGTGCTCGCTGTCCATCTCGACCGCGGCGGCCAGAGCCAGCATCTCATCCTCGGTTCCGCTCACCGTCGCGAGATCGCGCACGGCATGCTCGCCGCGGGTCAGCGTGCCGGTCTTGTCGAACAGCACGGTCGTCACGGTGCGCATGCGCTCGAGGGCGATGCGGTCCTTGATCAGGACGCCGTTCTTCGCGCCCATCTCGGTCGAGATCGCGATCACGAGCGGGATCGCCAGGCCGAGGGCGTGAGGGCACGAGATGACGAGCACCGTGACGGTGCGCGTGATCGCGGCGTCCAGATCGCCCGCGGCGAGCCACCAGAAGAGGAACGTGATCACGCCGGCGCCGGTCGCGACGTAGAACAGCAGGGCGGCGAAGCGGTCGGCCAGAGCCTGCGCGCGGGACTTGGATTGCTGGGCCTGCTCGACCATGCGCTGGATACCGGCCAGCGTGGTCTCGTCGCCGGTCGCGTCGACCCGGAAGCGCACGGATCGACCCGGCGACGACGGTGCCGGCGACGATGTGGTCGCCCTCGCCGTGGGTGACAGGCCGAGATTCGCCGGTGATCATCGACTCGTCGAACTCGGCGCGACCTTCCTCGATCACACCGTCGGCCGGGACGCTGCTGCCGGGGCGAACCAGCACGAGATCGTCGTTGCGCAACTCGCTCGCCGGGACGATTTCCGTCCCGCCGTCGACGATGCGCTCCGCCTCGTCCGGCACCAGCTCGGCGAGGGCCTGCAGCGCGTTCTGCGTCTCACCGAGGGCGCGCATCTCCATCCAGTGGCCGAGCAGCATGATGGTCACCAGCAGGGCCAGCTCCCACCAGTAATCGAGATCCAGCCAGCCGAAGGTGGTCGCGATGCTGGCGACGAAGGCGACGGTGATCGCGAGGCTGATCAGCAGCATCATGCCGGGCTGGCGTTGCTTCAGCTCGTCCCAGCCGCCGCGCAGGAAGACCTCGCCGCCGTAGAGGAAGATCGACCGTTCCGAGGACCGGCGCGATCCAGTCGCTCCCGGTAAACATCGGCATCGAGTAGCCGAACCACTCCTGGATCATGTGGCTGGAGAGCACGACCGGGATCGAGAGAATCAGCGAGATCCAGAAGCGGGTCCGGAACATGGCCTCATGCCCGGCGTGGCCACCATGTCCCCCGTGCCCCTCATGACCGCCATGGTCGTGGCCGGCGTGCATCTCGTGCTCCGCGTCCTCGTGGCCGGCGTGCATGGCGTTCGTCTCGATATCGTCGTGCGCCATGGACGCGAGGCCGCGCTCGCCGGGAACGCGCTCCGGGACATGGTCCTCATGTCCCTGGTGGGCGTGGGTTCCCTCCGGCATGGCCTTTGCGTTTTGGTGTGCAGGATGATGCTTGTTGTTCATCTGATTATCTTCCGATATACCCCCTGGGGGTAAAATATCACTCCCTCTATCGTACACACCGTTGCAAGCCCTGTTCCGAAAGAAGGTACCCATGCCCCGATTCACCCCGCTCCCCGCTCGCCACGTCCTCGGTCGCGCCTTGCTCGTCGGGTTCGCCACCGGGCTGCGCTCGATGACCGCGATCGGGACCTTCGCCGCCGAGCGAAATGACGCCTCCCTTGGCGCCGCTCCATGGAAGGCGTGGCCCGTCCTCTCCAGCCCGGCCGGGCGAGTTGTGCTGCAAGCGTCAACGGTGGGCGAGATGGTGATGGACAAGATGCCGTTCGTCCCCTCCCGCACCCAGCCAGGACCGCTCGGTGGCCGCATGGCGTTTGGCGCCATCGCGGGGCTGGCGATCGGGACGCTCGGCACGGGCACCGGTGCACGCGTGCTCGGCGCGGTGAGCGGGGCGCTGGCCGCCGCAGCCGGTGCCTATGGCGGTAACGCGTATCGCAGTGGTGTTACGAAGGCGACGGGCCTTCCGGATCTCCCGGTGGCGCTCGTCGAGGACGCCGCCGCGGTGCTTATCGCGCGCAAGGGCGTGCGCGGATAGACGGGTCACGGCAAACCGGGGCGGGCGTCGTTCATACTTGAAGGAGACTTTCACGCCCCCCGCACCCCGGAGACCCGCATGACCATCACGACCACCGAACAGCTCGAAGCCCTGCGCGAGGCGAACCGCGCGACGACGCAGCTCCTGCGCGAGCTGGAGGCGATCGCCAAACCCGGCATGACGACGCGAGAGCTGGACGACTACGCCCGCGCCTACATCGCGAAGCTCGGCGGCGAGCCGGTCTTCGAGACGCAGGCGGGCTTCCCCGGCGCCATCAACACCAACCGCAACGATGTCGTGGTGCACGGCGTGCCAGGTGACGAGACGCTGCAGGAGGGCGACATCCTGACGCTGGACGCCGGGATGCTGCTGAACGGCGTCGCCGGGGACGCCGCGACGACCTTCGCGGTCGGCCCCACGACCCCGCGCCACGAGCACCTGATGAGCGTCACGAAGGCAGCGATGCTGGACGCGATCAAGGCCGCGAAGACTGGCGCGCGAGTCGGCGACGTGAGCTGGGCGATGCAATCCCGCGCGGAGCAACATGGTTGCAGCGTGGTCCGCGATTTTTGCGGGCACGGGCTCGGCACGCGGATGTGGGAGGACCCGAACGTCCCGTTCGCCGGGGAACCAGGCACCGGGCCGGTGCTGCGCGAGGGCATGGTGATCACGGTCGAGCCGGTCGTGATCGAGGGTGACCATCATTACTACATGGCGAACGAGTGGGAGGCGCGCACGATCGACGGCAGCTGGGTCGCCCAATACGAGCGCGCGGTGATGGTGACGAAGAACGGCGGCGTGATCCTCAGCGGGGACTAGAGCATAGAACGTCGCACGCAAGGAACCCCGGAGACCAGCTCCGGGGCTACGGTGGCAATGTCCTCAGGCCGTGACCTCGTGCGTCTGGTCCAGGCCGGACGAGGTCACGGCCTCGCCGATGTCGGCGTAGCGCCCGATCGCGGCGATCTTGCCATCCTGCACAGTGAACGCCATCCCCCAGAGTGTGCTGTCGGTGACTTTGCCGGAGTCGCGGCTGCGCCACTCGACGAGCTCCTCGACCACGACGACATGGTCCTTCATGAACCAGCGCTGCGGGGTCAGGGTGGTCGTCTTGCGGCGGACCCACTCGTCCAGCAGGGGTCGCCCCTGACCGCGTCCACGGGCGCCTCCGACCGTGATGTCCTCCGTCGCCAGGGCGAGCACCTCGTCGACGCGTCCGGCGTTGAACTGCTCGTGAAACGTCAAAACAATCTCTCGGGGGGACGTGCTCGTCATTCGGGGGTGTTCCTTATTGTGACTCGGGTCGGTCGCATTCGTGCATCTACCAATACACCGACGGTATTGCACGCAGGATACCGCGACGGCAGATCGGCCTCGCCGTTGGTTGTAGGGCAGACTCTTATGTCTCCGGTTGGCGAGACACGGAGGGCAGACATAAGAGTCTGCCCTACACGGGAAACATTTCGTGGAGGACCAACGTACCGATCGTTATGGCAATCGATTCGGTCGATCGGTAGACTCTCTCGAGAAAGGCATACGAGCAGGAGGGGCAACATGCGCGACGGTGGCCGGCGCTCCATCCGTCTGAAGGGCTACGATTACGCACTTCCCGGCGCGTATTTCATCACCATCTGCGTTCAGGATCGTGCATGCCTCTTCGGAACAATCCACGACGGAACATGCCACCTGACCGCGGCCGGAGAGATGGTCGCCCGGCGATGGGAAGCTGTCGCCGAACGATTCCCTCGCGTCATGACTAAGCCGTACATCGTCATGCCAAATCACTTCCATGGTCTCATCTCCATCAACGCCCCACATCCAGACGCCCCTCCATCGACGCAGGAGCATGCCAGCGTCGGCAAGATGGTGCAGTGGTTCAAGACGGGCACGACGTACGACTACATCGAGGGTGTGAAGGAGTACGGATGGCCGCGCTTCAATCGTCGCCTCTGGCAACGAAACTATTGGGAAGCGATCGTCGCCCAGGATCGGCACCGCGACCAGATCGTCGGCTATATCGAGGCCAATCCGCATCTTTGGCCACAGGATTCATTGCATCCGAACGCCGAGTGGCCGCCCAAAGCCCGACCGAACCGCGCTTGATTCAGCCGGCGCCGATCGTGACAGGGCATGCGCCTTCGCCAGGCATCGAACCCACCGTGTAGGGGCAGACTCTTATGTCTGCCCTTGGCGCCGCATCGAGGGCAGACATAAGAGTCTGCCCCTACACCGACAACTGCGCGTCGATTGAGCGCCTCTCGTTCCAGACACCACCGTTTGAGGGTCGAGGCGCCTTTAGCCGCACGAGCCGGGGGTGGAAAAGGTAGAGGGCGGCCCGGGTGGGCCGCCCTCTACGTGCTGATCGGTTCCTGCCACGCGGGCCCTAGTAGATCTCGAGGTAGCGGTCGCGCTCCCAGTCGGTGACGTGGATGCGGAAGGCGTCCCACTCGGCTGTCTGGGCCTCGATCAGGCCGCTGTAGGTGTGGTCGCCGAGGGCCTCGCGGATGATCGGGTCGGCCTCCATCGCGTTGATGGCCTCGCCGAGGGTCTCCGGCAGCATCGGGATGTTGCGGCGCTTGAGATCCTCGTCCGTGAAGTGGTAGAGGTTCTCCTCCACCGGATCCTCCAGCGGCAGCTCGTTGACGATGCCGTCGATCCCCGCCGCGAGCATGACCGCGAAGGCCAGGTACGGGTTCGTGGACGGGTCCGGGCAGCGCAGCTCGACGCGGGTGGCGTTGACGTTGCCCTGGCGGATCGCCGGGACGCGGATCAGCGCCGAGCGGTTCGTGCGGGCCCAGGCGACGTAGACCGGGGCCTCATAGCCCGGAACCAGGCGGCGGTAGCTGTTGACCAGCGGCGCGATCACGCCGGAGAGGGCCTGGGCGTGCTTCAGCTGGCCAGCGATGAAGTGCTTGGCGACCTTGGAGAGGCCGTACGGGTCGCTCTCGTCAACGAAGGCGTTCTTACCCTTGCTCTTGTCGACAAAGCCGAAGCTCTGGTGGACGTGCATGCCCGAGCCGTTGATGCCCTCCATCGGCTTCGGCATGAAGGTCGCGTGCAAGCCGTGCTTCTGGGCGATGGCCTTCAGGACGGTCTTGAAGGTGGTGGCGCGGTCGGCGGTCGGGATCGCCGGGCCGTACTCGAAGTCGATCTCGTGCTGACCGATGGCAACCTCGTGATGGCTGGCCTCGACGTCGATGCCCATCTCCACCAGCGCGATGACCATGTCCTTGCGGACGGTCGAGGCGAGGTCGGTGGAGAGGTCGAAGTAGCTGCCGCGGTCGTGCGGAAGCGGGGCGATGTCACCCTTCTCGTCGCGCTCGAAGAGGAAAAACTCCAGCTCCGGACCGGCGTTGTAGGTGTAGCCCAGATCGTAGAGGCGCTCGAGCTGCTTCAGGAGGACGTGGCGCGGGTCACCGGGGAACGGCTCATTGTTCGGGTTGTGAACCCAGCAGATGACGCGCGCGGTGGTGAAGTCGCCGCGCTCCCAGGGGATCACCGCGAAGGTGGAGAGATCCGGCACGAGGAACATGTCGGACTCGGCGATGCGGGTGAAGCCGGCGATCGAGGAGCCGTCGATCCACTGGCCGCGCTCGACAATGTCCGGGAAGATGCCGGCCGGGATGGTCACGCTTTTGACGATGCCCATCACGTCGGTGAACTGGAGATAGATGAACTTGACGCCTTCCTGCTCGATCTGCGCGTAGATCTCCTCGGGGGCCGTGCCGTCGCCAAGCAGCTTTTTCCGGATGTCTTCGATGGATGTCGCCACGTTCTCACTCTCCTGAAAGGAATGAAGGTCGTTCGGCCGGGCCTCTCACCCCGCCGCGTGCCTTGTTTTTGCACGTTCACAGTGTCGTGGCAGCAGGTTTTCGCGTGCATCGTGCAGGGTGGTGAGATTCTTCACGAGGAATTGTGCGTGTTGCACATGAGCGAGGTGTGCTTGGGCCGAGAGCCTAACGCTGAAATGCACCGACCGGTGCCGGACGCCAGGCCCAGCCCACGCCGGCGGGCGGTTGACGCGCCTCGGGCGGGGTGCTTTGATGCGGGATGGTCACGCTGACCACACGATGTTTTTCGATGCAACGTCCCGGGAGGACCCCATGCCGCACCCGATCCGCGCCGCGATCGTCGGCCTCGATCACTGGTACACCGCGCTTGAGCTGGTGAAGAACTTCTCCGCGCATCCGGAGGTCGAGCTCGTCGCCATCGCCGACCGCAACGAGGACCACCTTCGCCAGGTCGCCGGGGATGCCGGCATCCAGCGTACGACGACCGATCTGCAGGAACTGCTGACCGACCCGGACATCGACCTGATCGCGAGCATGGTCACGGTCGACCAAAACCCGGGCGTCGTGATCCCGGCGGCGCGCGCCGGGAAGCACATCCTTTCGGTGAAGCCGCTGGCGAACACGCTGGAGGAGGCGACGGCGATCATGCAGGCCGTGCGCGAAAGTGGCGTGGTTTTCATTCCCGCCGAGACGCGCGCCCGGGAGTCGCAGCAGAACGACGACCTGGCGACCCTGATACGCGGCGGGGCGCTGGGGACGCTGGTCTCTGGCAACCTGGCGATGATGAGCAGTTTGCCGACGGGATGGCCAGGCGGCGAGGCCGACGGTGGCTGGTGGGCGAAGGCGAAGCACGCGCCGGGTGGTGGCTGGGTCGATCACGCGATCTACCAGATCGACCTGCTGCGCTGGCTGCTCGGCGAGGAGGTCGTCGAGGTCTCCGGCCGCGCGGCGAACCTCATCCATACGCATCTGGACGTCGAGGACTACGGCCACGCGATCCTTCGCTTCGAGGGGGGCGCGACGTTCAGCGTCGAAGACACCTGGTCGGCGCCTCCGGGCTCATGGCGCAACGAGTTCACGCTGGTCGGCACGAAGGGTGCGGTCTCGATCGACACGATGACGGGGCAGATCGCCACGTTCGGCGTCGATGCGGACGCGAAGGGCTGGTCGAAGACTGCCCTGCCGCAGGACACGCGTAACCCGATCGACCCGATCGTGGCGGCGCTGCGGGGCGAGACGACGGCGCTCGGCACGGTCGAGGACGGGTGGATCAACCTCGCCGTTTGCCGCGCGTTCTACGAAGCGGCTGAGCGGGGAGCGGTCGTGCGCCCGGAAACGGTGCCGTAAGAGACAGGAAGATGCTGTTCTCCCAGCCTACGTAGGCACGTCATTGAGTCGTGTGTCTACGTCGACGTGTCCAACGGACCACCGTCTCGTTCGCCGTCATCCCGACCAAGCGAACCGCGTAGCGGGACGCGCGTGAAAGGCTCACTCCCGCTTCCCGGCCGAGCGCGTAGCGCGAGAAGCGGCAGCGAGCCTTCGTCCTACGGACTCGGCCAAGGATGCTTGTTTTGGCGAAATTCGGTTCAAGGCTGGGGCAAGGATCCCTCGACACGGTCGTCTCGCTCCACTCGACGGACCGGCTCGGGATGACGGGTTTTCGTGAGAGCGGTAGGCACCGCTTAACGCGGAGCGGCCCCGGGGAGGTGATCCCCGGGGCCGCTGGTCCGTTGCCGTTGTGAAGGGCGACTACTCGACCGGCTTGAGCGTGCCGTCCAGCATGAGGATGGTCACGATACCGTCCGCGTAGAAGCTGTTCTTCATGATCGGGGCGTCGTCCGCCGGCCATGGCTGGACGCGGACGCCTTCGAGCACAGCGTTGTTCCCGTAGCGCTCCCAGAGCGGGACAATGTTCAGCAGTTCGTTGAACACCAGAGCCGCCTGGCCGACCAGCTCCTTTTGGCCATCCGCCGACATGCCCTCGGCGGTGGCGACCACGAGCTTGTCGATGTCGACCTCGCCCATGACCTCCGTCTCCTGCGTGAGCGGGAAGTCCATGCCGCGACCCTCCGGGTTGTTCGTCCGGGTGTTCTGGAAGAAGAACGCCTGGAAGTAGGAGTAGTGCGGATGCGGGTTGGTCGAGGAGCCCCAGCCCTGGATCGCCATCTGGAACTTGCTGTCCGTGACGTCCGTCGGGATCTGGGTGTAGGTGATCGGGCGCGGCGACACGTTCAGGCCGAACGCGGTCAGCTGCTCGGCGACGTTCGTGCCTGCGGCGGACCAGTCGGCGAACTCGGCCGGGAAGATCAGCTCGTACTCGGCCGGGTTGCCATCCGGATCCGTCCAGGTGTCCCCGTCCTTGGTCCAACCGGCCTCTTCGAGGAGCGCGGCGGCCTTATCGACATCGAACTCATACGGATTGAGCTGGGACATCACGTCGTCGCTGAGCCAGTTGGCGCTCAGGTTGTCGCTCATGCCGCTCATGTCCATGACGGCCTTACCGGAATCGGCCAGCGAGACGAAGCCGTTCTGGTTGCGGTCGATGGCATGGGCGAGCGCCTGGCGGACGCGCTTGTCATTGAAGTGCTTCAGGGCCTTGAAGTTGAACTTCAGCGCCGGGCCAGAATATGTCGGCGGACGCAGGACGCGGATGCCCTGGTCTATCATGCTCTGCTCGGTCGCCGGGGCGAAACCTTGCGTCGCGTAGTCGATGTCCTGCGAGAGGACGACGGCCGAGATCGTGTCGGTCTCACCGTTGTAGTTGACGATCTTGTCGAACTGGACGGTATCGGCCCAGTAGGAAGTATCGTTCTTGAGCAGGTCCATCTGGGCGTTGGTGATGCTGGACGGGTCGATGACGAACGGGCCGTTCACCACCTGCTCGGTCGGGCGGAAGTTGTTGAACTCCTCGACCAGCTGCACCCAGGCGTCGTCCTCGTTGGTGGCGCCGGTGTCGAAGACGTCGCGCGCCTTCTGGGCGATCTCGCCGTAGACCGACGACGGGCGGACCGAGGCGCGAACGACGTAGCGCTCGACGACGGTCGACGGCAGCTTCATGTAGAAGTTGACGGTGTAGTCATCGACCGCCTCGATCTCGCCGAGGTAGTCCCACATCGTGTTGGACTGGAGCTTGTAGATGTGGAAGGTATCGAGGAAGTCCTGGGCGGTAACCTCGTCGCCGTTATTCCACATGACCCCTTGGCGGATCTTCAGCTGCAGGGTGTCTGCATCCGGCGAGGCGGAATCAGACGCCTGAGCGAGGCGGCCCTCGGCGCTGGCGGCCGGGGAGGCCGACGCGGAGGCGCCGGAGTCGCCCGACGGCGCGGCCATCGGCGTCGCGCCAGCATAGCCGGTCGTCATGAACGACCAGCTCTCGGCGACCAGGGGCATCCAGGTGTTGTCAGCCCAGAAAAGCAGGCCGCTGGGGACCCACATCAGGTCACCGTAGATGTTCGGCGGGTTCATGATGCCGTTGGTGACGAACGTGTTGTAGTGACCGCCCGCGCCGGGATCGACATACGGCCATGCGGAGTGGAACTCCTTGCCGCCATCCTGCGCCATAACGGCCGTGCCGAAGCCCGCCGGCAGGACGCCGCCGCCCAGCATGGCCGCGGCGAACCCGGCACCCGAGGTGCCAAGGAACCGGCGACGTGAAAGTGATGTTTCCGTGAATTTCTTCGACATTCCGTCCTCCTAGAAGAACTGCCTGCAGCGCCCGGAACCGTATCCGGCGCGATCTGATCGTGACCCGCGGCCACCGTGGCCCGTTTCGCCGATGTGCATTGTGCTCATTGTCGAGACGGCAGAAGTATACACGGCTCGCATACTGTATGCACGTCCCGGCGCGATCTGCCCACCGGGCGCGAAGGAACGGGACTCTTGGACCAGCGTATCTGTGAACATCATTGAACGGCTCTCACGAATCGTCAAGTGCCTGGTGCATGCTGGCACGACCCGGCATGGACACGGCGAGGTCTTGACATGGCCAAAGGTCGCGTGTTCATAAGGGGAGAGTACGGTCCCTTTGGCCCTTCACCGGTATGGAAAGGCACGCATAGATGCGGACACCCATCGCGATCTCCTCGTTCTCGTTCCTCGGATTCGGCGGCGAACCCGACGGGACGTGGATCCGCTCGCTTCCGCACATGATCGACCGCTGCGCCGAGTATGGCGTGGCGGGAGTCGAGCTGCTCATCCAGCACCTGGAGGCAACCGGGTACACGACCCCGGAAAAGGTGGCCGAGCTGCAGCAGTACGCCGCGATGCGCGGCGTGCGGATCGTAACGCTGGCGGCAGAGAACAACCCGATGAGGGTCTCGCCACAGGCCCGGGCGGACGATCTGGTGTCGCTGCTGCACCAGATTGACGTCGCCGACCTGCTGGGCGCGCCGTTCGTGCGTGTCCAGGGCGGGCGCTGGGGCACAATCCCGGATTTCGCGGGCTTTCTCGCGACGGGCGGGGTCGAGCCGCCGGTCCAGGGGTACACGGAGGAGGAGGCGTTCGGCTGGATCATCTCCAGCCTTCGCACAGCCGCGGCCTACGCCGGAACCAAGGGCATCACGCTCGTCCTGGAGAACCACTGGGGCTCGACCGCGACCGCCGAGGGCACGACGGCGATCCACGACGCGGTCGCCTCGCCATGGCTGCGCTACGTGCTCGATACAGGGAACTTCTTTAAGCGGCCGGACGAGTACGCCGAGATGGAGATGATGTTGGGCGACCTCGCGATGGTCCACGCGAAGATCTACACCGGCGGTTCGCGTAACGGTATCCCTCCGCAGGATTACGGCACGATCGGAGAGCTGCTACGCGGCGCCGGATATCGCGGGTATGTCTCCATTGAGTACGAAGGTCTGGCGCCGGCGGACGAGGGTATCAGGGACGGGATCCGCATCATCCGGGAGCATCTGGACGGGTAGTACGCGATTCGGTCCATCCCATCCATGTGTGTTCCGTACGGGCGGTCTCCATCATGGCCTTCACGGCGTACCGGGGCGATCATGGAGATCGCCCCGGTACGCAGGAGGGGGTCTTTGGCCACGGATAGCAACGGAACCGGCCCTGGACGAATGCCCAGGGCCGGTTTCGCGTCTCTCTTCCTGCCTACTCGACCGGCTTGATCTTGCCCTCATACATGAGGACCGTGACCATCGCGTCGGCGTTGAGGTAGGCCGGATCATCGTCCGCCGGCCATGGCTGGACGCGCACGCCTTCGAGCACGGCGTTGTTCCCATAGCGTTCATAGAGCGGGATGATGTTCAGCAGCTCGTTGAAGACCAGAGCGGCTTCGGCGATCCGCTCCTTCTGCGCCTCGACATCCATGCCTTCCGCCGTCGAGACGACGAGTTTTTCGATATCGACCTCACCCATGACCTCCGTCTCCTGCGTGAGCGGGAAGTCCATGCCGCGCCCCTCGGGGGCATCGGTACGGGTGTTCTGGGTGAAGAAGGCGCTGACGTAGGAGTAGTGCGGGTGCGGGTTGTTCGACGCGCCCCACACCTGGATCGCCATCTGGAAGCGGCCATCCGTCACGTCGGTACCGATCTGGGTGAAGGTGATTGGCCGCGCCGAGATCGGCATGCCGAAGGCGGTCAGCTGCTCGGCGACGTTCGCGCCGGTGGCGGCGTAGTCGGCCCACTCGGCGGGAAAGATCAGCTCGTACTCGGCGGGATTCCCGTCCGGGTCCATCCAGCGGTCGCCGTCCTTCGTCCAGCCGGCCTCTTCGAGGAGCGCGGCGGCCTTCTCGACGTCGAATTCGTACGGGTTCAACTGGGAGATGACATCGTCAGTGAGCCAGATGGTGTTGAAGTTGTCGCTCATGCCGCTCATCTGCTTCACGCCGACGCCGGACTCGGCGAGGGAGACGAAGCCGGCCTGGTCGCGGTCGATGGCATGGGCGAGCGCCTGGCGAACGCGCTTGTCGTTGAAGTGCTTCAGGGCCTTGAAGTTGAACTTCAGCGCCGCGCCGGAGTAGGACGGCGGCCGCACGATGCGGATACCTTCGGAGATCAGGGTTTCCGTCGTTGCGGGCGGGAAGCCCTGGGTGGCGTAGTCGATATCCTTGGAGAGGACGACCGCCGAGATCGTATCGGTTTCGCCGTTGTAGTTGACGATCTTGTCGAACGCGATGGTGTCGGCCCAATGGGAGCTGTCGTTCTTCACCATCGAGAGCTGGGCGTTGGTGATGCTGGACGGGTCGATCACGTACGGGCCGTTGACGACCAGCTCCTCGGGGCGGAACTGGTTCAGCTCGTCGACGAGCTGGGCCCAGGTACTGTCCTCGCTCGTCACGCCGGAATCGAAGACGTCGCGGGCTTTCTGGGCGATGTCGCCGTAAACCGACGACGGGCGGACGGAGGCGCGGATCACGTAGCGCTCAACGACCGTCGACGGCTGCGACATGACGAAGTTCACCGTGTGATCATCGACCGCCTCGACGGACCCGAGATAGTCCCACATGGTGTTGCCGAGCAGCTTGTAGATGTGGAAGGTGTCGAGGAAGTCCTGGGCGATGACCTCGTCGCCGTTACTCCACATCACGCCCGGCCGGATCTTCAGCTGGAGGGTATCGGCATCGGAGGGCGCGCTGTCGACGGCCGAGGGATGGCTGCCAACCATGCCACCGCTCGCCGCGGCGGCCGGGGAGGCGGAGGGAGACGCGCTGCCGCCCGAGGCGATGAACGCCCAGCTCTCGGCCACCAGGGGCATCCAGCTCGTGTCCGCCCAGTACTGCAGGCCGCTGGGAACGAGCATGAGGTCGCCGTAGATGTTCGGGGAGTTGAAGATGCCGTTGGCGACGAAGCTGTTGAAGTGGCCGCCCGCACCGAGATCGACATAGGGCCATGCGGAATGGAACTCCGTGCCGCCGTCCTGGGCAACGACGGCGCGCCCAAACCCGGAAGGCAGCACGCCACCCGAGAGCATCGCGGCGGTGAACCCGGCGCCGCTCGTGCCGAGGAAGCGACGACGGGACATCGGGGTGCGGAATGGTGATCGTGGAGCCATGGGAGCCCTCCGGTAAAAAAGCGCAACGCCTGACGATCGTGTCCGGCGCGTATCGATATCACGCTCAGAGGACGTTCCGTGACGATCGACCACCCTGTTTCACCGCCACTCCTGCCCCTGAAAGAGCGCATGTGCCGGGTCTGCGAGGGCCTGGTCGGGCGTTGATAGAAACCGTGCTGAGTGGACGTGATATTCGGCGCATCATGCCAGTAGAGCTTTGCGTTGTCAAGCTCCTTGAAGGCATGGCCACCAATGATTCGCCCGTTACACCGAAAGAACGATGATCGGGCACCTCATGGGTGCCCGATCATCGTTCTGTGCATCTCCGGCCCGTCGTGCCCCGGTGCGACGATACGTGTCAGTCGGCGGCGGTTTCGCGCAGGCCTTGTGGTGTCAGGACCATGTGGTCGATGTCGGCGCCTTCCTTGACGCGCATCTCGATGAGGTGGCAGGCGACCTTACGGTTGCCACCGACCTCCAGCAACTGGGGCTCCTTGACGTCACAGATGCCCTCCATGAAGTAGGGGCAACGTGGATGGAAGACGCAGCCGCTGGGCAGCGCGTTGAGGTTCGGGATATCGAGGCTCCGCAGCTGGAGCTTCTCCTTCGAACGCGTGAGATCGGGGTCGGCCTCCGGGATGGCCGCCGCCAGCGCGCGCGTGTACGGATGCAGCGGGCGCGAGATCAGCTTCGGCGTCTGGGTCTCCTCGACGACCTTGCCAACGTACATGACGCCGACCTCGCCTTCCCAGCCGAAGTACTTCACCACCGCGAGGTCGTGGGTGATGAAGAGGAAGGTCACCCCCAGCTCATCTCGCAGCTTGAGCATCGTGTTCAGCAGGCTGACGCGGATCGAGACATCCACCATCGACACGGATTCGTCGGCGATGATGACGCGCGGATTCAGGGTCATGGCGCGGGCGATGGAGATGCGCTGGCGCTGGCCGCCGGAGAGCTGGTGCGGGTATTTGTTGATGAAGTTCTCGACTGGCATGCAGTCGACGAGCTCCAACAGCTCCGCCACGCGCGTGTCCGCCTCGCGACGGTTCTTCACGATCTTGTGCTTCAACAGGGGCGCGCGCAGGATCGCGCCGATCGTCTGCGTCGGGTTCAGCGATGCGTATGGATCCTGGTGGATGATCTGGACCGAGCGGCGGTACTTGTGCGCGTCCTCCCTGTTCATCTTGTTGATGTCGTCGCCCTCGAAGAGCACCTCGCCGCTCGTCGGCTTGATCATCCCGGCCGCCATGCGGGCGACGGTGGTCTTGCCGGATCCGCTCTCACCGACCAGGCAGAGGATATCGCCGGGCGCGAGATCGAACGACACGTTATCGACGGCGGTGATCTCCCCGCCCTTTGTCTTGAACTTCTTGGTCAGATTCCTGAGCGACATGATCGGTTCGGCCATGGCTCTCCCCCTTTCGTCTCTGCGTTCGGCGGACGGTTACCCGGCCGGAAGTTCAGCGACCTTGATGGTGCCCCACAAATCCTTGTCCCGCGTGACCTGGTCGGAGTGGTGGCAGGCGGCGAGATGCTCGTGGCTCTTTTCGACGAGCGGCGGGTCGTTTGTGGTGCAGATCTCCGTCGCATACGGGCAGCGCGGGTGGAACGGGCAGCCGCTCGGGATCTGGAGCAGGTTCGGGGTCGATCCGGGGATCGCCTTCAGCTCGGTGAACTCCTCGCCCTGGATCGGCGGCACGGCGTTCAGCAGGCCCACGCTATAGGGGTGCTGCGGGTCGTAGAAGACATCACGCACCGGGCCGTACTCAACGATCTCACCGGCGTACATCGTCGCGACCCGGTCGGCCAGCTCGGCGGCGAGCGAGAGGTCGTGGGAGATGAAGATCATCGTGAAATCGTGCTCCTTGCGGAGATTGCGGAGCACATCGATGATCGCGCGCTGGGTGATGATATCGAGCGCGGTGGTCGGCTCGTCGAGGATGATCAGGTCCGGTTCCAGCAGCAGCGAGAGCGCGATCGAGACACGCTGGCGCATACCGCCGGAGAGCTCGTGCGGGAAGGCGTCATACACGCGCCGGGGGTCGAGCTGGACCTGCTGGAGCAGGTACAACGTGCGTTCCTGGACCCACTTGCGGTCCCGCTTGCCGTGGGCCTTGGCGGTCTCGTAAAAGGTGTCCTTGACGCGCATGACCGGGTTGAGGGAATTCTGGGCGGCCTGGAAGGTCATCCCGCATTCCACCCAGCGAAACTTGCGGAATTCCTTGTCCGGCATGGTCAGGAGGTCGACCGTCTTGCCCTCGCGATTGGTGTAGAGGGCGCGGCCCTTCGCGACCCGCGCGCTGCGCACCAGCATGCGCAGGACCGCGAAACCGAGGGTCGACTTGCCGGAGCCGCTCTCGCCGATGAGGGCGACCGACTCGCCCCGCTTGATATCGAGGGTGGCGCCCCGGACGGCCTGCATCCAGCCGAAGGGGGTTTTGTACTCGACCCAGATATCCTCCAGGGAGAGGAGCGTGTCCATCCCCGCGACGCGCTCGACCGGCGCGTAGTCGTAGGTTGGCAGAACGCCGAGCTGGGCCTTGTCTTCAACCTTCCGCTGGGCGGCCTCGTCGGCGCTCGACGGCGGCAGCGTGCGGTCCGCCTCGCCGTTGTTCGCGGCGCGGATGTTCAGCTGCTCCGCCGGGGTGTCGTGTCTGTCGCTCACAAAGGATCTCCTGTTCCGTCCGCGCCTAGAGCGGTTCTCGTTGGGCCCGCGCGCCCGGATATCGACCTGTGGTCGACCCCTACGCGGGCGTTTTCATCGCTCCTCGTTCTAGAGCTCGCGCAGGCGTGGATTAAAGATGTCCTCCAGCGACCGCGCGACGAGGGTCAGCGCCCAGATCAGCATGACGATCATGAAGATTGGCGCGATCAGGCCCATCATGCTGTCGGTGTTGAAGACGGCGCCGCGCCGGAAGGCTTCCTGGATCATGATTCCCCAGTTGATGCCCGACATGGAGACGAGCCCGAGGAAGTAGAGCGCCACCTGGCCATAGACCGCGCCGGACATGGCGAAGACGAAGTTGATCAGGATGTAGCTCATCATGTTCGGCAGGACCTCGCGGAACATGATGTGGGCCATGCCGAGGTCGAGCATGCGCGCGGCTTCGACATACTCGCGCTCCTTCAGGGAGAGCACCTGCGAGCGGATCGCCAGGGAGAGCCCCGGCCAGGCCGTGATCGCGAGCAGTACCGCCAGCAGCAGCGGGTTATCCAGCCGCACGAAGGCGGCGAGCACGCCGAGCAGGATGATCGCCGGGATCGTGATGATGACCTGCGCCAGCATCTGGAACGTGGCGTCGAACCAACCGCCGATCAGGGCCATGAGCGCGCCGAGGGTCACGCCGATAAACGTCGCCATGAGCGCCGCCAGGGCCGAGACCGTCAGCAGCGAGCGCCCGCCGTGGACGATCTGGTACCAGATGTCGCGCCCGCTATGGTCGTAGCCCAGCGGCGCCTCGCGCGACGGCGGCGCGTAGATCTTGTCGATATTGGTGCGATTCTCGCCATGGACCAGGAACGGGCCGACGAAGGCGAGCAGCAGGATTGCAGCGAGCAAAACGATACCGAACGTGCCCATCTTGTTGCGGTCGACGTAGATGCGCCAGAAGCTCTTGGCCCGAGGCCGGGCTGGTGGCGGGTCAGTGGCGATAGCGTGGGCCGCCTGCTCGTCGTCGACGCCAGGATTGATCGTTCCCATGATGCGTTACCCCTTGGACCCGATTCGAGGATCGATCCGGCTCAGGATGAGATCGGAGATCAGCAGCGAGATGACCACGGCGGAGGTGGTCACGAGCAGGATGCCCTGCATCGTCGTGTAGTCGCGGGTGTTGATCGCGTCATACAAGCGAGAGCCCATGCCCTGGTACTGGAAGATCGGCTCGACGAGCAGCGAGCCACCGAAGATGAACCCGATCGCCAGCGTCAGCGACGTGAACAGCGGGAGGACGGCGTTGCGGCCGACGTAGAAGATCAGCACGCGCCACTCGGGAATCCCGCGGGCCCGCGCGGCGGTGACATAGTCCTCCTCCAACGCGGAGACGGTCGAGCTCTTCATCGTCAGCATCCAGCCGCCGATCGAGGTGATGACATAGACGAGGATCGGCAGGAAGGCGTGGAACAGCGCGTCCTTCAGGAAGCCGAAGCTCAGCTCGATCGGTTGGCCGCTGGAGACGGCGCCGCGCATCCGGGTATACGGGATGATCTCCCAGCGCACCCCCAGCAGGACGATGAACAGCAGCGCGAGCTGGTAGTTCGGGATCGAGCCGGTGATCGAGGCGAACGTCGACGCGACGGTGTCGAAGAGGCTGCCGCGCTTGTAGGCCTGCACCATCCCGATCAACGCGCCGAGGGTGAAGGAGATCAGCAGCCCGGTGCCGACGCTGAACATCGTCCACCAGATGCGGGAGGAGATGATACTGGCGACGGTGGTGCCCGGCGCGGTGAGGGACATGCCCATATCGCCCTGGACCAGGCCCTTCATGTAGTCGAAGTACTGGAGGATCTTCGGCTGGTCGAGGTCGATGGCGAAGAGCGAGCGGGCCTGGTTCTGCGCCTCCTCCTGTGTGTACCCGTACATCTGGATCTGCTGGTTGACGTAGACGTCGATCGGATTGCCCGGCAGCAAACGCACAAGGAAGAAGATCAGCGTCGACACAATGAAGATCGTCAGCAGCGCCCGCGCGATCCGGCGAAGGTAATAGTTCCCAAGGATGCTCCGGAAGCGTGACTGCTTCTGGACCTCTTCTTCCGCCACGAGCAACGTCGTGTCGCTCATCGTCGCCTGCATAACCAGCCCTCCTGCAAGGACATCCGCGTTTGCCCCGACGCGACAGCGCCGCATCTGCCGGGCATCAGCGTCCCCCAAACGTGCGTTGACAGCAGGTCGACAACGACCTGTTCCGGTCTCGCGCCCCATACCCCGGGAGCGAGATCCGAGAGCTTTATTGGCCCGCCATTGGGCCTGTTGATGATGTGCAACAGCATACTCCAGCCTCCGCCGCCCTACAACGCACTCCTGCCGGGCATGCCAGACACGACAACGGACGGCCCGCGCACGAGCCGTCCGTTGTCCCGGGGCATTCAGCCCCTGATGCCCCGCGCTACGCCGGCACGACCGGGACGACCCGGTGCGTCTCGGCCGACTCCATCGCCTTCAGCGCGACCTCGACGGCACGGAGGCCGTCCTCACCGGTCACGGGGACCGGCGTGTCGTTCGCGACGGCGTCGACGAAGGCGCTGACCATCTCCGGATCGCCGGTCACCTCGACGGACTTCCAGGCGAAGCTGGGGCCGGCCGTTTCGGCCATCTCGTAATTGTTGTTGTAGGCGTTGGCGAAGAGCACGCCCTTCTCGCCGATGACATCAATCGTGACGCCACCCCAGATCGGCCAGTTCGAGGGCCGGGTCCAGCTCGTATCGAGGCTTACGGGCACGCCGTTGCTCATCCTGAACATAAGCAGGCCGGTGTCGTCGCTATCACGGCCGGCGAGGCGATTGCCCGACTCGGCGTAGACCTCGGTGATCTCGGCATCGTAGATCCAGCGCAGGACATCGACGACGTGCACCGTGTGGTCGATGATTGCGCCGCCGCCGGAGAGCGCCGGGTCGACAAACCAGCCGCCGGGGTTCGTTCCGGGGTTACGGGCGGCGATCGTCAGCGTCTCGCCGATGAAGCCGTTGCGCACCGCATCCCGCAGGGCGGCGATGGAGACGTTGAAGCGGACCGGGAAGGCGGTCATCAACTTCACGCCGTTGCGCTCACAGGCGTCGATCATCGCCTGGGCATCCTCGACCGTGGTCGCCAGCGGCTTCTCACACAGCACGTGCTTGCCGGCCCCGGCGGCAGCGATGGTCATCTCGGCATGCCGGACGTTCTCCGAGCAGACGACAACGGCGTCAATATCGTCGCGCGTTACGGCCTCGCGATAATCGCTGATCCATTCGGTGCCAAAGCGCTCGGCCATGGCCTTTCCGCGCGCCTCGTCCTCGTCGGCGATGACGACGATCTCGGCGTTCGGGAGCGCGGTGAGCACGGACGCATACCCGAAGGCATGCATGTGCGCGAAGCTGAGCATCGCCACGCGCACGGTCTTCTCTGTTTCCATTGGATGCAACCCTCTTTTTTCCGTGTCGGGACGATCAGGCGTCCGCGGCGATCGTGCCGTCTTCGTTAAAGAAGACCGGCCGGTTCTCGCGCATCGAATCGAGCACCGCGTTTGCCACGACCAGCGTGCGCGTCGCCTCCTCGCCATCGACCGGGACCGGCGTGCCGGTGCGGAGGCAGTCGATGAAGACGAGCAGCTCGCGCAAGTGCGGCGGCTCGTTGGTCGGCCGCATATAGGAGAAGGCCTTGCTCTGCTGGCCAATACCCTCGTAGTCGATGCCGGTGCTCGGCTCGAAGGTGAGGGTCGCGCTGTCGAAGCTACTATGGCGGAGGAGACCCTTGGAGCCGCCGACCTCGATCGAGGTGCGGAAGGCGGAGTGGGCCCAGCTCGCCTCGCAGTGGGCGATGACGCCGTTGCGGAAGCGAAGGGAGGCGATGGCGTGGTCGCGCTTGGTGTGCCACTCGGTGAAGCTCAGGCCGTGCGCGTAGAGGCGCTCGACCTCGCCGAAGAACCAGCGGAAGGTGTCGATCTCGTGGATCATCAGGTCCAGGACGACGCCACCGCTCTTCTCGACGTCCGCAAACCAGGGCGAGCGCTCCATCACCGGCGGGTTCAGGCGGGAACCGCGCACCATCGCGACGTCGCCGAGGTTGCCGGCGTCGATCTCGTCCTTGATCCGCATGTACTCGGAGAAGAAGCGCACGACATGGCCGACCATGAGCGTCACACCAGCGTCCTCGCACGCCTGGACCATGGCCCGGGCGTCCTCGTTCGTGCGGGCGATCGGCTTCTCGCAGAAGACGTGCTTGCGGTACTCAGCGGCCTTCTCGACGCCCATCCGATGCAGGCCGGTCGGCAGGGCGATAAGGGCGACGTCGACATCGTCGGAGGCAAAAGCCTCCTCCATGTCGGCCGTCACCTTGCCACCGATCTTCTCGGAAATTTTCCGGGCGCGGTCCGTGTCGATATCGACCAGCCAGGTGACCTCCGCCTCCGGCGAGCCGGCGAGGTTCACGGCATGGGTGCCGCCCATGCCGCCGGTCCCGACGATCGCGAAGCGGACCGGGCGGGACGCGAGCTCCTCGGCCGTTGCCGGCCGGCGCTCGGATGGTGCTCCGTTACGCATGATCTCCCTTTCCCCCGTCGTGGGGTATGCATTTTGAACGGGCCGCCCCACGTTGGACGCGCCCGTGCTGCAGGCAACGTACTACCGGAATCGTCCCCCGGCAACACCTTTGCATGGTGTATGCAGCCCGGCCACCTGCCGGGCGATCACCGCCCGTCGTGCCCGGACAGGAGATCAGCCGCGGAGGGGATCGGGATGGCGGCCTGGGCCTCCAGAGAGAGGTGGACCGCCTCGATCGCGGCCGTCACGACCAACCCCTCGCGGGCCTGCGGGACACCATCTGTCTCCCCGCGCACGAACCGGATGAAATCGCCGGCCATATCGACCGGGAACCCCCGGATGGCATCCCGCCAGCGGTGCACGCCGAGCTGTGGCCACGAGGCCCGCTCCGGCCCGTACAGCGTCATCCCGTGGGTGGCGCCGTCGATGGCCAGGGCGCCTTCGCTGCCCTGGATCTCGTAGCGCATGTCGAACACGGCGGGCCGGGTTTCCGGCAGGATCCAGGAGGAGTGCAGCGTGACCGTCGCCCCGTCCGAGAGATGGAACATCGCGCTGATGGCGTCCCACGTCGGGACCCCGCGCGCGTCGAGCACGCCGCGCGTGCCCTGCGCGTAGACCTGCACCGGCTCGGCCCGCGTGAACCACAGTGCCAGGTCGAGCGTATGCGGCATCAGAAACCACGCCGGCGAGCTCTTCCCCGCCCAGGGCAGCATCCGCGTCGGGACATAGATGGTGTCATTCAGGTGCCCGATGAGGGTGGAGAGTCGGCCGAGCTCCCCGGCGTCGATCAGGCGCCGGGCTTCGATGTACCGGGGGTTCCAGCGGTTCTCGAACGCCACCATGATCTTGGCCCCGTTCGCGGACGCGGCCTCGGCGATGCGCCGCGCCGATGCCAGGTCGGTGGCAAGGGGTTTCTCGATCATGAGGTCCAGGCCGCGCGCCGCGCACGCCACCGCGGCATCGACATGGAAGACATCGGGCGTCGCGATGATGGCCGCGTTGAGATCGGGATGATGGTCCAGCATCGCCTCCACCGATGGGTACGCACTCGCCCCGATCGTGGAGGCCAGCTCCCGTGCGCGTCCGGAGTCCGTATCGGCGACGGCCAACACGGCCGCATCGGGCGCCTGCGCGAGCGCCGTGGCGAACAATTGGCCGCGAATGCCGCACCCCACGATGCCCACACTGGTCGCCTCCCGTCCCCGCTTGTCCATGGCCCGCCCTCCCCTCGTCCGCTCGTTCCCGATGATCGTCAGCACACCACCCACGGGCGGTTTGGTCAACATGGCCCGGGGAGCCTCGCGTGCCATGTCGGGAAAAGCTGCACATTATGCGATATGCAATCTTGTTCTCATCCCGACGGTCCCATATACTGCCCGTGTTCAGCCATTTCAACGAGGCGTCATGCGGGCATGGGGCTTTCCTGTACCTTTTGGCGACTCGATAGATGAATACGGGCCGCGTTCCACGTCGCGTGGCAGCGTCTTGTCAGGAGGAGTCATGGTACGCACCAGATCCGTCAAGTTGCTCTTCGCTTTGTTCGCCCTGATGCTCGTGGCCGCCCCCGGCGCCTCGGCGCAGGACCGCTACTCGATCGCCACCGGCGGGACCGGCGGCGTGTACTACCCCTACGGCGGCTCGCTGGCCTCGGTGCTCTCCGACAGCATCGATGGCGCCGAGTTCACCGCCGAGGTGACGTCGGCCTCGGTCGACAACATGTACCTGATCGACTCGGGCGACGCGGACCTGGCGTTCGTGCTCTCCGACACCGCGTATGACGCCTCCCAGGGCAACGCCCCGTTCGAGGCGCCGGTGAACGCGAACTCGCTGGTCACGCTGTACGACAACTACACGCAGATCGTGGTGAACGCGGACAGCGGCATCGAGAGCCTGGCGGATCTGGCCGGGAAGACCGTCTCCGTCGGCTCGCCGGGCTCCGGCACCGAGGTGATCGCCATGCGCATCCTCGAGGCGGTCGGCATCAACCCGGACGAGGACATCACCCGCGAGCAGCTCGGCGCGGCTGAGTCGGCCGGCGCGATGAAGGACGGCAAGATCGACGCGTTCTTCTGGTCCGGTGGCCTTCCGACCGCGGCGATCACCGACCTGGGCGCGACGCCGGGCTTCACCATGAAGCTCCTGCCGAACGCCGAGGTGCATGACGCCCTGGTCGAGTCCTACGGCGAGTACTACACGCTCGGCACGATCCCGGCCGGCACATACCCGGGCCAGGACGAGGATGTCGAGGTCGTCACCGTGCCGAACGTCCTGGTCGTGAACGCGGACATGGACGAGGACCTGGCGTACAACATCGTCAAGGCCATGTTCGACAACCAGGAGACTCTCGCGGCCGGTCACCCGGAGGCCCGCAACCTCTCGATGGACACGGCGTACTGCTCGCAGGCGCTGACGTACCACCCGGGCGCGATCCGCTACTTCGAGGAGCAGGGCGTCAGCGAAGGCACCTGCAACACCGGCGGCGCGGAGGCATCGCCAGCGGCGACACCGGCCAGCTAGGCCAGGCAACACGACCGTCACCGAAGGCGGCCGCTCGATGGGGCGGCCGTCTTCGTGCCGGGAGGGCGGGATGCGGATCGGCGGGTGGCTGCTGCTGGCGATCACCGGGATCGGGTTGATGCTGGCGATGAGCCTGCTGCAGCCGGTGACCTGGGTCGAGGCCGTGGCCGACAACGGCGCGCGGCTCGCCTGCGCCCGCGTCGATGACACGACCCCGATTAGCCTCCGCTTCACCCACTCGATGTACGGCGGCGCGGTCACCGAGACCTATCGGGTCCGCGATGGCCTGCTTCAGCGGCAGCGGATGGTGACGGAGAACGCCGCCGCGGCCGAGTACTACGCAACTGACGGCGCGGTCCGCACCGTTCCGGACGGGTATGAGGTGATCGCGCCGCCGTTCGCGACCGATCGCCTGGCGGTCCGCGTGGATCAGCGAGGCGACCATCACCTGACGATCGGCGCGGCGGAGTGGCCGCTCTACGACCAGCTCCGGGCCTCGACCCGGGTCACGCTGGACGCCCACCGCACATCGCGGATCATGGTTCCGCATGAGTGTGGGGACGCGAACGAGGAACAGGGACTTCCATGACCGACGAGCGCATGCAGCAGACGCCCGGCGACCAGGTCGTCGACGGAGCGGACATGTCGTCCGATGAGGACGTCTACGATACCCAGGCCCTCATCGAGGACTACGAGTCGGAAAGCCCCGTGCGGGACCTGACGGGGTGGGTTTCCGGGGCCGTCGGGCTTATCGCGGTCGGCCTCTCGGTCTACGCCCTGTATGCCACGCAGGTCAACATCACAACGCAGATCTACCGGCTGACCTTCCTCGGCATCGCCCTGGTGCTGACGTTCCTGCTCTACCCCTGGCGGCGGGGCGCCTCGAACCGGATCACCATTATCGATCTCGTCCTGGTCGCGGCGTCGATCGTGATCATGGTCTACCCCATGACCGACTTCGACAACTTCATCTACCGCGCGGCGCGTCCCACCGACATGGACGTGTATATGGGATGGCTGACGATCATCCTGATCCTCGAAGCCACCCGCCGCACGGTCGGCTGGATCCTCCCGGCGTTTTCCGCCGGCCTGCTCGCCTATGCC
The DNA here is from genome assembly GCA_963741805.1 of uncultured Chloroflexia bacterium. Taxonomy (GTDB): domain Bacteria; phylum Chloroflexota; class Chloroflexia; order Thermomicrobiales; family UBA6265; genus UBA6265. The sequence goes on from CAVUJR010000056.1 coordinate 47,697, forward strand.
CACTGGGGCTACCTGCTCCCCGGTGACTGGGGGCATCGCGGCTACGACTGGGACCGCATTGCGGGGACGATGTACATCTCGCTCGAAGGCATCTTCGGCACCGCGCTCGATGTCGCGGCGACCTACATCATCCTCTTCACGATCTATGGCGCGGTGCTGGAGTTCTCCGGCGCCGGCAAGTTCTTCCTCGACTTCTCCTTTGCCGCCACGGGCCGCAAGGCCTCCGGCGCGGGCCGCACGACCACCGTCGCGGGCTTCCTGCTCGGCACGGTTTCCGGCAGCGGCGTCGCGACGACGGTCACCCTCGGCTCCGTCGCGTGGCCGATGCTGCGCAAGGCCGGCTACGACCGCAACGCGGCCGGCGGCGTGCTCTCGGCCGCCGGTATCGGCGCGATCCTGTCGCCACCGACGCTCGGCGCGGCGGCGTTCCTCATCGCGGAGTACGTCCAGATCTCCTATCTGGAAGTGCTCAAGATGGCGACGATCCCGACGATCCTCTACTACCTGTGTATCTTCCTGATGATCGAGCTCGACTCGCGGAAGATGAACACGAAAGCCGTCATCATCGAGACGCTCCCGGCGGGCACGCTCGTAAAGCGGTACTGGTACCACTTCACGTCGCTCGTCGCGATCGTCGTCCTGATGGGGATCGGGTTCACGCCGTTCCGGGCGGTGGTGCTGGCGACGCTGCTCGCCTTCCTCGTCAGCTTCCTGCGCCGGGAGACGGCGATGACGCCAACGCGGACCTACAACGCACTCCGGGGCGGCTCGGTCAGCACGCTCTCGGTCGCCGCGACGACGGCCACCGCCGGCATCATCGTCGGCGTGATGACGCTCACGGGTCTCGGCCTGAAGATGTCGGACCTGATCGTCGACCTGGCGAACGACAGCCTCTTCCTGAGTGTGGTTTACACGGCCCTGGCGGTCTGGATGCTCGGCCTGGCGGTGCCGGTGACGGCGTCGTACATCATCGCCGCCGCGATCACGGCCCCGGCGCTGATCCTGATGGGCGTGCCGGACGTCGCGGTCCACATGTTCATCTTCTACTACGCGGTGCTCTCCGAGGTGTCGCCGCCGACCGCGCTCGCGCCGTTCGCCGCCTCCGCGATCACGGGTGGGAACCCGTTCAAGACGATGATGATGACGTGGAAATACACGTTACCGGCGTTCGTCGTCCCGTTCATGTTCACGCTGGACACGGAAAACGGGATCAACCTGCTGATGCTCGGGGACTCGTTGCATATCGTGCTCGCGACGATCACGGCCTGCCTCGCGATCATCGCGCTGGTCGCCGGGGTCGGCGGCTGGATCCTGCGGTCGGCCAACCTGGTGGAGCGCGCGATGCTGATCGTGGCCTCGGGGCTGCTCTTCTACACCGACCCGATGTGGGATGTGCTCGGGTTTGCCCTGCTGACGGGCGCGATCGTGATGCACGTCCTGCGCACGCGCGGCAGCCGGGAAGGCGACATGACCCCGGCCACTGCCTGAGCGCGCCGGGGGCGGCTCCACAGGGAGGACAGAAAAGTCTGACCCTACACCGGAACCCACCGTTCTGTAGAGGTCGGCTTCATGTCGATCCGATCGGCGCGCAGGGTACCCAAGCGTCGATATCCGCGGATTACATCGATCGCGCCGCGGACTACCGGGTGTACTCCGGGGCGTCTTCCGGGCCACGCTGGAGGAGGATCGGGCACGGCGCCTCGCGGACCATCTTCTCCGCGACGCTGCCGAGCGCCCACCGCTTGTAACCGCCCTGTCCGCGGGTCGTCATCACCATGATGTCGTCCGGGTTCGCCGCCCACAGGAGGGTGAACGGGACGGAGCCCTCGAGGACCTGGGTGCTCACCTCGCAGCCCTGCGCGCGAAGCTCCCCGGCGTGGCGATCGAGGTAGACCTGGGCCTCCTTGAGGACGTCGGCGAGGGTGTCCTCGTACATCGTCGGCGAGATCGTCAACGGCGTGTCGCCCGGCTTGCGGCGGTTGCGCAGCTCGGCCTTGACGTCCTGAAGGCCGACAGAGCGGATCAGCACGACCGGCAGGTTGCAGGCGCGGGCGAGCTTGACGCCCCCGGCGATGCCCTTCTCGGCGAGCTCGGAGCCGTCGAGCGCGATCAGGATGCGCTGCGGCATGCGTGGATGGCGGGTGAGCTCACCGACACGGACGATGAGGGTCGGGGTTTCGCCGTGGCGGATGACACGGTCGGCGATGCTGCCGAAGACCATGCGTCCGGCGGCGCCGCGTCCGTGCGTCATCATCACGATCAGGTCGGCCTCGCGTCCGGCGGACATGATCTCCTCGGCGACGTCACCGATGCGGATATCGACGCGGACGTTGCGCTCCGGCGTGCGGAGGCGTTCGGCGAGCTTCTCCATCGAATCCTGGAGGGAGGCTTCCTCCCGCTCCTCATCGTGGCTGAGGATCCAGTCTGGCACGATAACCTCGTGGTCGACGGAGACATGGAGGAGGACGAGTTCCTTCGCCGGGAGGTTGGACGCATAGGCCAGCGCCGCCTCGGACGCGTCGGAGCCGTCGATGGGGACGACGATGCGGCCGTACGTGACCACGGCCGTGGTGGGGGTGGTGCTCGTCATGGTGTCCTCCTGATCCCGGATGGCCATCGCGGTGGCCGGTTCTGCCGGGCCGCGCCTTCTATGCATATTGTACGCAAAATCGCTCTCGGAGGGGTCAGCCCCATGCAATCGTTTCCGCGCGGACCTCGAGGCACGGCTCAGTATCCACAACAGCCCGATCCGGCTGCGGGAGACCTCCGTCGACCTGCGCGGACCCATCGCCCGGGTCGAGAGCGAGCTGGACGTCCTGGCCAACCGGTTACAGGAGTGGAGCGATGCGCCGCATCCGCTATCCTGAGCATCAACGTCCAAACGACCCGATCGTATCGCGCAGGGAGGCCCGTGCCGTGAAACCTGCCACCGCTGGCCTTGCCGCCACCCTGCTCGGCATCCTCGCATTGATCACGCATACGGCGATGACGTTCATGACCCTGCTGGGAACGGGCCTCGCCAGCACGCCGGACACACAGGTTCCGCAGCGCACCGAGACGCTGTGGGGAATCGCTCTGTGGGGAACGCCTGTCGCAGCGCTGGCGTTGTTTCTCGTTCTCGTGAACTGGAGGAAACCGGCGGCAATCGCCTATGCCGCGATCTGGCTCGCCCTCAGGGGTTCGTGATCGGCGGGTGGCTTGCCTATCCTGACGATGTCACGATGCCGACCGGCCTGATCACCCTGCAGGTGGCGATCCCTGTCGTCGCCGTGCTCGTCGCCCTCTACGGCGTCTGGAGCTTCCGCTCGAAGCATGTGAACTGATCGCTGCGCGCGGTGCGGGTATGGCATGTGCATGAGAGCGACGCGGTGACCGACGTCAACGAAAGCACGACGACCGATGACTCCCTACCCCTTTCCGGGAGGTCGCGACGCCGTGTGCGCCGCGATGTCAACGACTCGTGATAGCGCCGGGATCGGGGTTGCCTTACAAACCCGCGTACGCTAACTCCCGGGCCTCCTGAACCAGGCCGACGTAAAACGGCCAAAGCTCATCAGCCCAAGCCTTTACCACCACGTCCACAGGCCGTCCGAACAATTGCTCGACGAAGGGATACGTCGCCGGATTGTCCAGGAGAAGCGCCGGGCGCGTATTGAAGCCGAGCGTGTGCTGGATCACAAGGGATGCGGTATACCCCAAACGGATGTGCCGTGGGGCGCCAGACCATCCGGCATCCCGCAGGCCTTCCAGGTATGCAGCGAAACACATTTCGTCGAGCCGGGAAGGCGTCATGCCGCCGGCTTCGAAGAGCAAGAGGTTGCCCGCTACCAGCCCTGCAAGATCCTCCCCGATCGCGCCCCGTGCGGCAAGCGCCCAATCAATGGCCACCATCTCCTTCACACCGTCATGTCCGGTACGGTGAAACAGGTTCCGACGGTGAGCGTCACGATGACAGAGCGTCTGGGGGAGGCGATGGAGGGCATCCAGGTACACACCCCTCTCCTCCCAGAGCTGTAGCAACATCTCTACAACGGTTGGGGCGTAGAACTGCCGGATCAGGGGATGAACGTCCTTACCCTCAAGGCGTTTCAGTGCGTAAATGGCCGGACCGGCGCTCTCCACCAGATTGAGCAGACCGGCGTGATCGAGCCAGGAATAGCGCTGTGTGGGAACGCGGTCCAGGTAGGCACCGTTGAATTGCCCCAGTCGTGACGCGACAGCGGCATGATCGTCAGGCGACCAGGGGCCCGGAGAAGCATCGACAATACGTTCCAGCCATATCCAGATCGTACCGTCGCCCTGCTCATCGACGGCAATGCAACGTGGCGCACGCATTGCCTCCGGGAGCTCCGAGAAGAGTCCGGAACGACACGCCAGTACCTCCCGTTGCGGGTCGTCCCAGGTGTCAACGGTGATATCGCTCACTGGACCATAGATCTTGAGAACCAGCGACCACGATGTGATGCCCCGGCGAGTTCGGGCTGTTCCCGTCACCACATACACCCCGAGGCTGGCACCTGCACCACCGGTCGCCGGTCGCATGGTCCATGGGGAGTCCAGATGCGCCCCGGAATCCCCCAACGCCACGCGAACCTTCTGCAGAAGAACCTGATCATCGACTTGAGGCCGGTACTGTTCCGTCATGATGGATCACCCATGATCGATCCGCGAAGACGATCGGGTCAAGACCAGAATCGATCCCCGATCGACGCTCTCGCAGAGTTACCTGAACGATGCGGTCCCGGAGGACCTGACTATGACAGGGTGGCTTTCCCCAGCATACACCCACCCTTCGGTATCACCATCATGTAATCAGCGGTCTCGTCCGGGTACGGCTTGTGCAAGGGTGACGGCATCGCGCTACGTCAACGAAAGGGACACTATCCATGACTACACACCTTCCAGAGCATGCCGTCGCCGCCAGCCTGGTGGCCGACCCGCCGCACTGGACCCTGCGGCTGCAGCGCACCTTCACGCAGGACCGCGAGACGGTCTGGCAGGCGATTACTGATCCGGAATCGGTCAGCCGCTGGACCCCGGTTCACCCGAGCCGCGCCCTGACGAGCACGGGGCCTGTCCGGCTCACCGCCGTGGACGGTAGCGACGGCGATCCACGAGAGCGAGGTGCGCGCCGGACGGCACCGGAATCGCTGACCTACATGTGGGGTGACGATGAGCTGCGTTTCAGCGTGTTCGCGGAAGACGACGGGACGCTGCTGACGCTGGCGCATACGATGAGCGACCACGAGACCGCCGCGAGCACCGCCGCCGGGTGGCACCTTTGCCTCGGCGCCCTGGAGCTACTGCTGAACGGGAATGAGGTGCCGTCCGTCGTTGGGGAGAACGCCAGGCAGTACGGCTGGGATGAGCTGGAGCGGCAATACCGGGCGTTGTTCGACGAGCAGACGGATCACTCAGTCCCGGGCGACGAGACGGACGAGGACGAATGACGAGGGTCGACGAAAGGCCATGATTCGGGCCCTGCCCCGCTACAATGGTGGCAACCAAGATCGTCGTTGCCATCATCGTTCGAGGAACGCGCCGTGATCCATCCCGAGGTCGAGAAACATCTCCCTGCCATCCGGGCACTCTGCCGGGAGTTCGGCATCTCCAGGCTGGAGATCTTCGGGTCGGCCGTCACGGACGAATTCGATCCGGAGCGCTCCGATGTGGACTTCATCGTGACACTTCCCGAGGAATTCGATTTCGGACCATGGGGAAGTCGTTATTTTTCGATTGAAGATGCACTGTCCCGCATCCTGCGGCGGGAAGTGGATGTGATCAGCGCCTCATCGCTTGAACGCAAGGCAAACCGATACTTCCTGCAGAATGTCACCCAAACGCGGAGGCTGGTGTTCGATGCTCGAAACGTCAGTGACGCTGCTTGAAGATATTCGTATCTTTGCGCTGAGAATATCTTCCTTCATCGAGGGACTGGATCTCAGGACCTATCTCCAGACGCCTATTGTGCGGGGCGCAGTCGAACGATACCTTCAAACGTTGGGGGAAGCCGCAATCCGATTACGCTCCAACGACAGCTCAACGGCCAATCGGATCACTGATATCGAGAAAATCATTGGGCTGCGCCACCGGCTTGCACATGGCTACTTTGATGACATCAATGATGAGTTGATCTGGGCCACCGCTACGCAATTCATCCCGATGTTGCTTGTCGAGGTTGAATCCCTCCTTGAAGAGGCGGGGTTCGAATACCAGGAGCGAGAGGAATAGCCAGGCACAAACACGAACCCAGCACATTCCCGCGATCCGGGCACTGTGCGAAGAGCTCGGCGTTTCCCACCTGAAGATGTCCCACCTGCCCGCTTCGGCACTGGCCTTCCTAACCGGGTCTATTGTCAATCTTACCGAAGGCGTTGATCCCGGCATATGGGCCGATACGCTCATCGGTATGGAACCCAGCCTTTCGGCATTGCTCGGCGAGGAGATTGATCTCGTCCGCCCTGACGCCCTACGCAACGAGTGGCTGCACGACCACATCTGCGCCTCTCGCGTGACGCGGGAGCCAATGCGACAATTACGGGAAGACGCGTTTCTCCGTCCGGAGGATGTTGCCATGATCCGCGACGACCCGAAGATCGACCAGGACCAAATGTCCACGTGCCTGGAGTCCCACTACGGAATCCGGACAGCAACGATCGAGTTCCTGCCTCTCGGCTACGACCTGCAGGCAGCAATCCATCGCGTAACCACGGACGATGGGGCCGAGTATTTCCTCAAGACGCGATTCGGGCCGCCCAAGGGCGCTTCGCTGGATGTGCCACGTGCGCTCACGGACGCCGGCATTGCGCATATCCTCGCCCCGATCCCGACGCGGGACGGCGCGCTCTGGGCCCCGCTGGACGATGACACCGGCCACACCATCACCCTCTTCCCCTTCATCCACGGCACGGACGCGATGACCGTTGGCCTAACCGACGACCAGTGGCGCGCCTTCGGGCAGACGCTCCGCGCCGTGCACGACAGCGGGATCGAGAAGCGGTTCCAGGATAGCGTGCGCATCGAGGCGTTCGACCTGCCGTCGGCGGCACTCGTGCGCCAGGTCAGCCTTGCGGCCGGGGCGTGGTGCTTCCTGAGCGACGAAGCCGAACGGTTCGCGGCGTTCTGGCGCGAGCATCAGGACCGCATCGAGGCCCTGCTTGACCGCGCCGAGGAGCTGGGATCCAGCCTTCGGCAGCGATCGTTCCCCCTGGTGATGTGCCACGCCGATATCCACGCCGCGAACATCCTGGTCGAGGAAGACGATGGCTTCTGGCTCGTCGATTGGGATGGCCCGGCCATCGCCCCGCGCGAGCGGGACCTGCTCTTCGTCGTCAGCTCACGCATCGCGCGGGCGGTAACAACACACGAAGAGCGCCTGTTCTTCGAGGGTTACGGGGAAATCGGTATCGATCCCGATGCCCTGCGCTACTTCCGGTATGAGCGGATCGTCGAGGACATTGGCGAGATCGGCAAGAGCGTGCTGCTGACGCCTGGCCGCAGCGAGGCGGCGCGGAAGCAGGAGGCGGCCCTCGCCCGGAGCTTCTTCGCCCCGGGCGGGGATGTCGAGCGCGCCGAGCACGTCGTGCGAGCTTAAGGGCTATACACCCCGGCTTTCACGCCAGCGGCGGGTCGTCTCGGCGTGGTGGCGATAGTGATTCACTGTTGCCTCGCGCGCCCAACCGCGGACGACGTCGGTCCACTCCGCCGGGGAGAGGTGCCGCAGGGTGCGGACGATCGCTTCGTGCGCCGTCTGGTAGCGCGCCTTCGCGTCCCAGAGCGAGATGTCGACGTCGATCTCTGGCCCAGGAGTCGTTCCACGCCTCGTAATCCTCGAACTCATCGACGCCCGGTAGCAGGCCTTGGCGGTCCCGCAGGACCATGTGCGTGGCCGATTCGTCCCAGCGGGCGATGTGAATCAGGGTCATCCGGCCGCTCCACTCGCCGGTCATGCCTGGTTCCTCCAATTGCTCGTCCGTAAGCCCCGCGAACTCGGCCTCCAGCTCAGCGCGCGCGAGCAGGATTTCCTCGAGAAAGACCGCCGGACCGGCAGTCATCGCATCAAATGGCATCGATCCTCCCTTGTTTCGTCGCCGGCAGATGTCCTCCGCCCGGCGACACGGCTGCCTCCAGCGTAGCGCGCATGCATACCAGATGAGAACGCGAGCCTGCCCCGACGCGTTGCATGCGCGGAGCACGATGCTACCTCACACGGATAGGGGGACATTCGCCCTCCCCACCCGATCGATGTCGATCAAAACCTATCCGCCCGGCCATGTTCTTGCGGAGTAATCACTCGCTATATCCTGATCTTCATACACCGAGTCGATGGATCGGATATCGGTATCCGTAGAGCTATTGAGAAAGAGGAGACAACATCCATGTCCTTGCGACTGCCCGCGAACCTGATCATGCCGGAGCGCACGACCCGACGGAACGTGCTACGTGGAGCCGCCGGCCTGGGCCTCGGCCTTGGCGCGGCCAATGTGATCGGCGCCGCGTCTGCCCAGGACCTCGACACGGCGACGCCGCCCGCGGAGTCCGGCGGTGGCGTGATCAGCTCCGACACGACGACCGAGACGACGGGCAAAGCGACGCCGGGACTGTCGGAGGAAACCCCGTTCGAGCGGTACGATCCCTTCCTGCAGCCGGTCGAGGCCGGGGACAAGGAATTCGAAGTCGTCGCGCAGGACCGCATCGTCACGATCGCGAACGACATGAAGTACGCCGCCTGGACCTTTGGTGGTACGGTGCCCGGCAAGCCGCTGCGCGCCAAGCAGGGCGACAAGGTCAAGATCACCGTCCGCAACGAGGCGCAGATGACGCACTCGGTCGACTTCCATGCTGCCGAGGTGGTTCCGGAAGAGGGCTACGCCAACGTGGTGCCAGGTGACACCTTCGAGTGGGAGTTCACGGCTAACTACCCGGGCGCGTTCATGGTTCACTGCGGCACCGCGCCGGTGCTGATGCATATCGCGACCGGCATGTACTTCCCGATGATCGTCGATCCGGCCGAGAACATGTTCCAGCCGGCGACGGAAGTGGTCCTGGCGCAGAGCGAGTTCTACGTGTCCGAGGGTGAGGAGAGCATCTGGGCCACGGATGCGGAGAACCCTGTTCTCGAACATCATCTGCCCCAACGATGATGGCCTTCAACGGACACCGCAGCCAGTACGTCGACGAGCCGATCAAGGTGCCGGCGGGTGAGCTGGTCCGCATCTACCTCGTCAACATGGGCCCGAATATCTGGTCGTCGTTCCACATCGTCGGCGCGATCTTCTCACATGTGTATCCGAACGCGAACCCGAACAACGCGATGGAGGGCATGCAGGCCTGGAGCGTTGGGCCTGGCGACGGCGCCTGCTTCGAGGTGACCTTCCCGAAGCCGGGCAAGTACATCGCCGTGAACCACGCCTTCGGGCACGCGCAGCACGGCGCAATGGCCTTCTTCATGGCGGAGTAACCGATCCGCGCCATGAGCGCAGCAACCCAGCGCCTCCGCCCCGGCATTGCCCGGGCGGGGGCGTTTTCGCGCGCGTGGCGATCTGCTAGAGTGCTGACGAGAACCGCCCGGCACGCGTCGCCCTGGAGCCGCACCTATGCACCTGATGAACGTCATCTACGTCCGCGACATGGCGCGATCCGTCGCCTTCTACGAGTCGCTCGGCCTGGGCCGGAGCGGTACCGGCCCGATCGACGACTGGTGGAACGAGTTCGCGGTCGGCGACGCCGTGATCGCGCTGCACGCGGTCGGCGACCGGCCCATCCCCGAGCCGTCGAAGCATCTCGAGCTGCATCTCCAGGTGCCGGGCGATGAGCTGGACCGGCTCTACACGCTGTGCATCGAGCGGGACTATCCGACCGGAGGACCGATCTCGGAGATGGGATTTGGCCGGTTTTTCTGGACCACGGACCCGGATGGCCTGTGGGTGCAGTTCAACGAGCAGCAAGAGTAGATGGCGTACACCCGGCCCTCGCAGCTGCGGGCGGTGGCCGGGTGTACGGGAATGGCAACGAGGTGGGAGGCAGATGGAATTCCAGGACGTGATGCGGAAGCGGCGGATGATCCGCAACTTCACGGACGAGCCGGTGTCGACGGAGACGATCGAGCGGATCGTGGAGGCCGGGCAGCACGCGCCGAGCGCGGGCTTTAGCCAGGGCGTCGTGTATGTGGCGGTGACGGAGGAGGCGACGCGGCAGGCGATCGCGACGATTGCCGGGGAGGAATGGTATGTCCGGGCCGGACATGAGCCGTTCATCTCCCGCGCGCCGGTGCATATCCTCGTCTGCACGAGCGAGCAGGTCTATCACGACCGCTACAACGAGGCGGACAAGAAGGGCAAGGGGCAGGAGGAGATCGGCTGGCCGATCCCGTACTGGCACACGGACGCCGGCGCCTCGATGATGCTCTTGCTGCTGGCGGCGGTGGATGAGGGCCTCGGGACGGCGTTCGTCGGCGTGCAGGATCCGTCAGAGCTCCAGCGCCTGCTGGGGATCCCGGATGAGTACCTGCCGATCGGGGTGATCATGGTCGGGCACCCGGCGCCGGACAAGAAATCCGGCTCGCTGGCGCGGGGGCGGCGAAACCTGGATGACGTGCTGCACCGCGAGCGCTGGTAGCGTTCGCTTCCTGAACGGAGGACCGCGCCCGGTTTGGGCGCGGTCCCTTTGCGTTGAGGTGCAGGTTTGGAGCGAGAGCCTTTACTCTCGGTGCAGGCGCGCTCCGACAGCTGCGATCAGGAGCATTCCCGACGTTGCCAGCAGCACAGCCCACGACTTTGCCGCATCCCCGGACTTCATGTCGCCGGTATTCGGCAAGGCCAGCACCGTGTGTTCCCCGGAACGGTGTATTGACGACGTTGCCGGATCGGGAGCGCTCCCCGTCACCGTATCCAGAGGCGTGCCAGGGCCGGTTCCCGTGGTTGACGACGCAGGCGTTGACGCCGGGGTTGGCGTCAGGGAGGTGGGGGTGGCGGTCGGGGTTCCGGTCGCCTCCGTGGGCGTGGCGGTCGGGGTTCCAGTCACCTCCGTTGGCGTGGCAGCGGGTGTTGATTCCGGCGTGGACGGGGTCGGTGAGGATGAGGGCGATGGAGACGGGGATGGGGATGGCTCCTCCCCTTCGCATTCGTTGACGATGGTCAGGGCATGGTGCGGATCATCGACATCCAGGGTCACGATCTCATCCATCGCCGCGACGCACCCGGCCGGCGCAGCAACCTCATGAATCGTGTACGCAACGAGGGGATAGAGGGTGGTGATCGTCACGATGCCATCGTCACCCGTCGCTCCGAGGTTCGCGATCGAGCCATCCGGATTGAGGATATGGAACTCTACACCCGCGAGTATCTCGCCGTGTTGATCGGTCTTCGTGATCGTGATCGTGCCGTTGTTCGGCGAGCATTCATTCCTGATCGCGAATGCCTGGCTGGGTTCTGCCGTCGACAACGTCAGCGTCAGGTCCTCACCAGCGCGACATCCCAGCGGTGCGGTCACTTCATGGAGCGTGTACTCAACATCGAGCGCCAGCCCCGGGATCGTCTCCCCTGCGAGGTTGGTGGAGGTCCAACGGTGAACGACGGTTCCTGACTGGAGCAGCTCAAACTCCGCTCCAGCCCGGAGCGTGAAGTACTGATCGATCTTCGAGACGGTGATGTCTCCGGTCGCATCCGGCAGGGTGCATGTATTGGTGAACGCCATCGCTCGGGCCAGCTGATCCGCCGAAATCGTGAGAGTCTGGTCAGGTTCGGCCACGCAGCCGACCGGCACGGCAACCTGATGCACGCTGAACGGTGTATCCAGCGGGAGATCCCTGAGCACGGTGACGGCGGAACCGGAAACCCAGCTCTCCACCACGGCACCATCCTGGCGCATCTCATAGGTCACGCCCGCGAGTGGATTGGCATCCTGGTCCCACGTCTGGACCATAAGCGATCCGACCGTTGGCACCGTGTCGCACACATTCACGAAATGGAGCGTCGGATGCGGCGCATCGACGGTGAGCACGACCGTCTGGTCACCTGCCACGGTACAGCCGTCCAGCGCGCTCCGCTGTTGGAATGTGACGGCATATTCCTCAACCGCGAGTGCCTCCACCAGAATCACCCCGTTCCCATCGGTCGCCCCAGCGTATTCGTACTGCGGCGGGGAGTAGGCGATCGGAGACAGCTTCGAAAAACTGACGCCTGGCAACGGCGTCCCATGCTGGTCCGTCAATGCGATCGTGACCGAGCCGACCGCTGTCGTGAGCTCGCACGTATTCACGAAGTGAAGGGTGAGGTCGGGCACGTGGAACGTAAGCTCTACCGCCTGGCTGCCTGCCGGGAGACAACCAGGCGATGCGGAAACCTGGGTGACGGTGATCATATACGTATCAAGCAGGAGCGAACCGGCCATGACCACGCCGCCTGCATTCGTGCTCCCGGAGAATAGCGGCGGCAGGTGCGCTCCATACGGTGAAGGAATCAGGAACTCGATGCCGGACAGCGGCCTCCCGAACTGATCCGTGGCGCTCATTGTGACGGAGCCGGTAGAGGTCAGGGTTTCGCAGGTACTCACGAAGTGAAGGTCCAGATGAGGCGTTTCGGTCGTGAGATCCACCGCCTGGCTGCCTGCCGGGACGCATCCGGTCGGGATGGACACCTGGGTGACGGTGATCGTATAGGTATCAAGGAGCAGCGACTCCACCAGGATGTACCCGCTTGCATTGGTGGACCCAGAGTACAGCGGCGGCAGGTGCGCTCCATACGGTGAAGGGATCTGGAACTCGATGCCCGGCAACGGGGTCCCATACTGGTCCGTCGCGGCGATCGTGACCGAGCCGGATACCGGCGCATCGGCTTCCGATTCCGCCGCGATCTCGACCGGCGCCATATGTCGTTGCTGAACCGGCGCGGATTCTTCTGCCGTATCCGGAGACGCGTCTGCTTGAGGCGCGTCTCCGGTCGGGTCTGATGACGTTTCCGGACCAGCCGGTTCGATCAGGGTGTCGTCTTCAACGACGGCATCCACAGGCTCGGGAAGCGATGGTTCGTCCGGCGGGATTCCGTTCCCCTGCCCCTCCCCGGCGACGGGCACGACCGCCTCGCTCTCCGTCTCGAGTTCCACGACACCAGCCTCACCGGATACCGGCGTGGCAGCCGCGTCCTCAGCGAATGCCGACCGGGGGCCAACTCCAGCCATGAACAGCGGAACGCACGCGCTGGCAATAATAAGGAGGATCACCAGGCAGGATATCGAACTCGACAATCGGGCATGTGGCAGGGGAAGGCGTCGAAACATGATCTGCTCCTCGGTATGGGTAGCCCTTCCTAAGTTCATCGCCGATGGTGACGAACGGGAAAGGTCATGAGGTTGTTTGGTGAGGTCCGGATTTCATCATAGATTGCGAGGGCAGGACGCGCATCCGACAAATTACCGAATCATCTACGTAACAAACCTCTTGATCTACGTATGTTCCTGATACGCCTGATCACCGGTCTTGAGGATCATCCCGCACGGGACGACACGCTGGAGGATCACGATCACGCGATCAGCCAGAGCATGAGATGTTGCCTGGAGGGGAGTCGGGGTTTGCGGAGCCGGGGTTGAGGCGCGCCGGTGCCTATCCTCGTGTGCACGAGTGAGCAGGTCTATCACGACCGCGACAACGAGGCGGACAAAAAGGGGAAGAGGCAGGAGGAGATCGGCTGGCCGATCCCATACTGGTACACGGGAGCGGGCGCGCGGTCGCGGGACAACGTGCTGCACCGCGAGCGCTGGTAGCGGCGCTACCTGGCAGGCAAACCGAAGCCGCCGGGAAGTTGGGGGACCGACCGGCGGCTTCGGCACGTCCATACCGTGACGGTATGTGCCTGTGTCGGCGAACCGGCTCTCCGTCCGCCGTAGGTTCCCGGGTGCCCTGGCCCCTGCCGGCTCGTCCAGATCGCCTGCATGCCCAGTGGGCGATTGGAGCGTTGTCATTACACCTGACAGGAGTCGGTGCGCCCGGGAACGTACGGAATTGGGTTAAGCGGATCGCCTAAGGCCATCATGCCGCGAGGGCCATGGTTATGTCCATGGCCCCATGGGGCCATTTATCCCGGCGGAATCGCGCCCAGGATCTCCGGGGCGGTGAAGAGCCCGAGCGCGGGGACACCGTTGACCGTCACCGACCCTTGCGCGTCGGTGTACATCGCCTCCAGCGACGCCGCCGGCGCCGCGAACGAGACATCGATCTCGACCTGATTGTTGACGAACGTCGCCTCCATCACGGTGATCCAGATCTCCGGGTCATCGTTCGCCGCGGGGCCGATCAGGACCACGCCACCGCGGGTCGCGTCGAACCGCGTCAGGATCAGTTGCGTGCCCGCCGGCTGCGAGTTCATGAACTCGGGCGACGTCCAGTAGCTCATCGCCGATTCAGGGGTCCATCCCTGCGGGTTCATCCCCGACACGGTCAGGATCGCCAGCGCCGGCGTCGAGGTATAGAGCGCCATGGAGTCGTAGCCGCTGGCGGTGTCCGACTCGCGCATGTCGCTCAGCTCGGCCCAGGTGCCGGTCCAGCTCACGCCGTAGCCATACTGCGGGCTGGTGTACCCGGTTCCGGTTGAGCCGGTGTTTCCCGTCTGCGGCACGGTGTTCGTCGTCGTCGGCTGGCCGGGTTGCGGGAGCGTTCCACCGGTCGTGCCGGTCTGACCGGTCTGGCCAGTTTGCCGGTCTGGCCGGTCTGCTGTGGTGGCGGGAGGGTGCCGCCGGTGGTCGCCTGCGTGTTTGCGGCCGGGGCGGGCGCGATGAACAGCGCCGCGCCCGTCGGGCCGCCGGCCTGGAAGATCGCCCGCACCGTGTTGTCGTCGACGTCCGCCCAGGCCGTCTGCCCGTTAAGGGAAACCTGGCGGATCCCCATCAGCATCGGGTCGAGCAGGTAATCGAAGGCGTAGAACCCGGTGCTGGTCGGCGTAGTCGTGCCGGGCGCGTACATCGCGCGGGCCATGATGTAGACGATGGATCCGTCTGGCGCCATGATCGTCCAGATGCCGTAGTAGCCGCCGTCCGGCGATTGCCCCTCGTCAATCAGGGTCGCCGCGCCACCCTGCCCGAAGGCGTCGCGAGTGGTGGCCCAGACCGCGTCCAGCGTCATGTGCGGGCCATAGTCCTGGATGTAGAAGTTGTCGAAACCGGTCGGCGCCTTCAGCGTCGTCGAGAACGTGGTGGTGTACTCCATGTCCTGGTACCAGTAGTCGCTCCAGGCGATCTGCGTACCGTTCTCGAGCGCGTAGCTCCCGGCCACCTGGAACGTCGGCGCGCTGCCGCCCGCTGGCTGGCCGGTACCGGTCGTCGAGGTTGTGGAGGTCGTGTTGGCCGGCGCTCCGGTCGATGCCGCCGGCGCCCCCTCTCCGGGGATGACCGAGGCAATGACGGCGAGATCCTGGCCGTTCATCAGCGGCACGCCGTTCAAGGTACAGCTCTGCTGGATGGTCTGGAGGTGACCGCCGAGCGTTCCGGTTTTCGCGAGAATCAGCAACGAGTAGCCAGACGACCAGTCCGCCGTGCGCTCGTGGTAGACGAGATTGACGCGGCCGTCGCCGGTCGAGCCGCCGTATGCCACCCCGCCGTTATCGACGACCTGGAGGATGGGGCTGTCAAGAATACCGAGAAGGTTGTTCACGACCGCCGTCGGTGCGTCGGTATAGGCCGCGTGCTGGACATAGAACGAGGCGGAGCCGTCCGGCGCGGCGTACATCACCAGCTTCGGCGTGGACTCCTCCGGCACCAGGCTCCAGCCGGTCATGCAGTTTACGGTCCCGCCGATCTCGGTCACCATGCCCGGCCCGCCCTGCGCCGCGACGAGCGCGCCGCCAGGAAGCAGGGCAAGCATGACGACCATGATCGACATCGCGACGCGATGGAACCCGGCCCCTGGTGGTCTCAGAACGGTATTCATCGTTACGACTCCTCCTCACACGCTCGATCGTCTATTCCTGCCCCGAGCCCGGATCCGGACTCAACCGCCGCATGGACCTGCTCGCCGGCCGCCTCGAGGCGAAGCGCGCCGAACCCGAACAGCGTCGGGAATGCCGTCCTCCGGCAGGACGATGCCTCCTGCGCCGGTTCCCCTGACATTGCAGCCTCGATCACGGGTGGATCACCGCCCGTCCCGGGATCATCCAGCCATGGCATCGCGGTCATCACCGCCGCCAGCCGCAGCACCATCGACACCCTCCACACAAGGCGTCCAGTCATTCCCCCTCCTCATCCGCGGCATCACAGCACCCCGGGCATGCTGCCCGGGTGCCGATCGTCAAGATGCGAGCCCTATGAGGTATGATGACCGCGGTATCCACAGACAGTCATGGCCTTTCCGGGCCATTTCGGGAACCGGTTTGGCCGGTTGCGACGAAACCGACGTCACCCCACGGGAGCGAACGTGAGGCGCACGCATGGAACGCGATGACCTTCGTCGATCGTCATCATCGATGGATACGTTCACTGGGCCGCATTTACCGGGTATCTCCGGCATCCCCAGACGCCAGCCACCACCTCTGCCGGCAAATCCGCTGGTCGGCCGGGACAAGGATCTCGCGATCGTGCTCCGGCTCCTGGAGGGGCGAGACTCGCGCGTTGTCTCCCTGCTGGGGCCGGGTGGCGTGGGCAAGACACGCCTTGCGCTCACGGCCGCGCATCGCCTGGCGTGCGGCTTCGCCCATGGCGTGCTCTTCCTCCAGCTCGACCGGCTCGACGCCGCCTCGCTGTGGGAGGCCATCGCCCGCCACATCGGCCTGACCTCCGGCCAGGACACCACCAGCGCGGACGCGATCATCGAGGCCCTGCGCGGGCAGGACCTGCTGCTCGTGCTCGACAACGCCGAGTCCATGATCGAGGCGATGGCCGAGTTGCCCACGCTGCTGCACGCCTGCCCCGGGGTCATCACGATGGCGACGAGCCGGGAGACGCTGCGCCTGCCAGGGGAGCACGAGATCTGGCTCGCGCCACTCCCCGTGCCCGATGGGAGCACGGACTCACCCCCATCGCCCGCGGTGGAGCTGTTCATCAGCCGAGCGCGCCAACTCCACAACGACTTCGCCGTAACCGACTGCAGCCGCAAGACAATAGAGCGCATTGTTCGTCGACTCGACGGCATTCCAGTGGCACTCGAGCTCGCCGCCGCCTACCTGCGGCATCTCTCGCCCGAGGACGTGCTGGCGATGCTGGACGATGCGATGCCGGCGCTGGGCGGTGGATCGCGGACCCTTCCCGCGCGGCAACAGTCGTTGCGGGACCTCGTCCGCTGGAGCCTGGACCTCCTCCCGCCGCGCACGCGGGACGACGCGATCCGCCTCGCGATCTTTTCCAACGGCTTCACCCCGACCTCGGTCGCGTCGATCCTGGAGGGCGGCTCGCTCCGGGACGCGTGGGACCTGACGCTGACCCTCGCCGATCGAAGCCTGATCCAGCGCGCGCCATCCGCGGGTGATGGGGACCGCACCTTCACCATGCTGCAGACGATCCGGGCCGTCCTGCTGGACGAGCTGGAGGCATCGCCCGAGCTGCGCTCGATCACCCTGGATCGTCTCTCCCGCGCGCTTGTGCGGCTGGCCAGGGAAGCGAATAGCCACTATCACGGTCCGGAAGGTCCACGCTGGCTGCGCCGGATGCGGGAAGCGTCGCCGGACGTGCACCTGATCATCACGCGCAGCCGGACAGAGCCGGCCCTCCGCCCGGCGGCACTGGAGCTCTGCGGCGACATGTTCTGGTTTTGGTACAGCCAGGGCCACTACCCATGGGCGCTGCCCCGGATCGAGGAGCTGCTGGAGCTGGCAGGGCGACGACGTATCCCCGGAGACACGTGCCCGCGCGCACGTCACCGCCGGGTGGTTCGCGCACCGCATGGCGCAGATCGAGCGCACGGAGCGGCATTTCCGCGCCGCGCGCGAGTTGTTCGGCGACACGCGGAGTCGTGGCAGGCTGCTCGGCATGATCGGGTATTCCTACGTCCTGACATTCGACCGGCCGGATGCCCCGGCGGCGATCGAGGAGCTGGAGCGCGTGATCGCCCTGGCGCCGGAGGTGGCGAATGCCTGGCACGAGGAAGCCGCCGGCCATTTCGGGATCGGCATCCTGCGCTACTTCGCGGGGCGGCTCGACGACGCCCGGCAGCACCTGTTCGAGACGTTACGCCTCGGACGCGCCCACAACGACAGCCAGAGCATCGGCATGTCGCTGGTCTACCTGGCGCACGTCGACCGCGCCAACGGCACGCCGGCGGAGGCCTACTGGAAGCTGCGCGAGGCACTGCCGCTGCTGATGGAGATCGGCGACCTGGCCACGACCGCCCTGGTGCTCGACATCGTGTCGGCGACGCTGGTCGAGCTGGACGCGTGCGAGCTGGCAATGCAGGCGCTGGCGCTGGGTGAGCACTTGCGTGGCACGATGACCCTGCCGCGCTCCCCGCTGGAGCTTCCCGACGCGGAAGCGACACGAGCGCGCATCGACAACTGGCGGATGACCTTGGGGCACGACATCACGGACGGCAGCACGCTGGACCTGGGTGAAACGATCGACCGACTCTTGCGCTTCGACCCGGAGCGAGCGCCCCGCGCGGCAACGACGGAGGCATCCGATGCACCGGCAGGGCAGACGGTGCTCTCCCCGCGCGAGCTGGAGGTGCTGCATCTGGTCTCAACCGGGATGACGTCGTCGGAGATCGCCGCGGCGCTCTTCGTGAGCCCGCACACGGTCAAGCGGCATATGGCGAACATTCGGGAGAAGCTGGGCGTGCGCTCGCAGGCGGCCGCGATCGCCGCGTTACGCGATCAGGGCGCATGACGATGGACCTGCAGACGCCCCCTCGGGTGGTGGGGGCGTCAACCAAAGACTTCGAGGCTGTCCTGGACCAGGATTCCCCGAAGGGCGGGCGGGATGGTGACCGGCATGGGCTGCGACGTGAGTGCACCATCCTCGTGGAGTATCGAGCCGGCCATCACATCCACCTATATTCTGATCCAGGGATACGGGCATCGGAATGGCCCCATGGGGCCATTCCGGCGGTTGACATCACCCGATAGACAACGGACCCGAAATGGCAACCGCGTTCCCGGAAGAACGGCTCCTTCAGGACCCGATACAAGCCTACCGCCCAGACGCTCCAGCTTGGCCCCGAGGGGAGCCAGGTCTGTCTCGTGGTTAACCCAGCCATCGTCCCAGCCGACGATCAGTCCCCCTTGGAGGGACACCGTGTCGACGGGCATTTGCGGCTCCTGCGATTGTTGCGGTGGCGAGGAGCTGGCTTGCGGATCGGCCCGGACGCTCCTACGTCGTCGTAGCCGACCAACATCGCCGGGGCGATGGCGATCCTCGCCGCACTGCTGATCCTGCAACTGAACCCGGCAGGCAGGATAGAGACGCCGCTGGAGGCGATACCCGCGCAGGGCACCGCCTCCTGAGCGGAGCTATGGGAGCTCGGCGACGATCTCATCGGTCGTGAAGTAGCCGATCAGCTCGTCACCGTCGAGCGTGACGGACGCCAGGGCATCCTCATAGGCGGTCTCGAACCCGGCCACCGGCGCGAAGAACGAGACGTCGATCTCCAGCTCGCCACCGACCACCTGGACTTCAAACACCGTGACCCACGGCTCATCGTCGTCTTCGCTCGCGGGACCGACCAGCACCACCGCGCCGGAGCGACGGGATGCGTCCGAGAGGAGCACCTCGGTGCCCTCAGGCTGGTACTCCTTCAGGTACTCGTCCGATGTCCAGTACGTCACATAGTCGTCGACCGAATACTGGTCGTCCCAGGCCGCGCCGGAAATCACGATCGCCGCGCTATCGTCGGGCGTGCGCAGGGCCAGGGTGTCGTACCCGGTCTCCGTGTCGACCTGGGTCCAGTCGTCGTACACCTCCCAAGGGCCATCCCATTCGACGGTATAGCCGTAGAGGTCGCTGGTGTAGGTGCCATCCTGGACCGTGCTCGGCGCCGTCCGGCCCACCGGGACGTTGGCCAGCACATCGCGCGGGGACGCGCCTGGCACCTCACCGGACGACGAGTCCCCGGTCGATCCCTGTTCCTCGAATACCGCGATCAGGTCCTCATCATCGACGCCTTCGAGGATGGAGATGCCGTTCGTCGTCACATCACGCGCGGCCTCCAGCGAGGGCTCGAAGTCCTCACCGGTGATCATGACAGAGATCAAGATCGGCGCCGGTTCAGCGGCATACGCTCGGGTCAGGGTGTAGCTTGGCCCGCTGGATCCGATGGACGAATCGCTCACTTCGTTGTACGAGATCTCGTAGTACCCGCCATCTGGCGACTGCCCTTCATCCAGGACCCGGCCACCGGTACTCGAGTACCCGTCCCACAGATCGTCGACGCTCTGACCGGCCCCGCCTTCGAACATCATGATCGACGCGGAAAGGTCGACGCCGTAGAGGATGACCGCCGAGGGAGGCATGCCCTCCACCTGCTCGTAGGTCCAGGCGTCGCTCCACGCAAAGAGCGTCCCCGCCGGACCGGTGATCTCATTACCGGATACGGGGAGGGGAGTGGGCTCGTCCGTCGGAACGGGCTCGGAGGCCTGGCCACCAGTGAAGATCGCCGCGCCCGTCGGCCCGCCGTTCTCAAACGTCGCGATCGCAGCCGCGTCGTCGAGCCCTTCCAGTACTGACTGACCGTTTGCGGTGACGCCGCGCGCCAGCGCGAGGCTGTCGGCGAACGAATCGGCCGGAGTGGCCAGCATCACAATGACCGGTGTCCCGGTGTCCGTCGCGTACAGGAAGCGAAACAGGATGTTAACATCGCGGCCGGCGTTATCCTGGCCAAGGGCAAGGCCATAATAACCGCCATCCGGGGTGGGCCCCTGTTCGATCACCGCCGGAAGGGTCGAGGACAACTGGTTGAAGAGGGCTTCCGGATCCTGGTCTTCAGCGAGATCACCCAGCACCAGCGTGGCGTCACCTGCCAGGAGTTGAATGCCATCCGGCGAGGACATGTCCGGGTCAACGGACCAGTCCGGCGGGTAGGTAAACACGGTCCCATTGACGCTCTCGAATTCGCCTGATCCCGCCGGTGTATCTATCGTTGTCGGAGTCTCCGCGCTCGTGGTGCCACTCCCCTGGGCGCCGGGCGTGACGGGGTCCTCCGACGACATGTCGACGCCGGCCGCGACGACCGTGTCGACGATCGCGGCGACGTCCACATCGGCCCAGAGCGGCTCCCCATCGACCGTGATCGCGCCCGGGATGCTGGCCAAGTCGCGCGTGAAGAACGGGGTCATCGACTGGAGCTGCGTCGCGATGATCCACTGGCCATCGGCGGACGGCCAGACCCGCGAGTACACGAACCAGGTCCGGACCTCGCCCTGCATAGGGTCGAGCATCGAGACACCGCTGAGCTGGTAGAGGCCGCCGTTCACGTCGGGACCGCTGTCGAAGACGGTGTACTCACCCGCCGGCGTGAGCGCCACGACACTCTCCAGCGTCTGCTCGGTTACCGGGTAGGCTTCGATGTTGAGCACGGTGGTGTCCGCGGTGACGAGGTTGACCGAGTTCGGCTCGATATACGGATCGCCCCATGGCCCTGCCCAGGTGACGAGCGTGCCGGAACCCAGCGTCGCCTCCTGACCGCCCGTCTCCTGCGCTGGCGCGGCACCGCCCTGGAGCGTGGCGAGGACGGCGTCGGTATCGATCTCCCCGAACGCTTTCATGCCGTTGAACCCGAAACCGGCGGCGTCTCCAAGCGCGATCGAGAACGTATCGGCCGGGGCGATCAACAGGCCGAGCACCGGGACATCCGTGCCATAGCCGTATTGCAGCCGGGCCACGCCCCAGTTCTCGCCTCCGCCGTCGACGGGAAGGGTCATCAGGGCCTGGATACTGTCCGCGGGGCCGATCTCCTGGCTCACGATCGAGCCCAGGTCGAGCCAGGACCGGGCACAACTCGTCCCAAACCGTTCCGAGTGGCGACCCGGGCTGGAAGTCTGTCGCCTGGAAAAGGGTATCGTCGCTGGTCGTGGCGCGGAAGAGATCCGCGGACGAATCCGGCTCGGGGTACCAGTAGCGTGTCATAGCCAACGACCGTGCCGTTTGTCAGCGTGGACTCGTCGGTGAACCTGGTGACATCCCGGCGAACGCCCGAGGGGTCCGGTGCGGGCGGATCAATGCTCTGGCACGTCTGGGATTGCGGGCGAGCGCTGTCGGCGAGGTGAACCGCCGGGCCAGCACCCACCGTGCCGGCGGGAATCGTGACGATGGCGAGCAGAAAGGAGAGAATCGCGGCAAGACCCGAAAACGGGTTCTTTCCGGGACGGATATGGAGATGCGGCATGGGACGCTCCTTCTCGAAAGCCGTCTGCTGGTGTTCCGGGACCATCTGCCATCAGTCTAGGGAACGGGCGCGGCCATGCCATCAGCAAAATGACGTATTTCCGGTGAAGCGACTCCGTCTGGCGATACACTGGACGTGGGACCGGCTGGAGGGACCGCAACGTCGCGACCACCCCTTCGCGCCGGAAGCGACCAAGGAGGCACGCGATGCGGTTCGGCTTCAACCTCCCCTGTTTCGGCACGTTCAGTGACCCCGGCGTGCTGGTCGACCTTGCCGGTGAGGCCGAATCCCACGGCTGGGACGGCTTCTTCCTCTGGGACCATATCCTCGCTGACCCCGGTATCCCCTTCATCGACCCATGGATCGCCATGGCGGCGATCGCCTCGTCAACCGAGCGGATCAAGCTCGGCCCGATGGTCACGCCCCTCCCCCGCCGGCGACCGTGGAAGGTCGCGCGGGAGACCGTCTCCCTCGATCACCTGGCAGGCGGACGGCTGATCTTCGGCGCGGGGATCGGCGGCGACGGCTGGCGCGAGTACAGCGCGTTCGGGGAAGACACGGACCAGAAACGGCATGGCGAGATGCTGGACGAGGGACTGGAGATCCTCACCGGCCTGTGGTCTGGCGAGGCGTTCTCCTTCGACGGCGCGCATTACCGGATCGACAACGCCCAGTTCCTCCCCCGCCCCGTGCAGCAACCCCGCATCCCGGTCTGGGTCGCGGGAATGTGGCCGAACCGTAAGCCTTTCCGCCGCGCGGCGCAGTGGGATGGCGTCTTTCCCCTCGGCCAGGAGCAGGACCTGCTGCCCGACGACATCCGGGAGATCCGCGCCTTTATCGACGAGCACCGGACCGCGACAACGCCGTTCGACATCGCCGTCAACGGCCGGGTGTTCTCCCCCGGCGGCGTCGATCAGCCCGTATCAGCAAGGGATTACGACGATGCCGGTGTAACCTGGTGGATGGACGTGTTCTGGGGAAACATGCCGACGGACCGGGTTCGCGAGATCATCCGCCAGGGGCCGCCAGGCTGACGCGATCATCCGGGACACCGGAGAGGAGAACCACGGTGAAGTTCGCACTCAACCTGCCCTGTCTCGGGACATTCGGCGAGGTGGGCATGCTCGTGCAACTCGCGACGGAGGCAGAGGCCGCCGGGTGGGACGGCGTGTTCATCTGGGACCACCTGCTGCGGGAGGCAGGCGCGCCATTCGTGGATCCCTGGATCGCGATGACGGCGATCGCGGTGGCCACAGAACGGGTCCGCATTGGGCCGATGGTGACGCCGCTGCCACGCCGCCGACCCGCCAAACTGGCCCGTGAGACGGTATCGCTGGATCACGTATCGAGCGGCCGGCTGACGCTCGGGGTCGGAAGTGGCGGGGATGGCTGGGGGGAGATGACAGCGTTCGGTGAGGAGACCGATTCGCGCGAGTTGGGGGCGATGCTCGACGAGGGACTGGACGTCATCGACGGGCTTTGGAGCGGCGAGAGATTCTCCTATGATGGGGCGCACTATGTCGTCCGCGATGCGCAATTCCTGCCGGTTCCTGCGCAACAGCCCCGTATCCCGATCTGGGTCGCGGGTCGGTGGCCCAACAAGCGGCCGTTCCGGCGCGCGGCGCGGTGGGACGGCGTCTTTCCGATCGGGCGAGACCGGAACCTCACCCCGGACGATGTGCGAGAGATCCGGTCCTCTATCCAGGAGCACCGAACGGCGGACGCGCCGATCGACATCGTCGCGCGCGGACCGATCATCACCTTCGACGACGACGAGCAGCCGCCGGTGCGCGAGTACCGGGATGCGGGTGCAACATGGTGGATCGACAGCTTCCGCCCGGATGTCCCGCTCGATCGAGTCCGCGAACACATCGCCCACGGGCCGCCGGGCTGACAGCTCCCTCCCGTCATTTCCTCCTCATCACCCCCGATCACATCAGCAAGGAGGATGGACCCATGGCATATACGCACCCACGCACGGATACCCGGGACCTGGAGCGACTCGCTCCCCTCGCCCACCCGCTGACATGGAGGTCCGCCGACTACGACGGGCTGCTGGACGAGATCGGCGACGCCCGCCTCGTGCTGATCGGCGAGGGCAGTCACGGCACGGAGGAGTTCTACCGCGAACGCGCCGTCATCTCGCGACGCCTGATCGAGGAGAAGGGGTTCGACGCCATCGCCGTCGAGGCCGACTGGCCGGACGCCTTCCGCGTCAACCGCTACGTTCGCCATACCAGCGCGGATACCACCCCGCTGGAGGCTTTGGACAGCTTCGTCCGCTTCCCGCAATGGATGTGGCGCAACACGGTGGTCCACGACGTCATCCTCTGGCTGCGGGAGTTCAACGCGGCGCATCCCGGTCACCAGGCGGGGTTTTACGGACTCGACCTCTACAGCCTGAACGAGTCGATCCGCGCCGTGATCGACTATCTGGACACCGTCGACCCCGCCGCGGCGGACCGGGCGCGGCATCGCTACAGCTGCTTCGACCACTTTGGCGACGTTTCGCAGGCGTATGGCCTGGCGACCAGTTCCGGGCAGATCGAAACCTGCGAAGCCGACGTCGTCGACCAGCTCGTCGAGATGCACACCCGCGCCGCCGACCTTGCGATGCAGGACGGCAAGGTCGCGGAGGACGAATTCTTCTCCGCGCAGCAGAACGCCCGCCTCGCGAAGAACGCGGAGGCGTATTACCGGGCGATGTTCCGTGGCCGCGTGTCGTCATGGAACCTGCGAGATATGCACATGGCGGAGACGCTCGACGAGCTGCTGGTCTACCTGACGGAACGCAACGGCCACCCGGCGAGGATCGTCGTCTGGGCGCACAACTCGCATCTCGGCGACGCCCGGGCGACGGAGATGGGCGACACCGGCGAGCTGAACCTCGGCCAGCTGACGCGGACGCGGCACCAGCGGGCGGCGTTCCTGATAGGGCAAACGACCTACCATGGCACCGTCACAGCGGCAGACGACTGGGACATGCCAGCGCGGCGCAAGCGCATGCGTCCAGGGCTGCCGAACAGCTATGAGGCGCTGTTCCACGATATGCCGCACGAGGGGTTCCTGCTCTCGATGCGGGAGGCCGCCGCGGCACTACCTCGGGAGCGCCTGGAGCGGGCGATCGGCGTGATTTACCGGCCAGAGACGGAACGAACGAGTCACTACTTCCACGCGCGAATGGCCGAGCAGTTCGACGCGGTGATCCACATCGACACCACAACCGCCTTGCAGCCGCTGGAGCCGATCGAGGACGAAGACCTTGGCGACGCCCCGGAGACGTGGCCGTTCGGCGACGAGCCGCTTCCATAGAATGCGTTATCGCTATCCCGGAAAGGATGGCATGATGGGCCAGATACCAGAGCGGGAGATCACGATCAGCACGAGCGGGGGGAGTATCCATGGCACCCTCGCCCTCCCTGAAGGGGCGACGGGCATCGTCGTCTTCGCGCACGGGAGCGGGAGCAGCCGCCACAGCCCGCGCAACCGCGAGGTCGCCGCGGCATTGCAGGACGCCGGGTTCGCGACCTTCCTCTTCGACCTGCTGACGGCGCGGGAGGACGCCATCGACCAGCGCACGCGCGAGTACCGCTTCGACATCCCGCTGCTCGGGGCCCGGCTGGTGACCGTCACCGACTGGCTGCGCGAGACCCCGGCGACGGCGGACCTCGCGATCGGGTACTTCGGGGCAAGCACCGGTGCGGCGGCGGCCCTGATCGCCGCGTCGAAGCGAGCGGACACCAGGGCCGTCGTCTCCCGTGGCGGACGTCCAGACCTCGCCGGGGAAGCGCTGGACCATGTCACCTCTCCAACGCTGCTGATCGTCGGCGGGAACGACGAGCCGGTGATCGGAACGAACGAGCGCGCGAAGGTGCACCTGCAGGGCCTTTCGGAGCTGGTGATCGTGCCCGGCGCGACGCACTTGTTCGAGGAGCCCGGCGCGATGGAGCAGGTCATCGCGCACGCGACATCCTGGTTCCTCACATACTTGCGCCGCTGACGTATTGCAATGTCACCATGAACCTGATAACGTGCGATGCTACACGGGACACCAAACCACTGATATCCCGAAAGCACTAGCGTGAGATCGTCACCCTGGCGACATCCACGGCACACGCGAGCCCTTCCAGAGGAGCCGCGGCGAGGGAATGATATGTACATGAGGACAGCTCATGAGCATAAGGGTGTGGCAGGTATCGCCGTCATGCCCGATCCTCTTCGCGCATGCCCTCTCAGGCAATCGCCGTGTCGTGCGACCTACCTGACGGAAGATATCGGTCCGCCCAGGTAGTCCCCACGGGATAGGCGGGCGTATGCGCGCCAATGTCGCGCTCCGTCAGTCCCCTCCTCCACATCTCCATCCCCAATGCAACTCCATCCCGCAGGATGCGTGTCGTCCGTCGCTGTGCGACGTCGATCCTGACTTCCGGAATGGCCCATCGTCCATGGCTGGCGCCGGCTGGCGATGAGGGGCCGTGTCGTCGTCTTGTTCGAATCGACCTGGAGGTACATCATCATGCGTCGTCTCTTCTTTGGACTGGTGGCAGCCCTTCTCCTCTTCCCCGCCACGATGCTTTCCGCACTGGCCGCGCAGGACGCGACCCCGGGCAGTATGGCGAGCCCGTTCGCGGACCTCGGGCTCCCGACGCTCGATATCACGATCAACAACGATGGCTATCAGGGCATCCCGGATTCGCTCGAGGCCGGCCGGTACCTGGTGACCCTCACCGTCGCCGAGGACACCACCGACAACGGTGGTGGTGGCATTGCCTTCGTGCAGCCATCCGGCATGACGAGCCAGGAATTCATCGATTTCCTCGGCCAGATGATGGCCCCGCAAGATCAGGGGGCGGCGGCCGCGACCCCGACGGACGGGGGCATGGGTACTCCCGCCGCTGATAGTGGCGGTGGAGATATGGGTGCACCGGCCTTCTTCTACGACTCAGTACTGGCTGGCGGCGCCTTCGCCGGCCCCGGGCAATCCGTCCAGATCGTCGTGGACCTGCCACCGGGTGACTGGGTGGCCTGGGGTGATGACCCGACCGCCCCGCAGGCACCGATGGCCTTCACCGTTACCGGCGAGATGCCGTCCGACCTGCCGGAGCCCGTTGCGTCCGCGACCATCTCGCTGGGCGAATACATGATCCAGGTGACCGACGGCCAGATCACCACCGGAGCGCAGGTGATCCGCGTCAACAACGTTGGGGCGCAACCGCACTTCGTGTTCGGGACGAGCGGGCCGGATGGTCTGACCAACGCCGACGTCGAGGCCATTCTCCAATCCGACATGACGGGAACCCCGGTGGCGAGCGGCATCGATCCCGAGACCGATTTCCAGGATGTCTTCGGTACCGGCACCCAGTCGCCGGGGACCAGCCAGTGGGTCTACGTGCCTGAGGTCCCGGCCGGACCGCTTGTGCTCCTCTGCTTCTTCCCCGATCAGGGAGACGGCATGCCGCACGCGTTCCACGGCATGTACACCATCGTCGAGGTCGGGAATTAGGCCCACCTCACTGAATCGCGAGAACAGAGGAAGACCGCCCGGGCGCCCGGGCGGTCTTCCTCTTGCGCTGGTCAGGGGAAGAGGCGGACGATACCGTCATACGGTGATCGGTGGCGACAGACAAGCAGGATATCGACGATATGCAGACACACCTGGATGACGCGATCACGCGGCCCGAAGCACCCCGTGGCGTTGTCATCCTCAACCCGTCGAAGCGACGGGCGGCGGAGGCGCTCGACCGTATCCGGGATGGGTGCCGCGCCGCGGGGGTTGCCGACCCCCTCATCCTCCAGACGACGGTCGAGGAGCCGGGCGGAGCCCAGGCACGGGAGGCGATCGCGACCGGCGCCGGCCTCGTCGTAGTGGCCGGTGGGGATGGCACAGTGCGCGAGGTGGCGCATGCGCTAGCCGGGACCGGAGTGCCGATGGGTGTCGTCCCGATCGGGACGGCGAACCTGCTGGCCCGTAACCTCGGCCTGCGGCCCGGCGACCTCGCCGACAACGTCCGGCACGCGATCACCGGCGACGACCGCACGATCGACATCGGGCGGATCTGGCTGGAGACGCCGGATCACCCGGACACGCCCTACGAAACCGTGTTCCTCGTCGTCGCGGGCTTCGGGATGGACGCCGCCGCGATCAGCCAGACCAGCGAGGTGCTGAAGCGCCGTCTCGGCTGGGTCGCCTACTTCGACTCGCTCGTGCGGCGCGTGTTCGAAGTCGGCGAGGAGATCGCGATCGTGCTGGACGATGGCCCGGAGCAGCATGTCGAGCTGCGCACGCTGATGATCGGCAACTGCGGCCTGATCCCGGCGGGCATCCGGCTGATCCCGGACGCAGTGCTGGACGACGGGCAGCTCGACGTGGTGATCATGACCCCGGCGACGCCGATCGGGTGGCTGCCGATCGCCGGGAAGATCCTGCTACGGCATCGTTACCAGATCGACGACCTGCACCATCGCCCGGCACAGTCGGTCATCGCGCGGCCGAGGCACCCGCTGGCGGTGCAGCTGGACGGCGACGTGGTCGACGCGGTGAGCTGCGCGACGATCCGGATCGAGCCGGGCGCGCTCCGCGTGCGCTCAACAAAGCGGCCGCCGCGCCAACCGAGGTCCCGCTTCAGCCTGCCGTGGCAGAACGCCGATGGATAGCGAGCACGCCCCGATGAGCGGGGCACCTGACGTCGACGCCACGGTCGAGGCCATCCGGCACCTGCTCCGGGGCGTGACAACCCTGCGGGACGAGCGCCGGATCGTCGCGCTGCTCGCCGCGCTGCCCGGGACAGCGCTGGACGAGGTCCTCTCGCGGCTGGACATGGACCGGCTTCTCGCCGATGTCGAGGACCGATTTTTCGGGCCAGACATGCACCAGGCGCTGGTCGACTTGCTGCGCGAGCGCAGCGCCGATCTCTCGCCGGAGACGCTCGCAGCGTTCATCCACGCCGAGCAATCCGGGCCAACGTTGCGTCCACACGAGCGCAGCATCAGCGATGTCCTGCTCGCGATGCACGGGGAAAAGCTGGCGGCGTTCAAGGCGCTGTTGAACACGCGCGGCGACTACCAGGATCTCGAGAAGCTGGTGTTTGACGACATCGACAACGACGCGATCCGCCAGGAGGTGCTGGACCACATCGCGCGGGAGGCGGCCGCCTTCCCGGTGACAGACCTGAAGATCCTCTGCGATATCGACGACACGGTGCAGGCGCGGCTGCACGACCGTCGCTTCCCGAAGCGGACGATCTACCCGGGCGTCGTGGCGTTCATCGAGGCGCTGGAGCGCGGCAGCGCGGCGATCCCCGGGATGCCGGGCGACCTGACGTTCATCACCGCGCGGCCAATGGATGTCTTCGGGCTGATCGAGAACTACACGCGCGACGCGCTGCACGAGCTGGGGTTGCCGCCGCATACGGTGCTCTCCGGCAGCTTCCTCCACCTGCTGACCCACGACAGCATGGCGGACAAGAAGATCGAGAACTTCCACCGCTATCGCCTGCTCTTCCCGGAGGCCGGAATCGTGTTCATCGGCGACAGCGGGCAGGGCGATGTCGCGGTTGGCCGCCGCATGTTGCAGATGGACCCGGACGCCGTGCAGGGCATTTTTATCCACGACGTGCGGGAGTCGCCGGCGACGGTCCGCGAGAGCTGGCGCGCGGAGGGCATCTATCCGTTCGACACATATGTCGGGGCGGCAGCGGAAGCGTACAGGCGGGGGATGATCACGGCCGACGGGTTGCAGCACGTCATCGACGCGGCGCGTATGGAGTTCGCGGCGATCCGCTTCGACTCCGAGGCGCAGCGTGAGAAGGTGTTTGCGTTGCTGGAGCGAGATATCGCTGAGGTGACGACGCCGTAGCGTCATGCCGCTGGGAGCGGCCGACCTGGATGCGCGTGACGCGGTCGGACGCCACCCAGGAGGACATTGCGACCAGCGCCGGGGCGGTTAACGTTGCAGCCCGTGGTCGCAAGTCCTCCCCTACCACTCCCCATCTCCCTCCTGATCCGGCGTGCTAGCATGGCGGGACGATAACCTAACCCCTGATCATCACCGCGAGAGCACCGCATGCCCGACCGACCCGCGATCACCGTGCGCGACCTGACCAAGACCTACATCGTGCCGGAGCGCGAGGGCGGGCTGAAGGCGGCGGTGACATCGCTCTTCCACCGCACGACGCGCGAGGTGCAGGCCGTGCGCGACATTTCGTTCGACATCGCGCCTGGCGAGATCGTCGGGTTCCTGGGGCCGAACGGCGCGGGCAAGACGACGACGCTGAAGATGCTCTCCGGCCTCCTCCACCCCACCTCGGGCACGGTCGACGTGCTCGGGTTCACGCCGTGGGAGCGCGACCGCGACTACCTGCGGCAGATGGCGCTGATCATGGGGCAGCGCAACCAGCTCCAGTGGGATATCCCGGTCATCGACTCGTACCAGTTGAACAAGGCGATCTTCGGGATCAGCGACACCGACTACGACACGCGGCTGACCGAGCTCGTGGAGTGGCTGGAGCTGGGTGACCTGGTTACCAAACCGGTGCGCAATCTCTCGCTCGGCGAGCGCATGAAGTGCGAGATCGCCGGGTCACTGCTCCACTATCCGAGAATCCTGTACCTGGATGAGCCAACGATCGGGCTGGACGTGGCGATGCAGCGGAAGATCCGTTCGTTCGTCGCCGAATACAACGAACGCACCGGGGCGTCGGTGATGCTGACAAGCCACTATATGGCGGACGTCGAGGCGCTCTGCAAGCGGGTGATCGTGATCCACCACGGCACGCTGCTGTACGACGGGGACCTGATCGGGCTGGCGCGGCGATTCGCCCCGCAGAAGACGATCGTCGTCGAGCTCGAGGAAGGCGCCGAGGTGCCGGGGAACCGGCTGGACGGCCTGCTGCCGGAGGGCGCGGAGATCGTAGCGCAGTCGGCTGCAGGCCTGACGCTGCGCGTGCCGAAGGCCGAGACGGCGCGGGTCGCGAGCCGGTTGCTGGCCGAGCTGCCGGTCGCGGACCTGAACATCGAGGAGCCGCCCTTCGAGGAGGTCATTGAGAAGGTGTTCGAGAGCGGTTCCGCGGCTGCGTTCACACGTTCCGATACGACCGTAACCACATGAATCTGCCGTCGATGGACACCAGGAGCGGGTTGCGGCGGCTGGCCGACTACTACCGTAGCCAGCTGGCCATCGATATCTCGCTGAACATCGCCTATCGCGGGGCGACGGCGATCTGGACGTTCTCGTCGATCATGCAACCGCTGATCTCGATGGTCGTCTGGCGCACGGTCGCCGGCAACACGAGCGCCGGGGGCCTGACGGCGAACGAGTACACGGCCTACTTCATCATGGTGCTGCTGGTCAGCAACCTGACGTTCATCTGGCACATGTGGGAGTTCGAGTGGCGCATCCGCACCGGCGCATTCTCCCCTCTCCTGCTTCGGCCGATCCACCCGATCCACAACGACGTCAGCGAGAACATCAGCTTCAAGTTAATCGGGCTGGCGGGGATCATCCCGGCGGCGATCCTGCTCGGCGTGATCTTCCACGCGGACTTCGGCGGCACCTCGGCGCTGGATATCGTCGCGTTTGTCCCGGCCCTGCTGCTGGCGATGGTGCTGCGGTTCGTTGTGGAGTGGACACTGGCGCTGGCGGCGTTCTGGCTGACGAAGGTGTCGGCGATCAACAACCTCTTCGACGTGATGTTCCTCTTCCTCGGCGGCCAGTTCGCGCCGCTGGACGTGATGCCGGGGTGGATCCGGACCCTCGCCTTGTTCTCGCCCTTCCCGTGGAGCATCTCGTTCCCGGTCGAGGTGGCGCTGGGACGTCGGGACGGGAGCGAGATCCTGATCGGGTACGCGGCACAGCTGGGGTGGATCGCGCTCTCGGTGACGGTGCTATCGCTGGTCTGGCGGAGGGCGACCAGCCAGTACAGCGCGGTGGGGGCATAGGGATGCAGCATTGCGTACAACCGGCCCTTGTGGCCGGTTCGGGCCGCCAGGTACAGCTCCTGTGGAGTCGCCCACAAGGGGCGACTGTACGGAACATCTTGGCAAACACGGGAGGACACAAGGTCCTCCCCGACACCATTACCGTGGCAGGAGCATCGGTATGCATGCGCTAACCGTCGCCCGCACCTTCTTCCGACTCGGGCTACTGAACATCATGCAATACCGGTCCGACTTCTTCGTATCGCTGCTGAACGTGCTGATCACGCTGGGGACGCAGCTGCTGGGCCTGCAGGTGATCTTCGGGCAGACGGCGGACCTGCGCGGCTGGACCGCGGACGACCTGATCGTGCTGGTCGGGATCCACATGTTCGTCGGTGGGCTACTGGGGCTGGTCATCCGACCCTCGATGCAGGCCCTGATGGAGGGCATCCGGCTCGGGACGTTCGACTTCGTCCTCACGAAGCCGGTGGACTCACAGCTGTTCACCAGCGTCCAGAAGGTCGCCCCACAGAGCACCACAGACATGCTGTTCGGGCTCGGCGTGGTGATCCTGGGGATGACACGGCTCGGGTTGGAGATTCCTGCCGGATCGGTAGTGCTCTTCATCACCATGCTGCTGGCCGGGGTCGTGATCATCTACAGCTTCATGCTGATCCTGTCGACGATGGCGTTCTGGTTCGTGCGGCTGGACAACGTGCTGGTGATCTTCCAGACGATGTTCGGCAACGCCGGATCGTGGCCGATCTCGATCTACCCGGGGTGGCTGCGAACCACATTGACGTTCTTCGTGCCGGTGGCGTTCGCGGTGACGATCCCGGCGGAGAGCCTGACCGGGAGGCTGGACGCGACGACCGCGCTGCTGACCGTCGCGCTGGCCGTCGCGTTCTTCACCGGGGCGCGGGCGTTCTGGCGGTTCGCGCTGCGGCACTACACCGGGGCGTCAGCGTAGGATCGATGACAGACATCTACCAACATTGGATAGAGGCGGACATATCGACATTCGGGCACCCGAAAATGCCCCTCATGTCGATTGGGCAGACATACGAACCTGCCCAATCGAGTGGTCATCGCCGATGGCGTGGGCAGTGCGCGGTCAATCCGCCATGGCCGCGACGACAAGCGGGCTCTCATGACGCCGCAAGACGAGGGCGGTCGCACCGGTCGCG
>CAVUJR010000057.1:0-15766 GCA_963741805.1 uncultured Chloroflexia bacterium
CGGCCAGACTTACTCTTTCCAATAGGCGGTGCGCAGGAAGACCACGCCGTCCGCCTGGGTCGAGCAGCCGCCCGCGTCCTTGGCGATCGCGCCAAAATAGGTCGGCACGTAGAGGTAGATATTCGGCGCGAGCTCCATGATCCGCTTCTGCGCGTCGGCGTACGCCGCGGCCCGCTCCTCGGGATCCGGGAGCTCAAGCCCCTGCTGAATCGCGGTTTCGACATCCGGATCCGTGAAGAACGTATAGTTCGGCCCGGCCGGCGGCCAGTTCGCCTCGGTGTAAATGGGACGTAGCGCCCAGTCGGCGTCACCCGTCGACGGCGACCACTGACTCATCAACATCTGGATATTGGACTCTTCCACCGGCTTCGACTGTTCTTCGGTGATAGCCGCCGCCTCCATCTGGATCACTTCAGCCTGCACGCCGATCTGGGCGAGCTGGTTCTGCACGGCAACCGCGCGATCACGGTGCGTGGCGGACGTCCAGAGCTCGGTGCTGAACCCGTCAGGATATCCAGCGTCGGCCAGCATCTGCTTTGCCTTCTCCGCGTCGTACTCGTATCCTCCCGTTTCGGCGTAGCCCCAGACGCTGCGGGCGATCGGCGAATCGGCGACGTAGCCCTCGCCAAGGCTCCCGGCCATCAGGACCTGCTCCTTGTTGACGCCGTAGTTCAGGGCCTGGCGCACATTGACATCGCTGAACGGTTCCTTCGAGTTGTTGAGGGTGACCCAGTAGACCGACATGCCGTCGGTCTCGGTGACCTCGACGTTGTCGTCTTCCCGCAGCAGTTGCGCCTGGGACGCCTCGAGCGGGCCGGCGAACGTTGCATCGCCCGACTGCACCGCGATTCCCATGGCGCCCGGCTCGGCGATGCCGCGCAAGGTCATTGTCGGAACGGATGCGGCCAGGTCCGGGTTCCAGTAATCCGGGTTCGCTTCCAGCGTGATATGGTCGCCGCGCACCCACTCGACGAAGCGATAGGGCCCGGTGCCGACCGGCTGGTTCCCGAAGTCCTCGCCAGCAGCCTCGGCCGCGGTCGGGCTGGGAATGCCACCCGCGGGATGGGCCAGCGTTGCCACCATCGCCGCAAACGGCTTGCTGGCGACGAACTTGACGGTGTAGTCGTCGACGGCCTCGACATGGTCAAGCACGGCGCTGAAGTAGTTCGCGCGGCGCAGCGTGGAGCCCTCGGTCAGCACCCGGTCAAACGCGCGCACGACGGCATCGGCGTTGAAGGGCTCCCCGTCATGGAACGTGACGCCCTGTTGCAGGACGAACGTGAATTCCATGGCGTCGTCCGAGACCTCCCACGATTCCGCGAGGAGGTTCACGACCTTCATGTCCTGATCGAGCGTCACCAGACCCTCGTAGATACACTTGTCGGCGCTTGCCGACGCATTGCTGGTGGTGTCCTGGACGTCGAGGTTGTCCGGCTCCACGCTCAGCCCAACCGAGAACGGCTTGTCGACAAATGGCGCCGACGTCGGGAGGGCGACCTGGCCCTCCGCCACCGCCGTCGCCTCGGACTGCATGGCGGTTGCCGGCGAGGCGATCATGGCGGCAAGCGTCGATGCGCTGGTTCCCACCGCCACTAACCGCAGGAATGTGCGGCGATCGAGCCCTGCGGCTTCCCAATGACCGAGAAGCGCGCGAAATTGTTCTACCCGATTCATTCCTGTACCTCCTTGAGACGTGATGCCCGTGGTTGACCTGGAGCCAACCCGTTCCGGACAGCCAGGCGGACCCGCCTACGAAAGGATTGCGCGCATCGACGCTGCGTTGGGGCGATGCCTCCTCGGAATGTCCCTGTAGGTATGGGCAACAGGGTAGCATGATAAATAGCCTGGTGGTGCTGCGACGAAGCCCGTTCGGGCGCTACGTCCCAGGTCCTGCTGACGATACCGCCAGCCACGTGGAGGACACCGGCCTGTGAACACCAGCGTTCCCGCCATCTCCGGTGAGGCGATGGCCCATATCGACCGGATCATGATGGACGAGTTGGGCGTCGACACGCTGCAGCTCATGGAGCTGGCCGGGTATGGGGTCGCCGATATGGTCCGCCAGCACGCCGGCATCGATCTCGCCAGCGGCCCGCGCATCCTCGCGCTGGCCGGGACGGGTGGGAACGGCGGTGATGCGATGGTGGCCGCGCGTTTGCTCCACGCCTGGGGCGCGACTGTCGCTGTCGTCCTCGCTCGCCCACGTAGCGCCTTCTCCGGCATCGCGGCGCACCAGATGGCGATCCTCGACACCATGGGCATCCCGGTCGACGAGCCGGAAGGGATCCAGGCGCTCCCCGGCGCCGACCTCATCATCGACGGCCTGCTCGGATTCAGCCTCAAGGGTGACCCGCGGGGTGATCTCGCCCGCCTGATCCGGTTCGCGAACGACCACCCGGCCCCGACCGTCGCCATCGACCTCCCCTCGGGCCTGGAGGCGACCTCCGGGCGCGTCGGCGATCCCTGCATCCGCGCCGCGCTGACCGTCACGCTCGCGCTGCCGAAGTCCGGTCTGATCACGGCGCCGGAGGACCTCACCGGGCCGATCTGGGTGGCGGATATCGGCGTGCCGCCGGCCGTCTACGGGCAGGTCGGTGCGAGCGTGCCGGCGGATCTCTTCGCCGCCGGAAGCCTGGTCCGCGTTCGCTGATCGGTCCGGCCCTCGTCGGGTCGCCTCCGGTCGCGTACGATGCGTGCGGGACACATGACCATTCGCACGCATCTCCGGAGGACCACCATGAAGGTCGGGTTCATCATCCCCATGGGCGAGGACGGCGATACCGGCCAATCGCCACGCTATGCCGATATCCGCTCCCTCGCGCTGCAAGCCGAGGCGGCCGGGTTCGACTCCGTCTGGGTTTACGACCACCTGCTCTACCGCTTCCCCGAGCGCGGCACGATGGGCGTCTGGGAGTGCTGGTCGGTACTCTCGGCGCTGGCCGAGGCGACAGAGCGCGTCGAGCTGGGCACGCTCGTCATGCCGGTCTCGTGGCGCAACCCGGCCCTGCTGGCGAAGATGGCGACCACCGTCGACGAGATCAGCAACGGGAGGCTCATCCTCGGCATCGGGACAGGCTTCCACCAGCCGGAGTTCGAGGCGTTCGGCTACCCGAACGACCACCTCGCCTCGCGCTTCGAGGAGGGGATCCAGATCATCCGCGCCCTGCTGAAGGAGGGCAAGGTCGACTTCCACGGCGAGTACTTCTCCGCGCCGGATTGCGAGATCCGCCCGCGCGGCCCGCGCCCGGAGGGACCGCCGATCCTCGTCGCCAGCAACGGCGAACGTATGCTGCGCCTGACCGCGCAATATGCCGACGCGTGGAACACGGCGTGGTTCGGTCCGGTCGAGGCCGCCGCCGAGCGCCGCGCCCGCTTCGATCAGGCCTGCAAGGATGTCGGACGCGACCCGGCGACGATCGAGACGACGATCGGGGTGCATTGCGCCCAGCCGTTCGAGAGTGTCGAATTCGACCCCGAAAAGGCCCTGACGGGCTCGCCGGAGGAGATTGCCGCCGGGCTGCGCGCGTACGAGGAGTCCGGCGTGTCGCACGTGATCTGCGGCGCCCTCGCCTCCATGCGTCCGGATTACGTGTCTCACGTCATGGAGAGCGTCGGTGAGGCGCTGCCATTAGTGTGTATCGCTCTGAAATGTGCGATGCATCGACCGGTAGGCCGATGCCAACCGTGCGTAACCGCCGCTCTGCCTGCTGAGGATATCATGCCCATGAGACCGCCGGAGGAGCGATTTCGTGACGTCCCGCATGCGCCTGAGGGACTACGACTATTCGCTCCCCGGCAACTACTTCGTCACGATGGTCACGACCGACCGTGCTCTGCCTGTTCGGGACGGCGGCTGACACCGGAATGCACTCTCTCCCTGCGGGGCGGCGATCGCACGGTGTGGGCGGCCATCCCGACGCGTTTCCCGGCGGTCCTCCTCGATGCATGGGTCGTCATGCCGAATCACCTGCACGGAATCGTCTCTGATCGTCGAACGACCTGAATGAGGGCGAACGACCGGGAGGAGCGCCTTCCATCAGTGCGGTGATCCAGTGGTTCAAGACGCAGAGCACCTCTGGCATATGGGAATGGCGTAAGGAGCACGGATGGCCACCTTACCCGGGCAAGTTGTGGCAACCGAGGTTCCATGATCGCGTCTTGCGTAACGCATTCGAGCTGGACCAGAAGCGAGCCTACATCGAGGCCAACCCGTATCGGTGGCCGCAGGATCCTGACAATCAGGGAGGAGGGAGGATGATTTCGTGATTCGCGCGCCGGTATCGACCTTCGGTCGATGCATCGGACATTTCAGTCCGATGCTACTGGGAGTCGGGGCGACCGTAAGGCACCACACGGCGACACCGCGGGCGGATCGAATGTGATCCGGGCCGCGGTGTCGCCGTGTTGGGTGGGAAGGGTGGTCGGGGAGCGGGATTAGCCGGTGATGAACGGGGTGGCGATGTCCAGCACTTCGGCCGGGGTCAGGGTCGGGTTCACGGCCTCCGGGAACGGGCTCGTCGCGTTCACCAGCGCGAGGTATGCCGCATGGCGGGCCTCCACACCGTGGATCGTCAGCGCCGCCGTCAGCAGCTCGTCCTCGTCGATCAGGTACTGCGCCGCGCCCTGGTAGGCGGAGACACCGGTGTCCTCCAGCGCCTGGCCAACCTGCAGGAAGCCCGCCGCGTCGGTGTAGCCGAAGTCGTACATCGCCTCGGCAACCGGCTCGCCGCCAAGCTGGGTGATGACGTCGGTCAGGGTGGCAACGTGGGCGGCTTCATGCTCGCCGATCTCGGTCAGTGCATCGAAGACGGACGCCTGGAAGCCGAGCGCGGTGATGCCGTCGACGCCGATCATCGCCAGGCCGTCGCGGTAGAACGCCGCTTCGAGGTGCTCCAGCGTCAGGGCGTAGTTCAGGACGTCGATCGCGGAGCCGAACGGGGCCTCCTCCATCTCCATCCCCGCCATCGGCGTGGAGTCCATCTGCGCGGCGGCCTTGCCGGCGATGCCCATGGTGGCGAGGGCGGCACCGCCGATTCCGGCGTTCATCAGCAGGCGGCGGCGGTTCATTGTCGCGGTCATCAGGTCGGTCAGCATTCGGTCGCGGGTCGTGGTGGTCATGGTTGGGCTCCTTGTTGGGTAGATATCGACCGGCGGTCGATCGGGCCGGCAACCTTTCGGGGCCGGCCCCTACACGGGCACGGTTATGGGCGAGAGGGTTAGCCGACGATGAAGCCGCCAGCAGCCTCGAGTACGTCGGCCGGGGCCATCGGGGTCTCGACCGCGGCCGGGAACGGGTTCATGCCGGTGATGAGGTTGAGGTAGGCGGCATGACGGGCCTCGACGGCCACAATCGATCCGGCGGCGGTGAGGAGGTCGGGGTTCTGGATCGCCGCTCCGGCGCCGTCGTAGGCGGCCACACCGAGGTTCTCGACGGTCTGGGCAAGAGCGAGGAAGGACTGCGCGTCCGTCACGCCGAAGTCGTACTGGGCGCGGGCAACCGGCTGGCCGCCGAGCTGGGTGATGACGTCGGTAAGTGTCGCGACGTGGGCGGCCTCATGCTCGCCGATCATCATGACGTACTCGTTGATGGAGTTGCCGTAGGGGTCCATGCCGAAGTCGAAGTCACCGGCCATCTCATAGAAGGCCGCTTCGAGGTGCTCGAGGGTCAGGGCGTAGTTGAGGACCTCGATGTCGTCGGCGAAGTCCTGCGCCGTCTGGGCCATGGCTGGGGAGAGTTGTGTGCGTGCGATCATGTTCGGCTCCGTTCGTGTCTCGCTCCCGATCGTAGCCCGACCGGCTGTATATATGAATCTACATATAAGATTCATATTTGTCAAATCAGGGGCAATCGTGTGCTGCCCATAAAGCATGCGAGCCGGTGCGGTCCCAGGTCCCTGTTGAGCTCTCACAGGGGCGAGACCGTGTCGGCGGTTCGCTGACGGTTGAACGAAGCTTGAGGGGGTTTGGATCACTCCCCGCCGAAATTGGCGCCACGGCGGGGAGGATTGGGGGTACTGCGGGCCGCTGGATGGGCCCCGCTAGCTGGGGTCGGTGTCCTGCAGCGACGCGACCATGATCGGGTCGGAGGTCGGGGCGGGGTTGCCCAGCGGCCCCTGCTCGATGGTGAGCGCGAAGGTCTGGTAGGTGTCGCGGTTGCCGGCGGAGGCCAGCTCGCCCGTCGCGGCGTCGACCACCCCGACAGGTACCGGCGCACTGCCGTCGATCAGCCACGCCTGGTAGACCTGCCCCTCGGGCAGCTCAGGCAGGCCGGTGATCTCCAACACGAACACCTGCTCGTCCGGCAGGTAGCGCAGCTGGCCGGAGGCGGTGACGTTCGGGTCCGTGAACTGGACGGCGATCACCTGCCCCTGCTCCGCGTCGTCATCGCCAAAGAACTGCGGCAGCGCCTGACCGAGCAGCGTCCCGCCGAGCAGGGAGACCAGCGCGACGGCGGCGATCGCCAGCCACTCGCGCGCGGTCCATCGGCTCGGGGTCGCGCCCGATTGCTGGGGCAGCGGTTGAGAGGACAGCGGGATGAAGTCCGGCTCCTTGCGTGTCGGTGTCGAGACGGAGCGCTCGATGCGGTCCCAGAGGTCGTCCGGCATCGGCACGGCCGGCTCCGGCGCGCCAAACGGCAGCGCCTGTACCGCCGCCATCAGGGGCGCGATCTCCTCATGGCAGCGCGGGCACTCTCGGACGTGCGATTCCATCCAGGCGGCGTCCTGGGACGAAAGAGTACCCAGCAGGTATCCGTCCAGCATGTCGTCGGCGCGCTCGTGAGCGTGGTTAGTGGTTCTGGTGTGTATTGGTTGGCGCTGTCATGTTACCCGCGCTCCCCGCGCATCGGTTCGTGCGCCTCATGTTCCGCGACCAGAAGGGTCGAGAGCTTGCTCAACCCAAGCCGCAGCCGGCCCTTGACGGTGCCGACCGGGGCGTTCTCCCGGGATGCGATCTCCCCGTGAGACAGCCCCTCGAAGTAGGCTAACTCGATCGCGCGGCGCTGCTGGTCTGGCAGGACCGACATCGCGTCGCGCACATTCTCGCCCAGCAGCGTCGCGGAGACGTCCTTCCAGACGTCCGGCGCCGCGAGGACGTTGTCCATCGTGTCGATCGGCACATGTGGTGGTGGCCGGTCGTGCTCCCGTCGGCGGTAATCGATCGCCCGCCGGTGGACGATGGTCAGCAGCCACCCGCGCACGTTGCCGCCCTTCGCGGCGTCGAAACCATCCGCTTTGTTCCAGACAGTAACGAACGCATCCTGGACCACCTCCTCGGCGCCGGCCGCGTCACCGGTCACCCGGTAGGCCAGCGCGAACGCGACCCGGCCAAACCGCTCGTACAGCGCGCGCAGCGCGTCGGTATCCCGGGAGGCGACACGGTTCATGAGCGCCAGGTCGGTCGGCTCATCCATCAGCTCCAAGCCCTTTCCCCTGACGATAGAACGATGCGAAAGCGGTCATTGGATCATTCGGCACATGGTCGCCCGTGCGTGGAGACAAGCTTACGGTACGGACGTCCGCCAGGTCAGCGTTAAGATAATCGTGATCCCTGAGTTACCGGAGAGGAGGTTCGACGCGTTGACATCATCACACGGGTCAACCGGGCGTGTCGCACCGAACCATAGCCAGGAGGTTGTTTCGGGACCGGGGATGCCGTCACGCCCGCCGATGCCGGAGAGGTGAGCGTGATCCATCGCCCTCCCCGCCAGCTCCGGATCGTAGGTGAAACGCGCCCGGACGGCAGCCCGTCAGGACGCGATCGATTCCACAGGGGCGACGAAGTGCATGGCCGTCGGGCAGTCGACGTCGACCGCCCAGCTCTCGTCGGGCTCGATCGGGTGAATCTCCCCGGACTCAAGGTCATAACCGTAGTACCGGCCATCATCACCATGCATCAGCAGATGACGGGGGTTGTCCCGCAATTCGCCGATGACGCTGAAGTCGACCATTCGCTCATCTTCGCCGTCATCCCCGGTGCGCCTGTTGGTCGTCGCGCCGAATGTGGTGGGCAAAAGCCGTGTCCACGTCTTCATCGCCGATCCCTCACAGTCATGTCGCCCGATGTGCCGCCGCCCTGAACGAACGGAGACCGATTGGTGACTGATAGAATTGGCAGGACACGTGCCACGGGGAGCAACCCGGACGTGCGGCCGCTTCCTGACTTACGCGTTCTGGCGGGGCTCAGGACCACGACAATGACCCGGAGGGGCACGATGCGACTGCTTCTGACGTCAGCCGGCATCAAGAATCCGAGCATCCACACGGCGCTGGTCGACCTCCTGGGCAAGCCGATTGCCGAGTGCAGCGCGCTGTGCATCCCGACCGCCACGCACGTCTTCGGCAAACCCGAGCTGGCCTACAGCTTCATCAGCGGTCACGGGTCCAGCACGCCGATGTGCGAGCTGGGATGGAAGTCCGTCGGGGTGCTGGAGCTCACCGCATTGCCGAGCATCGGCCGGGAGCGCTGGGTCCCGGCGGTCGAGGCGACCGACGTGCTGCTGGTGAACGGCGGCGACCCGTTGTACCTGCACTACTGGATGCGGGAGTCCGGCCTGGCGGAGCTGTTACCGTCGCTGGACGCGCTCTACGTC
Source organism: uncultured Chloroflexia bacterium (assembly GCA_963741805.1). GTDB lineage: Bacteria > Chloroflexota > Chloroflexia > Thermomicrobiales > UBA6265 > UBA6265. The sequence goes on from CAVUJR010000057.1 coordinate 8,591, forward strand.
GGGCTGAGCGCCGGGAGCATGATCATGGCGCCCCGGATCGGGAAGGAGTTCGTCGGCTGGACGCCGCCCGACGGCGATAGCGACGAGACGCTCGGCCTGGTCGACTTCGCGATGTTCCCGCACCTGGACAACCCGGACCTGCCCGACAACACCATGGCCACCGCGGAGAAGTGGGCCGCCGGCTTGTCGACGCCGGCCTACGTGATGGACGACGAGACCGCCATCAAGGTGGTCGACGGAAGCGTCGAGGTCGTCTCCGAGGGGAAGTGGAAGCTGTTTACTTCGTGATCGGCGGACGCCGCATTCGACCCGCGATGCGCCGTGTGCATTTCGGCGCATCGCGATACTCCGCTCACCTTAGGGGGCCGATAACCGAGTGGCATCGGTCCCAAGGCGGACGGCATATGCCGGTCCGGGTCCTCCTTTCGGTTCGTTGGTTGTCCACGTCTTCCGTGCTTCCCTGCACTCGCTGACGCGCGAGACTCTGTCGCGGTTTCTCCCATACGGAATCACCGTGACAACCCGGAAGGCTCATAGCCGTTTACGTGGAATGTGCGAGCAGCATCAGTCACAGACAGGACACTTGACAAATTTGAAGGTAACCGCCATGATACTTGCATTGGTTTGAGATGCAAGTAAGGATGCTGTCTATGACCCACCTTCGCCTCGTCCGCCCCGATCACGTGCGTGAACAGTTTCGCGAGAACTTCTCCTCGGAATTACGGCTCGAGATAGTCCGACGCATCCTGAACTGTTATGCCAACGCTGATGAGCACTGTGCGATGGACGACGAGGGAACACGTCGAGATCATCTGCCACATGAGCGGCGTCGGCTGATCGAAACGGCTATGAGGACGATACCGCAGGATCCTCGATTCGGGTCCCTTAAGGTGGTTAGCCGTCCGAATAGTAGGAAATCGGCTCACCATAACGTTCTGATCTGCGGCGGATTCGCGCTCACCTTCTCCAAGACTGACGGCGAGACAGATCTGCCTCGCTTTAGCTTTTTCAGGCATGACTATGCATCAAGCGTTCAGCTGAATCTCTTTGAAACAGACGAGCAAGTCACTGCCTCTCAGGCTCAGAGTGGTATTGAAGATCGATTCTTCGGTGTCGTATGTCACGGACCTGACGATTCCGACTCAGCCTCTACCGGATTCATCCGAGTACAGTTCCCCAGTGCATCAGTCCAGTCGCCAGTTCTGGCCCCATCCATAGATCTGCTGGCCGAGTATATGCAGTCATTCAGCATAAAGCGTCCTGACACCATTGAGATCGCCGCAGCTGAGCCTCGCCTCAAAGTGGTTCGACCGGCAGAAGAGAGCAGTTCATGACCATCGGCACACCAGGTTTCAAAGGCGAGCGGCTTCGGGAGGCTCGTGAAGCCATTGGCATTACTCAAACGTCGTTAGCGGATTTGGGCGGGCTCACGCGACAGGCTATTTCTCAATACGAAACCGGAGAGACGACTCCTAATCCCATAATCCTTCAACGCCTGTCTCAGATCCTGCAGATACCACAAGATTATTTCTTTATCGAAGAGCCCCCCGGATCAGGATTGGGCGAGATGACGCCGATCTTCTTTCGTTCACGGAAGGCGGAATTGAAGACTGCGCGGCAACGAGCGAGAGTTCGACAACGATGGGTCGCCGGTCTTGTGCAGGCACTTTCAACCTATATTGACTTCCCAGAACCTAACATTCCTGATCTCGGGTTCCCCGGGCAGCCAGAGCGTATCGGTCCAGACATGGTGGAGTATGCCGCTAGGGCCGTAAGGCAGACTTGGAATCTCGGATCAGGCCCGATCGGTAATCTGACATGGTTACTGGAGAACCATGGGGTGATCGTCGCACGTGATGAACTGGTGGACTCCCGTTTGGAAGCACACTCAAACTGGTATGGCGCCACTCCGATTATCACATTGGGCGAAACTGAAGATTCGTACTATCGGATGCGCCTCAGTCTTGCACATGAGCTTGGACACCTCGTCATGCATCGCAGGATTGACGAAGTTCGCCTCCAAAGAAAGAAAGATCTCGATCAGATAGAAGAACAAGCATTTCGGTTCGCTACACACTTTCTGTTTCCAAGAAGCGAGTTTCTGAGTGAGATGTATGCACCCTCACTTGATCGAATGCTGGCTCTCAAACCTGTTTGGGGCATTTCTGTTCAGGCACAGTTAATGTACGCGAAGCATTGCGAGATCGCTGATGCTGGGGCCTTCTCGAGGATGTGGAGGTCCTTGACACGCAGGGGTTGGAGGACTGAGGAGCCCGGTGATGACCGGCCGCGCGAAACACCAGTTTTGCTTCAAAGAGCGGTAGAACTGGTAGCCGAAGAGCAATCTATTCGGATCGATGCCTTGTTGAGACTGATCCCCATAGGCGTTCGGCCTATAGCAACGTTCACACGAACAGACGAGCACGTCCTTCGTGGCAAGAGGCCTGAGCCGGAACTCAAGACAGCGGGCAACTTGGTGGTATTCCCTCAAGAAGGAGCATTGTCTAGAAGCTGACCGGCCTACACTCCAAGTAGGCATTCCCGATGGTGGTCTCAGCTCAAAGCGGCATTAACGAGGTGCCGTAGGTCTGAAATCGCGGCGGCGAGTGAGACCGAATTGGCTATGAGTCGGTCGAGAGTTTCGCCCATATTGCTGGGTGCGTGAACTTTGCAGACAGCGCCAAGTCCAACGTCATCCTCCCCATCGGCTGACGTTGGACTTGGCGCTGGGGCTACACCTGTCTTATGCCGCGTCCTGGCCGCGCCACTGCATGGTGTAGAGGTTGAAGTACATGCCGCGCTTGGCGATGAGCTCGTCGTGGGTGCCCATCTCGATGATGCGGCCCTGGTCCATGACGACGACCTTGTCGGCCTCGCGGATCGTGCTGAGCCGGTGCGCGATGACGAACGACGTGCGGCCGACCAGCAGGCGCTTGAGCGCCTCCTGGATCAGCTTCTCCGTCTGGGTGTCGATCGAGCTCGTCGCCTCGTCGAGGATCAGGATCTTCGGATCCGCCAGCAGCGCCCGGGCGAACGAGATGAGCTGGCGCTGCCCGATGGAGAGGCTCACGCCGCGCTCCTGGACCTCGGTGTCGTAGCCGTCCGCCATGCGCATGATGAACTCGTGCACGCCGACATCCCGCGCCGCCTGCTCGATATCCTTCAGCGTCGCGCCCGGCCGCGCGTAGGCGATGTTCTCGCGGATCGTGCTGCCGAACAGGAAGGTGTCCTGCAAGACGATGCCGAGCTGCGAGCGGAGCGACTCCTGCGTCACGTCCCGCACGTCGTGCCCGTCGATGGTGATGCTGCCGTCCCAGACGTCCGAGAAGCGCATCAGCAGATTGATCATCGAGCTCTTGCCGGCGCCCGTCTCGCCGACGAACGCGACCGTCTCGCCGGGTTTCACATGCAGGTCGATGTCGTGGAGGATCTCGGTGTTCCCGTACCCGAACGTAACGTGGTTGTAGTCGACCTTGCCCTCGATCGGCGGCAGCTCGTAGGCGTCCGGCTTGTCCTGCACCTCCGGCTCGACGTCCAGCACCTCGAAGATGCGCTCGCCGGCCGCCATCGCCGACTGCAGGGTGCTGTACTGCTGGCTGAGCTCGCGGATCGGCGCGAAGAAGCGGTCGATCATCGCGATGAAGAGCACCAGCCCGCCGATCGTCAACGTCTCGTCGAAGACCAGCTTGCCGCCGAAGTAGACGATCACGGCCGTCGACGCCGACGCCATGAAGCTGACCGTCGGGAAGAGGATCGAGGAGTACTTCGCCGCCTCGATCGTCGCCGCGAGGTTGTTGCCGTTGATCACGCGGAAGTAATCGCGGTTGACCGGCTCGCGCACGTACGACTGCACGACGCGCATGCCGGCGATGCTCTCGGCGAGGTTCGCGTTCACGATGCCGATCGTGCGGCGGGTCTTGCGGTAGGCCGACTTCGCGTAGCGCTGCCAGACGCGCATGATCACCGTCATGATCGGCAGCACGAGGAAGCTCAGCAGCGCGAGCTTCCAGTTCGTGATGAACATGATGACGATGATGCCGACCAGCACCAGCGCGTTGCTGATGATGCCGATCACGGTGTCGGAGAACATCTCCTGGATCACCGAGACATCGTTCTGGATACGGGTCATCACCGACCCGACGCCGCGCTTGTCGATGTACGAGATGCTGAGGTTCTGGAGGTGGCGGAACATGCGGTTGCGCATGTCGTAGACAACCCGCTGCCCGAGCCACTGCGTCGTGTAGTACTGGCCCCAGTTCGAGAAGAACCGGAGCACGACCATCGCCACGAACAGGGCGCCGATGATGTTGATCGCGCTCAATCGTTCGGGGCCACGCACCTCGTCGATGGCGCGGCTGAACAGGGTCGGCAGCGCGAGGTCGGCCCCGGTGCCGAGGATCACGAGAAACGTCGTGAAGAGGAGCTGCTTGCGGTAGGGCGTCAGGAACCCGACCAGCCGCCGCACGATGCGGGGGTCATATGCCTTGCCGAGGACGTCGTCGTCGACCTGTACCCGAACCTGTCCCATGGCTAGCGTCCCCCCTCGGTTGCGGCGGGTGCCTTCTGGTCGGCCCCGATCATCGTCGTCTCTTCTACCAGGCCGTCCGGCGCGAGCTCCACGCCGGCCTCGTCCAGCACCTCGCTGGCCGTCTCCTGGTCCTGCATCTGGAGGGTGTACAGCTCGTGATAGAAGCCGTCCTCCTGCCGCACGAGCTCGTCGTGCGTGCCGCGCTGGGTGATGCGGCCCTCCTCGAAGACGAGGACCTGGTCGGCGTCGCGCACCGTGGTCAAGCGCTGCGCGATCACGAAGCATGTCCGCCCGTGCATCAGCGTCCGCAGCGCCTGCTGGATCTCGTACTCCGTCTCCGCGTCGACGCTCGCCGTGGCGTCGTCCAGGATCAGGATCTTCGGGTCCACCAGCAGCGCGCGGGCGATCGCCAGGCGCTGCTTTTGCCCGCCAGACAGGCTCACGCCGCGCTCGCCGATGACCGCGTTGTAGCCCTCCGGCATGCGCTCGATAAAGTCGTGCGCGCGTGCCGCCTTCGCCGCCGCGACGATCTCGTCCATCGTGGCATCCGGCCGGCCGTAGGCGATGTTCTCACGCACCGTCATCGAGAAGAGGAAGCTCTCCTGCATGACGAACCCGATCTGCGACCGCAACGAGCGCAGCGAGATGTCGCGGACATCGCGCCCGTCGATCCGCACCGTGCCCTCGGACGGGTCATAGAAACGGGGGATGAGGTTCACCACCGAGCTTTTGCCGCCACCCGTCGGCCCGACGAGCGCCGTGATCTGCCCGGGATGCGCCTCGAAGCTGACATCCTCCAGCGCCGCCGCGCCGCCGCGCTGGTAGGCGAAGCTGACATGCTCGAACGCGACCTCGCCGCGCATGTCCGGCATCGGCGTCGCGCCGGGCTCGTCCTGGACATGCACCTTCGTGTCGAGGATCTCGAAGATGCGCTCGGCGGAGGCGATCGCGCGGGCGACACGGTTGACGACGAAGCCCAGCCAGCGGACGGGCTCCTGCAGCATCGTCGTGTATCGCTCGAAGAGGACCAGCGTACCGACCGACATCCGCCCGGTCAGCACCATCCAGCCGCCGACCCAGATCACCCCGGCCACGCTCAGGCCGTTGAGGGCGATCGTCATCGGGAAGCTGAACGACCATCGCTTGGCCGCCTTGAGGTTGCGCTTGAACAGCTCGTCGAGCTCGGCCTGGAAGCGCTCCGACTCGGCGCGCTCCTGCGCAAAGGCGCGGACCACGCGACCACCGGCGACGTTCTCCTGCAGCGTCGAGGTCATCGCCCCGAACTGCTGCTGCACTTTCAGGAAGAGTGGGCGGATCGTCACCGAGAACCGGATCGACCACCAGAGGAGGAATGGCGTGGTTGACAGCGCGACCAGGCCGAGGATCCAGTTCGTGCGGAGGACGATCACGGAGATGATGACGAGCATGCCGACGGCCTGCACGATCGCGCGCAGGGAGAACATCATCATGCCGCGGATGTTGTTGATGTCATCCGTCGCCCGGGCCATCAACTGGCCAGACTGGGCGCGGTCATAGAACCGCCACGGCAGCTCCTGGAACTTGTCGTACAGCTCGTCGCGCAGGTCGTTCCCGACATGCTCGGCGAGCCGGTTCGTGCCATACGAGCGGGCGAACGTGAACCCGGCCTGAAGCAGCGCGAGCCCGACGATCGCCAATGCCGCGCGCCCAACGTAGCCGATATCGCCGGCCACGATGCCGTGGTCGATCGCGAGGCGGAGGACCTGCGGGATCGCGAGCTGCAGCCCGAGCGCGATGAACAGGGCCGCGTAGACACCGACGAGCCACCATTTATAGGGAGCCAGATATTTGAGGATACGGAGAAGGATCTTCACGGTGACGCCGTCCCGATGATCGCCTTGCGAGCTCTTCGATTTAAGGGTTGGGGGATACACACGGCTTCGCGGTAACGGGGCACCACACCCCGCGCTCACTCCGGCCCGCGCTTCACAGTCGGAAGCGACCCGCCGGAGAGAAAGCTCTCTCCCGGACGTTTGAGTCTATCGCACCTTTCGGACCCGGAAAACCCCCTCACCCAAACAGGACGGTCCGGGAGTCAGAACATGGGTTCTGGTAATTCGTCCGGACACCCTTGACAGCACGTCACAGGCATGAGAACATGTGTTCGTACACCAAGCGGCACCGACCCCGCAGGACGTCGCAAAGGGTGGACACCAGAGCCGGCCAGACGCCGGTTCGGGACCGTAATCCAAACGAGATACGGGATGAGCGTAAGACCGATACAACCGGTACGCCCCCGGATAGCACAACCGGCCTTATAGAACACCGGTGAAAGGATTCCGACCATGACCACACTCCTGATCAACGGCCTCTCCCTCCTGATGCTCCTCTTCTTCGGCTCCATGGCGCTCTTCCCCCTCCTGCTGCCAGACCGCACCCGGGAAGATGCCGCCGACCATGAGGACCGCGTTCTCTCCATCTCGCCCGCACCGATGACCAGCCGCAACGCGCCCGCTGCCCGGCACCAGCCAGTCGCCATCGGCAGCATCGCCCCCGGCACCACCCCCTCGCGCCGCGAGGCCGCGTAGCCCTGGTCATATCCCTTCCCGCAGCCACCGCCGGCTCCCGACGAGATCCCCCCTCTCGTCCGGGCCCGGCGGTGGCGTCGT
>CAVUJR010000058.1:0-30562 GCA_963741805.1 uncultured Chloroflexia bacterium
CCCGCGCCAGGGTCCGCCCGAACGCGACCATCGTCTCGCGGTCGAGCGCGCGCGATGGCGTGATCAGCACCGCCGTGGGGCCATGATCGCCCTCCGGCGCCGGGGCGAGGACATCGCCGCTGCCCGGCACATTCGCGTCATGCCCGAGGAACCACAGCGGCACCATCGCGCCCCAGTCCATCGGCGCGACGCTCTGGTCAGCTCGGTTCCCGCCGAACCCGGCCGCGGCAACCGGGATGCCGTCCACCTCGCTCGCGGTCTGGATCGACGCGATCAGCGGCCGGTCGCATGGGATGTTCGCCTCGGCGACCTTCCCCTTGTAGCGCAGCGCCCCCGCCGCGCGACCAACGTCCATCATGCACATCGCGCCGTCGACGCGCGTGCCGTGCGGCCCGACCAGGACGACCGCCTCGACGCCCGCGTCACTGAAGCGCCGTCCGATCTCCTCCATCGCCCGACGCGTCTCGAGCACGCCTTCCGCGTCCTCGCTCACCGGCGGAACAAGCATGAATCCGTGCGGCATCATCGCCGCGGCAACCAATGGCATCGAGTTGCTCCTGTTTCAATCTGACCGGGCATGATCACGGTACATCGATGTGAACGCTGAACGCTTCAGACAGGCGGGCAGCCTACCCCTCCACATCCACACGGTTCCAGTTCGCGATGTTCCAGTAATCGAACTCCAGGCCCACGCCGATGGCGATATTCTCCTCGCGCAACGTATTGGAAATCGCGTAGGTATCCGCCGATCGATTCACCATCGGCACCACGGCGCGATCATTGATGATCATGTCGTTCATCTGGATCAGCAGCTCGCTGGCTTCCTGGAGGGTCGATGCCACCTGCAGCTGCTCATACAGCACGTCATAGTCGTCATTGACGTAGCGCTGGGTATTGTCACCGGACCACCCATTGGACTCCTGGGCGATATTGCTCCGGTCCTTGCCCGCATACCAGGATGACATCATGCCGATCGGCACCGACGATACGGCGTTCACAGCCCACTCCGCCATGTCCCAGTAGAAGTGGCGAATATTCTGGTCGTTGCCTGGCGCGCTATCGAAAAAGATCCCTGCCTCGACCTGTTCGAGCGACACGTTGAAGCCGATCTCTTCGAGATTCTCCTTGACGACAGCCTGGGTCTTCTGGCGCACCGGATTGACCGTCGTCGACGACGTCATCGTCAACTCGACACCGTCCTTCTTCCGGACATCGCCCTCCATCACCCAGCCAGCGTCTTCCAGGGTCTGCTTCGCCTTCTCCAGGTCGTACGTCCAGCTGGTGTTCGGCGACTCGAACATCTCGATCCCTACGAGGATGTTCGACGTGGGAGGCTGGCCCTCGCCATAGAGTGACGTCGATATCCTGTCCCGCGGGATAGCCAGGTTGATCGCTTCCCGCACGGCCGGGTCGGTCAGGTACGGATGAGGCGTGTTCATCTCGGAGCGCTGGCCATCGACCTCCTTCTCCGGATCAGAGAAGTTCAGATGTAAGCGTTCAACCGTGGTGCCGGCGGCAACGACCAGATGTCCGGCGGGGTCGCCTTCCAAAAGGCTCTGGGCGACCTCCGGTTCAATCTGGATATTCCAGGCGAAATCGTATTCGCCTGTCTGGAGCACCGCGCGCGCGGCCGCCGCGGGATCACCGCCGCCCTTCAGGGCAACGCGTGCAAACGACGGCTTGTTCGGCTCACGATAGAGCTCATTCATGACGAACACTGCCTGGTCGTTCGCCGAGAAACTCTCGACTTTATACGGGCCCGTGCCGACCGGGTTCATCATGAAGCTGTCGGAGATGTCCTTTTTGGTCGGATCATCGTCCCAAATATGCGAGGGAATGATGTGGCCGTTGTTCCCGCCGGTGAACGGGTCGAACCACGCCGCGGACGGAGTCGCATAGGTGACGACAGCGGTCAGATCATCCGTGACCGTGATATCCCCAATCGTCTCCCAGACCGAGGCGGTGATGGCTGCGTTATCCGGATCTGTGACCCAGCGCCAGGTGAACTGCACATCCTTGGCGGTAAACGGCTCCCCATCGCTCCAGACAATGCCTTCCTTGAGGTTGAAGGTCACTGTGCTGAGATCTTCGGCCAGCAAGCCATTCTCGACGGACGGGACCTCAGTGACGAGATTCGCCCCCAATGTGGCATCCGGCATGTACCGCAGCAACGGCTCGCAGACGATATCCGCGGGCATGTAGTCCTTGGTGCCACTCGCCCGATGTGCCATGAGGTGCGTTGGTGCCTGCCACTGCAACAGCCTCAGATCCCCACCGGCACCTCGCTCCTGTCCCTCGGTGCCCGCATCGGGCCGAACCGCCGCGGCAGGTGTCGCACCCTGACCCGGGTAGAAGGCGAAGCCGTTCTTGCTTCCAGGCCCGGCAAGGGCGCTATTGGCGCAAAAGAGGGCGACGCCGCTTGCAACGCCGAGGGAGGCAGCACGCTCCAGAAACGTGCGTCGATCGATCTCTCCGCGTGAAAGTTGGGCAGCGAGGTAGGCGAATGGCTTGTCCAATGTATGGATCTCCCGGAAGAACACTGCAGCCACCTTGACGGGTGACCTCAGCGACGAAACCCGCGCACATCGAGGTATGCGCGTCGGGTTTCATCAGACTACCAGCGTATCCGGGAACGGTATATAGACGAGTTCGCATGAGACGTCGCCTCATGCAGTACAAGCACGAGCCGAAACGGCGTGAACAAAGTCGTACCGGTATCCGCACGCGTTCATGACGATCAGGGCCGACGCTACGGCGGTGGGTTAGCGCGCCGGGCTCTGGCCACCGCGCGGGCGGACGTAGCGCCGGCGCGTCGGCCGCTCCTCCTGGTTCTTCTCTTCTTCCTTTGCCTCGGCCTCCTGCGCCTCGGCCTCGACGATGTCGTCCGGCAGCGGTTCGTTCCAGACCCGCTCCAGCACCGGAATCGCCGCGGTCAGCGGAAGCGCCAGCAGGATGCCCACGATCCCCAGCAAGGCGCCGCCAATCAGCACGCCGACCAGGATACTGAGCGAGCTGACCTGCATGGTCCGTCCATAAATCCTCGGCACGAGAATGTAATTCTCGATCTGCTGGTAGATCACATATGCCACGAACACGATCACCGCCGTCTCCCACGAGACGCTCAACGCCAGGATCACGGCCGGGACCGTCGCCGCCGGGGCGCCGATGATCGGCACCGCGTCGAGCGCCGCCGCGAGCACCGCCAGGAAGAGCGCCTGGGGTACATCCAGCGCCCTCAGCAGGACAAAGGCAAAGATCGAGAACGCCGCCGAGGTAATGGCCTGCCCCACCACATATCCGGAGACCACATGGGTGATCTCGGGATAGGTTCGAAGCAATCGGTAGCGAAGGCGCGGCGAGAAATACCGGGAGACAAATCGCCAGGCGCTGCCCCCCTCGACGAGCAAATAGAACGTCATCACGAGCACGAAGAAGGTCGTTGTGAGTCGGGAGATGACGTCCACACTGATCTGGATCGCCTGGTCGACCGGGACGTCGGCCCCGTTGCCAGTGCTATCGCCTGCGATCTGGTCGACGTTCAGCCGGTCATAGAGATCGGCGAGCGAGGGATAGCGGTTGATGTACACCTCGAAGCGCCGCAGGTACTCCGGCGCATGATCGATGAGGTTTTGGGTCTGCGTAATAAGTGGCGGCAGCACAAGCCAGAAGAAACCAACGATCAGTGCGATAAGCCCGGCAAACACCAGCAGCGATGCCGAGCCCTTGGACATGCCGCGCTTCCGCAACCGCTGGACGAGGGGCAAAAGAGCCGTCGCCACAAGGAAGGAGATCAGGAACTGGACCAGGATGCCCCAGACCTCGGTCAACACCCAGATCAGGAGCAGCGAGACCGCGACAGTGACGATTGTGCGGACAGGGATCTCGATTCGCGTGACGGTTTTCCGGGATTCCGGAGTCGTGTCGGCGACCCCGACGAACGGTCGCACCGGCGGGAGGTCGTCCTCGTTGACATCCCCGTCATCGTTCTCGTCCGTATCCTCAACAGCCGGAAAGAGATCATCGTCAGGGCCGGTTTGCTCGCCCAGTTGCTCGACGCGCTCATTGCGCTCGCGTCGGGCGCGTTGTTCCGGGGTTTCCCCGTGCTCGTTCACGTCACCGCCGCCTGGCGATGCATCCTCTCCCCGCATATGTCCTCATTCCCTCATGGATCGTGTGTTCCGCGTCACCCGCGTTGGCTCTAGCCTAAGCAGAATCGGGGCCTCCATCGTGATGGGGACCCCGATTCTTCGCGGACACTGTATTCGGGAGCGGATCGCCTACTGGCAGGTCCACTCGTTGCGGCGCCCGACAGACCACATCCACCCCGCGGCGTTCGCGTTCGCCACCGGATCGAAGATGTTCTCGTTCGCGAACGGCGTGGTCGCCCACGTCCCCGGCAGGAACTGGAACAGGCCGCTGGCGTTGCTATACGGGTTCACCGCATTCGGATCGAGCACCGACTCGCAGCGCGCGACGCGAAGCATATCGGCTCGCGGCTGGCCGTATGTATCTGCCGCGGCGTAGATGATCTCGATGATCTCCTGATCGGTCCAGGTGCCATCGGTGGGATCCGACGGCGCCGGCGTCGGGGCAGTCGCGCCGATGCTGAGATAGTCACCGCTGGACCAGCCCTTGGTACCGTAATACTCCACCGGGTAGAAACCGCCCTGCGGGTCCCCCATGATGTTTACCTGGGCGCCATACGACATGCCCGTAATCACCGGGTAGCTTGTGGACGGGCCAGAGCGCATGTTCAGCACACCCGCGTTGACCACCGCGGTGTTGACGACGCTGTCGCCAACCGGAACGCTGCCGCTACCACCGTCCGGCGTGGACGGAACCGGGGCGGGATCCGGCTGGCTCGGTGCCGGGGCCTGCGTGGCGCCGAGCGCGATGTAGTCGCCGCTTACCCAGCCGCTGACGCCGCCGGCGCGCATAGGATAAAAGCCACCCTGCGGATCGCCCATGATGTCGATCGCCTGGCCATCGACAACCGTGCCAACGATGCCGTATCCCGTAGAGGGGCCGGAGCGCACATTCAGCGCGTAGGCGGTCACCGTCGCGGTGCCAACGACCGTGTCACCGACCGGCGAGTTGCCGGGGTCAGACGGCGCTGGCGCCGGGGCCGGGGCGGAACCGCCGACCGAGATCCAGTCGGAGTGCGCATAGCCGCTGATACCGTTGTAAACCACGCCATAGAAGCCGCCGGACGACTCGCCGGTGAGGCTGACCGAGGCACCGGCCGGCATCACCGTGAGGATACTGTTGCCGGTCGACGGTCCACTGCGCAGGTTTAGGGAGGAGGTCACCGTCGCCGTGCCGGTCGGGCCATCACTGGAGACGGGCGGCGTCGAGCCGCTGCCGCCGATCGAGAGCCAGTCACCGTGGGCGTAGCCAGACATGCCGTTGTACGTCACCGGGTAGAAGCCACTCTCGGCATCGCCGTTGATGGTCACCGAGGCGCCGGGTGGCATCGTGGTGATGATCGCCGTGCCGGTGGACGCTCCCTGGCGGAGGTTCAGGTAGTCGGTCGTGGCCGCCGTCGACTGCGCGCCCGCGCCGTTCGGCGAAAGCAACAGCAGCCCGCCAAAGAGCATGGAGAACAGCGTAGCGAAGGAGATGAATCGGTAAAAGGCACCGCCGTGCCGCGATGGGCGGGACGGGCCGGACGATGGGTGATGCGCCGCGGCATCACGAACGGAGGTCGTCACGTCGTGTGGCTCCTTGTCGACGGTTCCCGCGGGCGGATGTACTGCGGTGTGCCATCACGCGAGCGCGACGACGGCGGGAACCCTGCTTCTTCGGGGATGGATCGGTCAGCAACGACGAAGACGCCCCTCATACGCCCTCGCGCCCGGCGACTCCTGGCGGAGTACGCCCCCAGTGCCATGTCGCGGATCGATCTTCCTCAGCCATAGAAATGATCGCCGCACACTGGTATTGGTCCACGATAATCGATAGCGGTCCCGTTTCGCCACCATTCGCGGATCGTCGATGCACGATTATGGGCCAGGGGTTCCGCGTTTGTGGTTCTTTCCATTCACATCGTCCCGGACGGGGCGATCAGGCGCTTGCTCGTCGATAGGAACCGCTGCGTACGTGCAGCGTCATCGGGAGTCGCCACCCGGACCTTTGGTACACTCGGGGCTTGGCCAGGATGGGACGATCCCATGTCCTGCGCGATCACGCCCCCATTTCAGTTCACGGAGAGTACGTCACCATGGCCCGCACCGTTCACTGCGTCAAGCTCGACAAGGAGCTCCCCGGTCTCGAGAAGCCGCCGTTCCCCGGTCCGCTTGGCGAGCGCATCTACAACGAGGTGTCCGCCGAGGGCTACGAGCTCTGGAAGCCGCACCTGACGACGATCATCAACCACTACGGCCTGAACCCGGCCGACCCGGAGGTCCGCGCCATGCTCCGCAAGGAGATGGAGTCGTTCTTCTTCGGCGAGGAAGCGATGCAGGCTGCCGAGCTCACCCCGGAGACCATCCAGGCGGCCGAGTAGGAGCATGCGCCCCGAAACCGGCCTGTTGGTAGGGTCCAGAGGGCCTACGGCCGAGCCCGTGTAACGGGCGAGAAGCGGAAGCGAGCCCTCTGGTCCTCGAATGTCGATAACGCGTTCGACTCCCAGCGCCTGTTCGGGTGCGTCCAAACAAGAAACAACGAGCCCGGCAGATGCTGCCGGGCTCGTTCGCGTTCTGCGCGGGTTTGAGGGGATTACTCGCCCTCTTCGACCATCCGGTCGCGGCCACCCATTACGGCGCCGGCGCTGAGCTTGCCGAGGGTGCAGACGACCATCGTGTAGACGCCTCCCTGGGCATCCGGCTGCACGCTGATCTCGCGCACGCGCAGGTTCGCGTACGGGGAGCCGGAGCGATCCTTGCCCAACCACGTGTTCACCGCGTCCATGGCGCCGCTCGCGTCACGCGCGGCATTCGCCGAGTGGAACAGGAAGACGCGGGTATCCGCCGGAGAGAGATCGAGAGACATGCAGGTGTTTCCTTTCGGTTGCTCGATGCCGATGCACAGGCGACGACCGCTGGTCGTCGCGGGCGATGCTATACGAGGTCACGACCCAGGCCGTACCCTGTACGTGGCAGTATACGAGGGCTGGCGAGACGCTTGCCGCGAGGTGCGGCAAACCGTCGCGATCCCCAAGGAAGAGAGACACGCACGATGGGAATCCGGGTACTGGTGATCGGCGCGGGCGGCCGCGAGCATGCGATCGTCTGGAAGCTCTCCCGCAGCGAGATCATCGACACCATCCTCTGCGCGCCCGGGAACCCCGGCATCGCCACGCTGGCCGAATGCGTCCCGGTTCAGCCAATGGATATCGAGGCCCTTGTCGACCTCGCCCGCCGCGAGCGCATCGACCTCGCCGTGGTCGGGCCGGAGGACCCGCTCGCCGCCGGTCTCGCCGACGCGATGATCGCCGCCGGCATCCCGACCGCCGGACCACGCGCCGCCGCCGCGCGCCTGGAGGCGAGCAAATCGTTCGCGAAGGAAGTCATGGAGGCCGCCGGGGTCCCGACCGCCCGCTCCATCACCGTCTCCACGCGCGACGAGGGGGTCGCCGCGATCCGCGAGATCGGCGGGGATGGGCCGGTCGTCGTGAAGGCGGACGGCCTCGCCGCCGGCAAGGGTGTGGTCGTCGCCGGGAACAGCGATGAGGCGATCGAGGCGCTGGACGCGATGATGGTCGGGGGGTCGCTCGGCGACGCCGGGGCAAAGGTCGTCATCGAGGAGTTCCTGCAGGGCCCTGAGGTCTCGATCCTCTCGCTGACCGACGGCACGACGATCTACCCCCTCGCCCCCTCGTGCGACTACAAGCGCGCCCACGATAACGATGAGGGGCCGAACACCGGCGGCATGGGCGCGTACACACCGACCCGGCTCGTCGACGATGCCATGCTGGCGCGGATCCATGCAGACATCCTGGAGCCGACGATCGCCGAGATGCGGCGCCGGAGCACCCCGATGCAAGGTGTGCTCTACGCCGGGTTGATCCTGACCGACGACGGCCCAAAGGTGCTGGAGTTCAACTGCCGCTTCGGCGATCCGGAGACGCAGGTCGTGCTGCCGACGCTGGACGGCGATCTCGGCGCGCTTCTCGACGCCGTCGCCAACGGCACGCTCGCCGAGATCCCGCCACCGGTCGCGTCTGGCGCGGCGGTCGGGGTAATCCTGGCATCCGGCGGCTACCCGGGCTCGTACCCGAAGGGCTTGCCCATCGCGGGGCTGGACCGCCCGCACGACGAGACGACGATCGTCTTCCAGGCCGGGACGGCGGAGGACGGCGAGGGCCGGATCGTCACGAACGGTGGCCGAGTGCTGACCGTCGTTGGATTGGGCGTCGACATCGCCGAGGCCCGCTTCCGCGCGTATGCCGCCGCCGACACCATCACCTTCGACGGCCTCATGCGCCGCGAGGATATCGCCCTCCGGGAGGCGTAGTGCCCGCGCTAACGTGCTTCCCCTGCCCCGATGTTCCAACCCGGCGAAGTGTGCGTCTGCCAGAGCTCCATCGGTATTGCGGAGCGCTCGCGCTCCTCCAATCTGGGGCTACCAATGGCGAGATAGGTAGCGGCCGAAATTCCGTGTCATGGTGACGTCTATCGAGGGCCGCTAGGCCGTATCCGTGTCCTTCTCGATGAACGCCCCACGTTACTCGTTCCCGGCTAGGTCCCATGACCCCGTCTGCTTGTTCCAGTTCCAGACGTGGGTTATGAGACCATCGTGCTCGTCGAGTCGGGCCTCCCATGACTGGTCAACCGGATCGTCCCAGCGAGCGACCGCCTCGCGCAAGACGCGAGTCGCATCGCTCATGCTTGTGCGCATGGCCAGCGCAAGCCGCGGGATTCCGGGCCGATACAAAAAGAGGTCGAATCGATTCGCGCGAGTCATGGTGTCCACCCTGCCAGCGGCCCGCAGCTCGGCCATCTCAACTGGGTCTGTGTCGTCGTCATGGGTCCGGGCCTCCAGCGCGACCTCCTCGAGGACGTAGTACCCAAGAGGCAGCCAGTCGAGCAGCCCACCGCGGTACAGCGTCCAGACCTGGTGCGCCGGGTCCCAGCCCCATTCCCCCGCATCGCCGGTTCCCCGCTCGAGCGAGGCGGACCAGCTGCGCAGGTCCTCCTCGATGTGGCGAACGGCATCCTCGCGGTGGGGAAAGGGGCCATGCCTGTGCCCCCCGCTGCCGCTCGCCTCGTGCCAGAAGACCCAGTACGTCATCGAGGGCTCCTTGCCGCTCACGGAGAGTTCCTATCGGTAGAGATGCAGCACATCGACAACGCCTTGCCACGATCCGGTCAGGCGTCAGAGGGTACGCGCCCGCATTTCCGGTCGCGTGTCCGCTCGATCTTCGTCAACCGGCGATTAGCCGGGCGGTAGGCCCACTGGCCTGGCTCCTCCTGGGCCAGCACGTAGTCGACGCCGTCCCGACGAAGGTACCGGTCAGCGCGAGGCATCGGTCCCCGCGCTAGGCTAAGGGTGATCTGGAACCACCCGCGGCGATCCGTCGTCATGATCGTTCTTCCCCGTACTACTTCCGGATGTACCAGCTGATCCCGCACCGAACAAACGTCGTCAGTTCTTCCCCGGAGTTTGTGTTGGTGCTGTCGTGCTCAACCGGATCATGCTGACGCAGAGCCGTGTCGTCAATATCTCTGTCCCCCCGTCAGCGCATCACATTCAGCGGATCCAGCGTGCGAGTCTAGATGCCGAGTTGTAGATACCTCCGGAGACGTTGCGGCACACGGGACACGGCACACGAGAAGTATCAGGGAACACCGGTTGTCAACACGCCACGGTATCCTTGGAACATCCGATATATGTGCAATGGGCGATTACCAGCTACTCCTGGAACTGGCATGCAGATCAGCAACGCGCCGGGGGTGCGGCAGGCAGAGGATTGAACGGTATGACGGCGATCTGGGAAAACGATGGGAACGGGTGGCGGTTGATGGCACCGTCAGGCTTTCCCGATGAAGCCTCATTGCATGCGCTGGTGGAGCAGGCGCCGAACATCCTGCCGCTTGCTGGAGGGCCGCGGCTCGTTATCCTCGGCCGGGAGGTTCTGCTCGGTGCAAATTGGGCCGATCTCATCGCGATAGAGCCCTCCGGGCGGCTGACCATCCTCGAGATCAAGCTCGCAAAGAACGCCGAGGCACGCCGAGCGGTCGTCGCCCAGATCCTCACCTACGCCGCGTACCTGCGCGGGATGGACCCCGTCACTCTTGAGCGCGACGTCCTCGGAACGCATCTCCGTAAGCGTGGGTATGAGACGCTGGCCCAGGCCGTCATTGATGGTGACCAGGAGGGAGCCTTCGACGCCACGGTCTTCAGCGGAACGCTCGTAAACAGTCTGACCGAGGGACGGTTCCGCCTGGTTCTGGTGCTAGACGAGGCGCCGCCAGAGCTCGTGCGTCTGGTCGGGTACCTGGGGGCGGTCGCCGACAAGCTGATCATCGATCTCGTGACGGTTGTGACCTACGACGTGGGGGGCTCCCAGGTCGTGGTGCCACAGCGGGTGGACGCCGAGCGCGAACCGGAACCAGCCACAGTTATTGGGAAACCGCCCGCTGAACCCACAGGGCACCTGTTCGAGGGCAAGGATTCCTTTATCGCCACGATCGAGCACGCACCACTAGATGGACAGCCAGCCTTGCGACGTTTGGCCGAATGGGCATCCGAGCTTGAGGAAGAGGGTCTGGCCAAGCTGTGGACCTTTCACGGGAAAGCGCGTAGCACGCTCTTGCCTCGCCTGCCGGTGGAGAACGTAGGACTCGTAACAATCTGGAACGACAACGGGCCGGCGCTGTCGTTCTGGCGAACGGTCTTTGAGCGCTGCGCCCCGAAGACGCTCGCCTTGATGGAGCAGTCCCCTGGCATGCCGAAGATCGGCCAGGGCACAAATGCCGCCAAGATCACAGACGCAATCCTTGCCCACCTCACAGAGGCGTACCGAGAGGCAGCCGGTGCTGAGATCAATAGCCCCGGTGCGCACCCTGCGGCCAATAAGTAGGAGTCGACTGCTCATGAGTCTCGGAAAAGGGAGCGAGGAACACATGGTCCGGTGACTCCCAAAAGACCCATCTTTCAGACACCCTCTAGACCAGCCCCAGCCGTACCAGCCAGAGCATGCCGAGCAGGGTCTGGGCGTCGACGGCGTCGTCACCCCCAGGCGTGAGCAGCGCCGGGATGTCGTGGAGATCGACGGGGAGGAGCTGCATTGGCTCGTCTTCATCGTCCTCGTGCTCGACCGGCGTGCAATCCTCCGCGAGGAAGATCGTCGTCATCTCTTTCGTGTACCCCGGGCTGATGTAGACCTTGCACAGCTCGCGGATCGTCCCGGCCTCGTAGCTGACCTCCTCGACCAGCTCCCGCTTCGCGCTCTCCAGCGGGTCCTCGCCCGGATCGATCAACCCCGCCGGAAGCTCCAGCAGGTACTGCGCGATCGAGTAGCGGAACTGGCGGACGAACAGCACCTTCCCGTCCGTCGTCACCGGCACGATCACCACCGACCCGGGATGGTCGATCAGCTCGCGCTGCGCCTCCTTGCCGGACGGCGTCCGGACCTTGTCGACCCGCAGCTTCAGCAGCGTCCCGTCGAAGACATCCTCCGACGAGAGATGCTCGTCGTGCGGCAGCTCCGGCGCGTTCTCGAACGAGTCGATGACCTTCGGCATTCGTGCTCCCTCCTTGCGGACCGATGTCCGCGCGATCGTTTTCCGGTTTGAGGCAGGTGCATATTCCGGGCCGTGAACACGAAAAAGAGCGGTCGTCATCGTGCATGACAACCGCTCTACTTCCTCAGAGGCGCCAACCGGATTCGAACCGGTGATCAGGGTTTTGCAGACCCGTGCCTTACCACTTGGCTATGGCGCCGCCGGGATAGCAAGAACCCCGTGACAAGGGGGCACCCGCATCCTGCGGCATGAGTGTACCACGACTCAGCGGCGTATCCTCACGCGCAGGATGGTCTTCAGCCTGTCCGGTGCCGCGCGTCGCGGATCGCTGAGATAGACCTCGCGATGCCCCCAGATCGGCGTCCCGCCCGACGCCTCGATGTGGGCGTGAATGCGGGCGAGTGTAGCCGGCTCGGTGGCATATGGGCCGATATGCAGCAGCGCCGCCGCCGGACCGCCCGGTACACGCGCAAGCCGCACATCGTCAATGCGGTTGAGCGCCGGCTTCTTCCGCCGTACCGCCGCGCGAACCGTCTCCACGACGGCAGCGGTCACCACCCCAGGCTGCACGATCTGCAACGACCATTGCAGTTGGGCGCGCACCGCGGGGTCTTCGGAGAACGGGATCCCCGGCAGCGTCCACTCGCCCTCAAGCGGCATGACTTTGATAACCAGCGGTGGATCGGCGTCCTTCAGATGGGCCCGGACACCCCACGCCATCGTCATCAGCGCCGCGACCGACGCCTGGTACAGCGGCGATACGGCAGGGTCGCCAGTCCCCTCGATCGCGAGCACCTGGAGCTCCGGCACGTCGAGCGTGACGGGCTCCCTGGCGCTGACCGTGTAGAGGGAGGAGAGCTCCACCCGCTGGTCCAGGTCTGTCATATGAATGACTCCATACAGGGAGGAAGCGGCACGCCATCGTGCCGCTTCCTCCCTTAACCTATGCCCTATGCCGCCTTCTGCAGATCCGGCAGTTTCGGCCGCATCTGTGGCGGGCACGGCGCCGGCATCCGCTCGGGAATCGCGTCGACATCCTTGCGGAGCCGCTCGCCGGCCCGGATCAGCATCGACCCGATCTTTGGCCAGACCCTGCTTCGCTGCCGGCTCGCCTGCAGCATCCGGGCGACATTCTCCTGCCGCGCGGCGATGATCGCATTGGCCGTATTGATATCCGTCAGCATCATGCTAAGCATTCCGCCTTCCTTTCGGGAGCCCGAACGACACGGCATCGTGGGTCAGGACCCGCGCAACCCGGTCGGGGTACGTCGCAAACTGCATGACCAGGTTCGTATGGTCGATGACGTCCTTTGCCCGTACGGAGACTCCCGCGTAGTCCAGGTCGTTGGTCGTGTGGCAATCGCCCACCAGCGTCAGGTCGTAGCCTTCGGCAAGGGCCCGGTGCGTGGTGAAACGGATACAGGCGTCGGTCTGGGCGCCCGCCACCACGAGGTGCGACGCGCCGATCTCCTCTAGCGTTTCCGCGAGCGTCGTCCCTTCGAACGAATCCGGATAGTGCTTGTGGATGACGGGCTCGCCCTCGGCGGGAACAAGCTCGGGAACGATCTGCCAGGCGTCCGATCCGGCAACGAGACCCTCGTCCGCATGCTGGACGAAGATCACCGGGACGTTCTCCTCTCGTGCCCTCGTGATGAGGGCCGAGGTCCGCGAGATCACGCCGTCCCGATCCCATGCCTCCGCGACAACGTCGTTCTGCAGATCAATCACCACCAGTGCCGTCTGGTCCCCGTTTCGAATTACCGCCACGCGACTACCTCCCTGGACAAACCGAACATTTGTACTACGCTGTACCTCTGTAGAATATCCAGAAACGGGGTCACAATCGTTCCGCCTTTCTCCTCTCAACGAGGCATCCCATGCTCGATACCTCACGGCCCGCCAGCCGCATCCTCACCGTGCTCGAATTGCTGCAGGATCACCCGGGCATCACCGGCCCGCAGCTCGCCGAGCGGCTCGAGGTCAGCGGGCGCACCGTTCGCCGCTATATCACAACGCTGCAGGACATGGGCGTCCCGGTCGAGCCCACGACCGGCCGCCTCGGCGGTTATGCGCTCCGCACAGGGTTCCGCCTGCCGCCGTTGATGTTTAGCGCGCCCGAGGCCCTCGGCCTGGCCATCGCCCTCCTCAACACCCGCCCCAGGGCCGACGCCGAGCTGCCGCAGGAGGTCGCCAGCGCGATCTCCAAGATCGAGCGCGTGCTCCCGGACGAGCTGACGGAACGCATCGAGTCGATCCGCCAGAGCGTCGTCATGCCGGCCAGCGACGAGTACCCCCGCGACGCCTTCCCGGACCCCGGCATCCTCGCCCAGCTCTGCCAGGCGCATCTCACGCGGCGTCGCGTCTGGTTCCGCTACGGTCGGCCAGACGGCGATGAAAGCGCCCGCGAGGTCGATCCCTACGGCATCGTCTCCCTCTTCGGCCGCTGGTACCTGCACGGCTGGTGCTACCTGCGCAACGCCCGGCGCACCTTCCGCGTCGACCGCATCCGCCGCGTCGACACCCTGCCGCAAATGTTCGAGCCGCCGGAGGACCTCGACATCCTGAACGAGGTCGAAAGCTCGCTCGCCCTCTCCTGGGCCGAGCATATGGTCGAGGTGCATGTCCACGCCCCGATCGACACCGTGCGCGAGAACCTGCCGACCAACCTCGTCGTGCTGGAGGAGCTGCCTGACGGCTCAACCCGCCTGCGCTCCTCGACCAGCAGCCTCGAGTGGTTCGCCTGGCGGATCGCGCCGATCCCGTTCCCGATGACGATCGTCGAGCCGCCGGCGCTGCGCGAGGCCTTCCGCCAGGTCGCCGACCGCGTCCGCGGTATCGCGGACGCCAACCCACCGGACCCTGACGCCACACTCGCGCGCTGACATTCCGGACGTCAAACGACACTGAAGAACCGTCGTCGCCCTCACTGGATCACCGGGCCAGTCATGACTCCGGCACTCGCGTGAGGGCGCGAAGGTCACCGTTCACCACGGGATACCCCGAGCGGTTCTCGTGGGAACTACGCGCCCGGAAATCAACCTTTGATCGATCCTTCGGCACGCCCAGGACGTCGACACGGTCGTGGCGACGGCGGTCGCCCCGACGCAGGCACGTTCATCGATTCTCGTTCCCGTGGGACAAGGCGGCCGGTGAACGCATGCCTGGCTGCTCCCGGCATCAGGCGAGTAAACCCCTGAAGAGGAGCAGGATGACGCCCCATATGATCAGCACACTACCGGTGACCGGGACGAGACGCCGGCCCCAGGCAGCGGTCTTCTCCACCACCATGACCGCGGTCAGGGAGACCATCCAGACCAGGCTAGTGACCCCAACCCCGAACATGGTCAACATCAGGGCCCAGCAACAGCCGAGACAGAAGAGCCCATGGCGTACCCCGAGCGACCACGCCGGCCGGACGCCCCGGTCGTAGTGCCGGAGCAGGAACGCATACGGACTGCGGCAGGCCTGCAAGCATCGCGCCTTGAGTGGGCTGAACTGGAATGCGCCCGCAAGGACGAGGACCCCGCCAGTGATCACCGAAGGATGGTGATGAAGCCAGCCGGAGCGCTCCACGAGATCGTGCAGCAGCGCGTCCCCCGCCAGCGCGACGACGGCGAAACCGGTCCAGATGGCGAAATAGGCGGTGAGAAACGCGGTCACCGCCAGCCGGGATGTGGAGACCTGGCTGAACAGGCGCACCATCGGCCGGCTGGACGGCAACATCATCGCCGCCGTCATGACCTGCCAGGCGCTGAGGAAACGCAGCAGCTCACCGGGCGGTGGCAGGCGCCCGTCCCCGACTATCGCATCATGCCCAAACGAGTGATCCAGGCCCGTTGAAGCGGCACGTAACGCGGCGGCCCATGCGAGGAAGATGATGATCCAGACCATGCGGTCAGCTCCCGGTAACGTCGCCCGGGTACGGGAAAGCGCCATTGAACCGATCCTTTCGTTTCCCGGCATCATCGGGCCCGCGCCACCTGGGTGACCCCGGGCGGCGCGAGCCCGAAGGCGAGAGCTACGCCTCGAAGCGGAACTGGCCCTGGATCGCGTTGTTCCCCGCGATGTCCAGGCTCGCAAGCCCGTGGGTCGCTTCATCCCGCCAGAACCGTGACGCCTTCCCGACGTATGCCGCCGATCCCGGAATTGTGGTGAACACGGTGTCGTTGAGCGTGGTCGGCACGCCGAGCGACCCCTGGAACGGGGCGAGCTCGGCCTCGACGAGGGTTCCGACGGTAAGCGTCCCCTTGCCTTCCTCGACGGTGAACGTGATCGGCACGCGCTCGACGGCGACCACAGTAGTAATGAGACCGGCGAGGTCCGCGATCGCGCCGCCGAGCTGCCCGGTGAAGACCTTGAGCAAGGCGTCCTGCTGCTCGTCCGTGCTCCCGTCGTCGATGTAGACGACGGCGGACCAGTTCCCGGCGAGGACGTTGCCGGGGATATGCACCGACAGGGCGACGGTGCGACCGGAGACGTCAACGCCATCGATAGCCCCCTTGTCGATCTGCCAGGCGAATGAGGAATCGCAGGTCCCGCCGTCCGGGTCTTCTCCTACCCAGCACGGGCACAGGATGTTGCAGGTGCAAACCTCGAGCAATCGCCCCTCGATGCTGTAGACCATGGTGGATGTTCCTTCCTGGTGCCGGCGGGCAACCGGTGCGCGGCCCGCGGCAACGTTGACAATCGGCGATCGGAGCGTCGCGATGGCCCCGGCCAGCAATCCCGTTCGCCGCAGCAGGCTCCGGCGCTCGATCCGCCGACCGGCATCACGCGGCTCGTTCATCGTCCCGGCCATCCTTGCCTCCTTGGGTACAGGCGGATATCGGCACTGGCACAATGGTCCGGACCGGTACCAGTGCTACCAGCCTGCGGAAAACGCGTGACGGGAACATCCATGAAAGTGTGTACAGGGGCTATGTAAACGGGAGATGGCAACGTCAGGCGGCGTGAAGGTCAGTGGCGGTCGGCGTCGCCGCCAGCCAGGCCTTGCTCAACCGTCCAGACGGCGATCTGGGACCGGGAGTGGCAACCCAGCTTGTTCATGATGTTGGCGACGTGGCGCTCGGCGGTTGACACCGAGATCGAGAGGCGGTCCCCGATCTCCCGGTTGGACAAACCTTCAGCCACCAGAGAAGCGACCTCGCGCTCACGCTGGCTCAATCGCCCCGGTCCGGCCGTGACACCATGGCGTCCGGGCACCTCCGCCGCATCGATCACGCGATAGATGCGCCAGGCATCGCCACCTTCCATCAGGAGACGGACGTCATTCAGCTCGAATCCGATCCCCGAGCCGGCCACGAGGTCCTTGACCGTGCTGGTGGCCACGACCTCGCCGGGACCGGCACGGGAGAGGACCCGCGCCACGATCTGGATAGCGATACCGGTCAAATCGCCGCCGGCCGCCTCGCACTCGCCGGTATGCACCCCGGCGCGCAGCGTCAGCCCCAGATCACGGGCCTCGCGCACGACGGCACTGGCGCAGGAAAGCGCGCGGGCGGGTCCGTCAAACGCGACAAGGACGCCATTCACGGTTCGCCGCACGAGACGCCCCCGGAACAGGCCAATGTGGTCCTCGATCAGCGCGTCGTGCGCGGCAAGCACGCGGCCCCATTCCTCATCGCCGAGTCGTGTCGCCGTCCCGGCGGCTCCCGAGATCTCGGTCATCACCAATGTCGCGAGCACGCGATCCGCCAGGGGAGCCGGGCGCTGACCGGTGAGGAATTGCTCGATCTCGGACAGCACCGCCTCCTGGTCCCCCGCGAACACCAGGTGGTCGTTGCCCGGCAGCTCGACATAGGTCGCCTCGGGGATGACGGAGGCCATGTACCGCGCGCCACCGACATCGATATCGAGATCGCCCGTTCGATGCAGGATCAAGGTGGGTACGCGGATCGCCGGCAGGATATCCCGGATATCGATATCGGTGTTCATCCGGGCCAACGCGAGGGCCGCACCGGGGCTGGCGCTCCGCTGGAGATAGGTTGCCCACCATTGCCGGAAAGCGGTGTCGCCGACCGAGCTGGGAGCCAGGATGTCCAGGTCGACAACACCACCCCATCCCTGCTGGATGGCATCCAGGAACGCCTGCCGCTGCCCCGGCGTGGGCGCCCATGGATAGTCGGGCGCCCATTGCCGTTTCGCGTACGAGCCGTACATGACCAGGGCGGTCGTTCGCTCGGGAAACGTGGCGGCGAACAGCGCGCACATCGCCGCGCCCTCCGAAATCCCCAGCAATACCGCCCGTTCCGAGCCGGCGGCATCCATCACGGCGCGCACGTCATCCATGCGCTCGTCCATCGTCGGCATGGTGGCCACCCGGTCGGACAACCCAGTGCCGCGTTTATCGAACACGATGAGCCGGGAGAACGAGGCGAGCCGGTCCAGGAACCGCGAACTGGGGCCTTCCCAGAAGTAATCGAGGTGAGAGACCCATCCCATGACGAACACAAGGTCGAAAGGTCCATCGCCGATGACCTGATAGGCGATATTGACATCGCCGCTCCTGGCATACCGGGTCTCACGCCGCATGGCGGCCACCTTCCATGTAACTCCCGACTATAGGGACCGCGCACGCACCGGTCAATCCGCCGTCATGGCCGTCACCACCCGGACATGCAGACGCCTCGTGGTGGTCTACCACGAGGCGCGCGGGCAGAGTGAAGGGAAAGATGCGAGGCCGTGCCATGGATGACGTCGCGTTGGACTGGCGCAGCCCGCTGCGTCCGCTACGGCTGCGTCTGGGTTGGCAGCATGACCTGGTCGATCTCGCCGATGCCGGAACCAGCCGTCCCGGACGCGAGGACCGAGAACTCGAACATGCCGGAAACCGGTCCGGGGCGGAAGGTTGTTCCCGTCCCGGACGTGAAGGTGATCTTCAGGACCTGCGGCTCGACGGTGCAGGTCGCCTCGACCATGCCATAGCCGCCCGCGGCGCCGTTGCCGACGCCAACGCTCGCGGAGACGTGCGCCTCTTCGCCCGGGATGACGGCGTTGCCCCAGCAGGTCAGCGTGGTTGTGGCGGAAACCTGGCCCGTACGATCAACGGTCAGGGTCGGCGGGCTCAGCGTCGCGTCAGGCCCGGTCGGCATGCCACCGCCACCGGCAGATGCCGGCAGCGCGAGGGTGAAGGCCAGGGCGAGGATCGCCATCGGCACTGCAAAGAATCGGAACAGGGTCTTGAAGCACATGTGGAGCATTCCCCGGCGGTTGATGTCCAAAACGCCCTCATCGTGAGGTGGTGTGGCTCCCTGCCACGTCTTCCACTCTAGGGAGCGCGGGCGCTGGAGAGATCGGCAGGGCTACCTATCTCGCTCACCTATTCCGCCTACCTAACGGGAAATGCGCCATGCGGTCATGCGTTCGGTAGGGATTTGGGGTACCGTAGGGGCAGGGCCGGCATCGCGCCGGTCTGTTTCTTTACGCCCCGCATCCCGGAACCGACACCCCATGACCACCGCGCCCGAATCGACAACTTACCGCAGCCTCTTCGGGACGCCCGCGCAGGTCCTCTTTGTCTTCGCCACCTTCCTGGGGCGCATCCCGATCTCGATGAAGGCGCTCGGCGCCATCCTGCTTATCCAGCAAACGACCGGTTCCTACTCGCTCGCCGGGCTCGTCGGCGCGACACAGACGCTGGTCGCCGCCGTCGCTTCACCCCAGCTTGGCCGGCTGATGGACCGCACCGGCGGCAAGCCGGTCATCCTCTGGACCGCGATCGCCCACCTCGTCGGCATGCTGCTGCTCATCGTCGCCGCGGAGCGCGAGGCCCACCCCGCGCTGATCCTGCTCGGCGCGGCGATCATCGGCGGCTCCAGCGTCCAGTTCGGCTCGCTCAGCCGGGCGCGATGGGTCGCGCTTCTCGGCAAGGGCCAGCGGCTGGACAAGGCCTACGCACTCGAGGCGATGGCCGACGAAACCGGCTTCGTCATTGGACCGCTCATCGTCGTGCCGCTTGCGGTGAGCATCGGCGCTTCGGTCGCGCTGCTCGTCGCGCTGGCCTTCACGCTGATCGCCTCGGCGATTCTCGTGCTGCAGCCGACCCCACAGGCCACGACGGCGGTGAGCCTGCACCCCAGCGACCAGCCAGATTCCGGACGCGCCGTGATGTCGATCCCCGGCATGCAGGTGATCACCGGATCGCTGCTCTTCCTTGGCATCGTCTTCGGCGCGGTCGAGATCGTACTCGTCGCCTTCGCCCAAGCGAACGACTTTCCCGGCTCGGCGAGCATCATGGCGTCGACCTTCGCCTTCGGCTCGCTGCTCGGGGCAGTCATGTACGGCGCGATCCGCTGGACGATCCCGATCGAGCAGCGCCTGAAGCTCTCGCTCGTCTGGTTCACGCTCGGCACGATCCCGATGTTCCTCTCCAGCACCGTCTGGCAGATGACCGCCGCGATCTTCGTCACCGGGCTGAGCATCTCGCCGGCGATGATCGCGACGAATGGCGTGGTCGAGACACTCTCCCCGCCGAAACGCCTCACCGAGGCCTTCACCTGGGTCGGGTCGGCGCTGGCCACCGGCGCGGCCCTCGGCTCGCTGCTGATCGGCGTCGTGCTGGACGAGCTGGGCTTGCGCAGCGGCCAAAGCGTCGGTGTGATGGGGAGCGTCATCTCGCTGCTGATCATCGTCCTGCTGCGCCGCTATCTCGTCGCCGACCGCCCGCCCACCCGGGTCGCCTGAGGCATCCGCAGATCGCGAACGCTGTGCGATACTGGCGAAAGAGCCCGCCCCACCGGTCGCCACGCTCCGCGTTCCCGGCTCCGACGACCTGTGTCGGCGCTCGTTTTCGTCTTGACGCGGACGATCCGCACCGTTCCTTTGGAGAGAAACACACGATGGCCACGCACGACGTCACGATGGACTACGCCTTCTTCGAGGGGAACATCGTTCCCTTTTCCGAGGCGAAGGTCAGTATCGGCACCCACGCCCTCCAGTACGGCACCGGGGCGTTCGCGGGCATCCGTGGCTACATCTCCGAGGACAAGACAACGGTCAATATCGTGCGCCTCCGCGAGCATGCCGCACGCCTCCTGCGCTCGGCCAAGCTCCTGCGGATGAACCTGCCCTACGACATCGACCGCTTTGCCGAGATCATCATCGAGCTGACGCAGAAGAACGCGCCGACGAGCGATACCTATTTCCGCCCGTTCATCTACAAGTCGTCCGTCTCCCTGTCACCCAAGCTGCAGGGCCTCTCCGACGAGCTGGCCGTCTACATGCTGCCGATGGGCGACTACCTCGACACCACTCGCGGCCAGACCGCGATCGTGTCGTCGTGGACACGTACCTCGGACAACATGATCCCGAGCCGCGGCAAGATCACCGGCTCCTACATCGGCTCCGCGCTCGCCAAGGACCAGGCGATGGCCTACGGCTGCGACGACGCGATCATGCTGAACGCCGAAGGGAAGGTGGCCGAGGGCAGCGCCGCGAACCTCTTCATCGTCCGCGACGGCACGCTGGTCACCCCGCCGATCGACAGCGACATCCTCGAAGGCATCACCCGCCGCACGATCCTGCAGCTTGCCGGGGAGCTCGGTATCCCGACGGAGCAGCGCAGCATCGACCGCTCGGAGCTGTACATCGCGGACGAGGCCTTCTTCTGCGGCACCGGCGTGCAGGTCGCGTGGATCGGGGAGATCGATGGCCGCACGGTCGGCGCCGGCACGCAGGGACCGATCGCGAAGCAGCTCTACGACACGCTGTTCGCGATCTTCCGCGGCAAGACGAACGAGCACAGCGACTGGATCACCAAGGTCGAGATCGCGCGGTAGATCGCCACATCATTGTTGTCCGCTGGCACACGGGTCCGCTTCTGGCGGGCCCGTTGCCTTCTTCGCCCCTCCTGGCCTGCCACACTGCTCTCCATGTCGTCATCCCGAGCCGGTGAGCCGACCGTAGGGAGGCGAACCGTGTCGAAGGATCTTTGCTCTGGCAGGACTCGCGTTCAGGCCGGTACAAAGATCCCTCGACACGCTCCCTTCGCTGCGCTCTGGTCACGGCTCGGGATGACGATCAAGAACACATCGTCGAGAGGAGCAAGTCCACATGTACCCACCCATCGAGCCATTCGCGACCGGGATGCTGCCGGTCGGCGACGGGAACGAGATCTATTGGGAGGCGTCCGGCAACCCGGACGGCAAGCCGGCGATCCACCTTCACGGCGGCCCCGGCAGCGGCATCATGACCGGCCACCGCAAGCGGTTCGACCCTGCCCGGTACATGATCATCTCGTTCGAGCAACGCGGATGTGGCCGCAGCCGCCCGCTGGCGACATGGGACACCCTCGCCACGAACACCACGCAGGCACTGATCGCCGACATCGAGACGCTCCGCCAGCACCTCGGCATCGGGCGATGGCTCGTCACCGGCCTGTCGTGGGGGACGACCCTGGCGCTCGCCTATGCCCAGGCGCATCCGGAGCGCGTGACGGAGATCGTCCTCGGCGCAGTCACGACCACGACGCCGAGGGAGGTGGAATGGCTCACCGAGGCGATGGGCAACATCTTCCCGCGGGAATGGGATGCTTTCGCGGCCGCCTCAAACGCGAAACCGGGCCAGCGCATGGTCGACGCCTACGACGCGCTCCTGACCAGCCCGGATGCAGCTGTGCGGGAGCAGGCCGCGCGCGACTGGATCCGTTGGGAAGACACCCATGTATCACTGGATCCGAATCGCGGCCCCATGCTCGCGGATGACGACCCGGCGCGCCAGCAGGTCTTCGCGACACTGGTGACCCACTACTGGAGCCATGGCGCGTTCCTCGGGGAAACCGAGCTGCTGGACGGGATGCCGACGATCGCACACATCCCCGGCGTGCTCGTCCACGGCCGGCTGGACATCAGCTCGCCGATGCGCATCCCGTGGGAGCTGCACAAGGCATGGCCCGGCAGCGAGCTGGTCGTCATCGATGATGAGGGGCACGGCGGCGAGCGGATGATCGCCGCGATGGTCGAGGCGTATGAACGCTTCGCGGGGTAGCGAAGGGGGTGCGACATGCCTACGCACAACATTCTCGTCGTCATCCCGAGCCGCGACCCGACCCTGAGCAACGCGAAGGGGCGTGGAAGCGTGTCGAGGGATCTTTGCTTCTGCCTGAGACCCTGTCATGCCAGAGCAGAGATCCTTCGACACGACCCGCTCACCGTGTTCGCGCGTCGGCTCAGCATGACGTGGTGGTGCGGTAGCGAGGCCGCGCATCATGCCCACCCGGAATGACGGTTTCTTCCGCGGAAGGCAACGCTACTCCTCGTTGGCGCTGTCGCGGGCCTGGTCGATGTACCCCTGGAGGTCGGATTCGTCCATCTCGCCGATGACGAGGGCGGAGATGTTGCCGTCCGGGTCGATGATGTAGGTCATCGGGTAGAAGGTGATGTTGTAATCCTTGGAGATTTGCCCGGCGGCGACCGTGCCACCCTCGGTGTCGCGCCCGATCGGGTATGTCACCCCGTACTCCTCGGCGAAGGCGGTGGCCTTGTCGAGCGGGTCGCGCTTGGAACCGACACCGACGAACATCACGTCGTCCGGCGCGTTCTGCCAGTAATTCTGGAACGCCGGCATCTCGCGCTTGCACGGCTCGCACCAGGAGCCCCAGAAGTTGACCACGACGACCTGGCCGCGATGCTCGGAGAGGGTGAAGGTCTCGCCCGAGAAGGTCTGCATCGAGAAGTCCGCCGCGGGCTCACCGATGGTCGCGATATCCACCGACGATGGGCCCGTGTCGTTCCCCTCGTCGTTCTCGCCAAGGGCCTGGAAGAGACCGATCGCCGCGACGATCAGCACCAGCACACCGCCGAGGATCCAGGACGAGCGGCGCTCGTACTTGCCGTAGCCGATCCGGCCGCGCTCGTCCTGGCTCTCGTCCGTGTCGGCGAGCGTCGCGTTCTCCCCGGCCGGGGTGATACGGATCGATTCCTCGTCCTCACGCGGGTCGTGCGCACCGCGCTGTGCGTCGTCTGTCATGGTCCGTGCCCTCCTAGGGCAGCGATTCGATCGCGTTCTGCACCGTGCTGACCAGCGCGTCATCGCCGCCGGCCAGCACCACGATCACGTTGCTCGCCTGGAAGACATGCGTCTCCAGACCGTCGTTCAGGGGCCGCTCCGCGGTGCGCGAGGACAACTTCACCGTTGCGGGGTCCAGGTCGGACGCGTCCGCCTCGCGCGCGGCAACCGCCGCCTGGGGGTCGGCATCCGGGTAAATGAAGACGAAGGCGTTGACGTCGCCGATCTCGATCACTTGTCCCGGCTGCTCCAGCTGGTCCGCCGTGGCCGTGTACCGGCCGGGATCGACGTTCTCCAGTCCGGCGTCCTTCAGCGCGTTGATCACCGTCGCGAACTCGTTGCGCCCGGCCGCCGCCGTCGGCGGAATCGGCCCATCCGGAGAGTTGTCCTCGGTCACGAAGAGATACACC
Source organism: uncultured Chloroflexia bacterium (assembly GCA_963741805.1). Lineage (GTDB taxonomy): Bacteria > Chloroflexota > Chloroflexia > Thermomicrobiales > UBA6265 > UBA6265. The sequence goes on from CAVUJR010000058.1 coordinate 24,101, forward strand.
GCCGCCGCCGCGAACAGGATCGCCGCGATGAACAGGATCGTGCTGAGGCGGCTGGCCCATGTGCGGGACGGTCGTCGTGGCTCTGGGATGGAAGAGTTCTGCATCGTTCCTGCTCGACGAGGGCAGGTCCCCTCGCCTTCTGTACGGCGGGAAAGCGCGACCGGATGCCGCGTTCGGCTTCATATGTAGCACACCGCGCCGGAAACAGGGTCGGTGCGGCACGGCAACGCGGTATCGCCGGCTGCTTGTGCGTGCGCCACAAACGAATCATAACAATATCGTGATGATGTGTTGACGTTTCATCTCTCTATCTGTATAATCCTATATAGGCAGGGCAGAGAGGCCCGGCCGCTCGTCACCAACGACGTTGACTTCAGGAGAATCTCATGAACATCTTCCGCCGCATCCTTGGTCGCTCGACCCGCCGTTCCGGCAGCCGCTTCAACCACTACTACAGTGGTGTCCTCCGCTCCGGCACGGGCTACCCGACCGCCGACGAGGCCCGCCGCGACCTGAGCGCGTACGACCGCACCACGCTGCCGTTCGGCTGGCCGCACTAAACCCGGCTACACCCGCTTATCGCGGTCTCCACGGGAACGCGCATCTCACCCCATGAGCCTGGTCTCATGACCCCTGAGACCGGACCCGCGTCGATCCCGACCGTCCCGCTCCCGCGATAGCATTTGCCTGTCCAAAATGAAGAAGGCCCCTGGTGAAGCAACGAATCGCGCCGGTCTGTTTCTTTACGCCCCGCATCCCGGAACCGACACCACATGACCACCGCGCCCGAATCGACATCCTACCGCAGCCTCTTCGGGACGCCCGCGCAGGTCCTCTTCGTCTTCGCCACCTTCCTGGGGCGCATCCCGATCTCGATGAAGGCGCTTGGCGCCATCCTGCTTATCCAGCAAACGACCGGTTCCTACTCGCTCGCCGGGCTCGTCGGCGCGACACAAACGCTGGTCGCCGCCGTCGCTTCACCCCAGCTTGGCCGGCTGATGGACCGCACCGGCGGCAAGCCGGTCATCCTCTGGACCGCGATCGCCCACCTCGTCGGCATGCTGCTGCTCATCGTCGCCGCGGAGCGCGAGGCCCACCCCGCGCTGATCCTGCTCGGCGCGGCGATCATCGGCGGCTCCAGCGTCCAGTTCGGCTCGCTCAGCCGGGCGCGATGGGTCGCGCTTCTCGGCAAGGGCCAGCGGCTGGACAAGGCCTACGCACTGGAGGCGATGGCCGACGAAACCGGCTTCGTCATTGGACCGCTCATCGTCGTGCCGCTTGCGGTGAGCATCGGCGCTTCGGTCGCGCTGCTCGTCGCGCTGGCCTTCACGCTGATCGCCTCGGCGATTCTCGTGCTGCAGCCGACACCACAGGCCACGACGGCGGTGAGCCTGCACCCCAGCGACCAGCCAGATTCCGGACGCGCCGTGATGTCGATCCCCGGCATGCAGGTGATCACCGGATCGCTGCTCTTCCTTGGCATCGTCTTCGGCGCCGTCGAGATCGTCCTCGTCGCCTTCGCCCAAGCGAACGACTTTCCCGGCTCGGCGAGCATCATGGCGTCGACCTTCGCCTTCGGCTCGCTGCTCGGGGCAGTCATGTACGGCGCGATCCGCTGGACGATCCCGATCGAGCAGCGCCTGAAGCTCTCGCTCGTCTGGTTCACGCTCGGCACGATCCCGATGTTCCTCTCCAGCACCGTCTGGCAGATGACCGCCGCGATCTTCGTCACCGGGCTGAGCATCTCGCCGGCGATGATCGCGACGAACGGCGTGGTCGAGACACTCTCCCCGCCGAAACGCCTCACCGAGGCCTTCACCTGGGTCGGGTCGGCGCTGGCCACCGGCGCGGCCCTCGGCTCGCTGCTGATCGGCGTCGTGCTGGACGAGCTGGGCCTGCGCAGCGGCCAAAGCGTCGGTGTGATGGGGAGCGTCATCTCGCTGCTGATCATCGTCCTGCTGCGCCGCTATCTCGTCGCCGACCGCCCGCCCACCCGGGTCGCCTGAGGCATCCGCAGATCGCGAACGCTGTGCGATACTGGCGAAAGAGCCCGCCCCACCGGTCGCCACGCTCCGCGTTCCCGGCTCCGACGACCTGTGTCGGCGCTCGTTTTCGTCTTGACGCGGACGATCCGCACCGTTCCTTTGGAGAGAAACACACGATGGCCACGCACGACGTCACGATGGACTACGCCTTCTTCGAGGGGAACATCGTTCCCTTTTCCGAGGCAAAGGTCAGTATCGGCACCCACGCCCTCCAGTACGGCACCGGGGCGTTCGCGGGCATCCGTGGCTACATCTCCGAGGACAAGACAACGGTCAATATCGTGCGCCTCCGCGAGCATGCCGCACGCCTCCTGCGCTCGGCCAAGCTCCTGCGGATGAACCTGCCCTACGACATCGACCGCTTTGCCGAGATCATCATCGAGCTGACGCAGAAGAACACGCCGACGAGCGATACCTATTTCCGCCCGTTCATCTACAAGTCGTCCGTCTCCCTGTCACCCAAGCTGCAGGGCCTCTCCGACGAGCTGGCCGTCTACATGCTGCCGATGGGCGACTACCTCGACACCACTCGCGGCCAGACGGCGATCGTGTCGTCGTGGACACGTACCTCGGACAACATGATCCCGAGCCGCGGCAAGATCACCGGCTCCTACATCGGCTCCGCGCTCGCCAAGGACCAGGCGATGGCCTACGGCTGCGACGACGCGATCATGCTGAACGCCGATGGGAAGGTGGCCGAGGGCAGCGCCGCGAACCTCTTCATCGTCCGCGACGGCACACTGGTCACCCCGCCGATCGACAGCGACATCCTCGAAGGCATCACCCGCCGCACGATCCTGCAGCTTGCCGGGGAGCTCGGTATCCCGACGGAGCAGCGCAGCATCGACCGCTCGGAGCTGTACATCGCGGACGAGGCGTTCTTCTGCGGCACCGGCGTGCAGGTCGCGTGGATCGGGGAGATCGATGGCCGCACGGTCGGCGCCGGCACGCAGGGACCGATCGCGAAGCAGCTCTACGACACGCTGTTCGCGATCTTCCGCGGCAAGACGAACGAGCACAGCGACTGGATCACCAAGGTCGAGATCGCGCGGTAGATCGCCACATCATTGTTGTCCGCTGGCACACGGGTCCGCTTCTGGCGGGCCCGTTGCCTTCTTCGCCCCTCCTGGCCTGCCACACTGCTCTCCATGTCGTCATCCCGAGCCGGTGAGCCGACCGTAGGGAGGCGAACCGTGTCGAGGGATCTTTGCTCTGGCAGGACTCGCGTTCAGGCCGGTACAAAGATCCCTCGACACGCTCCCTTCGCTGCGCTCTGGTCACGGCTCGGGATGACGATCAAGAACACATCGTCGAGAGGAGCAAGTCCACATGTACCCACCCATCGAGCCATTCGCGACCGGGATGTTGTCGGTCAGCGACGGGAACGAGATCTATTGGGAGGCGTCCGGCAACCCGGACGGCAAGCCGGCGATCCACCTTCACGGCGGCCCCGGCAGCGGCATCATGACCGGCCACCGCAAGCGGTTCGACCCCGCACGCTACCTGATCATCTCGTTCGAGCAACGCGGATGTGGCCGGAGCCACCCGCTGGCGACATGGGACACCCTCGCCACGAACACCACGCAGGCACTGATCGCCGACATCGAGGCGCTCCGCCAGCACCTCGGCATCGGGCGATGGCTCGTCACCGGCCTGTCGTGGGGGACGACCCTGGCGCTCGCCTATGCCCAGGCGCATCCGGACCGGGTGACGGAAATCGTCCTTGGCGCGGTCACCACCACGACGCCGAGGGAGGTGGAGTGGCTCACCGAGGCGATGGGCAACATGTTCCCGCGGGAATGGGACGTTTTCGCGGCCGCCTCAAACGCGAAACCGGGCCAGCGCATGGTCGACGCCTACGCCGCGCTCCTGACCAGCCCGGAAGCCGCTGTCGGGAGCAGACCGCGCGCGACTGGATCCGTTGGGAAGACACCCATGTATCACTGGACCCGAATCGCGGCCCCATGCTCGCGGATGACGACCCGGCGCGCCAGCGGGTCTTCGCGACACTGGTGACCCACTACTGGAGCCATGGCGCGTTCCTCGGGGAAACCGAGCTGCTGGACGGGATGCCGACGATCGCACACATCCCCGGCGTGCTCGTCCACGGCCGGCTGGACATCAGCTCGCCGATGCGCATCCCGTGGGAGCTGCACAAGGCATGGCCCGGCAGCGAGCTGGTCGTCATCGATGATGAGGGGCACGGCGGCGAGCGGATGATCGCCGCGATGGTCGAGGCGTATGAACGCTTCGCGGGGTAGCGAAGAGGGTGCGACATGCCTACGCACAACATTCTCGTCGTCATCCCGAGCCGCGACACGACCCTGAGCAACGCGAAGGTCCGTGGAAGCGTGTCGAGGGATCTTTGCTTCTCCCTGAGACCCTGTCATACCAGAGCAGAGATCCTTCGACACGACCCGCTCACCGTGTTCGTGCGTCGGCTCAGGATGACGTGTGGTGCGATAGCGAGGCCGCGCATCATGCCCACCCGGAATGACGGTCTTTTCCGCGGAAGGCAACGCTACTCCTCGTTGGCGCTGTCGCGGGCCTGGTCGATGTAGCCCTGGAGGTCGGATTCGTCCATCTCGCCGATGACGAGGGCGGAGATGTTGCCGTCCGAGTCGATGATGTAGGTCATCGGGTAGAAGGTGATGTTGTAATCCTTGGAGATTTGCCCGGCGGCGACCGTGCCACCCTCGGTGTCGCGCCCGATCGGGTATGTCACCCCGTACTCCTCGGCGAAGGCGGTGGCCTTGTCGAGCGGGTCCCGCTTTGAACCAACGCCGACGAACATCACGTCGTCCGGCGCGTTCTGCCAGTAATTCTGGAACGCCGGCATCTCGCGCTTGCACGGCTCGCACCTGAGCCCCAGAAGTTGACCACGACAACCTGGCCGCGATGCTCTGACAGGGTGAAGGTCTCGCCCGAGAAGGTCTGCATCGAGAAGTCCGCCGCGGGCTCACCGATGGTCGCGATATCCACCGACGATGGGCCCGTGTCGCTCCCCTCGTCGTTCTCGCCAAGGGCCTGGAAGAGACCGATCGCCGCGACGATCAGCACCAGCACACCGCCGAGGATCCACGACGAGCGGCGCTCGTACTTGCCGTAGCCGATCCGGCCGCGCTCGTCCTGGCTCTCGTCCGTGTCGGCGAGCGTCGCGTTCTCCCCGGCCGGGGTGATACGGATCGATTCCTCGTCCTCACGCGGGTCGTGCGCACCGCGCTGTGCGTCCTCTGTCATGGTCCGTGCCCTCCTAGGGCAGCGATTCGATCGCGTTCTGCACCGTGCTGACCAGTGCGTCATCGCCGCCGGCCAGCACCACGATCACGTTGCTCGCCTGGAAGACATGCGTCTCCAGACCGTCGTTCAGGGGCCGCTCCGCGGTGCGCGAGGACAACTTCACCGTTGCGGGGTCCAGGTCAGACGCGTCCGCCTCGCGCGCGGCAACCGCCGCCTGGGGGTCGGCATCCGGGTAAATGAAGACGAAGGCGTTGACGTCGCCGATCTCGATCACTTGTCCCGGCTGCTCCAGCTGGTCCGCCGTGGCCGTGTACCGGCCGGGATCGACGTTTTCCAGTCCGGCGTCCTTCAGCGCGTTGATCACCGTCGCGAACTCGTTGCGCCCGGCCGCCGCCGTCGGCGGAATGGCCCATCCGGCGAGTTGTCCTCGGTCACGAAGAGATACACCGCCGCCGCCGCGAACAGGATGGCCGCGATGAAGAGGATCGTGCTGAGGCGGCTGGCCCATGTGCGAGGCGGTCGTTGTGGCTCTGGGGTGGAAGAGTTCTGCATCGTTCCTGCTCGACGAGGGCAGGTCCCCTCGCCTTCTGTACGGCGGGAAAGCGCGACCGGATGCCGCGTTCGGCTTCATATGTAGCACACCGCGCCGGAAACAGGGTCGGGGCGGCACGGCAACGCGGTATCGCCGGCTGCTTGTGCGTGCGCCACAAACGAATCATAACAATATCGTGATGATGTGTTGACGTTTCATCTCTCTATCTGTATAATCCTATATAGGCAGGGCAGAGAGGCCCAGCCGCTCGTCACCAACGACGTTGACTTCAGGAGAATCTCATGAACATCTTCCGCCGCATCCTTGGTCGCTCAACCCGCCGCACTGGCAGCCGCTTCAACCACTACTACAGTGGTGTCCTCCCGCTCCGGCACGGGCTACCCGACCGCCGATGAGGCCCGCCGCGACCTGAGCGCGTACGACCGCACCACGTGCCCGTTCGGCTGGCCGCACTCAACCCGACTACACCTGCCTATCGCGGGCTCCACGGGATCCGAATATCACCCCATGAGCCTGGTCTCATGACCCTCTGAGACCGGACCCGCGTCGATCCCGACCGTCCCGCTCCCGCGACGGCATTTGTCTGTCCAAAATGAAGAAGGCCCCTGGTGAAGCAACGAGCAC
>CAVUJR010000059.1:0-82994 GCA_963741805.1 uncultured Chloroflexia bacterium
CGTCTACCGCACAGCCGGGCCATGGACGCCGGGCGTGCAGCGCCTGATGCGACACCTGCGGGATGCCGGGCTGGAGTGGGTGCCGGAGCCGTTTGGGCTCGATGACACGGGCCGGGAGATCGTGCAGTTCGTTCCCGGGACGGTGCCGAACTACCCGATGCCGGCCTATGTGTGGGATGAGATGACGCTGGTCGACGCCGCGCGGATGCTGAGACAGCTACACGACGCGACGGTCGGCTACGAGGCCGGGAATGCGGCGTGGCGACAGCCGGCACATGGCCCGGTTGAGGTGGTCTGCCATAACGATGTCGCGCCGTACAACATGGTTTTCCGGGATGGGCGGTTGGTCGGGCTGATCGACTTCGACATGGCGTCGCCGGGCTCGCGCCTGTGGGACCTCGCGTACCTCGCCTACCGCCTCGCGCCGCTTTCTGCGCCGGCGAACATCGAGGCCGGTCCGTTCGGGACCGACGAGCAGATCGCGCGATTACAGCGGCTGGTTCACGCCTACGGGATTTCGTATCCCTTGATCGACCTGCTGCGGATGGCGCAGGAGCGGCTGCGAGACCTGGCGCGGTACAGCGACGAGGCGGCGGAGCGCACCGGCAACGCGGAACTGCACGACCACGCAGCGTTGTACCGTTCGGATGTGGCGTACATCGAGGACGCGGTCGGCAATCTGGAGGGGCAGGCACCCTGACGCCTGGTCTGATATTGCTGGGACTCCGATCGTCCTGCTCTCCCTAGCCCTCGTTTCCCGGAGGACGATACGTGATCGAAGCGGCCTGCTGGAGGGCGATCAGCGTCTCCTCGACCGTGAGCAGGACAATGGTCTCCATCGAGCTGAGTGCTCCCCCGCCAGTGATAGCGAGCGAATTGGCGGCCATCGCCACGTTATCAGGGGCTTCGTACAGCGCGTATGCGTCATGCTCACCGAACGCGTACCAGAAACCTTGCAGCGTGCCACCGACCGCCTTGATGTAGTGGGTGGCGGCCGCCCGTCGATCCTCGGGGTTGGCGACAAGCCTTGCCCAGGTGGCGGGTGTATAGCTGAACCTGGTCAAGTACATGGACATCGGGTACCTCCTCTGGGTGGCAAGCCTAGAAAGCCGAAAGGGTGACCCGTTCCTGGGGAACGAGTCCAGCATACCCGCTCCTGATTGCCGTATCCCTAGCCTGGTGCACTAACGGCCCCGCCTGCGACAACCCTCTCCTACGAGATCTCCCTCACGCCCCGCCGGAAGCAGCCAACGAGGTGGGTGTCGATCATGCCGACGGCCTCCATCAGGGCGTGGGCGGTGGTCGGTCCGACGAAGACAAAACCACGCTTCTTGAGCGCCTTCGAGAGAGCAATCGACTCCGCCGAAGTGGTCGGGACCTCGGCGGGCGCGACCGGTGACGGGGTCGTCTCCGGCGCGAAGGACCAGATGAAACCATCCAATCCGACGTCAGCGCGCAGGTCGAGGACCGCCCTGGCGTTCGTGATCGAGGCAAGGATCTTGGCGCGGTTGCGGACGATCCGGGCGTCGTCCATCAGGCGCGCAATGTCGTCGTCGGTGAAGGCGGCCACGGTCTCCGGGACGAAGTGGGCGAAAGCCTCGCGGAACGCTTCGCGCTTGCGAAGGATGGTGAGCCAGCTCAGGCCAGATTGGAAGGCCTCCAGCATGATGCGCTCGAACAGCGGCTGCTCGCCACGCACCGGGACGCCCCATTCAGTGTCGTGATAGTGCTGGTTCAACGGGTGCGTAAGCGCCCACGGGCATCGCCGCAGCCCATCCTCGCCCTCAATCGTTCCGTCGTGCATGAAGCGCGTTTCCCTTGCAGTGAGCCGTTTATCGGCACTCGACCATCAAAAGGTGGCCCTCGTGTCGATCGGGACGGCATGAAGCCGTCCCCTCCCCGGATGCGGCGGTCGATCATGTCCCGGCATGACGCCGGTCGCCCTATGGTGTATACCCTGCTCAGTGATGCGCGTCCGCGCAACCGTACACGCCGACAACGCGGCGTGAGAAGGAGTCGATGGCCTTGTTGGAAAACCTGCTGCCCCGCGATCCCGGGAAGCGCGACCTCGCGATCCTCGCCCTCATTATCGTCCCGCTGATCGTGGCCGGGGTGATCTGGGGAATCCTCGGCGACTTCGGCGAGACGGAATCGACCGCCACCCCGGTGCCGGCTGTGCAGGAGGCGACGCCGTCGGCCACCCCCACGGCGCTGTTCGTGATCGACGCAGCGTAAGCGAACCCGTTCTCGTACACCCGGCCCTCGTGGCCGGGTTCCGCATGAGAAGACCCGACCACGAGTGCCAGGTGTACGCGAGACACGGGAAGGGCCCCGAGCCGGTGATGCCGGTTCGGGGCCCTTCATTGTGCCGTCAGTCGACGTTGCGCCGATCGACCGGGGCGTCGACCGGGGTCGCCTCCCGCGGACCGTTCAGCAGGTCCGCCGCATCACCGGAGCCGGTGTTCGGCGGCTGCTGTGTGCCGACGCAGTTGTAGACCCAGACCTCCGAGAGCTTGTTCGCCTGGACGATCACGTTGCCCTGGGCGTTGACGCTGTTGGACTGGGCGAAGCACCACTGGCCATCGACCTCCGTGAGCTTGTAGGTGCCCGGCCGCAGGTTCGGGAAGCGGACGATGCCATCGGCGTTCGCCGTCACCCGCGTCAGCGGCTCGAAGTCCTGCATCTCGCCATTGAAGACCTCGATCTCGAAGACGACCTGCTCCTCACTGCGGCTGCACTCGGCCTGGAAATCGAAGCCCTTCTTCGGGGCGTCGATCGGGCAGGAGTACTTCTGCACGAGGATCGCGCCGGTTTCGGCCGACATCTGCTCGGGGATGAGGAACACCTCGCAGGTGATCTCCTCGCCGTTGTCGAGCGTCGTCGTGACCGTGCCGTTGATGACCTTGTAGTCCGCCGGGTAGTCGGCATTGCCGCCGCAGAACATGTACATCAGCGGGACCGTGTACGGCTTCTCGGCGTAGATGTCGTACTGACCGGCCGGGAGATCGTCGAACGTCGTCACGCCGACCACACCGCCGTCGCCGGTGACCTGCTTGTAGCGGTTCTCGCCCTCGGCGCGGACCGTCACCTGGTTCGTCGGCGACGAGTCATTGATGCAGCTCGCCACGAAGTCATCGTAGGTCGTGCCGCTGAAGCTCGGCGGGCAGGTGTACGCCTCGACGTTGACCGTCGCCGGCTCCGGCTGCGGTGGCGCGACGTAGTTGATCACCACGACGGTGGTCATCAGCCCGACGCCGACGCGCAGTCGCGCCGCGGAGTTGCCCGCGAGATCCGGGTTCGTCTCGGTGAGAACGTAGATGCCCTCCTCGACGGTGACCTGGTAGCGGCCCTCGGTCGTCGTGGCGAACGCGCGCTCATTGCTGGCGGCGGCATCCTCCGGGACAAGCGTGAACTCGGCGACCGCCGGCACGCAGCCGACCGTCTGCTTGAGCTGGGCGTTGCCCTGCGCGCCACCGAGGAAGAGCGTGCGCTCGCCGTCCTCACCGGCGGGGCAAACGAACTTCTGCACCTGCACCGTGCCAGTGTTCGGCGGCGGCGCGACCTCGAAGACGATCCGCACGACAGCCGTCTGGCCGGGAAGGATCGTCACCTCGCGCGGCGTGGTGTTCAGCTTGTAGCCGTATGGCGCCTGCGTCTGCGTGATCGTCCGCGTGCCAGGCGTAAGATCGGTGAGCAGGAGCTCGCCCGTCCCCGTGGTGCAGATCGTGTCTTGCCCATCGTCGGTGACGTCGAAGCAGGCGCCCTGCAGCGGCAGGCCGGTGTCATTCACGGCCTGGATCAGCAGGCGGCCCGGCTTCAGGTTGTGAGGCACGCGCAGCTCGGTGGTCGTGTCCTGCTCGATCGAGACCGGCATCGCATCAGCCGTGAGGTAGTCCGGCGACGGCGCGAGGCGCTCGACGACGGTGTAATCACCGATCGGGAGGTCGTTGAAGATGATCCGGCGTGGCTGGTCATCGGCGTTATCGCAGACGCGATCGGTGACCGCGGTATCTCCATCGAAGACCTGGTAGCAGCCGCCGGCGACCTCGCTACCGTCCGGGTCGAGCGGGATCACGACGAGCTGGCCGGTGGCTTCCGGCACCGGGACGCGTGCGTTGGCGACGGTGACCTGCAGCGAGCCGCCCGCCGGGATCGTGACGGTGCGGTCGGCGGAGGCCTCGAAGCCGGTCGGCGCGACGGTCTCCGTCAGTGTGTATTCGCCGGACGGGACGTTCGTGAAGATGACGCGGCCGTCGACCGTGCCGTCGTCGGCGTCGCAGAACGGGCCGAACGTGGCCCCGTTCTCCAGGCCGTAACAGGCGTTGTTCAGGCGCACGGTGGTATCGGCCTGGTCGACAGTCACGACGACCAGCCGTCCCGGCCGCACCGACATGCGGATCTCGACCGTGGTCTCCTCGCCAGCGGTGATGGTGACGTCCTGCGCCGGGGCGGTCGCATACTGCGAGCCCGGGGTACGGGTCTGGACGAGCTGGTAGGTGCCGGCATCGAAGTCGGCGAAGCTCGTCGTGCCGTCATTGGCGCCATCGTCGCCGTCGCACGACTCGGTCATCCGGACGCCGCCCTGGTTCAGGGCGTAGCATGCGTTCGCAAGCGGATCGCCGCCCTCCGACAGCGTGCTGACGGTGAGCGAGCCGGGGTTCGGGATCGCCGTCAGGGTGACTTCGACCGTCGTCGTCTCGCCCGCCGCGACTGATGCGCTCTGGTTGCTGGCGGTGTTGAAGCCGGCCGGCGTCGTGGTCATCGCGAGGGTGTACTCGCCTGGGGCGAGATCATTCACCTGGATGACACCGTCCGTCCCGTCGACGTCGGTGCCATCGTTATCCGCGACTGTCACATCGTAGCCGTCACCGGTGATGCGGTAGGCGGCGCCGGCGAGGTTCGACGTGCCGTCGGAGGTCACGATGCGGAGCGTGCCTGTCGTCGGGACGCGCGGCACCTCGATCGTAGCCGTCGAGCGGCTGTCTGCGATCACGTCCACGGACACCGGCGTCGTGTTATCGACGTCACCGCCCTCGATCGTGGTGCCGTCCTGGAGGGACACAGAGTAGGAACCCAGGGCGAGACCATCGAAGCCGATGACGCCACCCTGCCCGTTCGTGTCGGTCTCGCCGCCGTCACAGGCGGACACGGGCTCGACGCCCTCGACAGAGCTGGTCACGGTGACGCAGGCGCCCTCGATCGGCGTGTCGTCGTCGAACTGCACGGTCACATCGAGCCCGCTCGTGACCGGCGGAGTCTCGCTGACGGTGAACGTGACCGTGGCCGGGCTGTCGACCGCAACGTTGGCGACCTGCGGGCCTTGCGGGATGTCGTAGCCGTCCGGAACGGACAGCACCGCCACATCGTGCGCGCCGAGCGCGACGCCGTTCGTCTGGATCGTGCCGGCGGCGGGGTTAGCGTCCTCGGTGCCGTTGTCGCAGCGGTCCCCGACGCCCTGGATCGAGACGCAGGCGCCGCCGAGTGGCTGACCACCCTCATCAATGATGTTGGTAACGATCGTCCCGGTCTGGGCGATGTTCTCGACGGTCAGCTCGTTCAGGCCGGCGACCACGTTCACGTCGACCAGCGCGGCTGCGGGCTCGTACCCGGTCGGCGCGAACTCCTGCGTGAAGGTGTAGGTGCCGATGCGAAGATCGGTGAAGGTGACGACACCGTCCTCGGCGCCATCATCCGCATCGCAGACCGCATCACCGCCGTCGATGGCGTAGCAGGCTCCGGTCAGGACGTCGCCACCACCGGCGATGCGCGTCGTGATCTCGACCGTGCCAACCGATGCCGTGTTCTCGAAGACGAATTGGGTCGTGCCGTCGGCCGCGACCGTTTGGGTTTGCGCCTGTTCCTCCGGAAGGAGGTCATATCCGACCGGCGCTTGCGTCTGGGTGACGGTATGGTCGCCTGGCGCAACGTCGGCAAAGGTCGTGATGCCGTCGCTTGCGCCGTCGTCGGCGTCGCAAGCGGCAACTGCGCCGCTGTCCACGCTGTAGCACGCGTCCGGGAGTGCGATGTTCGTGTCGGCCGCGTCAACCGTGCGGACCGTGAAGCCGGTTGTCGCCAGCGCGACGGTCACCGGGACGGTCGCCGTCTGACCGGCGCCAAGCGCCTGCTGGGTCTCGTTGCCGGTCAGCGTGTAGCCGGTCGGGGCGTTGTCGAACGTAATCGTGTAATTGCCGGGTGCAAGGTCGCCCACGGTGATCGTGCCAGCGGCTGCCTCGCGGTCGTTCGCGTCGTTGTCGCAGTATTGAATGCCCTCGATCGTGATGCAGGCGCCATCCACCGTGACCGGCGTGCCGTCACCTGTCTGGAAGACGATGACCAGCGTGGCGGGCGTGGGCTCCTCGGGCAGCTTCAGGTCAGTTTGCTGGCCGTCTGTGATCGTGATCTCGCGCGGCGCGGCGCCCACGAGGTCCTGCGGACCGTCGGTGAACGAGAGCATATACGTACCGGGTGTCAGGCCGTCCAGGCGGATGATGCCCGGGGTGGTGTCCGCATCGCCATCACCGTTGTCGCACGCGCTCGGCGCATCGAGGAAGCCGATGCCGCCGGCCGTATTCAGCTCGACGCAGACCGCGCCGCCGGCGAGCGTCATGCCGGTCAGGTCGATCACGAGGCTGCCAGTCCCACCGGGGATACTGGTTGGGCCAACCAGCCCGGGTCCTTCCGTCGGCTCGGCGGTTGGCTCCGTCGTCGCTGTTGGCTCCGCGGTAGCGGTCGGGCTTGGGGCCTCGGTCGCCTCTGGCGCGGGCGCCTGGACGATGACCGTCTGCTGGTCACCGGCCGGGATCTGGACCTCCTGATCCGGCACCGGCTGGGTGCCGTCCGGGACGGTCGTCTGGTGCAGGGTGTAGGTGCCGGACGGCTGGTTGAAGAAGCCGGTATTGCCGTTGCCGGGGAACGGGTCGTCGCTATCGCAGACCGGGCCGATCACCGTGTCGCCCTGGCGCAACTCGAAGCAGGCACCGCCGATCGGCTGGTCGTTCTGGTCGTGCAAGGTGATGATCAGGCTGCCGGGCACCGGAGCCGCGGTCGGCTCAGCCGTCGGCTCACCAGCCTCGGTCGCGGTTGGCTCCAGCGTCGGCTCAGTCGTCGCGGTGGGCTCTGTCGGAACCGTCGGCTCTGGAGTCGGCTCGGTGGTCGCAGTTGGCTCAGGTGTCGGCTCGGTGGTGGCGGTTGGCTCTGGAGTCGGCTCGGTCGTCGCGGTCGGCTCAACGATACGCGCGCTCTGGACCGGAACCTCGACCGTCTGGTCCGGCTGGACCTGCACCGGCGTGTCCCCGGCGGGCTCGACGCCCTCCGGCGTGCGGGTCTCGCGCAAGGTGTAGGTCCCGACCGGGATATTGAAGAAGCCGATGCGGCCGTCGTCCGGCACGTCGCCGTCCTCGTCACAGACCGGATCGCCGACCGGGTTGCCCGACTGGTCGAACAGCTGGAAGCAGGCGCCACCGGCGACGCCGCCCTGATCGTCGCCGCGAAGGACCACGATATCGCCCGTGGGCACCGGCGTCGGCTCAGCGAGCGCGCCGGTTACGGTCACGGCGTTCTCGATACCGCCAACGACGGTGATCTGCTCGTCCGCGGCGGGCTGGGTGCCCTCAGGGATGGTCGATTGACGCAGCGTGTATGTGCCCTCGGCGACGCCGATAAAGCCGACCGTGCCGTTAAAGGGGATGGCGTCGTTCGTGTCGCAGGACTCCCCAACGACGTTGCCGCCGTCATCGATGATCTGGAAGCAAGCTCCGCCAATCGGGTTCTGGTTCGGGTCGACGAGCGTGACGTAGAGGTCGCCAGGCGCCGGCGCGGCGGTTGGCTCAACCGTCGGCTCGGTCGGTTGCGTGGGCTCGCCGGTCGGCTCCGTCGGGAGGCCAACGATGCCGCCCTCTTCTGTCGGGGTCGGCTCCTCTGGTGCGGCGCCGGTGCGAAGCTCGACGGTATTGGCGTCGAACTGCATGTCCACGTCCTGATCCGGCGCGGTCTCGACGCCGTCCGGAGCGCTGACCTCGCGCACGGTCACTGTGCCGGGTTCGAAGCCAGTCGGGAACGAAAGCGTGATCGAACCATCGGCCACTCCGTCGTCGGTGTCGCAGCCCCGATTGATCGTTTCGTTGTTACGGAGGACCTCGTAGCAGCCACCGGCGATGGGCTGGCCGCTCGCGTCATCGATGCGATTGATCGTGAGGGTGGCGTATCCGAGCGCATTTGCCTGAATGAGGTTGCCGGTGGCGTCCAGCACGATCTCGTTCGGGCCCTGCTCGACCGGGATCACCAGCGGCGATGCCGGTCGGCGCGCCGTTCAGCTGCAGCTCGCCATTGAGCTGGCCATCCTGCGGGGCCTGGACGATCGTGGTGTAGCTGCCGTTGTCGAACGCCATGGCGTAGGTGCCGGCGTCGGTGGAGAGCTGGGCGACGGCCGGGACGGCGGAAACCTCGACGTCCTGCGTGGCAGCGTCGAAGGAAACATAGGCGCCGGCGTCGGCGTCACCGATGGAGAGCGATGCGGGCTGGGTTGACGGCCCATTAATGTCGAAAGCGTATTGCTGGCCGTCCTGCGTCATGGCGACGACCTGCCATTGCCAGGAGCCGGGCGGGATCGTAAACGTGCCGGTCCAGAGGCCGTCGTGGTTCGTCAACTGGGTCGCGGCGCAGAACACATCGAAGGCACCGCAGCCGAGCTGGGCCTGGAAGTCGCCGACGAACGTCACCTGCGTGAAGGCAGTGGTGGAAACGTCGTCCTGGGCGAGGGCGAGGTTGCGCGCCGGGTTCGCCGGGTTGGCCAGCGCCTGCCCGGTCGAGGTCAGCGGCAGGAACATGCCGATCAGCATGGCGAGCGCGCCGAAGAGATGGAGCCATCGCCCGGCGGACGACATCGCCTGGCGGCGCGGTGGACGACGATATGCCCCGCGTGTGGATCCCGTTCGACCGAATGCTCTCATGGTTGCCATCACGTCTCTCCGCCATCGCTGTGCCCGGATGGGAGACAGGGCTCGGGTGGCGACTCCTCGCTTCGAGCCCTGTCCTTCCGTCACGTATGTCTCCCGGATTGCTCTTTCGATGATACCCCGGCCACTTCGCCTTGTGGCGATCTGGTGCCGTGGTGCCCCATCCCGAACGGCGCCGGTTCCCTCCCTCCCCGCCATTGCGGGCGGATCGGGAGAGACGCCGGGGAGAGACAGCAGGGATGGGAAAGGGATGCGAGGGACACGGGTGTCCGAGCTGTACTGCCTCTCGCTTTCCAGAACGCATGGATTACGGAAATGGTTACAGGCATGCCTGCGGTAGCGCCGACCCGCAGTGGCCGACGGTGGGCGACGCCTGCCCAGGCACGAACCGGTCAGCGCTCCCCGGCGTTCCGGAGCGCGTTGCGCTCCTCCAGCCACGGAGCTACCGGTGATCGCACGCGACCGGGGCCCGGCTCTACGAAGGGGAAAAGCTACCGGCTACCGAAGGGACGAGACGAGGTCGCCAAGGTCGTCGGCGGACGTGCCGACCGGGGGTTGGGCGAGGAAGACGTGCGTGATGCCCATCTCGCGCATGTCCTCGAGGCGGGCGCGGACATCCGCCAGCGGGCCGGCGACAACGAGCTCACGCATGAGGTCGTTCGGGATCGCCCGTTTCGCGGCGGCGAGGTCCCCGGCGCGGCGCAGATCGGCGAATCCCCCACCCTTCGCCAGGACCTCTTCGGTCCGCATCGCGACGCGGACCTCGGCAATAATGCGGTCCACATCGTGGCCCGGGCTCATCAGCAAGCGCTCCATGTGCGGCAGTGCATGGATCATCGCGACGGTCGCCTTGCGCTTCTCGTAGGTCGCTTCCGGGTCATCCGTGACGAGCACCTGCGCCCGCGCGGCGAAGACGAATCCGGATGAATCGCGCCCGGCCTCCTCCGCGTGACGGCGGACGTCGGCAATCGCCTCGCGCATGAACTGCATGGACGAGAGATCGTTGAAGATGACCCCGTCGGCGTGCTGGCCGGCGATGCGCATGGCGGTCGGGCCAACGGCGGCGAGGTAGATCGGCAGGTGCCCCTGCAGCGGCCGGATGCTTCGCTCCCAGCCCTGCACGGGTAGCTCCGTGGCGCCGTCCGGAGCGCTTGCGCGCATCTCAGGCGACCACCACTGGCGCAGGAGGCCGATCGACTCGACCAGGCGGCGGGTCGGCTTGCCGGTGTCCATGCCCATCGCGATGCGGTACCACTCGTCCTGCCCGCGACCGAAGCCGAGGAACGCGCGGCCGTCACTCAGCATGTCGAGCGTCGACATCGCCGCGGCGATGAGCGCGGGATGCCGGTAGTACGGGTTCGTGACGCCGGTGCCGAGGCGGATCCGGTCGGTTTGGCGGGCGATGGCGCCGAGCACGGCGAGCGCGTCCCAGCCGTCGGGATCCTCCAACAGCCACAACGAGTCGATGCCGGCCTGGTCACCGATGCGGCCGAGCTCGATGGTCCACTCGACGGCGCGGCGAATCGCATTGCGGTCACCCTTGCGCTGGGCAGAGCTCCATGGGCCTGGAGCGGCGTCAAGGCAAAAGGCGAGAGATGACGGCATATCTACTCCATCCCTCCGTCGACCCAATCGAGGAAGGCGAGCACTTCCTCCCAGCCGTTCCCATCGGCGAGGGCATTCTCGGAGAGCATCGTGTCGCGAATGTAGCGGCTGAGGGAAAGTCGCAGCTCGGCGCGGGACATGTTCTCGACGGCACGGACGCAGCGACGATGGAGTTCGTAGGCATCGTCCTCGTAGCGTTCGCGGGGCGTCATGTTGAAGAGGCGCTCGAGTGCTGCCCAGGTCTCGTGATGATCCATATGCTCCTCCCCCTGCCCGACGATACGCCGCCAGTCAGTCATGACGCATGTCGTCTCGAGCCCTGTGCCCGAGACCTGCCGGGCAGCGGCAGAAAAGGCGCCGAGATCGACCTTCGGCCCCAGACCCGGGCAGAGGGCCCCGGTCTACGGGGACGACATCCCCATCAGGTTACTGCTCGGTGATCACGAGTGGGCGGCGCTGGTCGCCTTCGGCGCGGAAGAAGCGCATCAGCATGGTCGTGACGGAATCGAGGTACTTCACGTCGGCGTTATCGAGGCCGGTGACCGGATGGACGTCGCCACTCGGCGCATAGACACCGAGCATCTCGTTCAACGTCGTCGTCCGCGCGTAGACGCCGCCTTTGTAGCCCGGGTCGTCGAAGAGGCGCCGGCGCCATTCCAGCGCGCAATACGCATCCGACTCGAAGCGGAGGAAGAGACCGCCATCCGGCGCGGTGATGGTGCCCGTCGCGCCAGGCGGCATGCCGTTCGGGTCGTCGGTCCATGGTCGGAGGCCCATCGGGTTGTTGTCTTCCGGCTGGATCAGGATGCCGGTGGTCTTCCACTGGTTCTCGAGCCACGCCTGCGCCCAAAAGAGCGCCGAATGGGGCGACGTGACGAGGTGCGTGTCCCGGCCGGTCTCGAGCATTGGCGAGCCAACGTCCGCCAGCATCGGCTCGACCACGGCGTACGGCACGTCGCCGATCTTGCGGTAGTCCCGATTGATCATCGCGATGTTCGTCATGGCCGCTCCGTCCATCGCCTCCGGTGCGCAGCGCGTGAGCTACGGCTCCCGGAAGTACACGATCCGGCCGCCCTGGCGCTCGTCGCCGAGACCGACGACGACCCCATCCACTTCCGGGTAGCCCGTCCACGCGTCGCCGCGCTTGGCCGACTCCGCCTGCTCCGGATCGACGAGCTGGGCATACATGCCATGTCGGCCGCAGTACCAGACCTGGTCGGCGCCGTCGACGGGGCGCATACGATGGCGGTCGCGCGGGTGGCGCATGCCAACCTCGCAGAGCGGATTCGGGCCACTGGTCGTTGTCGAAGACATCGTTTGTCGCTTGCTCCCTGATAGAAACATCGTCTCTCGGCTCAGTATACGCAGAACCCCGGCCAGCCCTTACTGATCGCCTTGCCCGGGCAGCGTGGTGGACGGATACTGGGATCAGGGCACGATCGGTATCGCCATGGCGTCGAAGGAGACCCTCATGCGCTACAGATTTTCCTTTAATATCCCCAGCCGCGTCATTTTCACACTTCTCGGTGCCGGACCGTCCCAGTCATGGATCGATGTGCGCCCGGACGAAATCCACGGCCAGCTGGGCTGGACCGGGAGCGTCACGATCCCTCGGGTCAGCGTGCTCACCGCCGAACGGGTTAACCATGTGCCGTGGTGGCTCGGGTTCGGGTTGCATGGCTTCATGGGGACCTGGGCGTTCAACGCGGCGATGGGCAACGCGGTGAAGCTGACGCTGCGAGACGGCGCGCGGGGCCGGGTACTCATCTTCCCGATGCGCCCGAAAACGTTGTACCTCAGCCTGGAGAAACCGGACGAGTTCATCCACGAGCTCACCCGCGATTAGGGGCGTCGTCGCGGCATGGCTTCTGCGGCGAATGGGGGCACGACGTTCCGCATCCATGCCGACATTGCCGGAAAGGACCGCTCCATGTCCCGTCACTTGAGCCGCCGCACCCTGCTCGCTTCAACCGCCCTTTCGGCGGTAGCGCTGCCCGGCATCGCCGTCGCGCAGTCCACCCCGACCGCATCGGGGACGCCACCAATGAGCGAGTCGACGTCCGTCCGGAGCCGGAACCCGTACGAGTTCCTCTCGGAGCTTCCCCGCTTCGACGTGACGAGCGACGATGTCGCCGAGGGCGAGGCATTGCCGACGCCGCAGATGAGCGGGCTCTTCGGGGCAGGGGGTGAAGATTCATCGCCGCATCTCGCCTGGAGCGGACAACCGGAGGGCGTCGCCAGCTACGTCGTCACCATGTACGACCCGGACGCCCCGACGCCGAGCGGATTCTGGCACTGGGCGGTGATGAACATCCCCGGCGACACGACTGAGTTGGCCTCCGGGGCCAGCACGCCCGATGGATCGAGCCTGCCGGATGGCTCTGTCGAGCTCCGGAACGATGCTGGCGTGACGCACTTTGTTGGCGCCGCTCCGCCACCGGGCCCGGCGCACCGCTACTTTATCGCGGTACTCGCGCTCGATGTGCCGGAACTGGAGGTTTCTCCAGACGCGTCTCCGGCACTGATGAGCTTCATGACGCTGGGCCACATCCTTGGCTACGGCCTGATCATCCCGACCGCATCGACCGAGGGGTAACGCGAAAGGTCCGGTACCCTTTCCGCCACTAATGGAATCGCTCCGGTAGCGTCAACCACTCCGGATCGGCGGCGGGCATGGCACGCATTGGCTCGCACTCTCGGCCATCACAGGGCCGGGGCTACTGGCATGTCCTCGCGAATACCATTCGGTGAGTGACACGCGCATATCGACCTCCGTTCGAGGGGTCGCTCCCGCTTTGGCTCCGCTGCGCAGAGCCACCCGGTGCGTCGCACATTGCAGTGCGACGCACCTACGTCACTCTTCCTGGATGGCGGTGCGGTAGGCGCTCCGTGCGGCGTCAAGCCACGTTTCCTCGTTGACGCCACGGTCGACGGCGCTCCGGGCAAGCGAAGCGAGCGCGGACTGCATATCCTGCGGCAGCGATCCGTCCTCTTCGGCCTCCTGGGACGCTTCTCCCAAGGTCTCCTGCTGTGCGGCGGCGTCGACCATCGCCTTCGTGAGCTTCCCGGCTCGCTCGTAGGCGTCGCCGAGGTCCCCCTGGATGCGAGGATCCAGCTTGGCGGCGGCGAGCGCGACGGTGGGCGTAATCTGCCCCTCGGCGAGACCGATGAAGAGGCGGCGTTCGAGACGGGAGAGGGTCTCGCGCGTCCCGATCGTAGAGCTCGTCATGCCGGTCAGCTCGGGAAGCTTGCGGCGGTCGACGCCGGACCGTTCCAGCGCGCGCAAGGCCCACAGCTCGGTCACGTAATTGCCGGCGCGGAACTGGTTCGTCAGGAGCGTGAGCTGGGCTGCGTCGGCCTCGGTCGCCTCGGCAATGACCCGCGCCGGCACGATGTCGACCTCGGCCTCCCGGGCGGAGGCAACGCGCCGGTTGCCGTCAACGATGCCGTAGGCCAGCTCTCCTTCTTCACTAACGATCTCACGCAGGATCACCGGGACCACAACGCCATGGCGACGCACGCTCTCGACCAACCTGTCCGACGGGCGCGGACCAACGGTGTGCTCGATCTCCGCCACCGGCACATCACGACTGATGAGCTCAACCACTGACCGCTCCCCTTGTAGCTTTCATCGTGGACTCCGCGTGCCGATATGCAATCGTCAGGGTCTCAACGAGAACTTCGAGCTTTATTCCTCGAGAGGAGGCCATCCGCGCTATCTCCTCGACCGCGTGCTCAACATCTTGTCCCAAGCCATCGGCCGGCGACGCATCCTGATGCGGGGCCGGGACGGCCAGGATCGTCGTACGCTCTTCGCGTTCCCCGGTAGGCGTGTATGTAGACGAGCTCGTCTGTTCAAGCGACGCCACCGTCGGGCATTGTGATAGTGCCACAGGGCTCGTCGCCAATCGCGGATCGCCAGATGTCTGTTGAGAAACCGGCCGGGCACCGGGGCCAACCGGGAAATCATTGGTAGACATCGATCGCGCCGATCTGCGCGGCCCCGCCACGCGCTCGACATCCGCTGTCAGCACGCGCCCCGTCCGCGAAAAGAGATCGCCCAACTGCCGCTGTCGATCAGGGGACATTCGGGAAATCCTGTTCGCAACCGTCGCCGCAATCTTTCCCTCCGCGAAGCCCACAAATACCCTGCGATCAAGCGTCGACCAGCGGTTACGGCTCTCCAGATACTTCGCACTGATGCCTGCGTCATCCGCGATACAACTGCGGGATTGGCCGGAGCGCTCAAGGTGCTTGATCGCCCAGAACTCAGTGATGTCGTTGGCGGAGCGAAAGTTGTTGGCCGTGAGTGTCAACCGCGCAGCTTCGTCGGAACTGATATCCGTAAGGACCCGCGCCGGGACATCGGCATGGCTAAGGTGACGAGCGGCCGCAACCCGGCGATTCCCGTCGATGATGCCGAACTGCAACTCCCCGTCGTCGGACACAACCTCCCGAAGCAGCACCGGCACCACGATTCCATGGCGGCCCACGTTATCCATAAAGCGTTCTACCGGACTGGGGCCTACAGTCTTCCCGATCCGCGACAAAGGAACACGGCAATCCACGATCTCCATGAATGCTCTCCCCTGTTCTTTTTGCCAGTCGCCACAAGACGATCCTAACATGATCGGAACAAATGTTCTATACATAACCAGGCGTAATTTGTTTAGGATCGGCTCTGCTAGACTCGCGCTACGGGCTGGCTCCCCATCGTCCTTGTCGGTCTTCTTTCCTTAGAAGGAGTCCTCTATGAACGCCACCCTCTCCCGCCGCGCGTTCAGCGCGGGCCTCGCCCTTGGCCTTCCGGCCTCCTTACTCGGGACCACCGTCACCGGGCAATCGATCCTCGACCCCAACGGCACCGGCCTGGACCTCGAAAGCGCCCTGCTGCGCGTCTCACCGCACTACCTGCGTGATCTCCTGCTTTCCGCCCCGTTCACGGACGGCTCTACCTCCCGCCGCTGGGCGGATGTCGGCGACACACCGTACTTCACCTCCGTCGGCGGGATATCCGTGCTCCGCGCCGGGTCAGACGTCGAGCTCGGCGCCTACAGCGTCTATCTCGCGCCCGCTGGCAGCCGCGCCGGGTCATATCTCGGCAAGCGCGCCCTGGAAGACACGACATCCGAGATCGTGGCGCGCGATATCGGCGGCTACACAGCCGACGTGCTGGTCTACACCGACAGCGAGGACCGCGCATTGGCGCAAGTTACGATCGGGAACGTGATGGTGCTGGGGTACGACGTCGACGAGGCCGGCGCCTCGACAGCAGACGTTGAGCAGGCCGCCGCCAACGCCGACGTGCTCGTGGCGCATCTCCGCCAGCTGTTCGCGACAACCCGCTAGTCCCTGCCGCCGCCCCAGGCGAACTCCTGACGCAGCGCATGTCACGCGCGGACGCCCTTCGCGTCGCGTGATGCCGGCATGCGCGCCGTTATCCGGCCCTGACGCCGTTGCGGGATTCCGGATATCCCCTACAATGCTCCCTGGCGCTAGCCTCAGTTTGGGGACAGCGCGTCGATATTTCGCCTGCTCCCTGGATCGATCTCCTCCATGAAACGCTACGCGATCGTCGCGGCGGTCATCGCCGTCCTCATCCTGGTCAGCTTCGTCGTCGTCGAGGCGCTGGGCATCCGCTTGCTCACCGATCCGTCGGAGGACATCCGGGCCGGAGGATGGCTGGCAGCGGCGATCGGTGGCGGTCTGCTGTTAGCGGACGTGTTCATCCCGATCCCGTCGAGCGTGGTCATGATCGCCCATGGCGCGGCGTTCGGCGTGCTCGGCGGCTTCCTGTTGTCGCTCGCGGCGAGCGTCGGCGGGGCGATGATCGGCTGGTGGGTCGGTCACCGGGGGAGCCGGGTGATGGACCGTGTCGTCAGCCCGGAGGAGAAGCGGCAGGCGAACGCGTTCATCCGGCGCTACGGACTTCTGGCGATTATCATCTCGCGCCTGTTGCCGATCGTTGCCGAAACGGTCTCGATCATGTCCGGCACGACCGACATCGGCTGGCGGCGCGTGCTCGTCGCGACCACGATCGGGGCGATCCCGCCGGCGCTGATCTACGCGGTCGCCGGATCGGCGACGACCGACTTCGCCAGCGGCGCGCTGGTCACGGTCGGGGTCGTGCTCGTTGCCGGCATCGCCTGGCTTATCGGGCGGCGCCTGATGCCGGAAGAGCCCGCTGAAGGCGACACCGCTCCGGCTCTCGATTCATAGTTTTCGCACCACACGAAAGGTCATTGCATGTCCTGGGAACAGGGTTACTCCCGGTCCGAGCTCGGACCGGTTACCAGCGTCGCGACCGGATTCGACTTCCCCTCCAGCCTCGCGTTCGACCATACGGGCAACGCCTACGTCGGCGAGACGGGCATCGGGTTCGCGAAGACGCCCCGCGGCGGACGCGTCTGGAAGGTCACGTCTGACGGCGTGCGCTCGCAGCTGGCCGACGGCTTCGGCCTGATCACCGGCCTTGTGTTCCACGACGGCTCGCTCTGGGTCTCGCAGGGGTCCGGACGGATCGACCGACTGGAGCTCGATGGCACGGTCACGAACGTGCTCGACAACCTGCCGACCGGCGGCAATTACCACACCGGCGAGGTTGCCTTCGGCCCGGACGGCAAGATGTATTGGGGCCAGGGCTCGATGACCAATATGGGCATCGTCGGACTCGACGCGTTGATCATGGGGTGGCTGAAGAAGCTCCCGCACAGCGTCGACATCCCCGGATACGACATCGAGCTGAACGAGGTGCGGGTGGAGACGCGCGACCCGTTCACCATCGATGACCCGGATGCGACGATCGAGACCGGCCCGTACACGCAGATCGGCGAGGTCCTGCCGCAGGGGACACGCATCGCCGGGCAGGTACCGGCAACGGCGGCGATCCATCGCGCGAACCCGGACGGCACCGGGATGGAGCTGGTCGCCTGGGGCGTGCGGAACGCCTTCGGGCTGCGCTTCCTGCCGGACGGCCGCCTGCTGGCGATGGACCAGGGGCCGGACGATCGCGGAAGTCGTCCGATCGGCAACGTGCCGGACTACCTCTGGGAGATCAAGCCGGGCGCCTGGTACGGCTGGCCAGACTTCATGGGCGGCATCCCGGTGACGGACGAGCGCTGGAAACCCGAAACCGGCGAGCACCCGACGTTCATCCTCGCCAACCACGACGACCTGCCGGAGCCGGAGAAGCCGTTGGTGGCCTTCTACACCCACACGGCGGCGACCAAGTTCGACGTGGACCCGCGCTCGAACGGCAGCGTACTGGCGGCGGCGCTGTTCGGTGACGAGACGCCGATGACGGCCGCGCCGGGCTTTCCGACGGTCGGTCGCGCCCTCGTCCTGATCCGCACGAGCGACTGGACGCAACATGTGCTGCTGACGGACGAGATGAAGCGGCCGATCGATGTGCGCTTCAACCCCGTCGACGGCTCGCTATGGGTGCTCGACTTCGGTGACTTCGAGATGGAGCACCGGCACTCGGGCGTCGAGGTTGTCGCTGAGCCCGGCTCCGGCACGATCTGGCGGGTCGAGAACCGCCCGGAGTTCCCGGCAGAGTAAGGCGTCCTCCTTCGAAACCCCACAAGCGACCGGCCGGCCCCTAACCCGGGCGGTCGCTCCGTTTCCGGCAGACCGGCCCCTGTGTTGCCACGGTGCGGAACTTGCCATAGGGTAAGCAACATACCGGCGCATTGTTAACGCGCCCTCTTCCCTCCGGGACAGCCGCCAACACAGGTTTCGCATGAGTCAGCTCAGTGCCTTCCGTCAGCGGACGTTCGCGTCGCTGACCAATCGCAATTTCCGCCTCTTTTTCATCGGCCAGGCCATTTCCATGTCCGGGACATGGATGCAGACCGTCGCCCAGGGCCTCCTGGTCCTCCAGCTCACGGGATCAGGCACGGCGCTGGGTATCGTCACGGCGCTGCAGGCGCTCCCCGTGCTATTCTTCGGCGCATGGGGCGGGTTGGTCGCCGACCGCCTTCCGAAGCGCACCATCCTCTACGCCACCCAGGCGATCTTCGGCCTTTCCAGCCTGCTCCTCGGGTTCGTGATCCTTGGCGGATCGGTGCAACTGTGGATGGTCTACGGCCATCGCGCTGCTCAACGGCTTCCTGAAGGTCTTCGACAACCCGACGCGCCAGACGTTCGTGCGCGAGATGGTCGGCACGGAGCGACTGACGAACGCCGTCGCGCTGAACTCGACGCTGATGAACTTCGCGCGCATCATCGGCCCGACGATGGCCGGCATCTTCGTCGCCACGCTCGGGCTGGCCGCCTGCTTCATCATCAACGGCCTCTCATATGTGGCGATCATCTTCATGCTGGCGCGGATGCGGGCGGACGAGCTGCACCCGGCGCCGGTGATCAAACGCGCCAGCGGCCAGCTCGCCGAGGGCCTGCGCTATGCCTGGTCGACGCCCGCGATCCGCAACACCCTGCTGATGATGGCGATCATCGGGACGTTCACGTACGAGTTCAACGTCACCCTGCCGCTGCTGGCGGAGTTCTCGCTCGACGCCGGCGCCAGCGGCTATGCGGCGCTCACCTCCGCGATGGGCATCGGCGCGGTTATCGGCGGGCTTTTCACCGCCGGACGCCGCACCACCAACGCGGGCATGCTCATGCTCGCCGCCGCGCTCTTCGGCGTCTCGGTGACGCTCGTCTCGTTCGCTCCGACACTGCACCTCGCCTTTGCCGCCATGCTCGTCGTGGGATTCTTCTCGATCACGTTTACCTCGATGGCCAACGTCACCCTGCAGACGACGAGCGATCCGACGATGCAGGGCCGGGTGATGTCGCTCTGGTCGATCGCCTTCCTTGGCACGACGCCGATCGGCGGACCGATCATGGGTATCATCGGCGAGCATGCCGGTGCCCGGTGGAGCTTGCTCATCGGCGGCATTGCGGCCATGCTCGCGGCCGTGCTCGCCCTCCAGGCACGACGCCAGCAAGCCTCCCGCCTGGCGACCGCGCATTCAGTCGCGACGGAGCGAACGGCCGGCTAACCGGCCCCGTTCGTGCACCGGATGGCGTCACGAACCGTTTTCGACGACGGAGGTCCACGCCACATGCTCCCCCGCCTGCTCTCCACCTTGTTCGCGTTCACACTTCTGCTCCCCGGGTGGGCTGCACCTACGTCAGCGGGCCGGGAGGTCCGTTGCGGCGACGCTATCTCTGGTCTCGCACCTCCTGCCGCCGGACAACCCGGCCAATGGACAACGTTGACGCCCATGCCGCGGCCGCGCTCCGAGCTGGCGGCAGCCGTGGTCGACGAGTGGATCTATATCGTCGGCGGATTCGGCGGCCTGGCGCAGGTGGAGTGTTTCCACCCCGCGCCCGGAACGTGGGCGGCCGCGCCAGACCTGCCCGAAGGTGTTCATCATCCCGGCGTGGCCTCGCTCGACGACGTCGTCTTCGTCGCGGGCGGGTACACGGAAGACGGCTCGACGACCGATGCGCTGTGGGCGTTCACTCCGCGAACGGGCACATGGGAGGCCCGCGCGCCAATGCCGACCGCGCGCGGTGCGCTCGGGCTGGCGGCGGTTGACGGCAGGCTCTACGCAATCGGCGGCGCCGAGGAGCGGTTGAACGGGCCAGTCACCGGTGCGATCGAGATCTACGACCCGGCGACCGACTCGTGGTCGGCTGGTAGAGGAATGCCAACGCCCCGCGAGCACCTGGCCGTCGTGGTCGGGGATGGCACCATCTACGCCGTGGGCGGACGCGCAAACGGCGACGAGGACGAGCAGTACGCCTCCGCGGTCGAAGCGTACGACCCGGTGTCGGACGCCTGGAAGACTCTCCCTTCCCTGCCGACACCACGCGGCGGATTCACGGGCGTCTTCATCTCCGGTCACGTCGTGGTGGTGGGCGGTGAGCGCGGATCGACGACGTTCGACGCCGTGGATGCCTATGACGTGGCGACCGGCCAGTGGACCTCGCTGCCGCCGATGCTGACCGCGCGGCATGGCGTGGCGACGGCGGTCATCGGCGACACGGTCTACGCGATCGGCGGGAGCACGCTGGCTGGCCGGGTCCAGAACACCGGCGCGGCCGAGGCGATCACCTTGCCAGAGGAGGCCTTCCCGTGAGCGATATCGTGACTTTCACGCTGGACGACGACGGCACATTCCCGAACAACCGCCTGCCGATGCTCGTGTATCCCCAGGCGATCGCGCCGGGCGCTGACGACCCGTGCACGGCGTTCGAGGAGCGGTTCCGCGCGAACGGCTGGGGTGGCACCTGGCGCGATGGCATCTTCGACTACCACCACTACCACGCGACCGCGCACGAAGTACTCGGCTGTGCGCAGGGCTGGGTGCAGGTGCGGCTTGGCGGCCCAAACGGGCGCGAGGCGCGGCTCAACGCCGGGGACGTCGTGCTGCTGCCGGCCGGGACGGCGCACCGGAATCTCGGGCACAGCGCGGACTATCGGATCGTTGGCGCGTATCCGCCAGGGCCAGCACCCGGACATGAAGTACGGCGAGCCGGAGGAATACGAGGCGGCGAAGGCGTCTATCAGCCAGGTACCAGTGCCGGAGCGGGATCCCGTGCATGGAAGATCTGGCGGGGTGTTGCACGAGTGGCAGTCGTAATCACCACCTGAGCGATGCAGCCACTCGAGGAGGACATTGCGGCCAATCATTGAATGGCAACATGCTTGGCGCGGTCGTATGTCCTCCGCTACGAGGGCATATCCTGTGGAGTCGAGGAGCTGGACGGATCGGGAACAGGCCTAATATCGCTCCTGGAGGACTCTGTCGATTTGCTCCACGAGTTTCGGCAGTGAGATCGTCACGGTCTCATAAAGAATCACGTGATCGATCTCGTCATAGGAATGCACGATTCGGTTGCGAACGCCGACAGACACGCGAAGATCCGGGATCGCTTCTTCGAGCGTTGCATCCATCCTTCGCGCCGCGTTAAGCGCTTCTCCGATCACCTCGATCGTGCGCTCGACGATGAGCTTGACCCCTTCGTTCTTCAGATACGCATCCAGCGTCAAATCATCCACGAAACGCCTGGCTGTTTCCGCATAGTCACGGGCATGACGCAGCCGACGTTCCGGATTATCAGGCATACATAGGGGTCCGCTGGCGTTCTACTTCCGCCCGGAATTCCTCGCTCCCAATCGAGCGCTCGGTCAGCAGATCAACGCTCCGCCCGAACAGACGCTCCAGATCGTCTGCCAGATCGAGATAGCGGTACAGGATACCCTCTCGGGATGATCGAAGGTGACAAGGAAATCGAGGTCACTGGAATCGGTCGTCGAAGGCTCCGGTCGCGGCCGGAGCCAAAGAGGTCCAGACGCTGGACGCTGTACTTCCGGCAGAGCGGCCATGATCTCCTTCCCGTTTCTGCTCGACGATCTCGGCGACCATGGCGACCTCCGCGCGTATCCATTCGCTCACGTATGTCCATCATACAGAACGACGGGACAGCCCGGCTGCGCGAGGAGCCGACGCTCATGGGTCAGTTCGGGACTACCGTGTGCGCCGGCTACGTCGTCGTGCCGGACTCCGGGCCGTGACCGTGGCCATGCCACAGGTTCCGCGCGATCAGGTAGACGCCATAGCCGACAAGCGCGACGGGCCAGACGTAGTTCCACGCCTCGAGGATCGTCGTGGCGTTGATCGCGAAGAGCACCGAGAACACCGCCAGCACCCCGGCGACCGGGAGCGGCCAGCGCATACGGCGCCCCTCGACGTGGACGGTGGACAGCGCGGCGAAGGTCAGCGCGAGACCGGCGAAGAACACCGCGACGGAGCCCATATCGCCGAACACGCCGGTCGCGGCGATCAATGCGGCGATGGCGAGGAGCGCGCCACCGGGGATGATGCCCCACCAGTTCTCAGGTGTGCGGGCGTAGACAGCGAGGAAGCCGAGCCCGAGGACACCGAGGAACAGGGAAGCGCCGTACGCGTCGGCCGAGTCGCTGGCGATCAGTGCCCAGACCATCAACCCGCCAAGCCCGAGCAGCGCCCCGGCCGGAATCGCCGCCCACCAGTTCGCGCGGCTGATGATGAATCCGTAGGTGAACACCGCGCCGGCGCCGAGGAAGATCGCCGCCCAAACGGCCCCGGGCATCGGTTGGTCCATCACCATATCGAGGAACCAGAGCACGCCCGCGACGATCGCGAGCATCCCCCACCACAGATTCCACCGCTCCATGCTGCGTTCCCGCTTCATCGGGAGCCTCCTGTCGTGTCCGGCAAGGCGATACCAGGCGGTATCGCCGTCCTACTTCAGCATAGGCAGCAGGCATGACAAACGCGTCCCGGCGGCCGGACAGCGCCGTGCCAGCCGCGTAACGGGACAGGCGTCAGGACGCCGGAATGGACGCGATGCCGGGCTCCGCCTCCTCATGATGCGGCCGCCCTTCCAGCAACGCGTGGACCGCGGCCATATTGCCTGGCGGCGTGAGGATGGTCACGAGGTCCCCGGTCTGCAGGACGGTGGCCGCCGTCGGGTACATCGTCTCCCGGTTGCGACGCACGGAGACGACGAGCGTGCCGGCTGGCAACCCCGTATCGCGAAGCGGCTGCCCGGAGAGCGATGATCCGCGCCGGACCGTGCCCTCGACGATGAGCGAGGAGGCCGGCATCGCGCGAGCCCGGCGCACGCCACGCTGGAGCATCAGCTTGTACGAGGCGAGCGCGTCTCGATTGGTCAACTCGCCGATCACCTGCCCGCCGTCTACCACGACGGCCCGCGTCGTGCCGGACTCCGCGAGCTGCTGCATCGCGTCATCCAGCGGCATCGCCGCGTCCACCGAAATGCCTTCGACGGGCGTCCCTTCCTCGTCAGGCAACCGCTTCCGCATCGCGTCCCGCGCGCAGAGCGCCGAGAGCAACGGGAAGCTCATGCGGATGCGGTGGGCCGGTGCATGGGTGCGATCCGGGAGCTGCGATCGGTAGATGGTGGCGTCGCCGACCAGCGCCGACGCGACCGCGACGGTGATCATCGCCGGGGCGAGCAGCGAAAGGTTGCCAGTCATCTCGGCGACCATCAACATCACCGCGAAAGGCGCGTGGGCGATGCTCCCGAAGAGCCCCATCATGCCGATGATCACGAACGGCGCGGGGCTATCCGGCATATGCGGCAGCGTGCCCTCGCCCAACCGCCAGGCGGCCGCGCCCAGCATGCCGCCAACGACCATGCCAGGGCCGAAGATGCCGCCGGCGCCACCGCTGCCGATCGAGAAGGACGTCGCCAGGATCTTCGCGAAGGGCAGGACAAGGATCGTCCACAGGGGCAGGTTGAAGATTTCGTCGGTCATCACCATCTGCACCCAGCCATATCCGGTGTGCAGCGAACCGGCAACGAACAGGCCCATGATCCCGACGAGCAGGCCGCCGACGCCCGGCTTGATCCAGAGCGGAATGCGCAGGCGGTGGAAGGCGGCCTGGATGCCGTAGAAAGTGCGCGAGTAGAGCAACCCGCCGAGCCCGAGTACCAGACCAAGGACGACATACCAGACGAGCGTCATCGGATCCGAGAAGCCGAGGCCCGGCTGGGCCCCGAAGATCGGCTCCCAGCCGTTGAAGTAGCCGTAGACGCTGTAGCCCACGATCGATGAGATCAGCGCCGGCAGGAGCACCTCCACCTCCAGATCGTGGAGGTAGAGGATCTCGGCGGACATCAGCGCGCCGCCGAGCGGGGCACGGAAGATGGACCCGATACCGGCGCCCATACCGGCCGCGACGGCGATGCGGCGGTCCTCCGGGCCGAGCTTCAGCCAGCGGGAGAGCATGGAGGCGAACCCGGAGGAGATCTGCGCGGTCGGGCCCTCGCGTCCACCCGAGCCACCGCTGCCGATGGTGATCGCCGAGGCGACCAGCTTGATCGGCGGGATGCGCGGGTTGATCTCGGCGCGCTTGTGGTGGATGGCCTCGATGGCGGCGTCGGTGCCGTGGCCTTCCGCCTCCGGGGCCCAGCGGAAGACGATGAATCCCGCAATGAGGCCGCCGACCGTGGTCACGATCGGGATCATCCACGGACGACCGATATCCATCAATCCGTGGTCGCCCTCTCCCGCAGGCGACGGTGGCATATAGCCGGCAAGCCGTCCGAGGAAGAACTCTGTGCTGGTTTCAATGGCCCAGGTGAACAGCAGCGCGCCGAGGCCGGCGACGACGCCGATGATGGTGCCGAGGACGATCCATTTGAGAAGAAAGCGAGAGCTTTCGAACTGGGCCAGCTCATCGAAGCGTACGCGGTCGCGCGAGGCGCGGAAGAATGAGGTCCACCGGGGGCCACGATCGGACTCCCGTGCCTCGTCGGACGGGCCGGAAGGCATGGTCATAGAAAAGGTTCCTTTCATCGATCACACAGGAGACGGTGCGATGAAAGGTGTCTACGGTCCGTTACGGGCGCGGAGGCAGTTCCAGCGGCGGCGGCGATGGCGCGGAGGCAGCGCGAGCACGCCGTAGCAAAAAGGTTGCACGGCGGTTCGGGATGGCAGGTTGGCTGCGATCCGAAGGGCGCTCACGAGGGATTTCTCCGGTCAATGCGAGGATCGGGGAGATTTTCCCCTCATTTAGTATGGGTCCTTTTGGAGAAGATGTCGAATCGGCCGGACGGACTCGGTACCCGTGACTAGTCGGTCGAAGTGACACACAGCGTATACCTATCTTCCCCCATGAGTTCATACCGAAGGCAAACGGCATGCCGGACCGGGACGCCCCTCGCCGTGGGGCGAGGGGCGTCGACGGGGCGCACACTTGGGGAAACGGCACTGGGACCAGAGGCGCCTGGTGGCGATCTCGGCGCCTTGCGCAAGCGACTCGAGCTTCGCCCAGGCGATGTGCTCGTGGATGCACCCGCCGAGGCCGCAGTCCGTACTGGCCATGACATTCTCGCGCCCGACCAGCCGCGCGAAGTTCTCGATGCGGTCGGCAACCAGCTCGGGGTGCTCGACGACGTTCGTCGCGTGGCCGACCATGCCCGGGATCAGCACCTTGCCTTCCGGCAACTTCACGTCCTTCCAGACCTTCCACTCGTGCTCGTGACGCGCATTGGCCGCCTCGAACGAGTAACCCTGCGCGTTGATCTGGAGCACGAGGTCCACGATGTGCCTCAACTCGATGTCCGTCGTATGCGGGCCGTGCCAGGAGCCCCAGCAGATGTGGATGCGGACCCGGTCCTCCGGGATGCCCTGCAGGGCGTGATTGATGGCGTCGACGCGGATCTGGGTGAATTTGGCGTTCCCGGATTCATCGTATCTCCGGCGATGAACGATGGTCCGGCGCCATGGCCACCCCGCATGCCGACTCGCATTTTCGACACCGTGAGGGAGCCCCCTGGCCCAAACATGCTGGATGCCGGTTAGCGCGGATCCTGCGCGAGAAGGACGTGATACTGGCGTGTCGCGGCGACAGGTTCCACGTGGTGGAAGACCCGCGACATGCGCTTGCCATAGGCGAGGAAGGCGTTGGCGACGATGAGGAGCGAGCCGCCGGGACGAAGGTGCGCCGGGGCCTGGTCGATCAGGCGGTCGGCGACGGCGGTGTCGACCTCCTTGCCGCGGTGGAACGGCGGGTTGCTGATGATGAGGTCGTAGTGCTCATCCGGCACCGCGCTATAGACGTCGCTGGCGAGCGCGCGGCCGGGCACACCGAGGCGCCGGAGATTCCGCGCGGCGGCCTCGACGGCGAGCAAATTCGCGTCGACGAGATCGACATCCGATGCCCCAAGCGCGTGCGCGAGGATTCCGATGATTCCAGCGCCGCAGCCGACGTCGAGCACGCGCCCCGTGTCAGGCACGGTGAGATGTTGGAGAAGGAGCGCCGTGCCGGCGTCGAGCCGGTCGCCCGCGAAGACACCCGGCTGGGTTTCCAGATCGAGCGAGACACCGCGTGCCTCGACGGCGAAGCGCTGCCAGCTCCCCGGCTGCACACCGGCCTTCTTGCTCCAGGCAGGAAGATCGCGCTCGGCTTCCTCGCGGACGAATCGCGCATGGCGATGCTTCTGCCGGTACCCGGTGTCCAGCGCGTGCCCGAACACGCCCTGCGCGTCGGCGATAACCGACTTCGCCCCGGCCACGTTCGCCCCGGCAATCAGGAGATCGCCACCGGACACGAGCGCTTCCCGCGCCGTCAGGATGAGGCGTCGCGCAAGGTCGCGATCCAGCGGGACGGGTAGCAGGACGCGTCCGTACGCATCCTGAAACACGTTGTCTCTTACGACAACACCCGGGCCGGCATGCTCGCGCTCCGTGACGAGGAGCGGACGCCAGTGGACGACGTGCCCCTCCTCAGCCAGCGCGTTCGGCAGCGCCGCCTCACCGCCGAGCACGAGCCACGGTCCGGCGGTTTCGCTGGCAAGCGCCTCTTCGATCAGCAGGGAGGTGACAGGTTCCACAGGGACTCTCGCGCATAGGATGCGGACGGTCGTTGCGGCAATGCTAGCACCGCCGGTTGGCATCGGTTCTGCTGCGAAGAGTGATGCCGGAGCGAAGCGTTTCCTCCGGCTCGCCCGCCCCAGGGCCGACCGCGCGAACCGATGTGAGAAAGGGACGATATGAAGTTCTACTGTGAATTCACCTGGTTCCCCGGTACCACGCGTCGGGATGTGGCCGAGCGCATCGTCCAGCAACATGAGGCCGGGCACAACAACCCGGATCGGATCACGGGTTGGTACAACCTCGTCGGCGGGGGTGCTGGCTTCCTGATCGTCGACTATGACGACCCGAAGGAGCTGACCGCCTTCCTCCAGCCGTACATGGACGTCATGAGCTTCGATGTCCGGGCCATCACCGAGAACAGCTACGAGGACACGGTGAAGGAGATGCGGGAGATCCTCGAAACCGTCGAGGACACTCAGCCGATCGCGTTATAGGCGCTGGATCGAAGGGCGGAGTGATGTGCATGTTGCCCGTCGTTCCGTCTCCAGGAAGCCGAAGCAGACGCGGGTGGCGTCGCGTCCTAGACGACGAAACGGCCGTCCTTCTGGAACAACTCGCCGTCAACGGTGACCTGCCCGCCCTGGCGAAGGTCGCAGATCATGTCCCAGTGGATCGCCGATGCGTTCGTGCTGCCCGTCTCAGGGTAGCCGCGCCCGACCGCCATATGTACCGTGCCGCCGATCTTCTCGTCGAAGAGGATGTTCTTGATGAAGCGCTGGATGTCGAAGTTCGTGCCGAAGGCGAATTCGCCAAGCGTCCGCGCGCCCTCATCCGTGTCCAGCGTCCTGATCAGGTAGTCCTCGTTCTTCGCGGCGGTGGCGTTCACAACGCGGCCATCACGGAACTCGAGCCGGATGTCCTCGATCTGCCGGCCGGCGGTCACGACCGGGAACGAGAACCGAACATGGCCGTTGACGGAGTCCTCGACCGGACTGGTGAAGATCTCGCCACTCGGGAAGTTGCGACGACCGTCGGAGTTGATCCAGCCCCGGCCGGCGACGGACAGGGTCAAATCCGTGCCCGGGCCGGTGAGATGGATCTCGCTCTTGCCGTCAAGCCAGTCTATGAGGCGCTGTTGCTCGACACGGAGCTCTGCCCAGGCGGCAACCGGGTCGTCACGGTCGAGCTTGCAGGCACGCATGACGAAGTCCTCGAACTCCTGCGTGTCCATGTCGGCGTCCTGCGCATAGGCATCCGTGGGAAAGAGCGTGAGCGTCCAATCCAGCTCCCCGTCGGCAGCGCGGCGCATATAGGCCTCGGAGAGATGCGTGCGTGCGGCGGCGTAGAGCGCCTGCCGGGCAGGATCGACCGCGCTCAGGCGACGCGTGTTCGTCTCGGCGCGGATATTGATCACAGCATCCGCGTGGAGGCGCATGAACTCCTCCATGGGAGAGATGTACTGCAGCTGCTCGTCCGAGCCATGGAGCAGGAGGTCTGCGGTTATGCCCTCCAGCTGCGGCATCACGACCGGGTGCCCACCCCGGGCGACGACCTCTTTCGCTACCTCGCGGATCAGCGGTTCAGCGGCCGGCTGGCCCACGATCGCGACCGTCTGGCCCGGCTGCACATCCACCGAGTAGCCCACAAGGGCCTTCGCCCATTTCTCCATCCGTGGGTTCGCCATCGCCTCACATCCCTTCTGCTCATTGGCTCGACCTGTTGCCAATCATGCTATCCCGAATCCATCTTCGCCACCGCCCCCCGACCGTGACGCAGTGGCACCAACGATCGTCAAACGCCGAAAACCGATTAAAGAAGCCGTTCAACGTCATGATGTTGTCGTGCCCGCCGCATGAACGTCCATGCTGAACGTTCAAGGCAACAACACGACCGCCCAGAAATGCCCGGAAACTGCCCTCCGGGAAAGCCGTTCGTATACCTTTTCAGCGCATCCGACGCCGGATTAGGATTCTTGCGGGATGATCGGGACCACCGATCGGGCAAGCCGCTAGCCCGTGCCCCCGCACAGCGGCATGTCCAGGGTGATTGTGAGGGAGAGATGGCATGCTGACGCTTCGGGAAGCGCGGCAACGGCGACATTTGTCGCAACAAACGTTGGCGGATCGTGCCGGTGTGGCACGTGTGACGGTATCGCAGATCGAGCTGGGCAAGTCCGAGCCGCGGCCACACATTGCGCGGAGACTGAGCCAGGCGCTGGATATGCAGCCGTCGGACATTCGCGAGTTTAGCGGAGCCGCCCGTAGCATGCGCCTTCCGACTCCGAGCATCCTCGCGTCGATCGACGGCGAGAACCCGGAGATCAGCTAGCAACAACGATCACGGACACGTGACACGGCCGGTGAGTGGCGCTCACCGGCCGTTCTTCTTGCCGCATATCCAACAGCGAGCCGGGCAGAACTACCCGCCCTGATATCGAACCTTGGGCGTCCGAGAATGCCCTGCGGCTTGATCGGGCAGAAGGCTCGCCGAGGTGAGTCCGAAGGACGAAAACGGGACGCATTCGCTTTGTCTCTGCTCCGCAGAGCCACCCGGGCGACAGCGACCCTTTCGCTTCTCGCCCATTACATGGGCTCGGCCGAGGGGTCGCTTCTGCTTTTCGCCTTCCATGCAGGCTCACCCGGCAACCCTTCGGGGTCGCCCCCATACACAGGATGATCAATTTCCGCGATCACGGCGTTAGCTGTGCAGCAGCTCCGCGTAGCGGTTGAGGTCCATGTTGCCGCCGGAGATGAGGATACCGACACGCTTGCCCGCGACATCCAGCTTCTTCGTGAAGACGGCCGCGGCCGCCAGCGCGCCGGTCGGCTCGACGACGACCTTCATCCGCCCGGCAAAGAACCGCATCGCCTCGACCAGATCCTGGTCGCTGACGGTGAGGATGTCGGTGACATGCTCCTTGATGATCGGGAAGGTGTGGTCGCCCAGGCGCAGCGTCTGCGCGCCATCGGCGATCGTGCGGGGCGTCTGGATGGTGACGAGCTGGCCGGAGCGGAAGCTCTGCTGGCCGTCGTTGCCGGCCTCCGGCTCGACCCCGTAAACGACGCAGTCCGGGTTCAGCGCCTTCGCCGCCAGCACGGAGCCGGCGAGCAGGCCACCACCACCGAGCGGCGAGACGAGGATGTCCATCGGCCCCGCATCCTCGAACAGCTCCTTCGCGGCCGTCCCCTGCCCCGCGATGACGTCCGGATGGTCGAACGGCGGGATAAGGGTCATCCCGCGCTCCTGCGCCAGGCGCTGGCCGATCTCCTCGCGGCTCTCGTTGTAGCGGTCGTAGAGCACGACCTCGGCGCCGTAGCCCTTCGTCGCCGTGATCTTCACCGCCGGGGCGTCCTTCGGCATCACGATGACGGATGACGTGCCGAGCAGGTTCGCGGCGAGCGCGATCGCCTGGGCATGATTACCTGAGGAGTACGCGATCACCCCTCCCCGCTTCTGCGCGTCGTCCAGCTTCGCAATCGCATTGTAGGCGCCGCGGAACTTGAACGCGCCCATGCGCTGGAAGCTCTCCGCCTTGAAGAAGAGCTCCGCGCCGGTCATCCGGTTCGCGGTCGTGGACGTCAGCACCGGCGTCCGGTGTGCCACGCCGGCGATCCGCTCGTGCGCCGCCACCACATCGTCATAGGTCACCGTCATGTAGCTGCTCCTTCTGCTCGTCGCGGCGGCTTCACGACCGCCATCACGATCGCCCCGGCGATGGGAAGCACCAGCAGGGACATGATCGCGATTCCATAGTCACCAGTGAGATCGTACGCGAAACCGAACGGCAAGGGGCCAACCGCCGCGCCAACGACGCTCAGCGAGAACCCAACACCGCGAATGCTGCCAAGCTGCTTGCGGCCGAAGAACTGCGGCCAGGCGACATCCGAGCCGACCATCCACAGCGCGGACGATGCCCCACGCATCATCGCGTAGACATACGAGAGCCAGACGCCATGCGAGAGCAACAGCGCGGTCATCGCCAGCGCCAGCGCGACCTGCCCGCCGATCAGCACGAATTTGGCCGGATAACGATCGAGGTACCAGCCAACAGCGATGGTGACGATCACCTGGAAGATTGACTCGACGGTGAACGTCGTGGCCGTCAACGTCTCAGGCAGGCCGCGATCCGTAAAAATGGCGACCTGGTTGAACGTCAGGCCCGTGACGACCAGCGAGGGCACCAGCCCGGCCGAGACGATCGCCCAGAACATCGGCGTCCGAAGCGCCTGCTGCAGCGTCAGACCCTCGTCGGCCGAGACATGGACCTCGAGATCGAGCTCGGGCTTGTCTCGCTGACGCCGCGCCTCGTACGCCGCGATATCGGTGATACCGACGTCTGAGGGCCGGTTGCGCACGAAGATGATGAACGCCGGGAGCAGGACCGCCAGCAGCAGCACCGCGTCGAAGCGCCAGGCGCCGCGCCAGCCAAGCCGTTCGACGGTCTGGCTATGCAGCAGCGGGAAGAGCGCCAGGCTGGCGGCACTGGCAAACCCGAGCACGGAGAACGCGAAGCCGCGACGGCGGATGAACCAGTGCGGAATGATCGTCTTCGCGGCGAGGGTCAGGACGCCCTGCCCGCTCATGCGCAGGAGGGAGAACCCGGCGAGCAACCAGATCGGTCCCTGGGCGGCGCTGAGCAGGACGAGGGCAGAGGCAAGACCGATCGAGGCGGTGATGAGGATCTTCCGCTCGCCGATCCGGTCGATGAGGCGGCCGATGTAGATGAGCGATGCCGCGCTGACAAGGGTGCCAAACGAATACGTCATCGAATAGAGGGAGCGGCTGATCCCCAGTTCGTCGATCATCGGGTCGACGAAGGTGGATACGCCATAGGTCTGGCCAGGGCCGGAGAAGAAGACCGCGAGGCTCGCGATCATGAGGATGGTCATTGCCCATCCGGGTTTCTGGAACGATCTCCTGGGCGGCACTGGCATCATCTCTCGCAATAGCCCTCAACCACATCGGTCCCTATTGTCACCGCATCCCTTGTATGGGACCACTCCTGCGTCCGCCACTGCTATGATCGGAATACACACAGCGCCAGCGTGACCCCACCACCAGGACAAGGAGACGATTATGTGTCACGAAACGTGTCCGCACCCCATCTCCGGTGGCGACCACCTCCGGGAAGCGCATCTCACGATCCCGGTCGGCGATGAGCAACTGCCGGTGTTCGTGGTGACACCGGATCAGACCCCCGCCCCAGCGGTGATGATCATCCATGACATCTACGGCCCGGGCGCGTTCTACCAGGACCTCGCGCGGCGCCTCGCCGATGCCGGGTATATCGCGGCGCTGCCGGACTTCTTTTTCCGGCAGGGCACGATCGATGGACGCGACATGGCCGCCGCCCGGGCGCGAGGCGGGAAGGTCGTGCAGGCGGACACGTTCGACGACATGGCCGCGACGCTGGAATGGCTCAAGACGCATGAGGACAGCACCGGCATGATCGGCACGATCGGCATGTGCTGGGGCGGAAGCATGGTCATGCTCCAGGCGGCCCGGCAGCCGCGCCCGGACGCCAGCATCCCCTTCTACGGTTTCCCGGTCCGCGAGCGCACGGAGAACAACCCGATCCTCGCCATCGATGACGAGGAGGTCGCGACGGTCGATTCCCCGATGCTGGCCTTCTGGGGTGACCAGGACCACGGTGTCGGCATGGACAACGTTGCGGCATACGACAACAAGCTCAAAGCAGCCGGGAAGGCACACGAATTCGTGATCTACCCGGGGATTGGTCACGGATTCCTGACGTTCGATCCGGAGGCGGATGCCTTCGAGCCGTCGCAGGAGGCCTGGCGGCGCACGCTTGCCTTCCTTGCCGAGCACCTGGGGACGCCGGAAACGGCATGAGCACCGATCTCCTCGCGTTCTTTCGCGCCATCGAGAACCTGAAACGGACGCCGCGCACGGGATGGCTGGATCGCGGCATCCCGGCAGCCGAAACAGAGTCCGTGGCCGACCACACACTGCTGACGGCGTTGATCGCATGGACGCTGGCGCTGGAGGACCCGTCCCTCGACGCCGAGCGGGTGCTGAAGCTGGCGGTGGTGCACGACATTGCTGAGGCGGTCGTTGGCGACATCCCGCCCTACGCTTCGGAAGATATCCCGGACGGAACCGATCCGGAGGCATTGGAGGCGTTCTTCGCGGTCCGGAAGCAGGCGTCACCGGAGGCCGCGGCAGAGAAGCATGCGACCGAGCAAGCCGGCGCGGCCGGTTTATTCGCGTTACTCCCGGCGAGGTCAGCCGCAGAGTTCCGCACCCTGTGGGACGAGTACGAGAGCCGTGCGACGCCCGAAGCGCGGTTCGTGAAGGACGTCGACCGGCTGGAGGCGTTCCTCCAGTCGCGCACGTATGCCAGAACGCACCCTGATAAACCGCTTCTGGGGTTCACCGATATGGCGTTGCAAGCCATCTACCATCCGGTGCTCCAGGCGCTCCGGGACCGGGAGCTGGCGTCGCCGGAGTAGCCGACGCCCTTCCGTCTCCCTATCCCCTGTGGCCGTCGAGCTCCACCGTTGCGGTGATGATCACCGCCGCGTTGCCAGCGAGGGTGGAGGCACCGGGAGTCGAGCGCGCGTGCGTACCGATCTCCGGGCCGAAGAGGTCGATGATGAAATCGGAGAAGCCGCTGATGACGTAGGACGTCCGCGCGAAGCCGGGATCGGCATTGACGAAGCCGATGACGTTGAGCCAGGCGGAGATTCGGTCAAGGTCGCCAATGGCGCGCTGGAGCTCGGAGAGGATCGTCAAACCGGTCAGCCGCGCGGCCTCGTGCGCCTCTTCCGGCGAGATCTCGGATGGCACCTTGCCCTTCGCGGGGT
This sequence comes from uncultured Chloroflexia bacterium, assembly GCA_963741805.1. Lineage (GTDB taxonomy): Bacteria > Chloroflexota > Chloroflexia > Thermomicrobiales > UBA6265 > UBA6265. The sequence continues at coordinate 33,732 of CAVUJR010000059.1, forward strand.
AGGACGTGCCGTCCGGGTTCCGGGCGGAGTGACCGGAGACGTAGGCGATGTTCCCGCGCACGAGCACGGGCACAGGCGGCCCCTCGACAGACGGCCTGTAGGTCGCGGGCGCTGGCAGGACCAGCCCCATCTGTTCGAGCTTCGCTTCGATGTTCATGGATTCCCCATATTTCGTCATATCGCCGGATCTTGTGTCCGGCGATCGATGCGCTGCGCCGGACACAAGATCCGACGGTACGAAATCACCCCGTCACGGATGCGATCCTTGCGTCGCGCTGGACATCAGCCTCCTTGAGGCTTGCGCGGTCGGTGGCGAGGGCGTCGCAGTCCGCCTGGAGGCGTTCATTGGCCTCCGCCACGGCCGTGCGCGTGGTCTCCGGGGCCGGTCCGCCGGGCAGCGTGCGTGCGTTGACGAACGCCCATGGGTCGAGCGCGTTGTGCACGAACGCGTCGTCGACCGAGAGGGGCTTGCCAAGGACCTCGCCGCTGATCTCGTTCACCAGCGCGGCCGTGATCGTGGAGTTCTCCCTGGTCGTTCGGGTGACAAGACTCGAGGCGATGGCGTGCGCGGAGCGGAACGGGATGCCGTTCTCCTTCACCAGAGCGTCCGCCAGGGCGGTGGTCGTCGTGTTCCCCTCCCCCGCCTTCGCGGCCATGCCGTGGACGTTGAACGACGCGCTCTCCAGCACGGCCGTCAGCAAGGTAACGACGCTCTCGAACGAGTCGAAGGCGCGGTTGAGCGGCACGAACATCGGGTCCTCGACGTCGTTGGTGTCCCCGAACGCGGCGTTGTGGACGATCGTCTCGACGGTCGAGGCGTCACCGTAGACCCATCCCATGCGGATGCGGACATGCTCCAGCACGACCGGGTTGCGCTTCTGGGGCATGATCGAGCTGATCTGGATGAAGGCATCGTCGATGCGCAAGATGTCCTCGGAGCGTCGCGCCCAAACGAGCAGCTCATAGACGAAGCGCGAGAGCGAGCCGATACAGTTGACCAGCGCCTGCGCCGATTCGAGCAGGTGGTCGCCCGTGCCGACGGCGTCGTAGCCGTTCTCGACCAGGCCGTCGAAGCCGAGAAGATCCGCCACGAGGGCGCGGTCGATCGGGAAGCTGGTGGTCGTGAACGCGGCGACGCCGAGCGGGCTGCGGTTCGTGCGCGCGTAGGCGCGGGCAAGACGGTCGCTATCGCGCTCCAGCGGGCCGAGCACGCCGAGCAGGTAGTGGGCGAGGGTCGTCGGCTGGGCGGGCTGGGTGTGCGTGATGCCCGGCATAAGCGTGTCGATGTGCTGCCCGATGAGGTCCGTGAGCACGGCGCGGAGCGCCAGGACCTGCTCGCGCGCGGTGAGGATGCGGTCGCGCAGCATCATCCGGCTCATGCCAGCGGCGAGATCGTTGCGGGAGCGGGCGATCTGGAGGTCGCCGCCCGCCTCGACCCCGGCGAGCTCGATGAGTTTGCCCTCGACGGCGAAGAAGAGATCCTCGATCTGCGGGGCGTACGCAAACGCGTCCGGCCCGCCCTCCTCCACCTCGCGCAGCGCCTTCAGGAGCCGCGCGGCCTGCTCGTCCGGGATGATGCCGCAGGCGGCGAGCATCAGGGTGTGCGCCTCGTTGGCGGCGATCATATATGGGAAGAGGTGCCGCTGCGCGTCGACGAACTGCGGCTCCAGAACGTATTTGGCATAGGCTGGATGCGGGAAGGTTCCGGGTGTGTCGTGGGGCATGGTGGCTCCGATTGGTTTCGGTAGCCCCGGCCCTGTGGTGGCCGGGGTTGGTGCGCGAAAACCCCGGCCATCACGAGGCCTGGGCTACCGGACTGTGTCCTCTACCCCTTCAGGCCGGCGAGGGCGATGCCCTTGATGATGTGCCGCTGGAAGATCAGGAAGATGATGATCACCGGGATGGTCGCGAGCGCCGCGGCCGCCATGATCAGGTGGAACGCGCTGCCGGATTCGCTGGAGAAGAACGCGATGCCGACCGGCAGCGTGCGCATCTCCTCGGAGCGGATCACGATCAGCGGCCAGATGTAGGCGTTCCAGTTGCCCAGGAACGTAAAGATGCAAAGCGCGGCGACCGCCGGCTTCACCAGCGGCAGGGCGATATTCCAGAAGATGCGGAACTCCGAGAAGCCATCCAGCCGGGCGGCGTCGATCAGGTCGTTCGGCACGCCGAGGAAGAACTGCCGCATCAGGAACACGCCGAAGGCGCTCATCACACCGGGGAACATCACGCCCCAGTAGGAGTCCGTCCACGACATCTCGATCGACATCACGTACCACGGGATGACAAGCATCTCCGTCGGCACCATCAGCGTGCTCAGGATCAACACGAAGATGATCGTCGCGCCAGGGAACTTGAACTTCGCCAGCGTGTACCCGGCCAGCGAGTCGAAAAAGGCGACGCTGAGCGTGGTGATGCCGGCCACAACAATGCTGTTGATAAACCAGCGGACGTAGCTGGTCTCCTGCAGCACAGTCGTGTAGTTGTCCAGCGTCGGATTCGGCGGCACGATCGAGAGCGTGTAAATATCCTGCGCATTCTTCAGCGACGAGGCGATCATCCAGACGAACGGGAAGATCATGAAGATGGCGCCGATGAGCAGGATGATCGCGAGGATAACCTGCGCGAACGTCTTCTTCCGCTTCTCGCGGCGCGAGCGCGCCATCGCGTCGGCAAAGATGTCGGTGCGGCCGCCGGCCGGTGTGGAGAGCGCGCCCGGCGTGGCGATCGTTGACTGGAGGGGTGTGGTGGTTTGGCTCATTCCGTGTCCCGTTGCAGTACTTTGAGCTGGAAGATCGTGATCAGGAGGATCATCGCGAAGAGCACGACGGTCATCGCCGAGGCATAGCCCATCTTCGACGGCAGCGACTGGAAGGCCTGCTGATAGACGTAGAGGACGACGCTGATCGTGCTGTTCAGCGGTCCACCGGTGCCGGCCGAGCTCATCTGCCGGATCTGGGTGAAGACCTGCAGGTTGCTGATGACGCCCGTGACGACAAGGAAGACGATCGTCGGATTCAATTGCGGAATGACGATATCCCGGAACTTCTGCCAGCCGCTCGCGCCGTCGAGCGACGCTGCCTCGAGATAGTCCCCGGGAATGCTCTCCAACCCGGCGAGGAAGATCACGACCTGGAAGCCGAGCCCGTGCCAGACGGTTGTCGCGATGATGGAGTAGATCGCCGTGTCCGGGCTACCGAGGAACTTCGAGTTCAGCCCGACCCAGCCAAGGACATCGTTGAACAGGCCATTCGGCATGTACATCCAGCGCCAGACCCAGCCGACCGCGACAAGCGATGTGATGTAGGGCAGGAAGTAGAGCACACGGAAGAACCCGGTGAACCGGATCATGCGCTGCAGGCCGAGGGCGATGAGCAGGCTGAAGATCAACCCGGCGGGCACGCCGACGAGGACGTAAACCCACGTGTTGCGCATGGCCTTCCAGAAGACCTCATCGTGGACCATGTCGCGATAGTTCTCCAACCCGATATAGGGTCGGTCGAGCGCGATAGGATCCCACTGGTGAAGGCTCATCCAGAACGCATACAGTGTCGGACCGATGCGGATGGCGAGAAAGAATAGCAGCGGGATGGCGATAAAGGCATAGGCCCAAATCCATCGCCGCCGCTCGAGCGTCAGGTGCATATTGGTTCTTCCAGAGGGTCGTACGATTGCCCCGGTCGGGTGGTGTGGCGAGACCGAAGCCGATCTCGCCACACCACCGCGGAACGACTAGTCGAACTGCGCCCAGTACTCGTCGAGCTGGGCCTGGACCTTGTCCTGCGCCTCCTGGATAGCGGCCTCGGAGTCAACGCCGGTCAGCGTGACCTGGTCGAAGGCATCCATTACAGCCTGGCGGAGGTCCGCCTCGTTCACCATGAACGTCGCGTAGGAGTAATCCAGCGACTCGATGAACGGGGCCAGCTTCTCGTCGGCCATGAGGGCCGGGTCGCCAGCGAGCGCGGCGCGAGCCGGGAGCTCACCGACCGCCGGGGTCCACTGCTGCTGGACACCAGCGGACGAGAGGAAGTCGATCCACTTCGACGCCGCGATGAGCTTGTCGCCCTCGGCGGCATTCCGGGTGATGGTGTTCGCCCAGAAGGATGCGAAGCGACGCCTTCTCCTTGTGCTCCGGCAGCGGCACCACGCGGTAGTTAAGGTCCGGCGCGTCGCGCTGGAGTGAGCCGAGGCGGTAGGAGCCATCGACGTGGAGCGCAGCCTTGCCGGACGCGAACGCCGTCGGGCCGTCTGTCTGGAAGCCGGACTGCGTGACCTCATGCTCCATGAGGAAGCTGGTGAGGTAGTTGAAGGCCTCAACCGCCTCCGGCGTCGTCCACTGCAGCTCGCGATTGTCGTCGCTCATCGGCTGGCCACCGTTCTGGCGGATCAGCGCCTCGCGCCACCAGTTGTGGCCCTGGCCCCCGATATCCCATGTCATGCCGACAACATCGAAGTTGTCACCGTCCTTCTGGACGGTCGCCTTCGCCACGTCGACCGTTTCTTCCCAGTTCGTCGGGGGTTCGACGCCGGCGGCATCGAGGAGGTCCATGTTGCAGAAGAGCGCGAGCGTGCGAACAGCGGTCGGCAACGCGTAGTACTCATCCTGGATCTTCGCCGCCTGAACGGTCGGGAAGAACTGGCTCTCGATCTCGTCGTGCGGGAAATAGTCCTGCGGGATCGGGACCAGGAACTGCTGCTGCACGTACGACGGGATCCAGCCGAAGTAGACGTTCAAGACGTCCGGACCCTCGCCGGCCTGCACGGCCGCCGCGACCTGTTGACGGAAGTCGTCATACGGGAAGTTCACGTGGTCGATCGTGATGTCCGGGTTAGCGGCCATGAACTCATCTTTGAGCTTGTTCACGATCTCGGTCTTGGCGGGCAGCTCATACTGCCAGTATTGGATCGTGACCGGCCCGCTGACCTGGAGATCGGCGGTCCCGAAGTCCTGCGGGCCCTCGATCGCGGCCGGGGACGCGGCTGGCGACGCCAGGTCCTGCGCGCTCGCGCCGATCAGGCGGGAGGCTCCGGCGAGGCCAGCGGCACCGGCGCCAAGCTTCATGGCGCGGCGGCGATCCAGCGATCGCGCGAGAACGGTTTTCGGGTCGAATCCTGAAGAACCCATCGTGTCCTCCTCTTCGGCGCATCCGGTCTTCCGACGCGCCCCTACTGCGCGGGAATAATCTTCCCGACGCGAACATTGATATGCACCCGGACGTCATGGCGACGCCCGTATAGTCCTGCGTTGACTGCGGTCATGATGCGCGAAGTTGGCCGTTATCGCAAGACAACGACGGCCCGATCGGGATATCAGGCCATGGCGACGAGGATATTCGCCTCCATCGTGTAGCGAATACCGTCCGATACGCGCACCGCCTCGATCTCCGGAGCAATTCGTTCCATCAGGGCAGCGATCGCGTCGTCCCGCTCAGCCTCACTCAGGGTCCCCAACGCCGGCACCGCCGCCGATGCGCCGATCACCAGCATGCGGACCATGCGCTCGGCCGAGGACTCATGCATCTCGCGCCCAACAGTCTCCACGCGGATGTCATTGAACCCGGCATCGACGAAGAGCTGGCGCAGGGCGTCAGGATCGCCGAACGAGTATGCGACGGCCGCGGCCGGCCCGAACATCTCCCGCAGGGCAAGCAGGAGCGCGCCTTTCACCGACTGGTGTTCCGGACCACGCCAGACGCTCACGCCGACCTGCCCGCCAGAACGGAGGACTCGCTGCATCTCGCGCGAGGCCGCGGGGCGATCGGCAAAGAACTGGATGCCCTGCTGGCAGAGCACGACGTCGAACTGTCCATCGTCGAACGGTTGGTCCTCGGCGCGGCCCTGCACCCACGAAAGCGGCGCGGTGGCGGCCCCCGGTAGGGTCCGCGCGGCCTGGAGCATGACCGGGTTCGGGTCCAGCCCCGTGACGGTGCCCTCCGCGCCCACCCGCTTCGCCGCTTCGAGCGCGACGATCCCGGTGCCGCAGGCAACGTCGAGGACGTCGTCTCCTGGACGCAGGTTTACGCGGTCGAGCAACTCGGCCGACCACGGCGCGAACTCCGTCGGTACCATGTAGCGCTGATAGGCCTCGATCGGACTTCTGACATCGTCGGACTGAGCCATGCACAGCTCCCTTCACGCCGGACGTGCACCCGGCGCCGCGACCATGCCGGGTAGGGAGCGATGTATACCGCATCGCTCCCTCACCTGCTGTCTCGTATCACCACAGGTCCCGACCTCACGTCGAGGTGGTAGGGCACGTCTCCATGCTACAGGGATGGGTGGCCGTACGGAACGGTCAGGCTTCGTCGGTCGCGCGCGGGACGTCGATCTCGCCCAGCGAGACGTTGAGGAGGCGCGCCGCGTTGCCGCCGAAGATCATCTGCAGATGCTCATGTGGCATGTTCATGAAGCGGCAGATGCGGAGCTGGTCCTGCAGGTAGCGCAGGGCGAAGCCACGCGGGAACCAGCTGGAATCGCTGCCGAACAGGATCCGCTCCGGCCCAATCGTCTCGTAAAACTTGCGGAAGAGATCGTCCAGTGTGAGGTCGTACGGCATCCACCGGACCCACTGGTTCGAGCCGGAGGAGTCGACGACGACGTTCGGGCAGGACCAGCAGAGGAAGAGCAGGTCCTTGACGTGCTGGATGCCGAAGTGCGGGATGATGAAGTCGACCGTCGGGAAGTCCCGCGCGACCGGCTCCAGCACGGCCGGGGAGATGTTCGGATGGTAGGACACGCCGCCGGCCGCGCCGAGCATGCCGAAGTGGATCAGCGCGGGGATGCCGAGGCGCTCGCAGGTCTCCCACACCGGGTAGAGACTCTTGTCGTTGATGAGCACCGGGATCGTCGGCGCAAGCAGCTTCAGGCCCCTGAGGCCGAGCTGGGTGACCGCTCGCTCGAGCTCTTCGGCGGCGTCCGGGCGCGTGATGTCGAAGTGGGCGTAGCCGATGAAGCGATCGGGGTACTGGGAGCAGACGTCGGCCAGCGCGTCGTTGCCGCCGCCGGTGACGAAGCCGATCTTCTCGATGCCGTGCTTGTCCAGCTCGGCGAGCCAGCGCTTGGCCTGGACGTCGGCTGGCTGCATCTCGCCTTCCGGCTCGGGGAAGTCGAACGCCATCCGCCAGTTGTGGCGCATGCGCTCGAGGCCCTGCCCCTGCTCCTCCTGCCGCGCCGCGACGGCCGGGTTCTCGATTGGGCCGGTCTCGCGGGTGCGGAGCTTGCCGCCGCCGATGCCACCGAGCCCGTTCTTTACGGGGAAATGGGCGTGAACGTCGAAGATGTGCAGGTCCTGGAACACTGGTCGCCTCCATTTTGCGCGGTGCGATGACGCACCGGTCACTGTGGTTTCCTCGGGAGGCATCGTACCAACGTCCCCGGATTTCCGATAGAGAGGTACTGCCGCCGGCCTACGCCTCGTCGGTGTCGTAGACGTAGCCCCAGTTGCGGCTGTCGAGCATCATCGCCGGCGAGATCTCCATGTCGATCTCCGTGTAGGGCCACATATGGTCGTTCAGGTTGTGGCCGTGCATGGCGCCGCTTTCCGGCTCGTAGACCTGGCCGTGGCGCGCGAGCCACATGCTCCAGATGCGGTCGACATTGGCGTGGTGCAAGAAGAAGACCGGATCGTTCGGCGAGGAGTTCCAGGCCATCGTGCCGTATGGACCTTCCTTTTCCTCGTGCCCGCCCTCGTGCGAGAAGATCATCTCGCCCGACACCCAGAGGTGCACGCGGTTGTGCATGTCGTGGGACCCCGCGCAGTTCGGATAGTCGGTCGAGCCGTCAATCGAGCAGGTGCTCGGGCTGCAATCACGCCAGCCTTCGAGATAGTTACGGAAGCTGGCCGCCGGGTCCGCCTGCTCGTTCCATGGCGCGGCGTCGTACTGCGTGATGGCGAGCCCCTCCTCCAGCTGCGCAGCAGTCGGGAGGTCCGGCGCCATCACGCCCTTGCCGATGTTGCGGATGAGATGCGGGAACTTCTCGTCGTCCGTCTCGTCGAAGATGGTGATCTCCCAGGCATCCTTGCGGAACGGGCCGGTGTGGACGGCGTAGTCCTCATTCGGGTCACCGCTTCCGCCCATCAGGTCCTCGTGCCAGACGTAGGAGTCGGGTTCCTGGTCGACGGTCCAGTCCCAGTACGGCAGCGAGATGGAGGTATCCACCGTGCGCAGCTGCTCCTCGAAGAGATGCAGGTACATCCGGTGCCAGGGGAAGAACGCCGGGCCCATATGCGCCGCCATGACATCGCACTCGAACGCATCGCGATGCCACAGCACGAACTGGTCGTAGGTGCTGACACCCTCGGTCCACGGTGACGGCGTCGCCTTGAGGGCAAGGATCGCGTCGGTGAACGCCTTTTTTTCGTCCACCGTGAGATCTTTCGCGTTACGCCGCACGCGAAGCTCGCCGGCGGGAGACGCGACCGGCGTCGCCATCGGGGTGGCGTCCTGCGCGAAGACGTCACGGACCATAAGCGACGTCGCGACGGCCCCGGTGAGCGCGGCGAACTGGCGACGGGTGACACGATTGGGCTGCATGCGGTTCTCCTCTTGCCGGACCGATCATCCGGCGCGGTGCGGTGCGACGTCGCCCAGACAGACGACGGCGAATCGATGGGCCCCGATTCCCACTGGATGAATCACCGGTCACGACAAAGCACCGGGCATGATCGACCGGCGAGCACTGCGCGCTCGCCTCTTATCGTTCGGGACCCGCTGTCGTCGACCCGTCGTCTATCGCCGGGAATCGATCTATCGTAGCCGAGAGAGCACGGCACCGGAAGCCCCTGATCGCGATTTCCGAATAGACGAAAGCGCCGAGGCATCCGTCTGGATGCCTCGGCGCTCATCTCGGATGCCGATGTGTGTTTCTAGTCGCCCCCGGCGAGCGACCCGATGTTGGCGTAGCAGCCGCGCAGTCCGTCGTCGAAACCGAGCCAGAACGCTTCCAGGCGCTGGTCGGACGTGCCGTGGGCCCCCTGACGATCCCAATTGGAACCCTCGGCATCGCCGATCCAGACGGAGAGATCCTCGATGGCGAGCACATCGCGGTTGCGGATCTCGCCACGTGCCCGAACATCCTGCGTGAAGACGGCGGCGAAGCAATCGGCCTGGAGCTCGTGCTCGATGGAATAGACGCCGCCGTAGATCTCGGGGTCGAGCGAGGTGAACTGTCCGAGCAGCTTCTCGATGTGGTGGCCCCACTCGTGGGCAATGACGTGCGACCAGGCGTATTCGCCGAACTCCCCGATAAACCAGTCGCGGAAGTCGATGTCGAAATAGATCGTTTCGTCGAGACCGCAGTAGGCCGCCGCCGCTCCCTGCAGGTCCTCCTTGGTCATCTCGCCGCCGCACGGCATGCGTAATGGGTAGTTGTTGATGCCGACCATGTCGATCGGCGAGCGGTAGGGCGCGCCATAGTCGGAGAAGACCTGCGCCCAGAACATGTCGAGCTGGCGGTACATCTCCGTCTGGAAGAGGCTCTCGTAGTCGACCGTGAAGTCCTCGTTGTCGTTGGCGATTGTCTCGATGTCGTCTTTCGGCATGGTCAGGAACCACCGCCAGGTGACGCCGTCGCTGGCGAGCATCATCTCGCGCGACTCAGTGTCGCCGCCTTCCAGCGGAACCGTGAATGTGACGAACGCGAGGTCGCGGTAATCCGTCCCGGTCACCTCGTACTGGCCATCATCGAACTCGACGGAGTCGATCTCCGGCGGGGCGGCCGGCACCGGGTTCTCCTGATCCTTGAACCAGGAGACGAACGCCTGGCGCGGCAGCATATCGCGCGATTCAGGTGCCATGTAGTCGTAGAGCAGGTTGTAGTCGCCGTTCTGCTCGGCGCGGACAAGGTCGATCACCACGCGTTCGACCGCGGCCTCATCGTCCTGCTGGGCGGCCACGCGAGGCGCACCAGTGACGGTCCATGCCGCCATCCAGATGACCATCACAGTGGTCGCGAGGCGGCTCCAAAACGTTCGCATTATCGTCTCCCGGAAGATCTGGGCCGGACACATCGGGGTGCCCCACGGGGTCAGTGCCTGTTCGTGGCGGCGCTCATACCGGATAGACGTTCGCGTGGGCCAAAGCGTTCCCGGTTCGGGCGAATTGACTACCTCCCGACCCGCACCTATACTGATACTCCGTATCATTTCATACTCGTCGGCAACGCTGCCCGATCCCTGCCCTGGAAGGTCTTGGCCCATGTCCCTCTCGCGACGCTCCTTTACCCGCTCCACCGCCGCCCTCATCGTAACCCCGGCGGCGCTCGCATCGATCCCGCAACGGGCGATCGCAGCTGATGGCCCGCGCGTCGTCGCCTCCTTCTCGATCCTCGCCGACTGGGTCGCGAACGTCGGCGGTGATCACGTCGAGGTGACCTCGATCGTGCCGGCGAACGGCGACGCACACACGTTTGATCCGGACCCATCGACGGTAGCTTCGATCGCCGACGCGGGTGTGGTCTTCACGATTGGGCCGAGCTTCGACGGGTGGATGGAGGACGTGATCGACTCATCCGGGACTGACGCGACCGTCGTGACATTGCTGGACGCGCTAGATGTGCACCAGCCACGGCACGACCATGACGGTGAAGCCACCGCACCACCTGACAGCGCCCCGGTCGATGACGGGCACGATCATGGTGACGATGATCCGCACATCTGGGGTGACGCGATGCTCGCTGCCGCGGCGGCGGAACTCATCGGGCAAAGGCTGGCCGAGGCCGACCCGGACAACGCCGAGGCATACACCGCGAACACCGAGGCATATGTGGCCGAGCTGCGCGACCTCGACGCCTGGATTCACGAGCAGGTCGCGACGATCCCGGAGGCGAATCGGAAGATCGTCACCAGCCACGACACACTGGAGTACTACGCCGCGGCCTACGGGTTCGAGATCATCGGCACGGCGCTCGGCTCGCTCTCGACGGAGTCCGGCGACCCATCGGCGGGCGACATCGCGAAGCTCGTCGGCCAGATCGAGGAGGCTGGGGTGCCGGCGATCTTCGCGGAGAACGTCATGAACCCGGACCTCATGCAAGCGATCGCCGACGAGGCCGGCGTGGAGCTCGCGCCCCCGCTCTACAGCGACGCGCTGAGTGACGCGGACGGAAACGCCGCGACGTACATCGACCTGATGCGCGCGAACACGTCCATCATCGTGACGGCGCTCGGCGGGAACTAACCCCCAACAGCCGGCGTTTGACGCCCGGTGCCCGATCCGCCACGATTGCGCGTGTATCGAACCTCGCAGGGCCTCATTCCTGCCCCACCCTCGTGCCCCGGAGAACCGTCCCGATGTCGATGTTGTACAGCTCCTCGTCCTTCCGCGCCGATGTGATGGAGCTTGCCCCCGTGACCCGGCCCGTCGTCGGCACGGCATGGGTGCCCGGCTCGAAGAGCATCACGAACCGCGCCCTGCTGATCGCCGCCCTCGCCGAGGGGCAATCGATCCTGACCGGGGCGTTGTTCAGCGACGACACCCGCTATATGGCCGCCGCGCTGAACATGTTGGGTATTCGCGTGGCCGGAGACGAGGCCGCGCAGAGCTTCGTGGTGCAGGGATGCGGCGGGAAGATCCCGGCGACGGAGGCGGATCTGTTTGTCGGCAACTCTGGCACGTCGATGCGCTTTCTCGCGGCGGCAGTCGCGCTCGGGCATGGCACCTACACACTGGACGGCGTGCCGAGGATGCGAGAGCGTCCGATCCAGCCGCTGCTCGACGCGCTGCAGAAGCTGGGCGGCGACGCGACCAGCGACGAGGGCACCGGCTGCCCGCCCATTACGGTCGTCGCCGATGGACTGCGGGGCGGTTCGACATCGCTCGCCGGGGACAAGAGCAGCCAGTACTTCACCGGACTGCTGATGGCCGCGCCATACGCGCGTGAAGGCATGACGATCGAGGTCGAAGGCGAGCTGGTCTCCGCCCCGTATATCGAGATCACCGCCGATGTGATGGCCGCGTTCGGCGTGGATGCGGAGATCGACGACGAGAACTGGTCATGGTTCCGGGTTGAAGCGGGGCAGCGCTACACCGGGCAGCACTATGCGATCGAGCCGGACGCCAGCAACGCCTCGTACTTCTTCGCGGCGGCGGCGATCACGGGCGGAGAGGTGCGCGTGGACGGGCTCGGGACGGACTCGCCACAGGGTGATCTCGACTTCGTGGACGTGCTGGAGGCGATGGGTTGCGAGGTGACGATGTCGGAGACGGAAACGGTCGTGCGCGGGCCGAAGGACGGCCAGTTGCGCGGCGGCGACTTCGACATGGGCGAGATCTCCGACACGGCGCAGACGCTGGCGGCTATCGCGCCGTTCGCGGATGGCCCGGTGACGATCCGCGGCGTTGCGCACAACCGCATCAAGGAAACCGACCGCATCGCGGCGGTCGCCACGGAGCTGCGCAAGCTCGGGCAGGAGGTCGAGGAGTTCGAGGACGGCATGACGATCACGCCGCGCCCGGTGACCCCGGCCGAAGTGGAGACGTATGACGACCACCGCATGGCGATGAGCTTCGGGGTGACGTCGCTCCGCGCGGCCGGCATCCGCATCCTCGATCCGGAATGCACGGCCAAGACCTTCCCGGGGTACTTCCAGCGCCTGATTGAGCTGACCGGGGCCGAGCGCATCTAGGCCGTGACCGCGACGATCGCGATCACGGCGAGAGCGGTCAGGACCACCGCGAGCCACAGCGGGGATCCCGCTGGCGGAAGGACCCGGTGCGGCTCTTCGTGCGGAGCGGCGATCGCCATGGCGGTCGATGACGCCGGAACAATTGCAGCGACCGGCGCCAGCCGGCGGGGCGGGGCCGGGACAAGGGCGGCAGCGGCCACGACGGCCGCCTCCTCTTTCTGGTGCGCCCGTTGCTCGCCCTCGGCGATGCGCCGGCTCGCGGCGAGGAGCGCGGTGCAATCCCGCTTCTGCCGGGCAAGCCAGAGCGGATAGTGCCCGACCGGCGCCCGGCCAAGGTCGGCCCACGCCGGCGCCCAGTCGATCTCCCGGCACTGGGCAGCTTCCTCACGGGTAAAGAGCCAGCTCCGGTCGTGGAGGATGCGCATGGCATACGACGGGATATCCCCACCTACGACGATGCCCTGGTATTTGAGAAACGCTACACCGTTCGGATGTATTTGCCATAAAGCGACACCCGCACGAAGGCTTCGTTTGGTATAGTATGTTCCGTACGTACGATGTTGATAGAGTTTCGCCACGTTCCCCACACCCCATCTGCATCTCTTGCCTTTTCCGGTTCCCCACTTTCGGATCATATCGCATATTCTGTGTGACGCATAGTCACCTGGGGAACATAAACGCGAATGCACGGCAAACGCCCCGAACGGGTAGGCGTCCGGGGCGTTGCGTGGCGTTTCAGGGTGTGAGGTCGGCGGCCTAGAGTCGCTGGTACTCCTCGAGGTCGAGGACGAAGACGGTGGCCGCGGCCGGGATGGACTGTTGCGCGCCCTGGCCTTGCGGCGCGGTGCCGGCGTGGGCGTGCTGCTTGATGAGTTCGAGGACCTGGTCGACCTGCTCCTCGTCGGCGCCGATCATGAGGGTCGTGTTGCCGCGGCGGAGGAATCCGCCGGTGCTGGCGAGGCGGGTCGCGCGGAAATCATCTTCCAGCAGCGCGTCCACGACCGCGTCGGCATCCTCGTTCTGCACCACCGCAATGATCAGCTTCTTCATCATTCCCTCTCCGCTGCAGATCCGCTCGTCATCCGGGTGCGCCCGGGCCCTGGGGCCGTCGAGGCGCGGGTCTTCCTGGCTGCGCCGTATATGGCGCGGTGCTGGTCTGTCGGGTCACGCTCCTGTTGGCGTTCATGCTATCACGGAACGCCCGTATGCGGCGGGGAGATCAACCTGCGGTCGATGCCTCGCCCATCGCGGTGCCGGGTCGATACGCGGTCGACCCCAACCAAGGGTGCGGACCGGAGGTCGGTGCATCGCACATTTCAGTGCGATGCTACTGGGCTTCACCGCTTGCGGGATTTCTTCCAGCGCTGGTTGTCGATGAAGCCCTGGAGGATGACGGCGGCGGCCATGGCGTCGATGTGGTCCCTGCGCTTGCCGCGGCGGGTGCCCTGGCTGACGAGGGCCTGCTCGGCGATGGAGGACGACATGCGCTCGTCGTAGTACTCCAGCGGGATGCCGAGCGCGGCGCCGAGCTCCTCGGCGAAGTCGCGCGTGGCCTGCGCCTGCGGTCCCTCGCGGCCGGAGAGCCCGACCGGGAGGCCAATGACCAGCGCGGCCGGCGTGTAGGTCGCGACGAGCTTGCGGAGCGCGGCGACGACGTCGGACTTGCGCGGGATGGTGGCGACGGGGCTGGCGATGCTGCCGAGCTCGTCGCTGACGGCGACACCGATGCGGACCTCGCCAATATCCAGGCCGAGATAGCGATCACCCATCATCATGCTCCACCCTCCTCAGCTGTGGCGTCCGGCGTGGAGGCCGGAACCGGTTGACGCTCGACGGTGATGGTGACGCGGTCGGGCGCCTGCGGCAGCCGGTTCGGCCACCAGCCCGGGCTCGTCTCGATGTGCCAGGCGGCGATCTCCGGCGTGGTGGAGAGGCGGTTCTCGGCGGCGGACCAGGACGACCCGGCGAGGGACTCGGCCAGGCGCTGCTGCTCGCCGTCGGTGAAGTCGGCGTTGGCGATGGCGCTCGCCTCGACCATGTACTGGACGTTATCCGGGGCCTCGGCGATGGACTGCGGCTCGGCGAGGACGACGGACTCCGGGTCGAGCACGAAGCCTTCCGGCACCTGCGCCTGGAGCGACTCCTGGAAGAAGGCGCGGGTCTGCTCATCGACCACGGACTGGTCGTAGACGAGGCCGGTGACGTCGACCGTGCCGGTGGCGCTGATCTCTTCCGCCTCCTGGCCCGGCTGGGCGTCGATCTGGACGTCTGGCTGGCCGGTCTGGACGGAGGGGGCGACGACGGCCTGCCCCTCCGGGAGCCGGGATTCCCACCCCTCGGCGGCGGCGCGCTGGAGGTCCAGCGGGACACGGTCCTGCAGGGCCTGGACGTCCGCCTCGGCGACGACGGCGACCTCGATATCGGTGCCGCCCTCGATGGCCGCGTCGCGGTTGCTGTAGAAGACGCCGAGATCCGGCACGCGGCCGGTGAGCATGCCCTGCTCGACATTGCCGGCGGCGCCGGGCGCGGTGGCGGTGACGTCCACGGTCGCCTCGCCAGCCTCGCCGTCGGACGCGGCGGGAACCTCCACGTCGCCCTCCGTGGTGAAGGTGGGGCCGGCGTAGACGCTGAGCTCGGTGCCGGCGGGAACCGTTACGGCGGCATCGGTCGGGTTGCGGAAGAGGACGCTGCCGGTCGCCGTCTGGTCCGGGGTGCGGTCCACGCCGGTGGTCTTGATGGTGATGGTGAACGGGACGGTGGCGCTGCCCTGCTCGGCGTCGGCGGTGAAGGCGATGTCGCTGGGGAGGGACGCGCCGGGGGCGGCGACGCTGTAGAGGACGGTGCTGGAGATCGGCTGTTGGGCAAGCGTGGCGGTGACCTTCACGCCGGGCATGTAGTACCAGCCGGCGGCGATCAGGAGCAGGCCGACGACGATGAGCACGGCGACGAGGCGCCCGAGGTTACGGGCGGTGAGCCAGGTCGGGTGGGTGTCCTCCAGGTACTCCAGGGTCGTGGGCTCCGGGGTCTCGACCGGGGCCGGGGGTGGCGAAGCGAGCTCATCGGCGGCGCGGCGACGCCGGCGGCGGGCATGGAAGCCGACATCGTCGCCCTCCTCGTCCTCCTCGTCGCCGTCCTGTTGCCAGGTGCCGAAGGCGCGGGGGGAGCCGAGCATGGTCTGGGGCGGGCGCCAGTCCTCATTGGCGCGTTTGGCGGCCTCGGCGACGTTGCGGATGCCGAACATGGTCGCGAACTGGGAGCGGAGGCGGTCCTGCGAGTCCAGCGCGAGGCGGATTTTTGCGCGGTCGGCGGCCTCCTTGAGGGTGCGGAACTCGGCGGCGGTGAGGAGGACGGGGCAGTGGTCCGGGATGACGACCACGACGGCCTCGCCGCTATGCTCGCGGACCTTCTCGATGATCTGTGGCAGGGAGTCGTCCGGATGGACCTCGACGCGGGTTGGTGCGGGCCTGTTTCGATCCGTCATGCGGCACCCTGCACCGATAGAACGCCGCACCGGGGGCCGCCCACGAGGGGCGGCCGTACGGAATGGGTCATTGGGCGGCCTGGGCCTTCACGACGTCGGCGACGGCGGCGATGGCGGCGGGGACGCCGTCCGGGTTCTTGCCGCCGGCCTCGGCGAGCTCGGGGCGGCCACCGCCGCGCCCGTCGACATGCGGGGCGATGGTGCGGATGATGTCGCCGGCCTTGACGCCCTTCTGGACGATGTCCGGCGTGACCATGGCGAGGAGGGCCGGCTTGTCGTCCACGACGGTGCCGAGGACGATGACGCCGGACCCGAGCTTGTCGCGCAGGCGGTCGCCCATCTGGCGGAGGGCGCCGCGGTCCGGCACCTCGACGCTGGCGGCAAGGACGGTGATGCCGGCGATCTCGGTGGTCTCGGAGAGGAGGTCGCCGGATTTGGCGCCGGCGAGCTGGCCACGGAGGTTCTCGATCTCGCGCTCCTGGGTTCGGAGGCGCTCCTGCAGGCCCTTCACGCTGGTGGGGACTTCCTGCCAGGTGACCTTGAGGTCGCGACCGAGGTCCTCCACGAGGCGCTGCTGGCCCATGATGCGCTCGATGGCGGCGTTGCCGGTGAGGGCCTCGATGCGGCGGATGCCGGAGGCCACGGAGCCCTCGGAGGTCACGACGAAGGGGCCGATCTCGCCGGTGCGGGAGACATGCGTGCCGCCGCAGAGCTCGCGGCTGAAATCGCCGACCTGGACGACGCGGACCTTCTCGCCGTACTTCTCGCCGAAGAGGGCCATGGCGCCGGTGGCGATGGCCTCCTGCTGGTCCATGACGGCGGTCTGGACCGGGATGTCGCGGGACACCTCGTTGTTGACGATGCGGGTGATGGATGCGAGCTGCTTCGGCTCGGGCGCGTCCATGGTGGTGAAGTCGAAGCGCAGGCGGTCGGGCGCGACGAGGGAGCCGGCCTGGTGGACGTCCTCGCCGAGGATGGTGCGGAGGGCCTTGTGCAGCAGGTGGGTCGCGGTGTGGTTGCGGCGGATGTGCATGCGGCGGTCGGCGTCGATGCGGGCGTGGACGGGCTCGCCGACGCGGATGAAGCCCTCTTCCACCGTGCCGCGGTGGACGAAGAGATCCGGCGCGGGCTTGCGGGTGTCGTCCACGTTGACGTGGCCGGCCTCGGTGTAGAGGTCGCCGGAGTCGCCGACCTGGCCGCCGGACTCGCCGTAGAAGGGGGTCTTGTCCAGCACGACCTCGACCTGCTGGCCGGCCTCGGCCTGATCCATGGCGCCGTCGGGGCCGAGGATGGCGACGATGGTGGCGTGCGCCTCCGTCTCGCTATAGCCGAGGAACTCCGTGCGCGGCTGGATGCTGGCGTAGAGATCGGCGCGGTCGCGGCCCTCGGCCTTGAAGGCGGCGCCGGAGCGGCTGGTTTCGCGCTGGCGCTCCATGGCGATGCGGAAGCCGTCCTCGTCCACGGAGAGGCCCTCTTCGGTGGCCATCTCGGCGGTGAGCTCGAGCGGGAAGCCGTAGGTGTCGTAGAGGCGGAAGGCTTCCTCGCCGGGGATGACGGTTTGGCCGCTCTCCAGCATCTCGCTGACGAGCGCGTGGAGGCGGGTCATGCCGGTGGCGATGGTGCGGCCGAAGCTGGCCTCCTCGTAGGCGATGACCTTGGTGACCTGGCCCTGGCGCTCCAGCAGCTCCGGGTAGGCGCCGCCGAACTGCTCGATGACGACGCGGGCGAGATCGGCCATGAACTCGGTCTTGATGCCGAGGAGGTGGCCGTGGCGGATGGCTTTCCGCAGGACGCGGCGCAGGACGTAGCTGCGGCCCTCGTTGCCGGGGAGGACGCCGTCGCCGATGAGGAAGACGGAGCCGCGGACGTGGTCGGCGATAACGCGGAGGGACTTGTCCTGGATCGGGTCGGTGCCGTAGGCGATGCCGGCGAGCTCGGCGGCGCGGGCGATGATGGGCTGGTAGAGGTCGGTCTCGTACATGGTGCGGGCGCCCTGCATGAGCAGGACGAGGCGCTCCAGGCCCATGCCGGTATCGACGCTCGGCTTCGGCAGCGGGGTGCGCGTGCCGTCGGCGGTGGTGTTGTACTGCATGAAGACGTTGTTCCACAGCTCGAGGTAGCGCGGGCAGTCGCAGCCGGGGGCGCAGCTGTCCTGGCCGCAGCCCCATTCCTCGCCGCGGTCCACGTAGATCTCGCTGTCGGGGCCGTTCGGGCCGGTGGGGCCGGCGGCCCACCAGTTGTCTTCCAGCTTGAAGATGCGGGATCTCGGGGACGCCGACCTGGTCGCGCCAGATGGCGTAGGCCTCCTCGTCGTCGGGGTGGACGGTTGGGTAGAGGCGGTCTTTCGGGAAGCCGACCCATTCGGTGAGGAACTCCCAGGACCAGGCGAGGGATTCCTTCTTGAAGTAGTCACGCACGGAGAAGTTGCCGAGCATGAGGAAGAAGGTGCTGTGGGACTCGTCGCCGACCTCGTCGATATCGACGGTGCGGAAGCACTTCTGGACGGAGCACATGCGCACGGATGGCGGGGTTTCCAGGCCGAGGAAGTATGGGGTCATCTGCTGCATGCCGGCGGTGGTGAGGAGGACGGAGGTGTCTCCCGCCGGGGGGACGAGGGAGGAGCTGGGCATGTGGAGGTGCTGCTTGGACTCGAAGAAGTCGATAAACATCTGGCGGATGTCGATGCCGGACTTCCATTGGAGCCCGAGATCGGAGGTTTGCTGGGTGGACATGGGGGTGTCTCCGGGTGCGGTGGTGGCGTGGTCGGTGGTCGGGTTGGGCGCGGTGGCGGCGGCGTCTGTCGCGGCCTGCCGCGCTGGGTAGCCTCGGCCTCGCCCCCGAAGGATGTGGTGGTGTGGGTGGTGTCGGGGTGGCGGTCGGCGGGCATGGGAGCTCCGATGGGTGTGGCGGCATGACAAGAGGCCCGGCGTGGTGCCGGGATGCCTGCCCATTGTGCCAAAGGGGACGCATGCGCGGCAATCCGGGGCGGGATGCGTGGGGTGGCAAGGCGATCAGGATCATGGTCAATCACGTGTTTGCGGGGGTGGTTGCCATAAGGAAGATGTTCAGAACTCCTGTATATGGGGGTTTTGAACATCTTCCTTATGTTGGGTGGTTGGGGGCGTTGATGAGGGCAGGGCGCGCCGGCAGGGGGCGAGATGGGCAGCGTCGGCGTACTCCCCGGCCACCGCGGGGCCGGGGCTACAAGGCGGGAGATGGGTGCCGAGGCAATGACGCCGTGCGATGCGGCGATGGCTGCAAGGTGTCAAGATGTTCAGGTTTTGCCGTATACCGGAAACCTGAACATCTTGATTTCGGGTGGGGGTTTTTGGCGTGGTTGCGGGGTTTTCGGGGTGTTAGGGCAATGGAGAAACCTGAGCATCTTGACGCGCGGGGATATCGACCCTTGGGCACCCGAAGGTGACCTGCGGATCGATTGGGCAGACATCAGAGTCTGCCCCTACACAAGCGAGGGCATGGGGATGGGATGGAGGCAGGGTGCATTCCGGTCGGGATGCGGCGGTTGGGTATCGACCTGCGGTCGATCGGCTTCGCCGGGGGATTCCTCCCTACGGTCGGAATGACGGTTTCTTTTTGGTGGGAGCAAGGTCGGCGGTCGACCCTTACCGAGAGAGGATGGCGGGGCGGGATGCGGCATCTGGGCACGGACCCCGGCCACTGCGGGCGCCACGGTGTGGCTACGCGGTGGATCTCCGGTACGGAGGGAGCCTGATTTGGTGGGAGGTATGGTGGCGCACTTTGGCGTTGCCGATGTGTATTAAGGGTAGAGGGATCTGTATGAGGTGGGTATGGGGGGAGTGTGTCCATCGCCGTTAAGGGTGTGTTTAAGGACGGGTTTGGGGTGGCTTCCCTCCCCTGCCCCTGTTCCGGGATGGCCGGGCGTTTTTCGGCCGGCGGTACGGCGGACGGGCAGAAGGACGAGGGATGTCGGGCAAGATGGTCAAGATGTTCAGGTTTCAGGTATATAGGAAAACCTGAACATCTTGATTATCGTCAATGCCCTGCCTCCCTGGCCGGTGCGTGGCGGGTCCGGGGTGGCGCTGCAGGGCGCTATGAATACCGCCCGTACAGGCGATGCCGGGCAACAGGGGCCGACATAAAAGAAGGTGTTCAGAAGTGTGTGTACAGGGAACTTCTGAGCATCTTGATTTTCGTCCCTGGCTTCCGGCCCTCCCTCGCCGGTGCGTGGCGGGTCCGGCGTTGGTGCGGGATCGGCGTCCTGCCCGCCATGGGTGAGCATGACATAAGGAAGATGATCAGAACTCATGTATATAGGGGGTTTTGAACATCTTCCTTATGGCGACATGCTTCTCCGGCCCTTCCCTCGCCGGTTCGTGGCGGGGCATCGCTCCTGCGATGGGCGTGCGGCAGATGGCGCGGAGCCTGGCGGGCGATGGACGCGACGCTGGCGGCGAGCGATACAGGAGCGGGAACGATGAGTGACGTGGACACGACGCAGGGGCATGGCGAGGGTCTGGAGCCGGTCGAGGCGGCGCAGCGGTATGTGGACGAGCGGATCCCGAACTCGGGGTGGAAGGTGGACGAGGTCGCGGGGAACATCGATTTCGGGATGGTGACGGTGGTGCTGGGGCAGTACCTGAAGTCGGGGGATGTGGAGCACCGGGCGGCGGGGAAAGAGGGTCATGGGCCGACGATCGAGGCGGCGGTGGATGATGCGTTGGCAAGATAGCAAAGGACCCACAGGGCTGCACCCATGCGTAGGCGAGAACAATTCGTTCCGCCCTTCGATACGAACCCTCTGCCGACCAAGCATCACATATGTAATTTGGAGACGGGACGTCCAAACCACGAACCAAGCGAGTGGATGAGTTGGACGTCCTAGAGAGTCTTTGCTTTCACGAATGACGCAGCTAAGTACCTAGCTGCATCTATAGCAGCCGATTAGGTATGGCTCAGATCTATGCTGTTCAGATCAGATGGTCAGTCGTCACCCGAAGCTGGAATAGATTCGCTCATCTTTGGCGCCCCTCGTGACCGAAACCGGGTATCAACACGCTCCAGAAGCGAGCGAACGCGGCCAATGGAATAGTCGGTCTCGGTTGAGATTTCGCGGATGGATCGGCCAGATTCGTAGGCGTCCTTCAGGGTGTATGCGACTTGCTGCTGCTCGGCATCAGATAGTCTGCCGAAGAGTGGGAGTTGCGGCACATTGATCTCACCACCCGCATAGCCCTTATGCACCTGGCCACGCGGGGCGACCTCTTCGGGGGCCTCGTCGCCCCATACGGCCCACGCGGGCTGCGGATACCGGGCAAACATCTCCAGATATGGGCCAGGTGAGCATGCCTCGATGAGCGGATATTGCTCATCGGGCTTCCGGGAATGCTCACGCTTGCGGGTCTCGATCATATTGACTTGGGAGCGTGCGGGAGCAAGGGTCCGCATGCTTCCCCGTACACCGAACAGCAAGAGTTCGGTAACGTTGCGAAAGTAGAAACCAACGCCACGACCGTCCGGTCCTCCGTCTTTACGCCTCTTTGCCCAGACGACATTTGAGACATAGCGAAAGCCCCATGCCTCCATCACCTTCAGGCCCTCGGGAAGCAACGCATTCGGTACCCAAAGGTAGAGATGGGCATTCTTCGCGATGACATCTTGCACGCGGAGATCGCAGATATCCTGCAACTCCATGGTGGAGTACCGGTCGAGGCGACGATGCTCAGGAGCAACCTTGCCGGTACGGTTTGAGAATCGCCAAGGAGGATCGGCGAGGACGGTTTGAAATCCACCTTCGACGGTCGGCAGCGGTGGAGGCGGCTGGAACTCGCGAAGCGGCGATGCTTTCTGTGCCATGGGTTTCCCCGGATTCAGATCTTCAGTTTCAATGATTTAGATCTTAGCACAGATGAGCTGTACGTGCGCTACTACCAGATGCTCCTACTTTGATCGAACGCATCCCGGATTATCTCGAAACCGGTGACACGGTCGGGCTCAATACCGACGACGATCAGAGGACATTCGCCTCCACCACCCAGATTGATACGTGGAACGAGCTTCTCCCAATGCGTTGTGGAAGAGCCGTATTTGACGCTTGCCGTGCGCTCGCCAGTTTTGACCGTGCCACCGATCACCCGCTGCAACTCGGGACCGCGCGTCACGATGACGCCTACGGCCAACGCGCCCTCCCGGTGCAACGCCATGAAGTTGAGCAGGTCGCGGTCGAAAAACGGATCCTTATTGTTCCACTCCATCTCGACGGCGATACCTGGGTAAGGGTCACCTGATGACCCGACCGCGAACATGTCGATCTCATGGCCCCGCGTGGCATGGATCAGTTCGTCATCGATACGTTTTGAGATGGTGATGTTCCGCTTCCCCCACCCCCGCTGCTCGAGAAGAGAGTCAAAACGGCGAGTATGGGAAGCGCGGCTGCCGCCCCCGGAAAGGATCTCATGGACATCGATATGGAACTCTTCGAGGGCTTCACAAAGATCGCGGAAGTGATGGGGAAAAGCATCACGGAGGATGAGGTCTGCGTACCTCGTGACACCATAGGCATACCCTATCGGAAGTCCTTCGACGCTAGGTTCACGCACTACCCCTGGCGGATCAGACATGCCTTCAACCGGGCCTATCAGATCGTCGCTGTTCACGAAGCCACCTCTCCCCC
Organism: uncultured Chloroflexia bacterium; assembly: GCA_963741805.1. Taxonomy (GTDB): domain Bacteria; phylum Chloroflexota; class Chloroflexia; order Thermomicrobiales; family UBA6265; genus UBA6265. The sequence goes on from CAVUJR010000059.1 coordinate 56,490, forward strand.
AGATTTCCCTTGATCGGTTCCCAGCGATCTCATTATGGATCCAAGAACGAGGATACGCGAACTTTATCGGTGCTCCATCGAGGGAAGGCACCGCGTACCTGCCCTGTCCAGGCATTCGGGCTGACGAGGTTCTGGAAGAACGAGAGGCGGTCGGCGAGGTTGGTGATCGGGACGGCGGTTTCGGGGGTGAGCCGCGCGACGACGCGGACCTTCAGGCGGCAGGGAAAGTCGTCTTTCCAGATCGAGTGGGTGGTGTCCTTGTAGGGCGCGGAGACGACTTCGAGGATGCCGACGAAGCGGGAGACGCCGGTGAGGTAGCAGAGCATGTAGTCGCCGACGGCGACGCGTTGGACCTGGCTCCAGCGGTTCTCGCGAAAGCCGGTGACGGAGGCTCCTGCGTCGAGGAACTCCTGCCACGTGCCGATGGAGAACAGGTTCAGCCAATACGACCGTGCCGCCATGCGTTTCTTCCTGGTTTCGTCGATTCCCGTACCGGCAGTTTCGCATAGTGGTGGAGGATATGGAAGTGTAGCCCTCGCATCGTAGGGGTCGTACCGTGTGTCGACCCCACCGGGTGGCCCTGCGAAGCAGGGCCAGAGCGAGAGCGACCCCTCGAGCCGCAGGGCACCCTAGCAGTGTCCACGGGACGATACCCACGACGCGCAAGGGACCGATTCGCGGTCCTGCACGGCGCCCGGTTATCGACATTCGGTGACCAGGAGGCCACCTTCATGTCGATGGGGTCGACACGGTCGTGGCTACGGCGGTCGACCCCTACGCGGGATGGGGGACGGTTGGTACGAGGGCGCGGTGGTTGTGGCGCGGGGTTCGGCTTCGCCTGGGGCACCTTCGCGTTCGCTCAGGGTGACGTCCCTCTTGGGTGCGAGCGGGGTTGGCGGGAGCGGTTTTGGGTGCCGGTGGGAGGACATTCCCTTCGGGAAGTACCTATGCTACGGAGGGCGGGGCGCGCCAGATTCGTCCGGATTATTAGCTGATATGATGGATGATAGTTCAGGCGACGAGTTGCAACGTCGCTGAAGGAGGCGCTATGTCCAGGGCTGTATCAGCCAACGAGGCCAAGAACCGATTGGGATCGCTGCTACGCTCCGTGAGCGCGGAGGGCGAAGAAGTGATCGTGGAGAGCCACGGCAAGCCCAAGGCGGTGCTGATCTCGTTCGAAGCGTACGAGGAAGTGCTGGCGCTGCGGGAGCAGAAGCGACGGGCCGATGCGCTGGCGGAACTGCGGGCGTTGCGGGACGAGGTGCGGGCGCGGAACGCATCCATGGGCGCGGACGAGGTGGAGGCGCTGGCCGACCGCGTGTCGCGGGAGATCGTAGACGACCTGGCGGCGTCGGAGGCGGTGACGTTCGAGCGGGACGGGCGTTAGCCAATGGCGATTCGCGCATTGCTGGATGCGAACGTCTTCATCAGTTACCTCCTCTCCCCTGACGGGTCCTCGGCGACGATCCGGACCGTAGAGGGCGCGTTTACGGGGGCGTACCAGATGTTGCTGCCCGAGGGGGTGATCGCGGAGCTGCGCGGGAAGACGGCGACAAAGCCGTGGTTAGCGGCGCGGATTCGGCCCGAAGAGACGGAGCGACTGGTTCGGCTGCTGACGGCGGTTGCGGAGGTGGTGCCGGAGATCGGGGAGCCGTTGCCGGAGGTCGGGCGGGACCGGAAGGACGATTACCTGTTCGCGCACGCGGTGGTCGGGCGGGCGGATTTCCTGGTGTCCGGAGACAAGGGCGTGCAGGCGGTCGGCCAGATCGGCACGGTGCGCGTGGTGAGCCCAGCGGGGTTTCTCGATGCGATCGAGGGCGATGCGGCGGGCACGTAGCGGCAGTCGGTCGTCGTTCAGCGGGCGCTCTACAGGGAGGGTGAGTGCTTGAAACTCACCCTCCGTCAGTTCACCTGCGTGCGGGATCTCGTGTCAGCCAAGCTGGTCGAGGATGCCCTGCGTCTCACTTTCGTCGAAGGCGCGGAGGGTCCGGGAGCGGATGTTTCCGGCGCCCGCGAGCTGCAGCAGGATCGCTGCGACCGTGGCGTCGTCCGGGGCATTGAGGACCCCGACGAGGTCGAACTCGCCCAGCGTCCAGTAGAGCGACTCGATGGTGACCCCGCGGGATTCCCAGGCGGCGCGGGCCTGGGCGGCGCGCTGGACGCTGTCCGAGGCGTTGCGGACGCCCTGGTCCGTCCAGTTCATGAGCACGACATAGCGGGACATGGCGGATCTCCTGGCGTAGCCCCGTGTGCGGCCTGCCATGGCCGCGCAGGCCATGTCGCCAGCGTATCACCCGCCGTGGCGGATCCTTACGTCGTGGCACCTTTCGCCCTTCGCGGGGTGACGAGGGGGGCAGCCCTTTGGCGGGAGGTGTTCCGGGCGCTCGAGCGGGAGGGCAGAAAGGGTCGCTACCGCTTTCCGGCCGAGCGCGCAGCGGCGTGATGGGCCGATTGCGGGTTGATGCGAGGGTCCGTCGGATAACGGGCCTGTTCATGCGCGCGTGCATGCATGTGGCCGCACGACCTCCCCTACGCGGGCAAGGGTTGCGGGGTCGGGGTCAGCCAGGCGAGGAGCACGGACGCCAGGCCGACCAGCGCCATGACGACGCCGACGACGGCGAACCCGCCGGCGGCGAGCAGGATGCCGCCGAGGCCAGCGCCGGCCGACGCGCCGATGTTGAGCAGCGCGGAGTTGAGCACGAGCGTGGTGCCGGCGCCCACCGGGGTCTCCTCGGTGATCAGGGAGGTGAGCGCGACCCAGCCGACGGCGGCGGCGAAGGCGGCGACCACGACGGCGGCGATCGTGATGACCAGGTCGAACGCGGCGGTGAACGCGAGCAGCAGCGCGATCGCCATGACGAGGTTGCTGACGGCGAGCAGGCGGCGGGGCGGCAGGCTGGCGAGGCGGCCTCCGCCAATGAGGCTGCCGGCGAGGTAGCCGGATCCGCCGAGCATGTAGACGAGCCCGATCTGCCCGGTGGAGCGGTCGAACTCGTCGGCGAGCAGGGCGCCCAGGTAGGTGATCAGCCCGAGCCAGGTCACGGCGCGCGTGACGGTGCAGCCGAACAGGCGGCGCATGCCGACGTCATGGAGGAGTGGACGGTAGGTGCCGAGGACGCCGCGCCAGCGGAACGGCCCGCTGACCGGGCGTGGCTCAGGCGGGAGCCAGGTAGCGACGAGGACGGTGGCCACGACCGTCGCGGCGCCGGCTGAGAGGAAGGCGATGCGCCAGCCGGCCGCGTCGCCGATGGTGGTGAGGATCGGGACCCCGATGATCGGGGCGCTGGCGAGGGCGCCGACGGTCCAGCCGATCGCCCGTCGCGATTCCGGGCCGGAGAAGCGGGTGCCGGCGATGGCCAGCGAGAGGCCGGGGACGGTGGCTTCGGCGATGCCGCCGGCGATGGCGGCGATCAGGAGGACGGAGAAGACCGGCGCCAGCGCGAAATCAAAGAGGCTGAGGGCGGCGGCGGCGAGGCCGGTGACGATGAAGCGCCTGGGGCCGAGGTGGTCCGCCAGGGGGCCGACGACGAGGGCCAGCGCGGCGCTCATGATCATCATGGTGGCGGTGACCTGGCCGAGCAGGCCGACGCTGACGCCGAGATCGTCGGAGATGGCGGGGAGGAACGGGGCCGGGGCGGCGAAGGTGAGCGTGGTGACAAAGGAGCCGATGCAGAGGGCGGGCAGCACGAACCGGCCGCGGGTCGGTCGGGCTGGCTCGATGGCATGATCCATGGCCAGGTCCTTGGATGATGGGGAGTTTGGTCGTGGGACCCACCGTTAGTCTATCGCCGGCCGGGGCGGATTGCACCTGTTGGCATGGCCAACCGAGCGACGCGGGGGCTGATCGCGGCACGGCTTCTGCGTTTGGTGTTCGCAACCGAATGTTCGGCAGGGACGGCGGGTCGATCCGGGCCGGTGTCCCTCACACGAAAGGGTCTTTTTTCATGGCAACGATTATCTGGTGGATTATCGCGATCATTATCATCTTCTGGATCATTGGCCTGGTCGGGAGTATCGGCGGAAGCCTGATCCACCTGTTGCTGGTGGTTGCGCTGATCCTGCTGGTCTTCAACCTGGTCACGGGGCGCCGCGGCGTCTAGCTCTCGCGAGACGATAGCGCGCACAGGGGTGCGGGGCATGGCCGGGTGACCGGCTGGCCTCGCGCCCCTTTTTCGTGTGCGGGTGGCGGAAGGGTGTTTACGATGCGTCCGAATCCCCAAGCAGCGCCCGAAGTTCTTCCTGGATGTTCGGGATGTCGGTTTTGGCTATGGCCCAAATGATGACGGGGTCCACGCTGGTGTAGCCGTGGATGAGGCGGTTCCGCATGTCGACGGCCAGCTGCCGGTCTGTAACCACATCGCTTAGCGACGGGTCATGCTGCACCACCTTGTTGAGGGCTTCTCCGAGGACGGCGAAGGCATAGTAGGTTGCCCGCTGGCGCATGGTGTCCGCCAGGAATCCTTCGAGATCAACACTCCCGGTATCCGCGAGGATCTCCTCTGTCGCGGTGAGGGCATCATGCAGCAGCTTGCGCGTCTGCCGGTCCATAGACCAGCCTCCTCGTCTCCATAACTTCATCCCGGAGGTACGGATTCCCCAGCGCATTCACGGTGATGAGGTCGACTGGCCGTCCGGTAAGGTCTTCCAGGTCGTGTTGGAGGCCAAAGAAGCGCCGGTGGATGCCGTCATCGTAGTCGCCGAGGTCGACCAGGACGTCGATGTCGCTGGTTTCGGGCTTCCATGCGTCCCTGGTAGCGGAGCCGAAGACCCAGAGGGCCTTGACGCGGTGCGTGCGGCAGAGGTCGGCGATGGCGTCGCGGTTGTCCTCGATGATGGGGGCGAGCATGGCGGCTCCTCTCGGGCGGGTACGTGTGCGCGGTTCCATGATAGCGGAGCGGCCGGCCGGGAATTGTCGCACGTGAGGCGATGACGAACATCGCCCCTACGATACCGGGGCGAGATGGGCGGACGCCAGTCGATGGGTCGACACGGTCGTGGCTACGGCGGGCGACCCCTACGAGGGGTTGGTGACGCGGCCGAGGAAGAGGATGGCGCCGGTGCGGTCGTCGCGGATGGCGAAGAGGAACGGGCGATCGATGCGGAGCTCGAGGGGTTCTTTCTCCGGCGCGGGGGCGCCCTCCCCGACCATGATGACGACGGTGGCGGCGGCGGCCTCGGTGCCGTTCTCGTCGACGGCGATGAAGGCCTTGTGGAGGACGTCGCCGATGGCGAGGGTGTCGTCCGGCGGGGTGGCGGTCGTCGGCGATCATGCCGGAGAAGTCGGCGCGGTCGGGGTCGAAGGCGTCGGTCATGCCGAGGGCCTGCAGGGTGTCGGCGAGGCTGGCGGAGGTGTCGAACTCCCATTTCGGCAGGTAGAGGTGGATGCGGGTCCAGGCGAGGGCGTCGATGGCGTCCTGCAGGGTGCCGGGGTCGAGCGATGCCTCGACGGCGTCGAACTCGCCCTCGTCCGGGAGGATGATCGTCATGCCGAAGCCGGGGGCGGCGTACGGGAGGTCGACGACCTGCATGCCGTCGAGGGCGGCGTAGGCGAACGACTCGGTCTGGCGCATGAAGGGCACGTCGACGGGGGTGCCGTCGAGCGGGTGGAAGGGCTCGTCGGCGGTGTTCTCCTCGTCGAAGGTGTTCTGCCAGGCGCCGTAGAACCAGATGGCGTTGGCGAGGACGAGGCGGGTGAGCGCGGTGATGGCGCCTTCGGGGACGATGTCCTGGATGCGGCCCTCGGTCCCCTCTTCCACCCAGGCGTTGATGTCGTCGCGGGCGGCGTCGGGCTCGTTCCTGAAGTCTTCGAGCTCGATGCCGGCGCCGTAGGTGGCGTCCAGCGCGTCGATGAAGGCGGGGTCAAACGGGAAGGTCTGCTCGCCGAAGAGGGCGTTCGCGATGCGGAGGCCGCTTTCGGCGGTGCCGCGATCGGGGTCGGCTTCCTGGTTGCCGCGGTCGAGGAGATCGGCGGTGAGGGCGGCGAAGGTTTGTGCAGGGTGTCCGCCGGCACGGTGAAGCCGAGGGTGGTGGCCATTTGGGTTGCGGTGTCGCCACGGGCGCCGGCGGAGGTCATGGCGAGGGCGAGGGCGATGCTGTAGGGCGAGATGATGAGGTTGCCGGAGCCGGATTCGGCGCGGAGCTCGCGGTAGAGATCGAGCGCGAAGCCGGTGAGGCCGCTGGCGAGGGTCGCCGGGCCGGGAATCGGCTCCGGGGAGGCGTCCTGGGCGGTGGCGCGGGTCGCGATGGTGGCGGCGAGGGCGCTGGCGGCGATGAGGGCGCGGCGGTCGATGGTGTGGTGCATGGTGGCCTCCGGGGTTGGCGCGGATGGGCGGTCTCTTATGGAAGAACGATCCGAATCGTCACGCCGTTCCGCATACGGTTATGTATGCCCAAACCAGCATTGACTTTTGATCTGGCGTAAACTTCCGAAAGGACGACACAACGGCGGCGCGTCGCCATGTTTTCCTGGCGACGCCAATACAGCCACAGGACGAGACGCCCGCGACTGGTTGAGGAGCCGCGCGGGGCCCCGGCCGGCGGCCACGACAGGGAGCGCACGGATGCCATACACGCCGACCTCCGCCACGGATGCCGCGACAGCCACGCTTGACCGCCTCTCGCAGCTGGCGGGAACGCGGTTCGAGTCGCTGGAGGACGCGACAGAGGCCGTGCTCGTGACAATGACGGATCTGCTCGGGATGCGGACGTCGTGGGTCACAGAGCTGGACAGCGCGGCGTGTGACCTGACGGTGAAGCACTCGCACAAGGAACCGGGCGGGTTCGATATGCCGCGCGGTGCCGCGGCACCGGTGGCCGCGACATTCTGTAGCGCGATCATCAACGCCGTCGAGCCACGGCCGTTGATCATCGAGGACGTCCGCAACGACCCGCATTTTTCCCAATGCCTGGCGGCGAAGACATTCCCGCGCGTGGGGTCGTATGTCGGCGTGCCGATCATGCTGAGCGACGGGACGCTGCATGGAACGCTCTGCGCGAGCGATGCGGCGCCAACGCGGATCACGCCGCAGCAGGCGCAGTTGCTGTCCGTGCTGTCGCGGCTGTTGGCGACGCAGATCGAGCGCGACGGGGAGTTCGCGGCCCGCGTCCAGGCGGAGGAGCGCTTCCACGCCTTTATGGATCACACGCCGGCGATCGGGTACATGAAGGACCCCGAGGGGCGCTACGTGTTCGCGAACCGGCCCTGGTCCGACGCGTTCGGGCATGAGCCGGGATGGATCATCGGGAAGACGGACGTCGACTGGCTCGACGCGGAAACGGCCCGGCAGGTACGCGAGAACGACGCGGCCGTGTTGCGATCGGGGCAAGTACAGAGGCTCTACGAGACGTCTCTCGACCCGGACGGGAGGCCTCGCTACTGGTACTCGATCAAGTTCCCGGTGACGGACGGCGACGGGGCGGTCTATCTCGGCGGGGTGTCGGCGGACATCACCGACCAGCGCGAGCAGGAACTGCAGCGGGCGCTGCTTGCGGAGATCGTCGACAACACGCAGGACGCGATCTACTCGAAGACGCTCGACGACGTGGTGCTGACGTGGAACCGCTCGGCGGAACGGCTCTATGGCTACACGGCGGAGGAAATAATCGGGCAGCGGCTGGATATCCTGCTGCCGGCGGACCTCGCGGACGACCTGGCGCGTATTCATGAGCGGCTGGAGCGTGGTGAGCGCGTGACGCAGTACGAGACGCGGCGGTGCACGAAGGACGGCCGGACCATCGATGTGTCGCTCACGCTGTCGCTGATCCGGGACGCCGAGGGCGAGATCGCGGGGGTTTCGACAATCGCGCGGGATATCACGGAGCACAAGCGGCTGGTCGCCGAGCGCGACCGGCTGTACGGCGAGCTGCGCGAAGAGGTGGCGCGGGCGGCGGAGATCCAGGCGCACCTGCTGCCGACGTCGGTGCCGCGGATAGCGGGGTTCGAGTTCGCGGCGATATGCCGGCCCGCGCGCGAGGTGGGCGGCGACTTCTTCGACTGGGCGGAGACCGACGACGGCGTGCGACTGGTGCTGGCCGACGTGACCGGCAAGGGCATGGCGGCGGCGCTGCTGATGGCGACCACGCGGGCGGCGTTGCGGGCGGCGTCACACCTGCCGGTGGACGAGGCGATCACGACGGTGAACCGGACGCTGATGGCGGACCTGGCGTCGTCGGACGCGTTCGTGACGATGTTCCACGCCGAGGTCCGGCCAGACGGTCGGGTGACGTTCACCGACGCCGGCCACGGCATGGCGCTGATCATCCGGCGGGACGGGGCGGTGGAGCCGCTGCGGCATCGGCAGGTGCCGATCGGCATTATGCCGGAACCACCATATACTGCGACGGAGACGCAACTGGAACCGGGCGACACCCTGCTCGTCTATAGCGACGGCCTTCCGGACGCCCGGCCCGACCTGGAGCTCGACCACCCGGCGAACGTGGCGGCGCTCTGCGGTCGCGGCGGCGACGCGAGGCAGATGCTGGCGTCACTCGAGCGCGTGACTGAGGGCCATGGTCCTCGACCTGACGACCTGACCCTCATCGCCGTTCGACGGCAGGAGCACCGCGTGTGACGCGACGACATCGCCCTGGAATAGACCTTTGCATCCTTGTCATGGTGCTCGGGCTACTACTGGTCCCTTCGTCCCGCCAGCTCATGGCGCAGACGCCGCAGGCGACGACGCCAGTCGCGTCACCGGTCGTTCCAGCTGACGCGGCGGGCAGTTTCGCGGCGTTCGGCTACGACGATGTGACGGCGCGAGGCATGTTCGCCTCAACGACCTACACGTTCCCGCTGCCGCTCGCCACCTCGGCGCCGAGCGGGGGCCGCCTCGACCTCCTGTACCGCCACTCCCCGCTGCTGGTCGGCGATCTCTCGACGATGACCGTGCTCGTCAACGGCCAGAGCGTCGATAGCGTGCACCTCACGGAGGACACGGCGGTATCCGGCCGGCTGGCGGTCGACCTCCCACCGCTGGAGGACGATGCGGACGCTGTACAGGTCACGCTCTCCTTCCACTTGCGGCTGACGCGCGAGGCGTGTGAGATCCCGGACGACCCGGCGCTGTGGGTGACGATCGACAAGGCATCGACGCTGACCTTACCGACGGGGTCCGGCGAGGCGGAGGTCCACGTCGTGGACGCGCCGTCGCTGCTTCGCCGGAGCGCGCAGGAGACCGGCGCCGGTCCGGTGATCGTCATGCCGGATGCGGGGGCGCTGGATGCGGCGGGCGTGGTGAGCTACCAGCTCGGACAATGGTCCGGGATGGCGAACACGCCGGTCTCGCTCGGTGATGTGGTGACCGACATGCCGGCGAGCGACCAGGCGGCGGTGATCGTCGGGACCGGCGGCACGCTGGAGCTGGGCGACGGCTGGGGCCCGCTCGCGTGGGATGGCGAGCGGTTCACGCTGGATGGCGTGGCAGTGCCGGAGGGCCATGGCGTGCTGGCGATGCGGCAGCAGCCGGTGCCGCAGATCCTGGTCAGCGGGGCGAACCCGGAGGCGGTGCGACTGGCGGCACGTGCCTTGTCGCGGCCGATGGATTGGCCGACGTTCGATGCGCCGGTCGTGATCGTTAGCGGCGAGCTGGCGGAGGCGAGCCCGAGCCGCTACGCGTGGCGAGAGGGAGCCGCGAGCTTCGCCCAACTCGGCGGCTATCGGCAGGACGTGACCGGACCCGGCGAGCACTTCATCGACCTCCCCTACCAGCGGCCGGCGGACTGGGTGCTCCGGGACGGTAGCCAACTGACGCTGGACCTGCAGGTCTCTCCGGCTGTGCGGGCCGAGACCTCGTGGGTGCGGGTGACGGTGAACGGGCAGGATATCGGCACGCAACCGCTGCGCGCGCATGAGGACGGCGTGCAGACGTACACGTTCGACCTGCCGGCCGACCGGCTGAATGTGGACCTGGACGGGCAGCCGGAGCGGGACCTCATGGTGCAGGTGCGGCTGTTCCTCGACGACCCGCGCGAGACATGCGAGTCGATCGACCCGGCGGCGACGTGGGCGGCGCTCTTGCCGACATCGGCGATCTCCTTGCCGCATGACAGCAGCGACGAGCCGGATCTCGGGCGGTTCCCGGCCGGATTGACCTCCGACGACGATCCGGCAGCAATGACCGTCGTGGTGCCGGACGAGGCGACGGCCGAGGAGCAGCAGGCGGCGCTCCAGACCCTGGCGGCGGTCGGGCGCTGGAACGCCTGGTCAGCGCCGGTCGAGCCGGACGTGATGACCGCCGGTGAGATCTCCAGCGAGGCGCTGCAGGGCCGGTCCGTGATTCTGATCGGCGGGCCCGAGCGAAACGGCGCCGCGAGCGAGCTGGGCGACGAGACGCTGCAGGCGATCGCGCCTCCCGCCTACGCCGAGGTCGACGCGCCCTATGGCGTGCTGGCGCTGGGCGACTCACCATGGTCGGACGGCGACATGGCGCTGCTCGTGGCGGGCTCCAACGACGATGGCGAGGGCGTCCTGCTGGCGGCGGCGGCGCTTGGCAACCAGGATGTACTCGCCAGCGTGCGGGGCACGCGCGTCGCGATCACGGGCAATCTCGGGCCACAGACGATGGCCGGGGCCGAGCCGTCGAGAGCGATGCGGTCCGACCTCGCGCCGCAGGTGTTGCCGGACGAGCGCCCGTGGATCGAGCGCATCGACGCGTGGCAGGTCGTCGGGGCGATCGTGCTGGTCGCCTTCCTCGCGCTGGTAATCGGCGTGGTCCAGCTGCGCTGGCTCCGCGGCGGTCGGCGCTAGGGTGGCCCTGGCGGAGGTCGACGAGGCCGGGAGCGACGCGATACCGGAGCACGCCCGGCGCGATATGCGCGTGCGACAGTACGCGATCCGCGTGCTGATCGTCGCGAACCTCCTCCTTGGCACCTACTACATGGTGTGGCGCTACACGGCGTCGATCAACTGGGCGTTCTGGCCGCTGGCGCTGGCACTGCTGGCGGCCGAGACGTACAGCTTCATCGACTCATGGCTGATGGGCGCCAGCATGTGGAAATGGCACCGGCGCTTCATCTCGCCCCCGCCAAGGGGTGACGAGACGGTCGATGTCTTCATCACCTGCTACAACGAGCCGGTCGATCTGGTCGAGGAGACGGCCCGGGCGGCGTTGAAGCTGAACCATCCCTGCACGGTCTACGTCTGCGACGACGGCGACAGCGCCGAGATGCGGGCGATGACGGAGCGGATCGGCTGCAACTACATCACCCGCGCGGCAGTGTGGAAGGGCAAGGAACGCCACGCCAAGGCGGGCAACCTGATCAACGCCCTCGACCAGACCGACGGCGAGTACCTGCTCATCCTTGACGCCGACCAGGTGCCGATGCCGGAACTGCTGGACGAGACGCTCGGCTACTTCAGCGACCCGTCGGTCGCCTTCGTGCAAACGCCACAGTGGTTCAAGAACGTTCCGGAGGGTGACCCGTTCGGGAGCCAGGCGCCACTGTTCTACGGCCCGATCCAGGAGGCGAAGGACGGCTGGAACGCGGCGTTCTTCTGCGGTTCGAACGCGGTCCTGCGACGGGACGCACTGCTTCACGCCGGGCTGGTGAACTACGCCCGGGACCTGCGCGTGCAACTGCAGAACATCCTCAACGAGGCATCGCCACAGCTCGACGCGCTGGCACTCGACCTCGAGACTCGTGGGCAGGAGGCCTACCTGCCCGCGATCCGGGAGCTGCAGGACGCGGTGCGTGAGGCCAGGGCCGCGCTCTCCGCCAAGGCACCGCTGGCGGAGCTGACCTACCGCTTCCAACGGCGCGCGCAAGAGGCCGGGCGACAGATCGTCGGGCAGGACTTCGCCGCGATCGCCGCCGAGCTGGACGACATTCCCGGTCTGGACCCGGAGATCGAGATTCGTGACAAGATCGAGGGCTTGCTGGAGGACCCTGCGGTACTCGCGGGGTTGACCTCGCGCGAGACCTCGCCGCTGCAGGCGTTCGCCGAGGTTCAGCAGCTCCTGCTGCGGGTGGACGTCGACCGGGCGTTCGAGGCGATGCCGGTGATGTCGCTATCGACCATCTCGGTCACGGAGGACATGGCCACTGCGATGCGGCTGCACTCGCTCGGGTACCGTTCGGTGTACCACCCGCGCGTGCTGGTCTACGGGCTGGCGCCGGAGGACTTGCGCACGGCGCTCCAGCAGCGGCTACGGTGGGCGCAGGGCACGATCCAGGTGATGCTGCGCGAGAACCCGCTCTCCTACCCCGGCCTTAAGCCGATGCAGCGGCTGATGTATTTTGCGACGATGTGGAGCTACCTCTCGGGATTCTTCGCGGTCGTCTACCTCATCGCGCCGATCCTGTATCTGTTGTTCGGGTGGCTGCCGGTGAACGCGCTCTCGGACGAGTTCTTCTGGCGGCTGATCCCCTACCTCATCGTCAACCAGTTACTGTTCACCGTAATCGCGTGGGGCCTGCCGACATGGCGCGGTCAGCAGTACAGCCTGGCCCTGTTCCCGATCTGGATCAAGGCCGTCACGAGCGCGATCGGAAGCGTCCACTTCGGGCAGAAGCTCGGGTTCGTGGTCACGCCAAAGACGCGCCAGGGCGGCGTGTCGCTGCAAATCGTGCGGCCGCAGCTCGTATTCATGGGATTGCTCGTCGTCTCCGTGATCGTTGGCGTCGGGCGGCTTGCGCTGGGGCTGACGAACAACGGGATCCCGGTGCTGGTCAACGTGGTGTGGGCGATCTATGACCTTGTGGCGCTCAGCGTCGTGCTGGACGCCGTGTTCTATCATCCGCCGGAAGATGCGGACCTGGTGCCGCTCGAAAGCGCGGCGAGTGTTCACGGGCGCGCCGGCACTGGCGGCAAGTAACGACATGAAAGCGGAGGAGAATACAGACCATGGCGACCTCGATGACAAGCTCGGTGGACGCGGGGCGGACCGGGATCAGCGTGGTGCATCTCGGCGGGCGGCTCGACATCGCCTCGGCGGCGGAGGCCAAGCGCCTCTTCGCGGAGACGGTGCAGGGCGGCGTGGCGCGGCTGATCGTGGACCTCGCCGGGATCACCTTTATCGACAGCTCCGGGCTCAGTGCGCTAGTCAGCGGCTTGCGCTCCTGCCGGCAGGCGGGTGGTGACCTACGGATCGCGGCGGCGGGTGAGCAGCCAACGGCGGTGCTCGCGCTGACATCGCTCGACCAGGTCTTCCGGCTCTACCCGACCGTGGCGGAGGCAGTCGATGGGTTTGCAGGCTGAGCACCCGCTTGTCCAGATCGAACGCGACGTGAGCGCGAGCCTCGACGGACTTGCGACCGTGCACGAGGCGCTGGATGACTACTGGAACGCGATCGAGGTTGCCGGTGGTCCCCATGTCGATAGCATGCGGCAGGTTCTTTTCGCCTCCGCGGTCGCAGAGATCGCCGGGAACGTCGTGCGCCATGCCTATCCGGACGCAGGCGCCGACGCCACCTTTCGCATTCGCCTGCACTACTTTCCGGACAGGCTGGTGGCGACCTTGCTCGACCACGGGTTGCCGTTCGACTTCACCCCGCCGACGCGCACGGCCGATATGCGGGACGCGCTCGACGATCTCGACCTCGACCACGGCTGGGGGCTGCCGATCGTCCAGGCGGCGACCGACGAGCTGGACTATGCGCGTTTACCGGACGGATCGAATCGATGGCGGCTGGTTAAGCTGCTGTCGTGAGCCAGCTCGCCGACAGTATCACCAGGATTGAGCCGCCGACCTGGCAATCTCCGCTTCGGCTGGATTCCGCGCTCGCACGACATCGCCCTATACTGCCAGCGGGTCTCCGGGAACCGGCCGGCATATCGCCCCCTTCCATAGAGGTGTGCACAGATGGTGAATGAACACGAGGCGCAGGCGCCGACGTGCCGGGTGATCCGGTCGGCGGAGAGCTACATCGGCAAGCAGGGCCCAGAGTATACAGGGGCGATCAGCGCGGAGAGCGTTGGGTCGCGGGGACTCTGGTTCGGGCTGATCCGGATTCCGCCCGGCGGGCGAACGAAGGCGCATTTCCACGAGGCGCACGAGACGGCGCTCTACATGCTCGAGGGCATGGTGGACATGTGGTACGGGGAGCAACTGGAGCAGTACGCGGAATGTCGCGCCGGGGATTACATCTATATCCCGGCCGGGGTGCCGCATGTCGCCGCGAACCGGAGCGAGTCCGCGCCGGCGCTGGTGGTCGGGTCGCGGACGGACCCGAACGAGCAGGAAAGCGTGGTGCTGACGCCGGAGCTGGAACGATTCCTGCCAAAGCGTTACCAGGAGCCCGCCGACCGCTAATGGTCAGCGGGCGCGTTGACAGCACCTGTGACGGAGTGCGAGATTTGCCCATCGGACGTGGCCGGATGAGGGCCTGTCAGGATATGACTCTCCCTGGAGGGACGCCATGGGCGGCAGGAGCGACGCGAATCCCGGCAAACGCGCAACGCCGGAACAGATGATCCGCAAGCATGTGTACGTGGTGAACGGATCACCGGTGTTCCTCGATATCGTCCGGCAACTGTTGCAGGACGAAAGCTACAACGTCACGACGACCAACTTCGTGCCGCTGTCGTTCGAGACGATCGAGGCGGCGCGGCCTGACATGATCATCATCGACCTGGTGCTCGGCGAGCATGCCGGATGGGATCTGCTGAGCCAGTTGCGATCGGCGGCAACCACGCGGGATATCCCGTTACTCCTGATCTCGACGACGCCGGAGTTGCTGGCCGAGGTGATCGAACGACATGAAGAGTTCGGCGGCGACCGGCACCTGCTGAAGCCGTTCGACCTGGACGACCTGCTCGAGACGATCCGGGAGCTGATCGGCGACGCGTAGTCGGCACGCTCGGGCGTTGAGGGGATGGTGATGGAGCAGCGGCCAGCGGATCCGGATAGTCGCGCGCGGACGCATCTCGCCAACGAGCGGACGTTCCTGGCGTGGCTGCGAACCGGGTTAAGCCTCGTGGCGCTGGGGCTGGCGGCGGCGCAGTTCCTGGAGCGCGATCTCGTGCCGGGGTTTCCGGTGACAACGATCTTCGCGATCTTCCTTATTGTGGCGGGGGTCACGATGACGCTGCTCGGCGGGGTGCACTACCTGCACGCGCGCCAGGAGATCGAGGAAGGGCACTTCCTGCCGTCGACACGAGCGGTGATCCTGGCGATCAGCGCGGCGCTGGTGTCGGGGTTGCTGGCGCTGGTGCTCGTCGTGCTGCTACGGACGCGGGGCTGAGTCCCGCCCCTGTCCGCGCCAGAGGCGACGTCTCCTTCGACCAATCGATACATGAGATCAGGGCGGTCCCGGGCGTTCTTCCCGGGGGCCGCCCTTTCTGCGCGTTCAGGCGATACCGTCGATGAGGTCGGCGACAGAGTCGACGATGCGGGTGGGCTGGAACGGGAAGCGGTCGGCGGTCTCGCGTGTGGAGATGCCGGTGAGGACGAGCACGGTCCGCATGCCGGCCTCCATGCCGGAGATGATGTCGGTGTCCATCCTGTCGCCGATCATGACGCTCGTCTCGGAGTGGGCCTCGATGGCGCGCAGGGCTGACCGCATCATGAGGGCGTTGGGCTTGCCGACGTAGTACGGCTCGACGCCGGCGGCGCGGGAGATCATGGCGGCGACGGAGCCGGTCGCGGGGATGATGCCCTGCGGCGACGGGCCGGTGTTGTCCGGGTTGGTGGCGATGAAGCGGGCGCCCTCGGTGATCAGGCGGATCGCGTGGGTGATGCGCTCGAAGCTGTAGGTGCGGGTCTCGCCGAGCACGACGTAGTCCGGGTTGTGCTCGGTCTGGGTGTAGCCGGCCTCGTAGAGGGCGGTGGTCAGGCCGGACTCGCCGATGACGAAGGCCGTGCCGTTCGGGCGCTGGTCGGCGAGGAAGCGCGCGGTGGCGAGGGCGGAGGTCCAGATATCGTGATCGGTGACGTCCAGGCCGATGCGCTGGAGGCGGGCGACGAGGTCGCGCGGGGTGTGGCGCGAGTTGTTCGTGAGGATGAGGAAGGGGTTGCCCGCCTCGCGGAGTCGCGCGATGAAGCGGTCGGCGCCGGGGACGAGGTTGTCCTCGCGGACGATGACGCCGTCCATGTCCATGAGGTAGCTGGCAATGGGCCTGGGGTCGGTGGTCATGGGAACGGCCTCCGTGCGCGATCGGCGTATCGATGCCGGTATTCTCGCATGGAGGCGCGGGATGTCGGGCGAGGACCATCGCCCGGTTCGCGAACCGTCCGGACCCGGAAACGAGGTCCAGGTCTACGGACGGAAGGCGACGTGTTCGGCTAGTGGGCGGCGACGACCATGTCCCGGGCGGGCTCCCCTGACTCGGTGGCCTCGGGGGAGTCCGTGGCCCCGGCGCCGGCAGGCTCCGGGCGCTCGCCGGTCTTGAGCGGGATCTCGCGCAGGAAGAACGCGATGACGAGGCCAACGAGGACGACCGGGATGGCGACGATGAAGAGATCGGTGATGGCGTCCGTGTAGGCGCCGAGAACGATGCCCTTCAGCGGCTCCTCGAGCTGCTGCATCGCCTGGATGCTGTTTGTGGCCTCGGTGGAGGCGGCTACCTGCGGGGCGTTGCTGCCCACCGCGGCGAAGCCATCCGCGAGGTGCGTCGCCAGCCGGCTGTTCAGGATCGCACCGAAGATCGCGGTGCCGATCGCCGAGCCAAGCGAGCGCGTGAAGGTCACGGAGCTGGTCGCGGCGCCCATGTCGCGGAACGGCACCGAGTTCTGCACGGCAACCATCATCGGCTGCATCGTCAGGCCAAGGCCGGCGCCGAAGACAAAGGCCGAGATGGCGATGTACCAGTACGGCGTGTCGACCTGGAGGCGGCTGAGCAGGAACAGGCCGATCGCGATCAGGACAGAGCCGATGATCGGATAGATCTTGTACTTACCCGTCTTGGTAATGAGCAGGCCGGTGGTGATCGAGAAGCTGAAGATACCGACAACCATCGGCACCATCGCGAGGCCTGATCGCGTCGGAGAGAATCCGAGCGTGCCCTGGAAGTAGAGCGGCAGGAAGATGATGCCGCCGAACATGGCGAGGCCGGAGATGAAGCCGAAGGCGTTGCTGATCGTGAAGATGTTGTTGCGCAGCAGTCGCATCGGGATGATCGGCTCCGCGGCGCGCAGCTCGACCAGGACGAAGATGACGGCAAAGAGGATCGAGGCGATCACCAGTCCGATGGACCGCATGTCACCCCACCCCCAGTTCTCGCCGGCGTAATTCAGGTAGAGCAACAAGGACGAGACGGAGGCGACGACGAGCGCGGCACCGACATAGTCGACGCTGTGCTGGCGGCGCGGCATGCTGAGGTTCAGGCGGGTGGCGATCAGGAAGACGGCGAGGGCGCCGACGGGCAGGTTGATATAGAAGATCCAGCGCCAGCTGATGGCGTCGGTGAGCCAGCCACCGACCAGCGGGCCGGCGACGGCCGAGACGCCGAAGACGGCGCCGAAGAAGCCCTGATAGCGGCCACGCTCGCGAGGCGGGATGATGTCGCCGATGATCGCGAGACCGATGGACATGAGGCCACCGCCACCGATGCCCTGGAGGGCGCGGAAGGCGATGAGCTGCGGCATGTCCCGGGCGAGGCCGGACAGCATGGAGCCGAGCAGGAAGATGATGATCGCTGTCTGGTAGATCCGCTTGCGGCCGTAGAGGTCGGAGATCTTGCCCCACAGCGGGGTCGCGGCGGTGCTGGTCAGCAGGTAGGCCGTAACAACCCATGAGAGATGCTCGAGCCCGCCAAGGTCGCTGGTGATGCGCGGCAAGGCGACGCCGACGATGCTCTGGTCGAGGGCGGCGAGGAAGGTGCCGGCCATGATCGCGAACATGATCGGCAGGATCTCGTTGTGAGGCAGATAGCGTGGCCCGTCGTCGAGCGCGTGCTCGGGTGGGACCGTTGCGGTGTTTTGGGACACGGGTTTCTCCTGGGTGTCAAACCACTTCTCTTCCTCGACCGACCGGTTGGTCGGGAAGCGCCAAGCAACTATACTTACGGAAGGTGAGGACGTCAACAGGTACGGAAGGGTCTTATTCGGTGGGCGACGGGTCAACAGCGACGGTAGCAACAGGGCGGGAGCGCATCATCGACGCGGCGTTCCGAAAATTCGCCGATCTTGGCTATTCCGGTGTCTCGATGCAGCAGATCGCGGACGCGGCCGGGGTAACGAAGGCGACGCTGTACCACCATTTCGAGGACAAGGAAGACCTGTTCGTGATGATGATGCGCGAGCAGTTCGGCCGCTCGCAGGATCGTCTGGCCCGCTCCATCGACGCTGGCGCGACCTTCCGGGAGAAGCTGGTCGCGTTCGGCAGCGTCCTGTTCAGCGCGGACCGCGCGGACCTGAGCCGGCTGTTCGGCGATTTCCACCGGTACGTGGCGGACGCGCGGCAGGCGATCTTTTGGGAAACGTACGAGCGCCCGTGGACGTACCTGGAAGACGCCATCGGCGAGGCCATCGCGGGGGGCGAGCTACGGCCCGGCGACCCAACGTTGATGGCGCAGGTCTGTTTCAGCGCGTTCGTGGGGCAGCTGCAGATCGCCCGATTCGGCTCGGATATCCCCTATCCGCCACCGTCGTTGGCCGAGGATATCGCGGACATGCTGCTGCGCGGGATGGAGGCGGGATCGGGTCGCTAAGCCGTCTCCCGAGGGGAAAGACGTCTCGTATCGTTGAAGCGGTCGCCGGCCACCACGTTCGTAGCTACGCGCGCCACCTTCACCATGGCCGAAGCCGATATCGGCTACGGCGGGGTCGGCAAGCAGCCGTATTACGGGGTGCAACTAGTGCTGTGCGTGAGCGCCTCCGGCCCGATCACCGGCTTCGCCCTGGCTCCGGCGCGCACCGAAGAGCGCTGGGTCTTCAGTCAGTTGCTCTGCTGGCGCCAGGATCAGGGGGCGCCCGCGCTCACCGGTGAGCGCCTGACGCACCGCGTGCGTCGCTCGCGCCGCCGCACCTTCACCGGCCCGACCGGTCCGATCCTGAGCCCCGTCACCGCCGGTGCCTCGCCGACCAACGTCTACCTGGCCGACCGTGGCTTTACCGGGGCGGTCTGGCAGCGGCTGTGGCGGCAGGTCCAGGCGACGGTCTACACCCAGGACGACCTGCCCCGCTCCGCTCACCGCGCCTTCCGGCGCGCGCGGCAAATCGTCGAAACGATCAACGGGCAGCTGGTCGAGGTGTTCGGCATCCGCTATCCCCGGGCCCATACCCAGGAGGGTCTGGTGACCCGCGTCGTGGCCAAATGCGCCGCGCTCAACGTCGGGATGGTGCTCAACCATATCTATCACCGACCACCCCTCGCCCTGGGCACCCTGTTTGATGGATGAGTCCATTTCGCATCAGGCCACCACGGGACCGGGGCTACCGGACGACGTGGGCCAGATGCGCGTCGGGCGCCATTCAAGGGAGGACATTTCGACCATCCACGGATCGGTGGATATGGTGAATTGTGGTCGAACGTCCCTGGCCGAGCACGGAGTGCGAGAAGCGAAGCGAGCCTTTCGCTACAGCATCATGCGGCGATTCCCGGCAAGAGCGACCCGATGTGCCGCCCGGGTATCGACCTTCGGTCGATGTCTCGGACACGTGGTCCGAGACTACAGGACGTGACCCTTGACCCAGGTGGCGATGGCGGTGGCCGTGTCGTCGCTGATCGGTGAGCCGCCGGGGAAAGTGGGGACGTCGAGGCGCTCCGCAGCCGGGATCCACGCTTCCAGGCGGTCAGCGACGAGCCGCTCAGCCTGGGGCGTGTCCTGGCCGGTGACGATGAGGACCGGGAAGGCGATGTCCGCGAGGTGCTCCGGCAGGATGCGGAAGCGGTCGAGGGCATCGAGTGACGGGCTGAGCGCCTGCACGGAGCGGCGGACGGACGCCATGCGAATCGGCGTCAGGCGCTCGCGCCAGCCGTCGCCCCAGCGCCGGTCGAGATAGCGATCCAGGGCCTTGTCGGCCAACCCCTTATATGAGAAATCGGATGCCTCCCGCTGCCCGGCGCGGGCTTTTTCGCGTGCGGCAGCGGTCGCTTCGTCGGTCTCCCCGTCGAGCACCGTGAGCGCATCCGGCTCGACCAGTACGAGGGAGGCGATGCGATCCGGTCGCCAGTGGGCGAGCTCGAGCGCGGTGATGGCGCCCTGACCGTGGCCGACGATGTGGACCGGGCCGTCGACTCCCGCTGTGTCGAGCACGGCGATGACGTCGTTGGCGAGGTCGGTCATCGAGACGGTGCGATCAGTCAGGGCGGAGGTGGCGCCGTGACCGCGGGCGTCCGGGACGATGACGCGTGCGGCGTCCTGCAGGCGGTCGGCGATCGGGCGCATGGAGGGGCGGTCGCCGAGGAGGCCATGGAGCAGGACAACGGCCGGACCGTCTTCCGGGCCGGAAACCTCGTAGCTGATGCGGATGAGCTCGTTCTGCGCAAAGCGCGTGGTGGCCATGGGGATCCTCTCGTGAGGGGCGGGTCGATTCTCGCTGAGGATGGTAGCGCATGGGTGGATGATGAGGATGGCGACGCGGGCTGATATGGCGGAATATCGGCCTTCGGCCGATGCATCGGACATTCCAGTCCGATGCTACTGACTGGCGGGTAAGGGTGGACATCTGGGCGGCTGCGTGTACCATTGGTTTTAGCTATGGCTAAACCTTGACGTTCGACGACCGCATTGCATCACCCAAAGGCATGACGCTGGACACCTCCCCTTCTCTCTCGCGACGCAACCTGCTTGTCTCGGGCGCGGCCACGCTGGGCGCGCTCGCGGTCAGCATGGGCTTCGCGAACCGGAGCCGAACGGGCCGGGAGGATGGACGGATCGCCATCGCGACGACGGTCGGCATGATCACGGACGTCGTGCGCAACATCGGCGGCGACCGTCTCTCGGTGACCGGGCTCATGGGTCCGGGCATCGATCCGCACACTTACAAGCCGCGCGCGAGCGACATCACGACGCTCGGGGACGCCGATCTCATCGTCTACGGCGGGCTCTCGCTGGAGGGCCGGATGATCGAGACGTTCGAGAAGATCCACGAGGGCGGCGCGATCCCGGCCGTCGCCGCGTCCGAGGCCGTGCCGGAAGACCAGCGCATCACGCACGTCAACGGCGCGTATGCCTGGGACCCGCATATCTGGTTCGACGTCTCGCTGTGGACGATCGTCGCGGAGGGCATCGCGG
The DNA here is from genome assembly GCA_963741805.1 of uncultured Chloroflexia bacterium. GTDB lineage: Bacteria > Chloroflexota > Chloroflexia > Thermomicrobiales > UBA6265 > UBA6265. Next base: position 77,605 of record CAVUJR010000059.1, read on the forward strand.
AGACGCTGTCGACGACGTTCCCGCAGCACGCGGACGCGTTCCGGGAGAGCTTCGACGTCTACCGGACGGATCTGGACGAGCTCGATGCGTGGGTTTTCGAGCAGGTGGATCGCCTGCCGCCGGAGCAGCGCGTCCTGATCACGGCGCATGACGCGTTCACGTACTTTGGGCGGCGCTACGGCTTCGAGGTGATGGGCGTGCAGGGCGTGAGCACGGCCGCCGAGGCCGGCGCGGCGGACATCCAGGCGCTGGCGGAGGTGATCGCCGCGCGGGAGATCCGGGCCATCTTCGTCGAGTCGTCGGTACCGCCGGCGACGATCGAGGCGGTGCAGGCGGCGGTCCGCTCGCAGGGTTGGGATGTGGCGATCGGCGGGTCGTTGTACGCGGACGCGTATGGCGAGGAAGGCACGCCGGACGGGACCTATATCGGCATGGTGCGGGCGAACGTCGAGACGATCGTGGGGGCGTTGCTGGGCGAGGAATAGGACGAGCCTACGGGCCGATTGGATGTGCTTCGCACGGGGATTCTTCCCCATTCGCTTCGCTCAGGGTCGGAATGACGATTCTTGTGGCGGCAGGGATGTTTATGAATGGAAACGGCGTCCGCATGACGGACGAGACGAACGCGGTGACGGTGCACGACCTGACGGTGGCGTACCGCGATGACCCGGTGCTGTGGGATGTGGACCTGGCGATCCCGGCGGGGACGCTGACGGCGATCATCGGGCCGAACGGCGCCGGGAAGAGCACGCTGCTGAAGACGATCCTCGGCCTGGTCCCGGCGGCGTCCGGGACGGTCGAGATCTTCGGGCATGCCTCCCCCGCCCAGCGACGGCTGGTTGGCTATGTGCCGCAGCGCGGAAGCGTCGACTGGAGCTTCCCCACCAACGCGCTGGACATCGTGACGATGGGCACGTACGGGCAGCTCGGCTGGATCCGTCGACCCGGCAAGCGCGAGCGCGAGCTGGCGATGCGGGCGCTGGACCAGGTCGGGATGGCGGACTTCGCCGAGCGGCAGATCAGCCAGCTCTCCGGCGGGCAGCAGCAGCGCGTCTTCCTGGCGCGGGCACTGGTGCAGGATGCCGAGCTCTACTTCATGGACGAGCCGTTCGTGGGCGTCGACGCGGCGACGGAGCGCGCGATCGTGACGCTGCTGCAGGAGCTGCGGGACCGCGGAAAGACGGTGGTCGCGGTACACCACGACCTGGAGTCGGCACCGGAGTACTTCGACTGGCTGGTGCTGTTGAACGTGCGGAAGATCGCCTCCGGGCCGTTCGGTACGACGTTCACGGCGGACAACCTGGCGCGGGCCTATGGCGGGACGCTCAACCTGCTCAAGCTGCGCGAGCTGGAGCGGGCGGCGTCATGAGGATTGCCGCCCCCTGAGCACGAGGTTCGTGGTCAGCCCTCGACATTCCCCCTTCTTTGACCGTCATCCCGACCAAGCGGACCGCGGAGCGGGACGCGCGTGGAGGGATCTTTGTGCCAGCCCGAAACCAGGTCATGCGAAAGCAAAGATCCCTCCACGCGCTCGCCCTGCGGTCTTGCGTCGGCTCGGGATGACGGCGTATTTGACAGGGATTGATTATGGCTCAGCCTTCCCTGCCAAGCATCGCGTATTCAGGCAAGACACTTTCCGGCGCTCGGCGTCGACATTGCGATCGGTTCTTCGCTTCGCTCAGAATGACGGCTGATCTCGGGTGCGGCCGTGACGTGATTCTCGTGTGGGCGGCGCCATGAGCGTCCTTCATGACCTGCTATTCGATTACACGCTGCGGAACATCGCGCTGGGGTCGATGCTGCTCGGCATCGTCAGCGGCGTGCTGGGCTCGTTCGCGGTGCTGCGGCGGCAGGGGCTGTTGGGCGACACGCTCTCTCATGCGGCACTGCCGGGCATCGTGCTGGCGTTCATCGTCACCGGCATGCGCGAATCGTGGGTGCTGCTGATCGGGGCGGGCATCGCCGGGTGGATCGGGACACTGATCCTGCTGCGGGTCGTGTCGCACACGAAGCTGGCGGAGGATACCGTCCTCGGGACGATCCTCAGCGTGTTCTACGGTGTCGGCATCCTCCTGCTGACGTGGGTGCAGGGGCAGAACAACGCCCAGCAGGCGGGGCTCGACCGGTACCTGTTCGGGCAGGCGGCGTCGATCGTCGCCGAAGACGTGGTGACCTTCCTCGTGCTCGGGCTGGCCGCGCTGCTCGTTGTCGCCCTCTTTTACAAGGAGTTCAAGTTGCTCGCGTTCGACCCGGCGTTCGCCTTCTCGATCGGGTTCCCGGTGCGGGTATTGGACATCCTGCTCACATCGCTGCTGGTCGTGGCGGTAATGATCGGCCTGCAGACGGTCGGCGTGGTGCTGATGGCGGCGATGGTGATCGGGCCGGGGGCGGCCGCGCGGCAGTGGACCGACCGGCTGCACGTCATGTTGTTGCTGGCCGGGCTGTTCGGGGCGCTGGCCGGGGTGACCGGCGCGGTGCTGAGCGTGCAGGCGAGCCGATTGCCGACCGGGCCGATGATCATCCTCGCGCTGACGACCATCGTGCTCGTCTCGATCTTCTTCGCGCCGAACCGGGGAATCGTCCCGGACGGATTGCGACGGCGTCGGCAACGCGCGACGATCCGCCGAACCGGGATCCCGACCGGGCTGCCGGAGGTGCCGCGATGACGTCCGGCGCGGTGATCCTCCTGACCGGAGTGCTGGTGGCGGTTGCGTGCGCGCTGCTCGGGACGTTCCTGATCCTGCGCAAGATGGCGATGATGACCGACGCGATCAGCCACGCCATCCTGCCCGGGCTGGTGTTCGGCTACTGGGTCGCCGGCGGCAGCAACCTGCTGCTCGGCGCGCTCGGGGCGACGCTCGCGGCGGTCGTCACCGTCGCGCTGGTCGAGGCACTGCAATCGTCCGGCCGTGTGCAGGGCGGCGAGGCGATGGGCATCGTCTTCCCGGCGATGTTCGCGCTCGGCACGGTGCTCGTGACGCGCTTCTTCTCGGACGTCCATCTCGACACGGACGCGATCCTGTACGGGAACATCGAATTCTCGTCGTTCGACCGTCTCGTGATCGCCGGGCACGATCTCGGGCCGCAGTCGCTCTGGACGATGGGCGCGCTGGTCGTGGTCAATGTCGCGTTCCTCGCCCTCTTCTATAAGGAACTGAAGCTCTCGACATTTGACGCCGGGCTGGCGGCAACGCTGGGGTTCACGCCAGTGCTGCTGCACTACCTGCTCATGACGGTGTTGTCGGTGACGACGGTCGGGGCGTTCACGGCGGTCGGCGCGATCCTCGTCGTGGCGCTGGTGATCGTGCCGGCGGCGACGGCGTACCTGCTGACGGAGCGGCTGGTCGAGATGATCGCCTACTCGGCGATGATCGGGGCGCTGTCGGCGATCACGGGGTACTGGCTGGCGATCGGGATCGATGGCTCGGTGTCCGGCGGGATCGTGACGATGGCCGGTGTGTTCTTCTTCCTCGCCCTGCTCTTCTCGCCGCTCGAAGGCGTGGTGGCGAAGGTCCGGCGGAACGCGGTGAACCGCCAGCGCTTCGCGCAGGACCTGTTGCTGATGCACCTCTCGACGCACGAGCGGACGGCGGCGGAGGCGACGGAGAGCACGCTGGGGCATATCAGCGCGGCGTTGCGCTGGTCGACGGACGCGGCGCACAAGACGGTCGAGCGGGCGGCGGATCGCGGTCTCGTCGTGCGGTACGGGTCGAACGTGGTGCTGACGTCGCAGGGGCGGGAATCGGTGCGGGAGCTACTGGACCGGTAGACGGCGCCCCCGGCATATCGACCCTTGGGCACCGCAAGGGTGCCACCGCGGGCCGATTCCTCGGGTACCACGGACCCGAGGCTACCTTCGGGTTTCCCCGTGGAACGCCACGAAGGCGATGACGGGCATCGCCCGTACACGTTTGCCCAACAGCGCCAGCCAATTCGCAGGGCAGACGCCGTTCCCGTGTATCGACCTGCGGTCGATGTCTCGCACTCCGGTCGCAGCTGCGTGGGGCGAGACTACACGGCATTTCCCGGGTATCGTAAGAGGGTTGTGACATACGGACCGGGGACATGGGTAACACGCGTTCGGGGACATAGGTAACACTTTTCCGGCATGAACTGGCCTGATCAGGAGGGGTGAGCATGCCGTGGAAAGATGCGACCATCATGGAGCTGCGACGTGAGTTTGTGACGATGGCCGCGCAGCGGACGGTGTCGTTCACCGAGCTGTGTGCCCGGTTTGGGATCAGCCCGAAAACCGGCTACAAATGGCTGGGCCGCTATGCGGCGGAGGGCGAGGCGGGACTGGCGGATCGCTCTCGTCGCCCGCACACCTCTCCTGGGATCACGCCCGCATCGATGCACGACACGATTCGGATCGTGGCCGAGGCGAATCCGAGCTGGGGTGGCCGACTCATCCGGCATCGCTTGCTCAATCTCGGCATCAGCGACGTGCCGGCCGCCAGCACCATCACCGCGATCCTGCACCGGGATGGGCTTCGCACGCCGGATCGTCCCGTGCCGCGCCCGGTCATTCGGTTCGAGGCGGACGCCCCAAATCATCGCTGGCAAATGGACTTCAAGGGCTGGCAACAAACACGTCTGGGCCGGCTGATCCCCCTCACCGTGCTCGATGAATACAGCCGCTTTGTGCTCATCCTCGAGCAGACGCCCCAGACCACCTTTGGCGCCATCCAGGCAGTCCTGATGGAGGCCTTTCGTCGGTACGGCTTGCCGTGCGGACAATGGGCCGCCGTGGGGGCCCGGTGGACCTCGCGGCCTGAGCCGCATGGATGTTTGGTTGATGCGCCTCGGGGTGCGGCCGCTGCATGGCCGGCCCTGGCATCCGCAGACGCAGGGGAAGATCGAGCGGTTCCACAAGACCCTGGAGATCGATGTCTTCCAGCAGCACCACTTCGATTCGCCGGCGGCGGCGCAACCGGCCCTGGACGCCTATCGCCTCGTCTACAACCAGGAACGGCCCCACTCGGCGGCGGGGTTCCGTCCACCGGCGGAACGGTATGTCCTCAGCCGCCGCCCCTTTCCCGAGGCGTTGCCTCCGATCGTGTATGCCGATGAGGCCGCCGTCCGCCGGGTCACCAACGGGGGCTGGATCCGGTATCACAACCGCATGCTCTTCTTGTCCGAGGCCCTTCAGGGCTTGCCGGTCGGCGTCTATCCCACGCTGGTCGATGGCGTGGTACGGATCCAGTTCTGCTCCCGCACCCTCCAAACCGTGGACCTGCGTACACTGGAAACGGAGTAACGAGGTGTTACCCATGTCCCCGAACACCCGTTACCGCTGTCCCCGGTCTATACAATGAATATCGCCCGTACGGGTTCGACGTAGTCCCGGACCATGTGTCCGGGACATGACCCGCAGGGTCTCATACCGC
>CAVUJR010000060.1:0-18796 GCA_963741805.1 uncultured Chloroflexia bacterium
TGGAAAGGCGAAGGGGGAGAGGGCCGAAGCCCTCTCCCCCTGGTCGTTGCGGCGTCGATCCACCTAGTAGTGGATGTAGACCTTGGTGCCCACCGGCGTGATGCCGTACAGCCAGGCGGCGAAGTCGACCGGCAGGTTCACGCAGCCGTGGCTCATCGGGTACCCGAAGTTGTTGTGCCAGTACGCCCCGTGGATCGCGTGACCGCGGTCCGTGAAGTACATCACCCACGGCACATCCGGCACGTAGTAGTACTCACCACCGAGCACGCCGGTCATCGTTTGCGACGGCAGCTTCCAGTTGATGTAGAAGGTTCCTGGCGGGGTCTCAAAGCCCCAGCGGCCAGTGCTGACGTAGGTCTCGCCGATCACCGTGTTGCCACGGTACACCCGCATGTACTGGCTGCTGAGATTCACGTCGATCCAGAGCGTCCGGCCGGTGCCGCCGCTGCCGTCCATGAGCAGGTATGCGGTGGACACCCATCCGGCCTGCCCGGCGCATGTGACAGGCAGCCAGCCGCCAGACTCCGCGCCGCGCGAGGTCACGCTCGCGCCCTCCGGCAGGATGGTGATGACATTGTTGGACGTGCTGGGTCCGGTGCGGCAGTTCAGCCCGCCACCGCCAGTGCCGTAGACCATCGCGGTGACGCTCTTGCCCGGCGCGGGCGTCGGGGCCTGGGTCGGGGCCGGCGTTGGCGTGGAGCCGGAGGTGGAGACGACGAAGTAGCTCGTGTGGACCCAGCCGTTCTGGCCGGCGCACTTCACCGGAACCCAGTCACCGGAGGCGGCGCCACGGGTCTCGACCTTCGAGCCCTCCGCCAGGATCGTGATCACGGAGCCCGAAAGGCTCGCCGATGCGCGGCAGTTCAGGCCGCCACCACCGGTGTTGCGGACGTAGCCAAATCCGGTCTCGCCGGAGACGGGATCGGTCGGGACCTTCGTCGGCGACGGGGTCGGGTTCGACGCCGGTGGCGCGTTCGAGACCGAGGCGTAGTCGGCGAAGATGTAGCCGTTCTGGCCAGCGCACTTCACCGGGATCCAGCCGCCGGACTCGGCGCCACGCGTCTCGACGGTCGAGCCCTCGGGGAGCACGGTGATGATCGCGGCCGAGGTGCTGGCGCTGGCGCGGCAACGCAGGCCGGCACCATTGGTGTTGACGATCTTGGCGGTGCCGACGGTCGGGGTCGACGTGCCTGGCGTCGTGGTTTCGGTGGTCTTCGTCGCGTAGCCAGCATAGATCCAGCCCGCCGTACCCGCGCAGGTGACAGGGATCCACCCGCCGGACTCGGCGCCACGCGACTCAACCTTGGTGCCTTCCGGCAGGACGGTGATGATCGTGGCCGATGTGCTGGCACTGGCACGACAGCGCAGGCCGGCGCCGTCAGTTCCGGAGACCGTCGCGAAGGTCTTCGTGACCGGCGAGGGTGTAGGCGTGACCGGTGTCTTCGTCGGTGTCGGTGACGGTGTCTTGGTCGGGGTGGCCGTGCTGGTTGCCGTGGCGGTGGCGGTCGGTGACGTGGTTGCAGTCGCCGTCGCGGTCGATGTTGCCGTTGCCGTAGACGTAGACGTCGCAGTCGGGCTCGGGTCCTCCTTGGTGGTGGTCTCCGACGGCTGGTAGGTCTTGTCCGTTGTTTGCGACTGGGTCAACGAACGCTGCGGAGTGATCGGCTGGGTCGGCTCCGGCGTCGGTGGGACGGTTGGCGGCGGCACCTCCGTCGGGATATCCGTAGGTACTGCGGTTGGCACCTCGGTCGGGACATCCGTCGGCACCGCGGTCGGGACGTCGGTGGGAACCGGCGTCGGCTGTGGCACGACGTTGATGAAGGTCAGCTCGGTGTAGTCCAGCACTGCGGAGACGCCGACCGGGTTCTGGCGCGGGACGGCGCCATTGAGCAGCGACGTGTCTTCCCAGACCGTCACAGCCGTCCCGTTCACCACCTGGAAGAGGCAGACGCCCGTCTCGCTGGTGGTGCAGGAGGTCGTGCCGTCAGGCGTTTCCGCCTGGATCGACATGCTGATGCCGATCGCCGGCGTGCAGTCGGACGGCATCGTTCCCGCGGTGACGGTGACGTTTCCGGGGTCGTGCGGGCAGTTAAAAACCGACACCAGCACATCGGCCGTGTCGGTCTGCTCGTCGGCGAAGGCCGCCGGCGATGCGAGATTGGCGAGGATGAAGAGCAGCGCGAGCAGCGCGTGCATGTTCCTCCCCAGCGAGCGTGAGCGTCCCATCTGAATCTCCCCCACCCGGATCTCTCCGGTCTCTATTGAACCCAGAACGCTGGTAACCCCGCTGGACTGGTCTGATGAATCGCACCCCCGCGAACCATCACGATAGAATTGTCAGCTACCGCTGTGTATCCCTGATTTGTTGGAAGTGTAGCAAGTGCGCGAGCCATACGGAAGAGGCAAAAGGAGTGTTCGTACAAGTTGGCACCTGCCCTGGCGTAACCTGTGCGATTTCTGCCGGAAGCCGGATATTCCCGTCCGTCCGAACGCACGATCAATGTGGAGGTGCCATCCATGTCCCATCCCGAGATGACCGACGACCAGCGCGAGATCGCGATCGAGCTGCTGGCAAATGCCCTCCGCAAGGACGCGCATCTGCGCAATCGCGCTACCGGCAGCGATGACACCGCCGATCCGATGCGCGGCGGTATGGCCCGTCGACGGGCCGAGCCCTCACAGCGCTATGTTGAAGGAATGCGGGACATGATCCGCGTGCTTTTCGTGGACGGCCGCGCTGCCGCGGATGCCTGCCTGGAGGCCGCCACGGCGCGGGCGCTTGGCATTCCGAACGACACTCATCGTTGACGCCTGTACCGGCAATAGACAACGGGCGGCACTGGTGTGACGATACCGTCATAGAGGAGGGACATCATGGCGAAGCGAATCGGGATCGTCGGGGCCGGGAGTATCTCGGCCGTGCATGTACGAGGCTACGAGCAGGCTGGCGCGGAGATCGTCGCCGTCGTCGATGTCGATGAGGCGCGGGCCCGGCAGGTCGCGGGGCCGTTCGGCGCGAACGTCTACACGGACATGGCCGCGATGCTGGAGGCCGAGCGGCTCGACGCCGTCTCTATCTGCACGCCGCCGTTCGCGCATGCCGAGCAGGTGACGCTCGCCGCGCGGCACGGCCTGCATATCTTCTCGGAGAAACCGTTCGCGATGTCCTCTGCCCAGGCGCGGGAGATGCTCGCCGCGGTCGACAAGGCCGGCGTGACGCTCGGCGTCAATTTCGCGCATCGCTACTTCGAGGGCACGACTGTCGTGCAGGACATGATCGCGGACGGCACGCTCGGCCACGTCCACTCGATGCGCGTCCGATTTGGCGTCGATTACACCGATAACACGCGGAGCTGGGTCTACAGGAAGGACCTCGCGGGTGGCGGGACCTTCTTCGACACCGCCTCGCACGGGCTCGACCTCTACCGTTTCCTGATCGGGGAGATCGACCGCGTCTACGCCGTCTCGCGGCAAACCGCGGCGTCGCCGGAGGTCGAGGACCTCGGGGCGTGGATCGTCGAGAGCTCGGCGCATCCGGCCTATGGCGTGCTGGAGTCGGACTGGCCGACGCCCGGCGCGGACTACGGCTGGTCGGTGCATGGCTCCAACGGCGCGGCGTACGCTGACTACGAGCTGCCTGGGATCAGGTACCGCCTGAAGGGCGAGTCGGATTGGTCGGTGATCGACCTGCCGGATGGCGCCGTGGGGGAACGCTTCACTCGCGCCGTCGCCGATTTCCTCGCCTGCATCGACTCCGGCGCCACCCCGATCGCGACCGGCGCGGATGGGCTTCGCTCGCTGGAGATCATCGAGGCCGCCTACCGGTCGGCGGAGGAGGGGTGCGCCGTCGAATGTGCGAGGACGCTGCTGAGGCTGATCGTCGCCACGCGCGGGAACCGGCCTCGCCGAGCTTCGCCATGCTCCGATTAATCGTCTTGTGATGGTATACGCTGTGATCGGGACATAACCATCACAACCGCATCTCGTCAACAACGCCCGTCACGGATCGGCATGGAGGCTCATCCCCATCCCTCGTGATGCGGGCGCGCGGGAGAGGAGCAGACGATGACGGAGCGTACCGCGCTTGCCGTGATTCCAGGTGTGGGTTGGAGTGCGATGAGATTCGCGACGTCGCGCGGGCGGCGGAGGACGCCGGGTTCGAGGCGATCTTCTCGACGGAGATCAACAACGACGCGATGGCGACGGCCCAGCTGATGGGGTCGGCACAAAGCGCATTAAGGTCGGGACGTGGGTCGCGAACATCTACCTGCGCCACGCCTACACCTGTGCGCAGGGTGCCGCGCTGATCGCGGAGGCGACCGGCGGCCGCTTTATCCTGGGCCTCGGAGTCAGCCACAAACCGGTAACGGGGCGCTCGGGATCGAGATGGGAGATCCGGTGGAGGCACTGCGGCGCTACCTGACCGACGTGCAGATGTGGTTATGCGGGGATGGCCCGCCAACGCACCTGCCGCAGCGTCCGGCGCCTGTTAAGGTGCCGGTCTACGCGGGTTGCCTCACCTCGCCAGTCGAGCTGGGCGCGGAACTGGCGGATGGCGTCATGCCGCTATTCTGGTCGGTCGAGCGGGTTGAGCAGAGCAAGGCGTGGATCGCCCGGGGCCGGAAACGGGCCAACGGCGAGGGAGCGGTGGAATTCACGCTCGGCTTACCGACTTCGTGGGCGACGATGAGGAGGCGCTGCGAGAGCAGGCGCGCCAGAACATCGTGCTCTATACGGGGCTGCCGTTCTTCCGGGCATTGCTTCGGGCCTCGGGCTTCGCCGAAGAAGCTGCACTGATGGAGCAGGGCGACGGCATGGGCGGCTGACCGATCGCTTCCTCGACGCGACCTGCCTGATCGGCACGCCGGACCAGTGTCGTCAGCGGCTGGCGGCGTACCGTCAGGCCGGGGTTCAGCTCCCGATCCTGACCCGGCGGTCGGGGTCGACGCGGCGCTGGAGGTGATCGGGACGTTTGCGCAATAGGGGGCGCCGCGAGTGAGACGGACGCCGCCATGCCCGCGTCATTGCCACGGTTCGGTTATTGACCGCTTTCCGCTCGCTGCTCGATGTTGAGGTCCTCGGCGTCGTGCGTCTGCTTGAAGATCACCGCGTTGATCTCGGCGCCGACCAGGAGCGTGATCGAAGAGATGAAGAAGTAGAGGAGCAGGACCACCACGCCGCCGAGGCTGCCGTAGGTGGCGTTGTAGTTCGAGAAGTTCGAGAGATAGACGGAAAAACCGTAGGTGGCGAGGAGCCACGCGACCACGGCGATGACCGAGCCGGGCGTCACGATCTTGAATGGCTGATCGACGTTCGGGAAGAAATAGTAGACGAGCGCCACGGCGATGATCATCAGGATGATGGCGACAGGGATACGGAGCCATGTCCAGATGGTGACGAAGACATCCGCCAAGCCCGACCTGATCGGCCAGCCACACCATCACCTGCGGGCCGAACAGCATCAGGGCGCTCACGGCGACGAGGACGACCACGAGGCCGAGCGTGAAGAGGATCGACATCGGGTAGAGCTTCCAGAATGGCCGCGTCTCATCGACGTCGTAGGCGGCGTTGAGGGCCTTCATCGCGGATCGGATGCCGCCGGCCGCCGCCCAGATCGCGGCGATGAGCCCGAACGACAGCAGCCCGCCGCTGGCGCCGCCCTGTACCTGCTCGATGATCGTTTCGAACCGCGATGAAAGGTCGCTGGGGAAGGCGTCCTGACCCTGTTGGACCGCCCACTCGAAGAAGTTCGACATTCCCAACGCGCCGAGGACGGTCAATGTGAAGATCAGGAACGGGAAGATCGCCAACAACGTGCGGTACGTCAACGCGCCCGCGTAGGTGTTCAGGTCGTCTTCCATATAGTCCTTGATCGCACGCTTGCCGACGTCGACCGGGTCGAGTCCCTTGAATCCTGGTATCTGCATTATCCTGCGCGTCTCTCCTAACTCCTGCCACGGGAATCGCACCATTCATGCCGGTCGCTTTTGCCGGGGCAGGGGCGGCAGCTTGCTTCCATGTACAGACGGCGATCCTGAGAAGGATCGCCGTCTGTACTCCGATCGCGTCGACGTGGACTCAGCCGAGCGGTGCTGGTGTCGCGTGGATCCCGTCCTGGGCGAGGTCTTCTGCCAGGAAGACCGAGACCGATGCACCCTCGCTGGACTCGCGCATGTAGACGATGCCGGTGTACCCGGAGTCGTTGACCTCTTGCAGACCGAGTACCAGTTCGCCGTTAGCGTTCAGCTCGCCGGCGATGGGTGTGCAGGCGACGGGCGTTCGGGCCTCATCGTCTGTATAGGCGATCACGACGTGATCGCTACTCATCAACTCATTCAGCGTGAAGCCGACCATGCTGGAGGACGACTCCGCCATGACGACGTCATCTGTGACCGCGACCTCGGGGCGGGTCAGGTCGGTTAGGTCGGTCACAACTGCACCGGTCTCGGTCGGGCTGCATGTCCCTTCCAGGATCGACACGTCCCGGCCTTCTACCGCGACCGGCGGGGTGGTCGCGGTCGGCTCCACGGTCGGTTCCGGGGCGGCCGGGACCGCGACGAAGAGCGCCCACGCCTCGGATGCTGGCGTAATCTCGATCTCCTGGGTCTGGCCCCCGACGACGGTATATCCGGCGGGAAGCGTCGTCGTGTCGATCGTCGCGACGACCGTGACACCCACATCGATGGTCACGAAGCAGCGGTCCGCCACAGCGGTCGTGCATGTGCCGTAGAGGTCGCCGTCCGGCGTGGACACCGTGACGGGCGCCCCACCGAATTCCTCACACCCGTCCGGTAGCACGCCGGTCATCATGAAGTCGGTGGCTGTCGCGCCCGGATCCGCGTCGCAGAGCAGCGCGCCGACCGGAAGGTCGAAGACATCGGGTGACGGTGTGGTGGCCGTCGGCTCGCCCTGAAGGTTGTATGGCACTTCGTACCAGTCGCAGATGACGTTGGTGCTCGCCGGCAGATCGAACTGCACGCCGCCGGTGACGTACTCGACCGAAACCTGCTCCTGGTTCGCGTTCTCTTCGGTTCCAATGGCGCAGTACACGACATGATCGGCGAACTCGCCCGGCGCGCCACCGGTGATCGTGTACGTTCCTGCTGGCAGGTTGGCGAACCCGACGTTGCCATTCTCGTTGGTCGTGCCGTCCCAGGTTTCACCGGTGTCCAGATTCGTGAACGTGAACGCCATGCCGGGATCGGTAACGGTGTCGTGGCGGTCACCGAAGAAATCGCTGCCCTGGTAATCCGTCGGGCAGATGCGTTCGTGGACCTCGATCGAGCTGTCCCCGGCCTGGGCGGCCACGGGATGCATGCCGATGGAGGCGGCGATCAGGCCGAAAAGGAGAACGACCGACGTCGTCAATCGTGTCCAGACATGGGGTGAGAAAGACATAGGCACCTCTCAGTCTGTGTGGTGCGATAACCGGGCTCATGGCCGGTCGACGTTTGGGACCCTCCGCCGCACCTGCGCTTTCGCAGCACAAGGCACTATTGGCGTACAGCCGGGCTGCCGCAAGGAGGGTTCCGTCGCTTTCAATAAGATGGCCTTTATGCGTCATGGAATGGCGCATTACCGTTCAGGAACGGCCGGGAGTTGCGGACCATGGGAGTGGATTTAGGTGCCGAGGCCGGCCTCGCGGGCGCGGACGATCGCTTCCGAACGGTCCGCGACCTGGAGCTTGCTGAAGATGATGCTGACGTTGTTGGCGACGGTCTTCACGCTGAGGCTCAGCTCCCGGGCGATCGCGCTATTCGGATAGCCTTTCGCCACGAGGTAGAGGATGTCGCGTTCGCGGTCGGTCAGGATCGGGAATGCCGCCGGCGCGGACGGGCGGAGCGCGTGGAAATGGGCGAGGACGCGAGTCGCGACCGCACCGCTGAAGAGTGACTCGCCCGCCGCGACCGCGCGGATCGCCCGGAGCATGTCGTCCTCGTCGGTGTCCTTCAGGATGTAGCCATGCGCGCCCGCGCGAAGCGACGCGAACACGGAGTCGTCGTCCTGGAAGAGGGTCACGACGAGGATGCGGGTGGCCGGCCGAGCCGCTGCGATCTCCCGGATGGCGGTGATGCCGCTTTGCTCCGGGAGTTGCAGGTCCATCAGCACGAGGTCTGGCTCCAGCTCACGGGCCAACTCGACGCCCTGGCGACCGTCCGCGGCCTCGCCGACCACTTCGAGATCGGGCGCTGCCTGAAGAAGGGTACGCAACCCTTTGCGGTACAGGGGATGGTCTTCGACAAGCAGGATGCGGATGGGGTGGTCTCTCGTCGTCATGGCGTTGTTCCGGGTGCTGGCAGGCGGACGGTGATTACCGTGCCACGGTCGTCCGGTCCGCGGTCCATCTGCCACGAGCCGCCAAGCTCCCGGACGCGCTCGCGCATTGACTGGAGCCCGATGCCCGGGGCAATGCTGTCCATGGTGAACCCCGTGCCGTTGTCGGCGATGACGATGGTGAGGATGTCGGCGGCGTGGGTGAGGGCGACCGAGAGCGCCGTCGCCTCCGCATGCCGGATGACGTTGGTGACTGCCTCGTCGACGATGTGCATCGCCGCGACCTCGACGGCGGCGGGGAGAGGCGGCATGGGGTCGGTGGCGTCGAACGCGACGTCCAGGCCCGGCTGTCCTTGGTCCAGGCTGCCCGCGCGGAGCCGATCGAGACGCGCGCGGAGGGCGCCCGTGAGGCCGAGTTGGTCGAGCGACGGTGGCCGCAAGCCATGGACGAGGCGGCGGATATCGTCGACGGCCACCTTGAGCTCATCGCGCAGCTCGCCCAGATCGCGTTCCGCGGTTTCTGGGTCGTGGCGCAGGTTCGCCCGGATCCCGCCGGTCTGCATGATGAGCGCGGCGAGCTGGGCGCCCAGGCCGTCGTGCAGGTCGCGACGGAGGCGTCGGCGTTCCTCTTCGCGGGAGGAGATAATCGCCTCGCGCGAGCGCTGGAGCTCATCGGCGAGGGTCACGGTATGGGCGGCGATGCCGACCTGGCGGGCGAGGTCTTCCAGCAGGCGACGATCCGCGGCGCTGAACGCGTCGCCGGGCGAGCGTTGGGCGACCTCGAGCACGCCGAGCGCCTGGCCCTGGTAGACCAGCGGCAATTGGAGGGTCGCGGGCGAGGCGACGCCGGTCGAGGCGACGAGCTCGCGGCCGCCGGTGCGGTCGAGAAAGAGGGCGACGTAGGGAAGGCGCAACGCCTCGGCGGTGGTACGAACGATCTGCGGCAGCAGCTCCGTCGCGCTCAGGGTGTCTTCGATGCGGTGCCCGATGCGGCTGAGAACGGCATACGGATCATCGCGTTCGCCGAAGATCAGGCGGTCGACCGTCTGCTGGACGCGTGCCCGGGCCGGCTGGAAGGCAACGGCAACGAGTCCCGTGGCGAGGAGGGAGAGGAGCAGGTTGTCCTCGGAGTTGAGGACATCCCCGATGCCGAGGACGATCCCGATGTAGGTCCCGACGACCGCCAGCGTCATGGTGATCCATGTCAGGGTGCGGCTCAGCACGACGTCGATGTCGAACAGGCGATGGACGAGGATCGCGGCGGTCACCGCCAGGAAGGGAATGTTGGAGCCGATCTGGATGAAGACCAGGAAACCGAAAAAGCAGGCGATCCCGAGCGGCGTGTCGTCGATGTTGCGCATCATGGCGTCGCCGAGGAAGAACGCCGGGATGCCGATCGTGAAGCCGAGCATCACCCAGCGCGTCTGCCGGCGCTGTTCGGGCGTCGAGACACGCCGGTAGCGGTAGATGGGTGCGCCGACGAGCACACCGAGGAGAACGAGCGTCGAGATCGTGTCCATGACCGGCCCGTCCAGGAAGCCGGGGTTCTTCCAGAGCAGCGCGAAGGACCCGAGGATGAACGGTACGACGAGCGCCGTCCAGCGTGGGACGAACCGACCGTCGGGGAAAACCAGGGGAAGGATGAACAGCCCGCTGACGCCGGTAATGGTCAGGAGCATGATCACCACCTGGAGTACGGAACGGCCCGGGTAGGTCTCCGCGATGCTCGGCGGGTACTCCGCCGCGCCCAGCGCGAGCATGACGATGGCGAGGTAGGTCGCGAACCCGGCCGGCTGGCCGCGCCGGACCAGCAGCCACCCGATGACCAGCGCGATGACGCTGGTGATGACCTCAGCGATGATCCAGTACCAGGCGACATACACCGGACTTAGGTGGAGGGATGCGAGCGCGTCGATGAATCCGTCCCGCTGCTCGATGGGCAGGTCCTCGAGATTCACTGTCGACCGGTAGCCGATCGGCGCCGAGATGACGCTCGCGACGACCACGAGCACGAGCACCAGCAGCCAGAGACCCAGATGTGGCAGGCGCTCGCGGGGGAAGGAGAGGGACCTCATACGGGTCCTCCGGGGCGAGGCAGGGCGGGAGGCTGGCCGCCCTGCCGCGACAGGTGCGATGTCCCGATGATGGCTATGTCACGTTACATCGAAGAATACATACATTCCGTCCATCGCGTGCGGGTAGCCCGTGCCGAACGGGAGCATGCAGGCGGCGAGGTAGTGGCCCGGCTCCAGCTGGACATCGAGCCAGCTGGTCGATTGGGCAGAGAGGATGCCGATCGCGGCCACCGGCAGGTAGTCGAACTCCGGCATACCGGGCGGCGGTGTCGCGTCTTCCGGAAGGGACATCATCGCCATGAACGTGTCGCCGTCGAGCCCGGGCGGGGCCACGAGGACCGCGACCTCATGGTGGATCGCGCCGGTGTTCTCGATCTTCCAGCGCAGCGGCGAGGAGGTGAAGGCGGCCTCCGGCAGCTCGATCATCATCTCGTGGAGGGTGACGGTGATGTCCGAGGCGGGCTCCGCGACGTCCGGGAACGTGCCCTCGACCGTGAAGCGGATCGGGTATCTCGTCCTCCAGCGGCTTGAACGCCATGTAGCGCCCCGGCTGGAGGTCGATGACGCCGGTCACCGCTGGTCCGCCGGGCTGCGGCCAGTCGGGCGCGCCGACGAAGGCGATGTCCTCGAAGGTCAGGGCCTCGGTGTCCTCGCCATGGGCGTCGAAGAAGGCCTGGATGTCCTCCTCGGTGACCTCGTCGGGGAACTTGCCGATGCCGAAGTGGCTGACGGTCTGGGTGCCGGTGTTGGTCGCGGCGAACTCGTAGCGGCCGGCCTGGATGCCCTCCGGGAGCTCGAAGCCGCCGTCGACGAGGGTGATGTCCAGGCGTGGGAGCGCGGACGCGGTGGGGGTGGACTCGCGGGCGAGCAGGGGGCGGCCGGCGAGGGCGAACGTGGCGGCGGTGACGGATGAGGCGAGGAACTGTCGGCGATGCATGGGGTGGGCCTTTCTCGAAAACGGACGTGTCGTCACGTTCGAGACTAGGGCGCACCCTTTCCCGGGCGATAGAGAGCGGATTCCCGACACGTTGGGGAACCTTATCCCGATGCTGTTCGCGAGCCGCTACCCTAAGGTGGAGCGTAGACAGTGGATACTGGGGATCCGCTCGACTCCATGCGGGATGTTCGAGTGACCTGCTGTAGTGGCGTCGGGGCCATGGCTCACTGATGCACCTCTCGCAGCAGATCTATGACGTGACCGAGCCGCTCCGGCCGGTGGTGGATGACTCGCTGCTGACGCTGCTCGAGGAGCGGACCTTTGCGGCGAATGAGTTCTTCGAGACTCGGCAGGGCGTCGTGCGGCTCATGCCACCGCTGCCGCAGGTGCTGGCCGAGATGAGCCCGAAGCTCGCCAAGCTGGTGGGACCGGTCGTGGAAGGGGTGACTCAGCGCCTCGCGAAGGATCAAGGAACAATCAAACAGCCCGTGCGGGTGCCGACCTTGCTATCGGAAGCGAACCGCAGCGCTGGGCGAGATAAGGTGCGGACATCTGTGAAGCGGGAGGGCCGTCCAGTGAAACTCGATGCGCCGGCCGGGTGCCGGGAGTGCGGGGTGGTGCTGGAGGATCACGAGCGTCACTACTGCGACGAGTGTTTGCCAGCGTACCGGGACGCGCAGACCGCCTTATTCAAGAGTGCCGGGAGAGAGAGGCTGCAGGATCTTCGGGCTTCGGGGATCGATCCCTCGCAGACCGGGGCAGCGACAGATAAGCGCCGGGCCATCATGAAGCAGCGAAGACAAGAGGAGCTGGAGTGGGATGCAGCCGATCCTGACGCTCACGTGGATGAGGAAGAGTTTGCTAGGGAGATTGCGCCGGGCCTGCAGGGCGTATCGTTGTCGCGAATCTCGGCGGTGACGGGGCTATCACAGCAGTATTGTTCGCCCATTCGTCGGGGAGCGAAAAATCCCGCACATTAGGCATTGGTCGACGCTGCGTCGGCTTGCGGTCGATCATGCTTTGAACGCAGAGTCGCATGGTCAGTCCCGAAATGGAGCCTATCTATATGACACTAAGCACTGAACCGTTGACAACGCTGCTATGTCCATATCCCACACTTCAAGAGGTGCTTGGACCAGATTGGATTGTGAAACAGGACGCCATGAATCCCGTTCTAAGTCCGTTTTCGCTCGCTCGGTGGCTGCGCATGGACGGCTTTGGCCCCGATCTTTCCATGATTGACGGGATACTGAGAGAGTTTCGGGATGTTCCGGGAATGAAGGAGCGGCGACAGCGTATGCGGTCCGATCCGTTCGCTCTCATGGAAACGCTTACGGAGATGTACTTTGCGTCATGGCTTCGGCACCGAGGGATTCCTTTTGACCTGCCGAAGAAGGGCGCTGATTTCAAGGCGCATCTTGGAAAAGGGCGCTCCCTCGCCATAGAGGCGACGACGCCGCGGATTACTCAGTGGGCACAGGAATTATTCGAGCGCCTAGATCTCGTGGGACAGCGCACCGGACACTCAGCCGATGTGGAGCATGAGCTGGAGACGCTGCCCGACACGTCATGTTCTGTGGAGATCGTGTCAACCATTGTCATGGATGCATTGGAAGCGCTGCTGCCACCACGTCGGAACCCAGTGGTGGAACATATCTCGTGATTGTTCAGGATTATCCAGAGTATGGAACGAAAGTCACGTGGACGCCGAGCCCGGATCCCGGCCTCAGGCAAAAGACCTCTCCTGATCCCCCCGTCCCCCTATACGATGTTCTACCGTTTGGTTTCCGCGGCTCGGACGAAAGCACGTCAGTTACCCGATGATTGGGCAGGAGTCTTGCTTCTGGGCACCGCGCATCTGCCTCAAACACAACTGTGGTCGTTTGAAAATGCCCTCCTCTGCGACGACGTAGAGTTTGACTGGGCCCGGATGCCGAATCAGATCAAACACGTGATCCTCTACTCCTTCGACCTAAAGCGAGTCGAGCCATGCAAGGCGACGTGGATAATCAATCCGGCCAGCACCTTGCCTGACGTGTCCGAAGCAATAGAGCTGCTCCAAGACCTATTCCCCATACTGCTTGGCTCAAATCAGCATTCGAATCCTTCCAAGGAGTAGACTTCATCGGCAGATAGCCCGAACAAAATGAGCGGAGTGGCCCTTTGGCGCACGCGATCATCCGGCATCAGTCACCTGAAGAGCGCGAATACGCTCGGTACCTCGCTGAGATCGAGGCGCGGAAGCAACGCGTTGCGCAGCTTCAGGCGGATCTGGAGGCTTACAAGGAGCAGCTCGGCCGATTCAACGCGGAGTACCACGCCCGCGTTGGTGTGCTCTTCGTTGAGCTTGACCGAATCGACCTCGCCATCGCGGAGTACGAGTTCCGGATCGCACAGCTGCGCGCCGAACCCCAGATCGAGCCCGGAGAGCTTGAGCGTCGAGCGAAGCAGTCATTCGCTGACCAGCGCGAACAAATCCACCACAATGAAGAAGAGACTCGCTACTACGAGCGCGAGCATCGCGAGGAGCATACGCGTCCAGAGTTAGACGATACCTCGACCGCAACATTGAGGATGCTTTACTTGGGACTGGTCAAGCGGTTCCATCCTGACCTGGCGAAGACGGAAGACGAGCGCCTTCAGCGCGAGAGGGTGATGAAGGAGGTCAATGCAGCATTCCACGAGCGCGACCTTGACCGACTACGGGCGATCGAACTCGAGCACCAGGTGGACGAAACCGCATTCGAATCCAAGTCCATCGGAGACAAGTTGGTATGGGCGATACGCGAAGTGAGCAGATTGGATAATTTGATTGACTCGATTCAGAAAGCGCGATCCACTCTGGAAGCAAGCGAGCTCGCGATACTTTCGAAGCGACAAGGCGAAGGTGAGCCTTTGCTGGCGCGGCTCGAGTCGAAGCTTCACTCATCGATCGAGAACCGACGGGAACTGCTAAGACTCCTCATTGCAGAGTTCCGTCATATGACCCACGAGGTGCAGCGTGATCGGTGACGATCAGAATCAGCAAGTCCCGTCACGACGCCCTGAGTACGATCCTGCCGTAGCCAGCCGACTTGTAAAGCGCGGTCTTGAAATCCTTGACAGTTCCGGTTTGATCTGTCTAGACATTGTAGATCTGGTCGTCTGTGAATCGTCCATTGTTGTTCTGGCGTCTGGTTGGGATCGAGATGCACTCCGGGGTGATGAGCGCGACGAAACATACGAGGTCAATGATTCCTGGTCGAGTCGAAGCGTGATTGCATATGAATTTGATGTAAATGGGGAATATCAAGGAAAACTCATGTTCCAGTTGGTGCAATTTCGGCGCAGGGATATTCGACAATTACTGAGCGCGCTCCGGGTACCTTACGGGTGAGATCGACTCACGTTCACTTCTACGAGGAACTGATCACTACCCAGTTCCCTCGGGGTGTCAGGATCGATTATCTATTCGATCGACGAGGTGAGAGACTTGCGGTTTGGTGCAACGAAGCGTTCGCAGACATGTACCGGCTTGCGACGGGACCGTTGTCCCAGCAAAGTCGATGATGCAGCCCAGTTTCGTGACCGATCACTTCCTTGTACATCTCACGCCTGAGCTTATGTATCAACCCTCGCTCGAACCCCCGAATCATTTCTCAGACAGCCACCGCGCAGTTATCGTTGGGACTGACGCGTACATTGAAAAAGTCAACGATCCGGAATACTTCATCCACATGGGCCGGACATACTCATCGTTGTTGAATGATCGAAGTGCAACAACTCTGACAGTAGGCTTTCCCTCCGAGGCTTATTACTTCGGTGGCCAAATCCGGCCCGCCTGGTTTCACGCTATAGAAGATAAGGACAGTATCTGGTTCGTCAGGGACTGGTACAGCGAACGCAGCTCTATGTGGTGCCTCGCTGTAAACGCAACGACGCTTTCCGGGGAGTCGTTTCAGTTACCTCATCCGTCCATCGTTTCTGAGTATGTCGAGAAGCTACCGACACCGCCTCAGGATGAAGCGGAGATATCTGAAGACACGGTGATTCACCTCGACTGCCGGCGGCTCTTCTCCGACGGAGCACGGCAATTGATTCTGCTTCACTATTTCAGAACGAGCCGAGGTTCTGCGTATGGTGATAATCCCACCCAAGTGCTGCTGCTATTCCGATGCGAAGATGGGCAAGCTCGAGTGGTCGGCTCAATCGGTCCAGGAAAATTGGTCTTTGACCAGTATCGTGCGCAGTTCTATGCGCGTCGGGGGCTAGAAGAGCATGCGGCACCGCCCGGCATTGAACAATCGGACATGTTCCGGATCGTCAGGTTTCGGATAGGACGAAGTCGCATCCGGCCGCCGGTTCGCTGGAGCATCGCGCGTTCAGTCAAGGGCGCCTGTATTCAATATCGACAGATCAACGTCACCTCAATGCAGTCGTGGTAACGGACCTTGGGGCAAAGATCGTAGCTCGGTTCCGTCCTGATATTCCCCAATCCGAAATCAGCACAGAAGCGCTTACCCGCTAAGAGCCCCTCACTGGTAAAGTCATCGCCGAGCGCAATCGCGGAGAGTCATTGAGAACGTCCGCGACTCAATGTCCAATGCAAGTACTTCTCCGCGGCGTTGTTGCTGCGCCTTATCCGTGAGCGGCATGCTGAAGGGAGTCTGCGGCTTCACGTAACCTCGATATTGGCGTCCACTGGGAAGTCCAACGATATCGATGCAACGCGATACATGGCAGCAGGCCTCACTGGCAGGGGGTGCTGTTTTGGTGGTGGCTATCTCCTATCCCCTCACGCCCTTGACATCGCATCGCGACCTCCCTACAATCGCATCACGAATAGAACATATGTTCTATTATTCGGCGGGACGGTTCGGATGGACGTGACCGGTCGGGGAGCTTTGGGCGCGATGGTGCGCCGGGCCGCGGCGGGTCTGGAGAGGGACAGGCGACATGACCGAGGAGCAGGAGAAGTCCCGCAACGATGGGGAAAAACGGCGCAATTCCGCGCGACATATCCCCCGGAAGATGAAGACGGAGGCCGGCCCGGACCGCACGATTCGCGCGTCGGCGCCGCCCTACCGCTGGGTCTGCCCGTGCCACGAGCCGCCGGTGCTGCTGGCGACCTATGACCCGGCCGGGAAGCTGAACATCAAGGTCCGCGACCGCTACTGGCACCTCTACGGCTTCGGCCATGTCCAGGCGATCTGCCCGCGCTGCGGGGCGGAGCACCTGCTGGACCTGCACGACCTCCGCCGCCGCACCGCGCCGACCACGAAGGATGGCGACGCGCTGGCCGGGTAGGGCGATCGTCGAATTCCGCCCTGATATCGACCTCCGGTCGATCGGGTCGACACGCGGTCGACCCCTACGGAAGGACGCCCAGATCTTTCTGCGAACGAGCTCCGAAGAGCCTTTTCTGTGATTCACGCCGGGTCCCGCCCTCGCCGGGCAGGACCGCTTCAGGGGAAGGCCACCACACCCATGCCATACGGAGCTCGCATCGAATCCCTCCCGATCGTCCCGCCACGCCGCTCCCGGCTGGCGATCCGCATCATCGCCCGCGACGGCCGGGCGACCGTCCTGCGCCGGACCCTGTTGCCGGTCATCGGCGTGGACGACGTCATCCTCCCCGCGTTCGACGACACGCTTGGCGCCTTCGCGATCCGCGCCCAGCAGGGTGATAGCGGCGCGCGCGACGCCCTCTTCTTCGCGTTCCTGCCGAAGCTCGAGCGGCTGATGACCCACGCCCGCGTGCCGAACATGCCCGCCGGCATGACCGCGACGTGGGACCGCGACGATGTCGAGCAGGAGGCCTACCTCGTCTTCACCGAGCTGGTCGAGTCGTGGTGTGGCGACGTCTCCTTCACCTCGTGGCTGCTCGCCCGGTTCCCGTGGCGCCTGCGCAACACCATCCGCGCCGGGGTCGCGCGCCCGTCCACGCCGCCTCGCACCCGCGCCGTGCCGTTGGAGGTGGCCGAGGAGGAGCCGATCGCCGTGGAGGATCTCGACCCGGAGCTGCGGGAGATGGTCGCCGCGCTGGTCGACTCCCTGCCCGAGCACCTGGCGAAGGCGCTGGTGGCTCACGCCTTCCATGGCCGGAACAAGACGGAGATCGCGCGGGAGATGGGTATCAGCCGGCGGACGATGGTTCGCTACTGGCAGGAGATCCGCCGGCTCGCGCACGAGGCCATGCCGGAGCTCGCGGACCGGCCGGACTGACCCCCGGTCGACACGGTGCGGTCGATTCGGCACAATGGCGGGACCATGCCGCGGCAGGAAGGTCGCGGCCACGCATCCCCGAGGAGGTCCCCGTGCCGGCCAACCCGAAAGACCCGAATTTCCCTGGACGCCGCGTCGACTGGAGCGCGGCGGCCTTCGAGACGCGGGCCATCCGCGCCGGCCAGGATCCCGACGCCGAGACCGGCTCGGTGATCGTCCCGATCTACCAGACGAGCACCTACCGCCACCGCGCCGTCGGCGATTTCAACGGCTACGAGTACTCGCGGACGGATAACCCGACGCGCACGGCGCTCCAGTCGTCGGTCGCGTCGCTCGAGGGTGCCGCTGGGGACTCGCGTTCTCCTCCGGCTCGGCGGCGACGCGCGAGGTCGCGACGCTGCTCGACCCCGGCGACCACATCCTGATGTCGACCGATGCCTACGGCGGCACCTATCGGTTGCTCAACACGATCTTCCGCAAGTACGGCATCGAGATGTCGTCAACCGACCTCAGCGATCCCGACGCGGCGAAGGGGCGATCCGCCCGAACACGAAGATGATCTGGCTGGAGACGCCGACGAACCCGGCGATGCGCATCGCCGACATCGCGGGCATGAAGGAGATCGCGGAGGCCGCCGGCGCCCTGCTCGTCGTCGACAACACCTTCGCCACGCCCTACCTGCAGCAGCCGATGGCGCACGGCGCCGATCTCGTCGTGCACAGCTCGACGAAGTACATCGGCGGGCACTCGGACGTCGTCGGCGGCATCGTGGTCGGCAACGACGAGTCGCTCTACGAGCACTGAAGGACATCCAGAACGATGGCGGGGCGATCCCGCGCCGCTCGATTGCTGGCTGACGTTGCGCGGATCAAGACACTCGCCGTGCGCATGGATCGCCACAGCGCGAACGCGATGCACATCGCGGAGTTTCTGCAGGGGCCTCCGAAGATGTCTGGTGTGCTTCCTGGCCTGCCTAATCACCCGGGCCATGACATCGCGCGTAAGCAGATGCGCGACTTCGGCGGGATGGTCTCGTTCCTCGCTGCCAGCGGGCGCGAGCGGCCCTGCGGATCGTCGAGTCGACGGTCCTGATCGTGTCGCGGAGAGCCTCGGCGGGGTGGAGTCGCTCGTCGGGCACCCGGACACGATGACGCACGCGTCGAGATCATCGGCACGCCGCAAGACAAAGTAATGACGCGATGTCATCCGCCTCTCGGTCGGTATCAGAACGTCAACGACCTGATCGCCGATCTGGATCGGCGCTGGCGCTGACCGTCGACGAAGGTGGCAGGACATGTCCCCGATT
>CAVUJR010000061.1:0-80021 GCA_963741805.1 uncultured Chloroflexia bacterium
GAAAAGCATGCGAATCATGTCCCGCATTCCTTCAACATAGCGCTGTGAGGGTTCGGCCCGTCGACGGGTCATACCGCCGCGCATCGGATCGGCGGTGTCATCGCTGCCGGTAGCGCGATTGCGCAGGTGCGCGTCCTTGCGGAGGGCATTTGCCAAAAGCTCGATCGCGATCTCGCGCTGGTCGTCGGTCATCTCGGGATGGGACATGAATGGCGCCTCCACATTGATCGTGCATTCGGACGGAGCGGGGATATCCGGCTTCCGGCAGAAATCGCACAGGTTACGCCAGGGGGATGACAACTTGTACGAACACTGCCTTTTGCCTCTTCCGTATGGCTTCCGCACTTGCTACACTTCCAACAAATCAGGGATACACAGCGGTAGCTGACAATTCTATCGTGATGGTTCGCGGGGGTGCGATTCATCAGACCAGTCCAGCGGGGTTACCAGCGTTCTGGGTTCAATAGAGACCGGAGAGATCCGGGTGGGGGAGACTAGATGGGACGCTCACGCTCGCTGGGGAGGAACATGCACGCGCTGCTCGCGCTGCTCTTCATCCTCGCCAATCTCGCCGCGCCGGCGGCCTTCGCCGACGAGCAGACCGACACGGCCGATGTGCTGGTGTCGGTGTTTAATTGCCCGCTCGACCCCGGGAACGTCACCGTCACCGCGGGAACGATGCCGTCCGACTGCACGCCGGCAATCGGCATCAGCATGTCGATCCAGGCGGAAACGCCTGATGGCACGACCTCCTGCACCACCAGCGAGACGGGCGTCTGCCTCTTCCAGGTGGTGAACGGGACGGCTGTGACGGTCTGGGAAGACACGTCGCTGCTCAATGGCGCCGTCCCGCGCCAGAATCCGGTCGGCGTCTCCGCAGTGCTGGACTACACCGAGCTGACCTTCATCAACGTCGTGCCACAGCCGACGCCGGTTCCCACCGACGTCCCCACAGCGGTGCCGACGGATATCCCGACCGAGGTTCCAACCGCCGTACCCACGGATATCCCGACGGAGGTGCCGCCGCCAACCGTCCCACCGACGCCAGAGCCGACCCAGCCGATCACTCCGCAGCGTTCGTTGACCCAGTCGCAAACAACGGACAAGACCTACCAGCCCTCGGAGACCACCACGCAGGAGAACCCGAGCCCAACCACGACGTCGACGTCGACGGCCACATCAACCGCGACATCCACCGCCACGTCCACGGCGACAGCCACATCGACGTCAACCGCAACTGCGACAGCAACCAGCACGGCGACCGCGACCGCCACCCCGACCAAGACACCGTCACCGACACCGACGAAGACACCGGTCACGCCTACACCCTCGCCGGTCACGAAGACGTTCGCGACGGTCTCCGGAACTGACGGCGCCGGTCTGCGCTGCCGGGCCAGCGCCAGCACATCGGCCACGATCATCACCGTCCTGCCGGAAGGCACCAAGGTGGAGACGCGTGGCGCCGAATCCGGCGGGTGGATTCCTGTCACCTGCGCTGGTACGGCCGGCTGGATCTATGCTGGCTACGCCACAAAGAGCACCGAAACCACGACGCCAGGCACGTCGACCCCGACCGTTGGCACCGCCAAGATCGTCAACACCAACGGTGCCGGCCTGCGTTGCCGCGCCAGCGCCAGTACCTCCGCCGCGATCATCACCGTGCTCCCCGAGGGCTCGACCGTCGAGACGCGTGGCGCCGAGTCCGGCGGCTGGATCCCGGTGAAGTGCGCTGGCCAAAACGGCTACATCTTCGCTGACTACGCCTCGGTCTCGAACGCGCCACCGGCGTCGAACCCGACCCCGTCGCCGACGAAGGTCCCGACCGATCCTGTCTCCGGCGAGACCGGATTTGGCTACGTCCGCAACACCGGTGGTGGTGGACTAAACTGCCGCGCATCCGCAAGCCTCTCGGGGACCGTCATCACGATCCTGGCTGAGGGCGCCAAGGTCGAGACGCGTGGGTCTGCATCCGGCGACTGGGTTCCGGTGAAGTGCGCCGGCCAGAACGGCTGGGTGCACACGAGCTACTTCGTCGTCTCCACCTCCGGCTCCACGCCAACGCCCGCACCGACCCAGGCCCCGACGCCTGAGCCGGGCAAGAGCGTCACCGCGATGGTCTTCGGCACTGGCGGTGGCGGGCTCAACTGCCGCACCGGACCCAGCACCTCGAACAATGTCATCACGATCCTGCCAGAGGGCACGAGCGTTACCTCGCGCGGCGCGGAGTCCGGCGGCTGGCTGCCTGTGACATGCGCCGGGCAGGGTGGCTGGGTGTCCACCGCTTACCTGCTTATGGACGGGAGCGGCGGCAGCGGCACAGGAACGCTCTGGATCGACGTGGATCTCGGCAGCCAATACATGCGGGTCTACCGTGGCAACACCGTGATCGCCGAGACCTACGTCAGCACTGGCCGCTACGGCTTCGAGACCCCACCGGGAACCTTCTACATCAACTGGAAGCTCCCGTCGCAAACCATGACGGGCGTGCTCGGCGGTGAGTACTACTACGTGCCAGATGTGCCGTGGGTGATGTACTTCACGGATCGCGGTCACGCGATCCACGGCGCGTACTGGCACAACAATTTCGGATACCCGATGAGCCACGGCTGCGTGAACCTGCCGGTCGACTTCGCCGCCTGGCTGTACGGCATCACCCCTGTCGGCACCAAGGTCTACATCCACTACTAGGTGGATCGACGCCGAAACGCAGGGAGAGGGAGGGGGCCAGTTCAAATCTGCCCCCTCCCTCTCCGTTTGCCCGGCGAAACGGCGACGCACGGAAAGTCCCGGCCTACCGATGGCCAGGAGCCCCGCCAGATGCGCGCCTCGCCCAAAGATGGGCCCCCTCTTATCCCCGACCGATTGATCGCCTTTGGCATCGCAGGGTACTCGCCACGTCGCGAAGCGGATTGAGCATGATCATGATCGCCTTGGAACACGCCCCTGCAGGGCCATGCGCACCCGCTCCGGGGTGAAGGGGATGTCGCGCAGACGCACGCCCGTCGCGTCGAAGATGGCGTTCCCGATCGCTGCCGTCACCGGGCAGATCGCCGGCTCCCCGGCCCCGAACGGCGGCTCCTCAGGCCGGTCGATGAGCACGATCTCTATCTCCGGGATGTCGCTGAAAGTCAGGATGGGATAGGTCTCCCAGGTCAGGCTCGTCACCCCATCGCCATCCCACGTCACTTCCTCTTTCAGCGACCTGCTGATGCCCTGGATGACGTTCCCCTCGATCTGATTGCGGACGCCGTCAGGGTTGATGACCAACCCGCAATCATGCGCGACCACAACCCGGGTCACCCGCACAGCGCCAGAGGCCGGATCGACGGTGACATCTGCCACGATCGCGACATACGTGTACTCCGTCTCGTATTGCGCGTAGGCGATGCCGCGACCAACGGCCAAACCCTCGACGCGGGGAATCGGCCTCCCCCAACCCGCGCGCTCCGCGGCCGCATCGATCACGGCGACCGCACGCGGATCGTCGAGAAGATACCGCCGCAACTCGATCGGGTCAACGCCCGTGGCCACGGCGATTTCGTCGAGGAACATCTCGTTCGCGGTCGTGTTGTGGAGTCCGCCAAGACTGCGGAGCGAGGAGGTGCGCAGCGGCGCATCCAGCAGCCAGTGCATCGTCACGCGCTCGTTCGGGAACGCGTAGGTCGTCGGGGCGTTGCGGTCCCCGCCGACAAAGCGAAGACGGGCCGGCGGCATCGGCGGGTCCACCTCTTGCCCGGCAAGCAGGTTTCCCGGCTGGCCACCCGGCCGCGAGGAATGCGTCGGGGTCCAGACGGTGTGCTGCCACGCGGAGACCTGCCCGGCATCATCCAACCCGGCCGCCATGTCGACCAGCATCGCGGCACCCTTCGGCTCCCACGCGAACTCGTCCTTACGCATCCATTGCACGCGCACCGGTCGACCGACCGCCTGCGAGAGCAGCGCGGCATCAGCGGTGACGTCGTCCGCCCCGTTCTGGCCGTAGCACCCGGCGCCCTCGCGGAACACGAGCCGAATTCGCTCCTCGTCCATCCCGAGCAGCGGGGCGAGCGCCGCCCTCAGCCCGTAGACACCTTGCGTGCTGGTGTAGATCGTCGCTCGATCATCCCGCACATCCGCGACCGCGCACGACGGCCCGATCGAGGCATGGGCCTGCATCGGAAAGCGGTAGGTCGCGGCCATCATGGACGCCGCCTCCCGCATCGCGGCGTCGACATCGCCACGATGGAGCGGCTCGGTGTCCTCACTCAGCCCCGACCGCATCTCGTCGTGCAACGACACCTGCGGCGGCAGCGGATCGGCGGGCTCCCAGCGAACCCGAACGACCTCGGTGGCGCGGACCGCCTGCTCCTCCCGTTCGGCGACAACGCCGAGGAAATCGCCCTTTCGGACGACCGCGACCACACCGGGCATCTCACGCGCCTCGCGGTCATCAAAATCGATGATGCGACCGGCTCCGCGCATCGTCCGCACATGTGGGCGGATCACCCGTCCGTGGAGCATGTCAGGAAGGCGAATGTCGTGGACAAACGCCTCACCACCGGTGATCTTGCCGAGTAGATCCACACGTGAAACAGCGTGGCCGATCACGCCACCGGTCAGGCGCGGTGTTCCGTCCTCCTCCGGGATCGAGCGATTGAACGGTTCCCCGGCCAGCTCTCCGATCGGGATACCTGCATGCGAACGATCCACCGGGCGCACGAGCCCATCGAGCACCTCCAGGTCGGCAAGTGAGACTTCGAGGCGCTCCGCGGCGCGTTGGAGCAGGGCGCGGCGTACCTCCGCCGCCGCACGCCGCAGGACCGGCCCGGCAACCTGCAGCGTCTTCGAGCCGGCCGTCACGCCCTGGTCCGGCGTTAAGGCCGTATCGCCCATCACCACGCGTACCATCTCGACGGACACGCCCAGTTCCCCGGAGACGATCTGGGCCAAAGCCGTCTGGACGCCGGTCCCAAGCTCGACCTTGCCGGAGTAGACAGTGACGGTGCCATCCACGGAGACCTCAATAAAGGCGTCGACCGACGTCGTGTCCAGCGTGCGGACGCGTTGCTCCGTTTGGCGCGGCTCCTGGCTCATCGCTCCGCCTCCCCTGCGTCGACCACGCGCCGGATCGCGCGGAGGATGCGAGGATGCGAGCCGCAGCGACAGAGCGTGCTATCCAGTGCCTCACGGACCTCGGCGTCGGTGGGATACGGGTTCCGCTGGAGCAACGCGGCGGCGGTCATGATGATGCCCGGCGTGCAGTAGCCGCACTGCGCCGCCTGCTCATCCAGCACAGCCTGCTGGAGCGGGTGCAACGCGTCCGGTGCACCGAGGCCCTCCAATGTCAGCACGTGCCGCCCGGCCACCTCGCCGACCGGCACCACGCAGGAGAAGACCAGCTCACCTTCCACATGCACGGCGCAGGCGCCACATTTGGCGAACCCGCAGCCGTATTTGGCCGCGTTCAAACCCAGCTCATTGCGCAGCACAATCAACAGCGGCGTGTCGGGCGTCGCTTCCACCTCATGAGACGCTCCGTTGACGGTGATCCGGATCGGCGGCGTCATCCTCCGCTCCTTCCGTTCATGTTCGGCGTTTCAGCCCCCGGCGACAGTTCGGGCTGATTTGTTGACTGTCGGTACCGCGCTGGTGTCATCCATCGCGCCCATCGACGTGAGCGAGCGCAGCGCCGGGAAGCGCCATACGATCAGCGCGATGCTGGCGAGGCCCATCGCGGACGACGCCACGATCGCGAGCGGGGTGCCCATCATCCCGGCCAGCGCGCCGACAAGCAACTGCCCGATCGGGAGCATGCCCCACGTCAGGAGGTAGATGGAGAGCACGCGCCCTCGCACCTCGTCCTCCACGTTGAGCTGGAGCGCGGTCTGGTTCATCGCCAGGAACGACGCGCTCAGCCACCCGGCGAGGAACAGCAGGACCACCGCCAACGCGACGATCGGCGTGATCGCAAACACCATCACCGCTGCGGCGAACCCGACGGCGGCGACCACCTGGGCGCGGGAGGTCATCTCCCGGCTCGACCGCCGCGCGACCGAGAGCGATCCACCAACCGTGCCAAGCCCGGTGCTCGCGAGCAGGACGCCCAGTCCACTCGAGCCGAGTCCCAGCTCGTCGCGCGCGAAGACTGGCATCAGGTTGAGGTACGGCATGACGAGCACCGTCGGCGCGAGGGCCAGGACGATGAGGGCGACCAGGATCGGCCGCTCCGCGACGACCTGCAAGCCGACGGTCAGGCCGCGCCACCCGCTCGCCCGACCAGGCGTGGGGGCGGCGCTGAGCGACGGCAACTTCACCGTCGCGACCAAGGCGAATAGCTGCAACGCAGCGGCCACCGCGAAGGTCTCGGCGATGCCGAGGACCCCGATCATCACCCCGGCGATGGAGGGGCCGATGACGCGGGTCGCGTTCTGCGTGGCGGAGTTGAGCGCGATCGCGTTGGCCAGGTCGCGCCGCTCGACCAGCGACGGCACGATGGCGGTCCGGGTCGGAAAGACGAACGACATGATCGTGCCGTAGAGGGCGACGAGAACCAGCATGGTGGCGCGACCGATCGTGCCCGTGCCGACCATCACGGCGAAGATGGCCGCCACGAGCATCACCCCGACCTGCGCCGCGAGGAGGATCAGGCGGCGGTCCGACCGGTCGATCACGACCCCGGCCGGTAGCGCAACGAGCAGCAGCGGGATGCCACCGGCGAACCCCGCCATGCCGACGAAGAACGCGGAATCCGTCATCTGCAGGGCAAGCCACCCGACCGCCACCTGGTACATCCAGAACGCGGAGTTCGCCGCGACCGTGCCGAACATCAGCATCCGGAAGCCGTCGTAGGCGCGCAGCGAATGCATCATCCCGCCCGACGGCGCGTCGAGGTCCGACGGAGCCGGACGTCGCGCCAACTGATTGGGTTTCCTGAACCTCAGTGACACGATGGGCCCCCGTGACGGTGACGATGCGCAAGCTGGTCCCGAAGATACCCCGATCATATCCGAGGTCCCGCGTGGCCACACTCCCGGGAGGGCTCCAACCGCGGACGGCCCGCCGCCACGGCGGGCCGCCCTTTCCATGTTCTTGTCTTTCTGAAGGCCTACTTCTTCTTCATGTATTCGCTGAAGTTGTTGTAGAGCCAATCAAGGTCATCAGCGCGATCGATACGGTACACGCCACCCGTGCCGCCGCAGGTGCCGTTCAGACCGAACGATGTCACGCCGCCGATAACCCTGGTGTCGCCGATAAAATTCGGCCCACCGGAGTCGCCGAAACAGGTGCCACCTGTATTCGCGTTGTTCGAGAGGAGCAGGGATTCGGTGCCCACGATCCCCTGATTGATCTGGATTATCTCCGGATAGGCAATCATCCGGTAGAGCTCCGCCTGGTTCTTCCAGGATGCGGCATCCGGGAAGCTCTGCTGGAGACCGTAGCCGACGGCAGTGAACATCGCTCCCTGGCTGTATTCGTCCACCTGATCCTCATACGGCAGTGCGCCGTAACGGTCGAGCTTCACCTTCTGGCCCCGGTCGAGCACAACGACGCCGAGATCATACAGCGAGAAGGCATTCGGGTCGTAGGATTCATGCCAATACGGAGTGCCGCTGACATCGCCGGTCCACGGATAGTTGAACCCCACCCGGTCGTCCTCCACGTTATGCGCCAGCCAGATCTCAACGTGGTCTGCTCCATAGGTGCAATGGCCCGCTGTCACATAGAGCTGCGGCGACACAAAGGTACCGCTGCATCGCCACAGGGGCTCACCGCCGGAGAACGCGACCATCAGGGCGACATAGGGATAATCATTGGGTCCGGCATATTCCCCATCGGTAACGGCACCTGCTGGACCGATCGCCATCACGAAAACGGCCACGACCGCCAGAACCGATCGAATCAGCTTGCCTTGCATGAGTGATCCCCCTACTCATGAGTCCCTCTCGCCCGGCACGCGCCAGGCGTCATTCCGAGTTGTCGGCATCCTCCGCGCGGGATGCGTGACCGGCCCGACGCGGGGCCTACCTCCCGATTTGCCTGGCAACGCCGCCCAATCATGAGCGACCTGCCGCAACGCCTGTATCCTCGTGTTCCTATCGAGGTATATGCGCCCCGATATATCGTGGAGATTGCACTATAGCACCACGGCAATGCGAACGTACAGCACCTTCCGAAGATGCGTTTGCATGCCGCGCCGAGGTCTGTACGGCGCGTTACCGCCCTGCTACGCTCGGGTTGCAACGCGGTGGATTGTTGGACGAGGAAGAGAGGCGCCGCCATGATCAGCTGTCGCGATTGGACCGCCACGCACGATCACGAGCCGTCGGGGACGGCCACCTTGCGAATCAGCGGTATCTGCGAAGTGCCCGGCGAGGGGTACACTGCCCAGCTCCAGCCGCTGGAGCCGCAGGGCGTCAACCCGGCCGACCTCCTGATGAAGCTGGTCGTGCAGGAGCCGGACACCATCGAGGGCGAGCCGACGGACATCGACGTCGTCTACGAGACGGAGACGGATGCCGAGTACGAGTGCATCTCGGTCGTGTTCGTGGAGACGATCTCGGGTGGCTTCGACCCGTTCCCGGTCGAGGACACGCGCTAGCCCTCCTCCCACTGGCCCGGTTCATGCACCATTCCGGACAACGCATGATCCGCAGTGATGAGGAGGGCAGAGCATGCCAGATCGCGCACGTGACGATGGAGCGGAGCCCCGGCAGGCGATTCGCCGGTTCGACGTGTTCGCCGAGTTCTCGCGGCAGGAGCAGCTCGACAAGGGCGTGCCCGAGGACGAAGCCAAGGGCTATGGCATTTGGCTGGCCAAGGTCGTCGCTTCCCGCCGCTTCGGCGGCAAGAAGGACGGCCCACCGCGCGGCGAAACCGGCGGCAAGGAGAGCGCCGCCCACACGACGTTCCGCTCCGTCGGCGATGAGATGCAAACCGACGAGGTCTTCGACCACGACATCATCGAGCGGATGGGCGCCGCGTTCTACGACAAGGTCTTCGTGCCCGCGATCGAACGGGCCCGCGCCGCCGGTGAGTCATATGAGGACGTCCGGGATTCGATGCGGAAGGATTGGAAGCCGACGCGCGACCGTCCCTGACGTGGTGTGTGCGATGAGAGTTCCCGCCAGGTAGTTGGCCCGCCAGGTCAGACCGGGCCAACCACCCCTAACAGGTCGTTTGCGCTCACGCAATCTCGATGGTTCGCGTCACATGGCCGTTCGTTTCCCAGAACGTCGCCTTGCCGGCAAGCAGAGGATCATCTGGCGCGGGCTGGACATTGCCGCTCGCATCGGTCGCGCGCGAGGTCACCGTGTGCTCCCCCGCTGCCGGGGTATCCCAGGCAAACGTCCAGAATGTCCACGCGAACTCGCCGCCTTCGCCTTCGGTCAACGTCGCAGGCTTCCATTCGCCATCGTCGATGCGGACCTCGACGCTCGCGATCGGCGCCCCCCAGGCTGCACCCATCACCTGATAGGTGCTCCCGTTGCGCGTGACCTTTGCCGGGGCGGACTTCAACCGCGCCCGGCTCACGGAGCTCATCGTCCAGACGGTTCCGCCGTCGATGGTCTCCTCCCGGATCGTGACATAGTCGCGAGCCATGAAATGGCCCTGGTACCTGGTATCGCGCACTTCGATGCGCGTCAGCCACTTCACGTTCGCGACGCCGTACCATCCCGGCGCGATGAGCCGTACCGGGTAGCCGTGCAGGTTCGGCAGGTCGCCGCCGTTCATCTCATAGGCAAGGAGGTTGTCCGGCGACATCGCGTCTTCCAGCGACATGCTTCTCGCGAACTGCTCGGTGATGGTGATCTCGTCGCGCCATGTCTGCTCGCCGGCGTCGGCGCCCCAGAACACGACCTCGATACCGCCCTCCATGACGCCAGCTTCCTCCAGGATCGGCGCGAGCGGCGTCCCTGCCCAGGTCGCGTTACCGACACCGCCGATGAAGAACGGAAGCCCGGTATTCCCGGCGCATTCGATCGTGAATGTGACCTCCTGGCGTTCACGTGCCTTGAGGTCCGCCAGCGTGAACGAGGCCGGTTGCTGGACCATCCCGCCGATCGCCAGGCTCCAGTCCGATTCCGTGAGCTTCGGTTCGTTGTAGTGCTTGATGACGAAGAATTCGTCCGCCGGGGTGATCCAGGAGTCGAGCGACTCCCAGTCAAGCTGCTGGACGATGACCTCCGGCACGGGATTGTCCGCAGGCTGATCAAGCCATGGGATAACGTCCCCGGCCAAGGGTGTCTGGAACGCGTGGGCCGGCCCGGCGACACGAAGCAGGCTGTACCCCGCGAGCGTCCCGACGCCGCCTTTCAGGACGGACCTTCGGGAGATATCCGTGGTGTTCATGGTCGATCTCCACTTCCGTTGCTGAGCTACGAGTGCAGTGCCAATGGCACAGGAGACCCGGGGCCCACGGCGGCGTGGACGAGCCGAAGGACACGACGTCGAGATCCTCGACCGTGACGGTTGGAGAACAGTGGCAAGTCACCAGCCGTGAGGGTATTGCCTTGTCTCATGGGCGGTTCGCCCATGAGGTTTGGGGCGGGGAAGGGACCTCGGAGGGTGGGCAGCGTTGGTGTTTCCACCGTCCGCGTCGTCTTCCTTCAGCTACAACGCCTGGCGCCGTTGGCGTTCGCTCAGGACGCGCCGTGCACAAAAGGGCGACCAGGAAGAAGGTGTGGGCGTGAGATCCCATGAATCCCGGTCTCTTCGCCTCTGGCGGAGAGTTTAGGCCGAGCGAGGTTCGGTTGGCGCGTAGCGTTGCTGTTTGCATAATACAGTTTTCGCCGACGTTTTCCTGTACCGGGTGAACAACCGCCCATACCTCGCGGGTGGACGACGCCACGCTCCATGTCAGCGTGGCGTCGGTCCACGGCTGTTAGGGAAGCGTTACTGTGGAATGGCGCCGCCGGAAGCTCCTAGAGCTTCCCGAATGTCACACCCTTGTATGTCCAGCCGCAGGCGGTGACCGCCTCCTGGATCGGCGTTTTCATCTCGCCGGTCGAGAAACGGTAGTTGTAGACCTGGCCCGGGCGGAACTCCTCGGTGAAGGCATACCCCGTGCCGAACTGGATCGACTGCGTCTGGCCCATGCTCTTGCTCATTGACGCCGAGAGATGCGGCACCCCGCCGGTCCATGAGAGGCTGTACTCGTGGTCCTTGGCGCGCACCTCGTGCTCGGCCTCATCGAGTTTCATGAAGATACGGAAGGTTTTCTCCAGCCCGGATTTGGAGAAGATGCCGTACCACTTAGCGTCGACGATCTTCCACTCCGCGATCAGGTCAACGCCCTCCTCGCTGCCGTCGATGATGCGAAACGGCGCGCTGTCGCGGTTGACAGCGAGGATGCGCTCCCGCATCTCCGCCGCCGGGCATGTCGCGACCCCTTCCTCGGGGCGCTTCGTCGAGGTCAATCGATCCCAGAATGCCATCGTGTTCTCCTCATGTTCAGCTCGCCTCGACCCTCCCGGGTGTCAGGCGCCAGTCGCTCTCGTGCTCATCGAGTCCCATCATGGGGAGAAACGTCAGCCGTTCCATTCGGTTCCCGGAAGGGGTTGCCGGCATCTCCTACAATGGAATCGGGTCCATACCGAATAACGAGAACCAACCGGAGACGCGAGCATGGCGAGAGAACTGCATTGCCGGGACCTTGGCTTCGATTGTGACGGTGTCGTCGTGGCGAACAACGATGATGACGTTGTGGCCCAGGCGGCGCAGCATGCGCGAGACGTTCACGGCATGACCGAGGAACAACTCCGTGACCCGGCGTTTGCCGAGCAGGTCCGGGGGCAAATCCACGACGCCCACGCGGAAGCGTAAGGACCAGCGCACCAGCATCCAGATTGCCGTGTGCCCGCCACTGACCGGCCCCGTCGGCGTGGCGAGCACCATTCGGGCGCGGGAACGCCACCACCAGTCGTCCGCAGCGATGATGCGGAACGACTGTGCGTTCCTGGACGTTCCTCTAGAAATGCACCACTGCCTCACGAGATGCGCGCCTCACAACGGCCAAGCACCGGGACACCTGTGATCACCCTGCCGCATGCCGAGCAATCCACGACAATCCCCGTGCCACCCACGCGGCTGGTCGGGCGCGAGCATGACCTCGCCGCCCTCACGGCGTTACTGGAAGACGCCGACGTCCGGCTGGTCACACTGACCGGCCCGGGTGGCGTCGGCAAGACGCACCTGGCGCTCGCCTTCGCGGCCCTCGTCGCCGACCGGTTCCGGGACGGCATCGCGTTTGTGCCCCTTGCCTCTATCCGCGAGCCGGACCTGGTGCTGGCAACGATCGCCCAGGCACTCGGCCTTCGCGAGACCCGCGACGAGGCGATGATCGAGGTCGTCAGCAATGCCCTCGCAAGCCGGGATTGCCTGCTGATCCTGGACAACATGGAGCAGGTCGTCGAGGCGTCGCCAGACATTGGCGTGCTCGTCGCCGCGACCACACGTCCACGTATCCTGGCCACCAGCCGCGAACCGCTGCGGCTGCGTGCCGAGCGCGAGCTGCCGGTGCTCCCGCTGGCGCTTCCGGCGTCGGATGGACCACGGACGCTTGCCTCATGCCGCGAGAACGCCGCCGTCAATCTCTTTGTGGAGCGGGCCAGGGCGCGTCGGCCAGGGTTCGCGCTTACCGAGGCAAACGCATCGGACATCGCGGAGATCTGTCGCCGACTGGATGGCCTCCCCCTGGCCATCGAGCTCGCCGCCGCGATGACGCCGGTCCTCACACCGGCGTCGCTCCTGGCGCGCATGGACCGCCCGCTTCCCCTGCTCGTACGCGCGCCAACCGATTTGCCGGACCGGCAACGGACCCTTCGCGATGCGATCGCCTGGAGCTACAACCTGCTCTCGCCGGACGAACGGGATTTGTTCCGGCGGCTCGCCGTGTTCGCGCGGGGCGCCACTGTGGAGGCCATCGAGCACGTGGCGGACGAGCCGTCCGCGCTGCAAACGGTCGATGCGCTCGTGACGAAGAGCCTCCTTATGCGGCTGGACGAGGTCGACGGGCGTGAGCTCCGTTTCCAGATGCTGTCGACCATCAGGGAATACGCGATCGAGCTCCTGGACGTGAGTGACGAAGCCGACGCCGTCCGGGCGCGGCACCTGGAGTGGCTGATCGATCTCGCCGATCGCGCCGAGCCCGGTATGATCGGGCCCGACCAGGCCCTGTGGCTCGACCGCCTCGACGCCGAGACCGACAACATCCGCGCTGGCCTGACGTGGGCGATCAGTCAGGCCCCGCAGGACGGACTGCACCTGGCGAGCACCCTGTGGCGCTACTGGGCGACGCGCGGACTGCTTACCGAGGGGCATAGCTGGATGTGCCGCTTCCTGGAGCACCCCGGGGAGATCGACGACCCTGTCCGCGCCTCCGCGTTCCGGAACCTCGGCAACCTCTGCATCGATCTCGGGGATTTCGACGCGGCGGAGGAGGCATACCAGCGCGCGCTGGAGGGATGGGAAACACTGGAGGAGCCACGCGGCATCGCCAACACGCTGAATGGCCTCGGCCTCGTGGCGTGGTATCGAGGTGAGCCGACGGAGGCAGCCGCGTACCATACGCGGAGCCTGGAGCTGCGCCGCCAGCTCGGTGACCGATTCGGCGAGGCGACCTCCCTCAACAATATCGCCAACGCGATCGCGAACACAGGGGACCTCGCGGGATCGCGTACGTACCATGAACAGGCCCTGGCGATTCGCCAGGAGCTGGGTGACCACGCCGGCGTCGGCTACTCCTACCTCAATCTCGGGGACGTCTCCCGCCGGCTCGGGGAGATCGACCGGGCACGGGACATCTTCCGCCGAAGTCTTGACACCTTCAGGAACGTCGGTGACCGACTCGGCATCGGGTACGCCCTGCAGGGGCTCGGCATGTCCCTCTTTGCCAACGGGGAGATCCGGGACGCGGCACGACACTTCGAGGAAGCGCTCGAGATTCGCACCGGCCTGGGAGACCGGCGCGGCATGATCGAGAGCATCGAGGGCGTTGCCGCCGTGCTCGCCGGAGCGCGCGACTTTCGCGACGCCGCCACGCTGTTCTCCGCTTCCCAGACCCTCAGGGCGCGGATCGGCGCCCCCGTGCCGGAGCAGGACCAACGCCTCTTTGACCCGTTGATCGCCACGGCGAAACATGCGCTCGCGCCGTCGGACGTCGACGCCGCATGGAATGCCGGCTCACTGATGCCTGTCGCGGAGGCGGCCGCCTTCGCGCGGGACGCCGCCAGCCGGATCGCAACGCCTCCGCAACGCACCCCTGGCCCGCTCAGCGATCGCGAGATCGAGGTCGTGCAGCTCGTCGCGGCGGGCATGACGAACGCGGAAGTCGCCGAGCGCCTCTACCTCAGCCGCCGCACGGTCGACGCCCACCTCCGCCGCATCTACGACAAGCTGGATCTCGGATCCCGCACCGAGGTCGTCCGCTATGCCATGGAGCACGGCCTCGCCTGACCGTCGCGTGTTTTCCCGGTATTTAGGTAGCGAGATTCGGTAGACCTACCGATGATCCGATTCCGCGCGCGTCGGACTATTGGGATCGTGGCGGGCCATGCTCGTCGACAATGGCAATCGATATCCCATCCTGTTCCGCGGAGACCAGCACGATGAAAACCCGACGCACATACCTGGCGGCAGCGCCCATGAATCGAACCCTTCCCCACCGCCTGGGTGTCCAGGCCGTCACTGCCGCCGGCGTCGCGCTCGCGGCGTTTGGCCCGTTCGGTCGCCCACCGGGCGAAACAAACGGGGGCACGCCGACGACGGTCGGCGAGGCCACCACGACGGCCCCCGGGGAGCTCCGTTGCGGCCCCGGGCCGGCCTACGCCGTCCTCTGTTCCGTGCCCGAAGGCGAGGACCTGCAGGTGAGCAATACCGTCCGTGAGGGATACCGCTATGTGGTCCATCGGGGGATTCCCGGCTGGCTGGACGATCGCACCCTCGCCTGGTGATCCTGACCCGGGTTCCGTGCCCGGCAATTTCCCGGTACACTGTCGCCGGGTCCCATGACAGAGCAGCCGGCGAACACGCCAGGACGGAGACACGCGCCTTGGACGATACACAGACGAGCCCCGCCCCTTCCCCGGTGGGGACCGCCAACGATCCCCTTCGGATCCAGATCCTCGCGACGGAGCACTGGAGCCTACTCGCCCAGCGGAGCATGATCTGGAACGAGCTGTTCAGCCGCGCGGCGATGTTCCTGACCGTGCTCTCCGCGTCCACGGTGGCGCTCGCCCTCGTCGCCCAGGCAACGGACTTCAACCAGGAGTTCCACGTCTTCGCCCTGCTCGTCCTGCCGGTTACGCTCATTCTCGGGATCGGCACGCTGATACGCCTCGGAAACGTCATGGCCGAGGACATTTGGCTGATCGCCGGCATGAACCGCCTGCGCCACGGCTACCTCGACACGATGCCGGACTTGCATCCCTACTTCATCGCCAGCGCTCACGATGACCTGCCCGGTATCCTCCAGACACGCGGGCCGCACCCCTTCGATGGCCCCAGCCACCTGCTGAGCGCCACGCCGACCGTGGTCGCGGTTATCAACGCGGCGCTGTTCGGCGTCATCGCCGGACTGACCGCCAGCTACTTCGGCACCAGCGAGCGAGCCGAGGACACCATCGGCATCGTCGCGTTCGCCCTCGCCACGGTGGTGTTCGTCGCGCTCGTCCCGAGACACGGCGCCGACCGCATCAGCAAGTCCTATCAGCCACGGTTCCCGAGCCCGGACGCGGACAAGGTCTCAGTCGAGGCGTTCCGCGGCTCGGTCCTGGACACGATCTGACCCTTGCCTGTCGCCGCGCCGTCACAAGAAGTGGCGGACCGTCGGCCCACGTGGTGTCAGCCATCGTCACCTGACCGGTTCAATTCGACCGGAGGCGGTCGCCCCCTGAGGAGGCGACCACTCCCGCGAGTGACATCCGGCTCGATACGCCTGTTGAGGCGGGTGCCGCGTCACGGCTCGCGCAAAGTGGCGCCGCCTGGTGACGTCGGGCTGTGCCCCTTCTGTCGCTTGTTCGGCCGAACGAATATCCACCCCAACGGAGTCACCGAGCCGATGTGCGGCGCGTGTCCGGCCTGACCGGCTGAACGCTACACATCGGCAATGACGTCCGACAAACCCGATATAGGATGGGGACGGGACTTCGTTGACAACCGAGGAGTGTGCCACCTACAGGAGCACGAGGGAGCCTTCCATGGCCGACCTTAGCAGCGACAGCGACGACCCCGATCCCCCACCTGCGCTCGACGCCCTGAGAATCCAGATCCTGGCCACCGAACACTGGGGCTTGCTCGCCACTCGAAGCATGGCCTGGAACGAGATGTTCACGCGCGCCGGCATGTTTGTCACCGTGCTGTCTGCCTCGATCGTTTCACTGGCACTCGTGGCCCAGGCCATGGGCTTCGATGACCGTTTCTTGCTCTTCGCGTCGCTTGTCCTGGCCGTCACGTTGTTGCTCGGCATCTCCACCTTGATCCGACTTTCGGACGCCCTTCAGGAGGATATCTGGCTCGTGCAGGGTATGAACCGCCTTCGCAATGCCTATCTCCACGCTGCGCCCGATATTGAACCGTGGTTTTCCCTCGGTCATCACGATGACCTGACAGGCATCTTGCTCAGCGTCGGTCCCGAGCGCACCCTTGGAGGCGTGAGACGAAGGCTCTCGTCGATCGCCACGACCGTCGGCGTCATCAACTGCCTGCTGGCTGGCGTGATCCTCTCCCTCCTTACCGACCTCCTGGTCCACAACACCATCGCCGCAACGGTCATGGGCATCGTCGGAACGCTGATCGCGGGCATGTACGTGCTGTTCATCTTGCCCATGCGGGAGATCAGGCGAGGCACCGCCATGCTCAACCCGCGCTTTCCCAGTCCGCCCCTCCCACCAAACTAGGGACGTGCTGGCGTGCAACGGGCGGTCTACCCGCTTCAGCTCCTCGTCTCGGCGTCTGGCCGATCTACTACACTGATCGGGATTGGTCAGCCATACCCTAACCTGGAGCATTGCTGAGGCGTGAAGATCCTGCAGATCCTGTACTATGCCGAGCCGTATGTGAGCGGGTTGACCATCTACGCCGGTCATCTCGCCCGCGCGTTCACCGCTCGCGGTCACCAGATGACCATCCTCGCCTCGAAGCATGAGGCATCGCTCCCGTCCGACGAGATCACTCCCGAGGGCTACCGGGTGATGCGCCTCCCCGTCGCCGCCCATCTCGACCGCGCGGTCATCGTGCCGACACTGGTGCCAACGGCGATCCGCCTCATGCGGGACGTCGACGTGGTGCACATCCACCTGCCGGTCGCGGAATCCTCGCTGCTCGCCGCGATCGCCCGACTGATGGGCAAGCGCGTGATCGTCACGCACCACTCCGATCTGGTGCTGACCGAAGGCACGACTGACGAAGGCCGCCGTGTTCCTCACCCAGTGGAGCGGGATCATCGCCGGCCGTCTCGCCAGCACGTTCGTCACCTACACGAAGAGCCGCGCCGCCGTCTCCCCCACCGTCACTCGCGTGAAGGACGTGACGATCGTCTCGCCACCGGTGGTGATCGACACGCCGTCGCCGGACGCCCGGGACCGTTTCCGCGCACGTTTCAACATGGGCAACGGGCCGGTGATCGGCCTTGCCAGCCGCTACGCGGTCGAGAAGGGTATCGACGTCCTGCTGCAGACGATCCCGCAGCTTCGAGAGCGCTTCCCGGGCGTCGCCATCGCCATCGCCGGTCCGTCCAAAGACCTGCGCACCGGCGAGCCCCTGAAGGGGCCGTGGGAGCCGTGGCTGGCGAAATACAGTGACGCCGTGCGGCAGCTGGACTCGCTCTCCGGGCAGGACCTGGCCGATTTCTACGCCGCCTGCGACGTGACCGTGCTGCCAAGCATCAACTGGACGGAGACCTTCGGTCTCGTGCAGGTCGAGTCGATGCTGTGCGGCACGCCGGTCGTCGCCAGCGATCTGCCCGGGGTGCGCGAGCCGGTCACGGTCACCGGGCACGGCCGCCTTGCCACCCCCGGCGACATCGACGACCTTGCAGCCCAGCTCATCGAGGTGCTGGCGAACCCGGAGCGATACGCGCCGGACATCGACGCGGTGCGGAGCCGGTTTAGCCTCGAGGCGACGATCGACGCCTACGAGCACCTGTACAAGGGCGAGGCGTTGCCGCTGTACGAGCGCGAGCGGGCGCCGGTACCGGACCGCACGCAGGACGCGCGCGACCGTGTCCGTGCCGCGCTGCCGACCGAGGCGGATCTCGGGTTCCGTCGCCGCGTCGAGACGATCGTCGAGTGGATCGACCCCGACCGCCCGGTGAAGGTGCTGGACGCCGGAAGCGGCTATGGCTTCGTGCTACGCGTCCTGCGCGACCTCACCAATGCGCAGATCACCGGCATCGAATACGAGGCGGAGCGAGTTGAGGAGACCCGCGAAGCGCTCGGCGATGACCCACGCGTGGACCTTATGCAGGGCGACGTCACGCGGCTGCCGTTCGAGGACGGGACGTTCGACTACGTCGTCTGCAGCGAGGTGCTGGAGCACCTGCCCGATGACGCCCCTGCCGCGCGTGAGCTGTATCGGGTCCTGAAGCCGGGCGGGACGGCCATCGTGACGGTGCCCCACTCGGACTACCCGTTCAACTGGGACCCGATCAACTGGACACTGCAACGCCTGACCGGCATGACACATCGGCGGGCGCACGCCGGTCTCCGGTATCTGGTACGACCACCAGCGACTCTACAGCCGGGAGGATCTGGTTTCCCTGATGGAAGGCGCTGGCTTCGAGGTCGAGGAGAGGCGGGGCCTGACGCACAGCACCTTCCCGTTCGCGCACCTGCTCCTCTACGGCATCGCCAAGCCGCTATTGCGGAGCGGACTCCTGCCGAAGACTCTCACGTCGCAGGTCGATCGCCACGAGATGCGCGGCGGATCGCCCTCCGGGCTCATGGCGAAGGTCACCGGGGTGTTGGAGCGCATTGACCGCCCGAACGACGACCCGGACATCGATCGGAAGGAGCGCACCTTCCTGGGGCTTGCCCTGCGCGCCCGCAAGCCTGAATGAGCGAGCTCGTACAGCCGCCCCTTGTGGGCGGCTCGCATCCCTGGAAGAACCGCCCACAAGGGGCGGCTATACGAGGTGCTCTTCTCGCGCTGGCCGTGTTCGTCTTCGCCCTGACGCAGTTCCTGCCCGCCGTTGGTGATCGTGAGTTCCACCGCGACGAGGCGCGCTGGATCCATCGCGCCGTCTACATCCGCGATCTCTTCCACCCGTTCAGCGACGTCTGGGATGAGCAGACCTGGCTGACGCGAGGCGGCACGATGGACGAGCAGTACCGCCTGCGCGCCCAACCGCCCCTCGGCTCGTACGTGATGGGAATCGGCTTTCTCGTGCAGGACGGCAAGCTGCCGAACATCGGGTTCTGGAACATGGACCATGACGACGCCTGGAACGCGCAGGCGGGGAACATGCCATCGCGCGAGCAACTCCTCACCGGAAGGCGGACCAACGCCGTCGTCACCGCCCTGACCGCCGTCGCCCTCTTCTTCATCGCACGGCGGGTGACAAACGACCTTGGCGGGGTCGTCGCGGCGGTCTTCTTCG
This sequence comes from uncultured Chloroflexia bacterium, assembly GCA_963741805.1. GTDB lineage: Bacteria > Chloroflexota > Chloroflexia > Thermomicrobiales > UBA6265 > UBA6265. The sequence goes on from CAVUJR010000061.1 coordinate 19,574, forward strand.
CGCTGCACCCGCTGGCGATCTACCTCGCCACCTTCGCCGGCTCGGACGCCGTCCTCGGGCTCACCATCGCGCTGGCCGGGGTCGCGGCGTATCGCCTCGCAGACCGGCCGACGTGGGGACGCGCGCTCCTGCTCGGCGTGACCATCGGGCTTGGCGGCGCGGCGAAACTCAGCCCGCTCGGGATCGCGGGGCCGCTGGCCGCAATCGGTGGCATCCTGCTCATGCGCCATCTGCGACGACGCGAGGGGGCGACCCTGCCCGGCCTGGCGCTTGGGCTGCTCTCGACGCCGGTCGTCGCCGGGATCACCTTCGTCGTCAGCTATCCGTACCTGTGGCGCGACCCGATCGGGAACACGCTGAACCTGCTGGACTACCGGACACTCGGCATGGAGCTGCAGGGCTCGCTCTGGTCCGGCATCGCCGTCGAGACGCGGACGGAGGCGTTCTCGCGTATCGGTGACCGGCTCGGCGCGGAATGGACGGTACTCGGGCGCCTGACGGCGGCGAATGGCCAGTGGCCGTCGCTGGAGCTGGCGCTTGCCGTCGCCGGAATCCTGATCCTCGTCTGGCTTACGGCGCGACGCGGTATCACCGGCGCGACCGGGCTGGTCGCGACCGTGCTGCTGAGCGAGGCGGCGATCACGATCTGGGGGCTGAAGGCCGACTGGGCACGCTACCACCTGCCGATCCTGCTCCTGGAGGCAGTGGGGATTGGCATCCTCGTCGGGGCGACGACCGGTCACATCACCAGGCGTGTATCACGGCGAGACGCGGTAACGACGGCGCCATAGGAGTCCTCCGGGAACAGCATCAGACGGCGCTGATCGCCTCCGGTGCCCGCAGGATGCCATCCTCGATGCGGTAGACGCGGTCCACCAGGTCCAGTAGGCGCTCGTCATGGGTGACGATGACGCAGGCCTTTCCGCCCTCCCGCGCCATGCGGGCAAGCATCTCGACGACCTGATGGCCCCGTTTGGAGTCCAGGTTCGCGGTCGGTTCGTCGGCGAGGATGAGGGAGGGCTCGTTCATCAGCGCACGGGCGATCGCGACGCGCTGCCGCTCACCGCCGGAGAGCTCCTCCGGGTAATGCCGCTTGCGATCGCCGAGACCCAGCGCGTCCAGCAGATCGTTCGCCCGCTCGCCCGCCTGCTTCCGGGGCGTGCGGGCCAGGTAGCTGATGACCAGCAGCTGGTCGCGCGCATTCAGGAAGGGCACGAGGTTGCTGGACTGCAGCACGAACCCGATCTCCCTCAGGCGCAGGTCGGCCATGCCCGTCGCCGAGAGCGTCGAGATATCGGTGCCGTTCACCTTCGCTGTGCCCTTCGTTGGGTGCAGCAGCGCCCCGGCGATGGAGAGCATGGTCGTCTTGCCGGAGCCGGACGGCCCGACGACCGCGACCAGCTCGCCGGCGTCGACCGAGACCGAGGCGTTCTCGAGTGCGGTGACTGCGCGAGGCCCCTCGCCGTAGGTCTTGGTGATGTTCGAGAGTTCGAGGATAGCCATCTCTAGTCCACCTTCCCGATGGCGATAAGCGGGTCGACCCGGGCGATGCGAGACGCCGATACGAGCGCGCCGAGAACGGCGACGACGATCAGGAGGGCGCTGTACGCGAGCACGAGCGTGTTGTCGAGAAAGAACGGGACGCCGGCGGGCATCAACTGCGCGACGACGTTCGCGAGCAGCGCGCCGAGCGCTGCCCCGATCACGGTCAGCAACGCGACCTGACCGATCAGGTCCGCCGCCAGCGTTCGCGTGCGGGCCCCAAGCGCCTTCAGGATGCCGAACTGGCTCGTCTTCTGGAGGGTGATGATGTAGAAGAAGGCAGCCATGACGAGCGAGGCGATCAGGAAAAGGAAGACGAGGATCATGCGGACGGTGCCCATCTCCGCCGAGTAGCCGGGAAGCGCCTCGATCGCATCCTGGCGCGTGCCCGCCTCGACGCCGGGGACGGTGTCGTTGATGGCGCCAACGATGCCATCGCTCCCGCGCACGATAAAGCCCGAAACCGGGTTCTCGATGCCGCCGGCCTCGGCCGGCGTGCGGAACTTCAGCGCCTGCCAGTCCGGGATTGTCATGAACACCACCGGCAGGTGGTTGTACTTCTCGCCCTCGACGAATCCGACGACGGTCAGCTCGTCGCCGGCAGGGGTGACCGTGATCGTGTCGCCGATCGAGACGCCCTGGTCGGCGAGGGAGCGGTCGACCAGCACGCCGCCTTCCGGCGCCTCCGACAACGGCACTCCATCGACCGGGTCCGCGACCACGAACCCCTCGGGATCGACGCCCAGGATCGTGACGTCGATGCGCTCCGAGCCGTTTGCGGCCAGCACGGTCGCGGTCAGGTGCCCGATCGGGGTAACGTCGTCGACGCCCGGGATCTGCCGGATCTCGTCGCCGGTCGACAGTGGCAGGATCGACCGGTGCAGGTAGAACCGCACGTCCTTCTGCAGGACGACGGCGTCCGCGTCCATCCGGCGCAGCGTTGCGCCGTTGTCGTTCGAAAGCCCGTTGGCCAGGCCGGAGAGGATAAAGACAAGCCAGGCGATGAGGGCGATGATCGCAACGATCATGATGGTTCGGAGCCTGGAATGGACCATCTCGCGAGGGGAAAGGAACATCGGTGTAGGGGTCCTTCCATCCAGCCTGATGCAGGCGGGATTTTTAGTCATGCGTGACTAATGTCCGCACCCGGACAGTGTAGAGACCGCGAACGCCACGCGTCAACACGCTCGCCGCGCTGTTCCGTCCACGGTTCACGACCGCGCTCCACGGACGGGTGGAAGGCGGGATACTATCAGGGGTGGGCGACGATGCCCGCACCATAGCAAGGGAGGACGGATTCCGCATGACCTATACACCAGCCGAGAACCGCTACGAGACCACGATGCGCTACCGGCGCACCGGTCGCAGTGGACTGATGCTGCCCGAGATCTCGCTCGGGCTCTGGCAGAACTTCGGTGACGAGCGCCCGTTGGAGACCCAGCGCGCCATCCTGCACGCCGCCTTTGATGCCGGCGTGACGCACTTCGACCTCGCCAACAACTACGGCCCACCGGCCGGCGCCGCTGAGCTGAACTTCGGCAAGGTGATGGAGCAGGACCTCCGCCCGTTCCGCGACGAGATGGTCATCTCTACCAAGGCCGGCTACTGGATGTGGAACGGGCCATACGGCGACCATGGCTCGCGCAAATACCTGCTCTCGTCGCTGGACCAGAGCCTCCAACGCATGGGCCTGGAGTACGTGGATATCTTCTATCACCACCGCGAGGACCCGGACACGCCGATCGAGGAGACCGCCGGGGCCCTGGCGACCGCGGTGCAGAGCGGCAAGGCGCTGTACGTCGGCGTCAGCAACTACTCGCCGGAGCGCACGCGGGAGATGGTCGAGGCGCTGAAGCCGCACAACATCCGCCTGCTGATCCACCAGCCGAGCTACAACATGCTGAATCGGCACCCGGAGGACGGGCTGTTCGACGTGCTGAGCGAGCACGGCGTCGGCTCGATCGCCTATGTGCCGCTGGCGCAGGGGCTGCTGACGGATCGCTACCTCGGCGGAGAGATCCCGTCCGAGTCGCGCGCGGCCCGCAGCGGTTCGCTGCGACCGGAGCAGGTCGATGAGGCGTACCTCGCGAAGGCGAAGGCGCTGAACGAGATCGCATCTGGCCACGGGATGTCGCTGGCGCAACTGGCGCTGGCCTGGATCCTTCGCCGCCCCGAGATCACCTCGGCGCTGATCGGCGCGTCGAGCGTGGCGCAGCTGGAGCAGAACCTGGCGACCATGACGTTCGCGCCGCTGGGCGAGGATGAGCAGGCGACGATCGAGAAGATCCTCGGGTAGGCGCCCGAACGGGACATTTGCCCCGGTCACGTCCGCACCGGTACGCCGACCCGCAGTGGTCGGCGAAGGGGGACGTCTCACTCCCCGGGCACAGCGGGATCGCGCTGACGCGTGACCACTGGGCTCGGGGCTACGCCTGGCGTCATTGCCCCCGGTTGCACATGACAAAACGCGCATTCGCCACTCTCTCCCGGACACCAGATCCGGGGCTACGAAAGGGCGTATACCGATAGCCTCGCCCTCATGATGGGCGAGGAATCGGCGCGCAGGCCGCCCTCGCGGTGGCCAAGCGTCGATAAACGGGACGGCGGTACGCAATTGCATGCCGTTGGGGTTACGACGGCATCGCGGTCCAGAAACCTGCAGCCTGCTCATAGGCGTGCGCGATATCCGCAAGGGCAAGCTCCTCGTCCGGGCGGCCGACGAACGACATGCTCACGGGCATGCCATCCTCGCCGAACCCTGCCGGCACGGCGATCACCGGCTGGCCGGTCGCGTTCCATGGACCGGTGAGCCGGGTCATGGCAGCACCGACCTCCTCCGTTGACCCGTCATCATAGGCGACCGGCTCATCGACCTTCGGCGCGGTCGCGGGCACCGTCGGCACAAGCACGGCGTCGAGCTGGTGCTCGCGGTAGAGCGTCGCGATCGAGTCCCGCACCGCCACCCGCGCCCTTCGCAGCTGCAGGTAGGCGTCCGCGGGCATGATCGCGCCAACCTCGACACGGGAGCGCAGTGCCTCACCCATCAGGTCCGGGGCGGTTCGCAAGGCGTCGCGGTGCACATGCGCCGACTCGATGCGCGAGATCATCATCGCCACCGTCCGCGCCTGCGACGCCTCGGCCCACTCGACCTCGACGATCTCCGCGCCAAGCGAGCGCACCGTCTCGATGGCATGAGCGAACGCCGATGCGACAACGCCCTGCAGCCGATCGGTAAAGAACCCACCGAGCACCCCGACCCGCGTGCCTTCCAGCGTCCCTTGCCCCTCCGGGAACCGCTCCCAGACGGCATCGATCTCACCCACGCGATTCGCCATAGCCAGGTACAGGGCGGCTGCATCGGCAACCGTGCGAGCCAGGGGACCGACAGTATCCAGGGAATCCGAGAGCGGAAAGATACCGTCCAGCGGGAGGCGCCCGTACGTTGGCTTCAGCCCGACAACCCCACAGAGGGCGGCCGGGATGCGGATGCTACCGCCCGTGTCGGTCCCGAACCCACCCAGGCATGTGCCGTTCGCGATGGCCGCCCCGGTACCGCCCGAGCTGCCGCCGGGAATACGGTCCGTGTGCCAGGGGTTGCGGCAGGGGTCGCTCACCACGCCGGCGGCAGCCTCCTGTGTCACCGTCTTGCCAAGGAAGAGCGCGCCATCCTGCCGTAGCCGGTGGACGACCGCGGCGTCGCGCGCGGCTGGCGATATGCCGTGACGGCTGAGCATGTTGCACTCGGTCGCATAGCCGGCCAGGTCGATGATGTCCTTCACGGCGAGCGGGATGCCAAGGAGGGCCGGTGCATGCCGCGGAAGCGATCGGCGGCGGTCCATGGAGGCTGCCTGCTCCTGGAGGAACCGCGGGCGTACATCGATCCAGGCGTGCACCGCATCGTCGGTGGCGGCGATGCGGCCGAGCAACTCGTTCAACAGCGTCTCGGTGGTCAGTTCGCCGGATGCCAGCGCCTGAAGCGCATGGCGAATCGTCCTGGGAGGGGTGGTATCCGTCATCACCGGTCCTCCCCTTCGCTCCATGCGGCGTCGTAGGTCGCGCTTGCCGGCACATCGGCGCGCCGGGCCAGATCCTCCATTTGCGCGACCATCAGCCGCACGCCGTCGAACGCGTCGGCAAGCGCGGGCAACCGCGCGGGGTCAATGGTCAACCCGGCCGCATCCGCCAGCGCCCGGACCCGCTCCTGCGCGGCGATCTCCTGATCATGTTCCATGCCAGTTGCTCCTGCGAAGACCGTCAACCTCATCACGCATCTTCGCAGCAAGCGCCGCACGATGGAAGGGGATCGGCGGCGGCATGCGGTGTGCATACGGGAAGGCAACGACCCGCGTATGGATCGTCCAAAGGAGGCTCGCATGAACGATGACGACGTCCAGAAGGAAATCGAGGCGAACGAGCGCCGCGCGCGCGACAACGAGGATGTTGGGCTCGACGAGGACTACATCAACGAGCGCGACGAGCGAGGCAACTTCGTGACGGACGCGACCGACGCCATCTTCAACCCGGACGACGAAGGGCCAGACGAGATGGCGCACGAGTACGACGACAATACGAAGTCGAGCTAGACCCCAAACATACACACAAAGGCGGGATGGTACTTGTCCATCCCGCCTTTGTCGTGTCCCGCACCCGTCGAACTTCCTCGCCGCGCCTTACGTGGCAGCCGTCAGGACACCACGAGGTACGACCGCGCCGCTACGCAGTCGATCGATCACCCCACGAAACCAGTCGCGATCGGCGCGCATGAGGGTCAGCCGCCGTTCGATCGCGAGGTCGACGCCCACGACGTTCGGGTGCAGGGGCGCCGATTCCAGCTCGGCGACCTGCTCGTCCATGGTCGAGACGCGTTGCTCCAGCGCGCTCATCGCCGTGTCGGTATCCAACGCGGCGATGTACATCACCGCGATGTCGCCCGGCGGCAGGCTCTCGCTCGGCTCCTGCAGCACGGAGATCAGCATCTCGCGCATCAGCGCGGTGCCATCCTGGGTAATCGAGTAGACACGGCGCGTGGGCCGGTTACCCTCGCGGGCGTCCTCCGCCTGGACCAGTCCGGCGTCCTCCATGCGCGTCAGGAGCGCGTAGGCGGTCGCCTTTTTCATCAGCGTCACCCGGCCGAGATTGTGCTCAATGAACTCGTTCATCTGATAGCCGTGCTGGCTCTGCGTCGAGAGCAGGCCCAGCAAGAGCAAAACGCGTTCGTCGTGGCGGTCGATCACAGCCGGTCCTCCGGTTTCGTCCCATTCATCCCTCAATGGTACACGGGCCGGGGAGAGGATCGGCGAAACATCCCGCCATGAAAGGCCGTCGCTGTCAGGAGCAAACTCGTATGTCGGCCCCTAACACGAGCACTGGCGACTACGCCGTCTTGCTGATCTGGACGCGCCAGGTCTCCGGGCCCTCTTCGAGGTACTCCCACCCGACCTGCCCCTGGCGCTCAGCCATGAACTGATAGTAGAGCGGCTTCGGATCGTGGTCATTCACCAGCTGGAACGACTCGCCCGGCTTCAAGTCATCAAAGGTCTTGAAGATCAGCGGGTGCCGCTCCCGCGGCGTGATCTCGCGCACATCGATCGTGTCCTTCTGCATCGCCATGCGATACCTCCATCTCTCGGCGCGCACGCGCCATCAAACCCCGGCCCGCTCCGGACCGGGAGGAAATCATCAAGCCCGTTTGTCGAGCCCGGGCCGCAGCACCATCGACGAGGACGATGCGGCGACCGGAGCCCGCCAGTGCCGGGCGATACTCACGACGTTGACCAGGAAACACGCCGCGCCTGAGACCATGAGCAGCCCAACCAGCGGCAGCCCCCGCAGGTCCAGCGCAAGCAGGGTCCAGCCCGTCGCGATGGCGGCCAGCCAGAAGACGAGTCCGGCAATACCAACGCGCCGGCTGTACATCTCTTCCAGCCGTGGCACCTTCTGCCGTCCCGCGATCGGCGCATAGCGCTTCAGCCAGACAAGGAACGTCGCGATCTTGTAGAAGAATCCCTGGATCGCCGTCCCCGCGACACCGACGAGCGCGATCCAGCCGGTCGCCATCCAAAACGGCCCGGCCGGCGTCGCGTCCAGCAGGAGCCCGCCCAGGAGGGAGGTGGCGGCGAAGAGCATCATCGTCACGGCGGCGACGGCGAACGGGACGTGGATGTCAAAGGTCCGGCGCATCCGGCGCTGGTACATGCGCCAGACCTGCAGCGCGAAGACGACGAAGCCGGTGAAGATCAAGGCCGCTGCGCTCTCCCCTACCCGCTCCGGCCACGCGAGCAGGAAGCGAAGGGCGAGCACGCTCACTCCGCCGGCGACCAGCACCAGCCCGGTCCACAGCCACCGCTCCTGCAAGTGCTTCTCGGCGAGGGTAAACATGCCGATCAGGCGATAGGCGACGCCCATGAACGTGATCGCCACCCACCCGCCGAGCATGACGACGATGTGCGCGGCCAGCGTGTCCAGCAGGCGGCCGCCGAGGAATCCGTCGCTCTTGTTGAAGGCGAGCAGGACGCCGAAGCTCATCCCCACACCGGAGAACAGCGAGCCGGCCAGGATGTACCAGGCGACGGCGTCGCGATGGGGCGCCCGGCCGATGGTCGCGACGACGATCCAGATGTAGAGCGTGAAGGCGCCGCCGAGCAGCGTGCCGCCGATGGACATGCCCGGGAGCCACTCGCGCAGCAGCCCGGTCAGGAAGAAGGCGAGACCGGCGAGATAGAGCCAGAACGAGAGCCGCCCGAGCCGGACCGATGCCAGTGGCGCCTGCACCACCACCGGGATGAGCTGGTAGCTCGCGCCGATGATCATCGCGCCGACGAATCCGAGCGTGATCAGGTGCACAAAGGCGAGAAGCGGGAAAGCGTTGAACCCTTCCTGCATCAATGGCAACGCCCATGGCGAGATCAGCACGGCCGTCGCGAAGGCGGCGATCGCCAGCACCATGAACCGCGCCGGAAGATCGAGCGACGGCGCGTTCCGCGAGTCAAGAGGCATCATGAGGCAGCGTCCGGCTTCTGGATGAGGACCTCGACGCGGTCCTGTGCAAGTTCCCGCGTGGCATGTGCATAGCCCATCTCGTCGAGCCGGTCGTAGAGATGCATCGGGCGCCGGACATGGTGGACCAGCAGCCGCGCGCCATCCGGCAGCTCCTCCAGCGCCTCGAGGATGCGAACCATCGGCTCTGGCGGCACCAACTCGCTGACGTCGATCGTCACTTCGGCGGAAGCGGGAGCATCCCACTCCACCCCGGTGGACGCCGGCGTTTTTGCCGCAGCAGCCTCACCATCGCGATGGAAGAGGATCCGCCAGTCGCCGTTGCCGATCGGCTCGCCCCAGTGGCTGAAACCCTGCTTCGCCAGCGCATCGTAGAGCGGCAGCGGCTCAAAGCTCGTCATCAGCGCGAAGGCCTCACCGGACCCGACCTCACGCGCGGTACCGGTGATGAGGCGGAACGGCTCCTGGCCGTTCGCGAGCATCTCGCGCACGTCCAGCTCGCGGGCGACCGTGGCGGCGACGGCCCATGCCGGCCGCTCCTGCTCGCGCGGTGTCGATTCATCGTCGCTCTCGACGCCCGGCGGCGTGATCCCGGCGGCGAGGTTCAACGTCCGCACCAGCTCGCGCGGATCAAGTCCGGCGATCCCGGCGGCTTGCTGCACGGTCACCAGCCGTGTCTGGACCTTCCGTAACATCGGGTTACGCAGCCTGCTGAACGCCGGTGAAAGATCGACCAGCACATCCAGCAGCGCCGGGTAGCGCTTCAGCACCTCGCTGATCTTCCAGCTGGCGAGGATCGGCCCCTGCTCCGTTGTCATGTTCACCACCCCAGCTCCGCGCGCCCCTCGGGCGTGATCTTGTCGACGTCCCACGCCGGCTCCCAGACGAGCTCGACCTCGATCTCCCCGACGCTCGGGTGACGCGTCTCCAGCACGCGGTGCACGGCCTGCTCGATCGTCGCGTGAAGCGGACAACCCGGTGTGGTCAGGGTCATCTCGATGTGGACGTCCTGACCGCGCACCGTCACGACATAGATCAGGCCGAGATCGACGATGTTGATCCCGACTTCGGGATCCAGCACCAGCTTCAGGGACTTGACGACGTCGTCCGGAGTGATCTCCTCATCCGCCGTGCCCGGCTGTACCGGATGGCGCAGCTGCATCTCGCCCGCTTCAGTGATGAAATCTGGCCGCCAGGGCGGATCGGCCACCATGTCGACGATGACCTCATCTACCTCCGCATGCCGTCTTCGCAGCGTGTCGTGAATCGAGGCGATCAGGTCGTCTCGATGCGGGACGTCCGGCTCCGTCAGGGTCATCTGGACGGTGACCACGCCCTCGGCGACCTCGATGCCGTAGACGAGACCGAGGTCGATGATGTTGATGCCGTATTCGGCGTCGATCACGCGCGTGAGCGATTCGAGAATGTCTTCCGCCCGCAACCCGGGCGAGATGGTAGTCATGGTGTCAGCCCCCGAAGGAATATCCGACGATATACGTCGGAAAATGCCTCTTCAGCCTACGAGGGTCGACGGCCCGGGACACTATCCGTCCGGGTAGTTCCGGGTGGCGGATGACCGTGCACGAGCCAGGATGGCTGTCGACAATATACGGAGGTCGTTGACAGTTCTCGCGCCGAACTGGTAGAACATCGACAAGCACGACCAATGCATACCGACGTTCGGATCGATCGCGTACCGCACCATCGCGGCGTTCTCGCAGCCTCATTTCGACGGCCCATGAAGGACGATGCTGCCGCCCGTTCCCGGCCCCGCCCCCTTCGCCACCCGCGAGGGGGTTGCGGCACGGGCGCAAACGGTAAGACTGGAGGTGACCAGGTTCCGGCTCAGGATGGACGCGCCCACCGTCACGGTATGGGCGTGCAGGGCGATCGGCGCCAGCTTCACGGGTGCCACGAGTAGTAATCCCAGGGAGGTCATCATGTCCCCGATAGACCGACGAACTGTCCTCAAGCGGGCCACGGCCCTTGGTGCCGGCGCGACCGCGCTCGGCGCGCAGCGGCGTCTTTTCGCGCAGTCGAGCCCGATGGCGAGCCCGGCCGCGGCGGCGCCGGAAGGCGAGCCGATCCGCATCGGCGCTTCCATCTCGACGACCGGCAGCAACGGCCGCACCGGCCTCTACCAGCAGGAGGCCTATAAGCTTTGGGAGTCACAGAAGAACGCCTCCGGCGGCCTCCTCGGGCGCCCGGTCGAGATGGTGCTCTATGACGACCAGTCCGACCCGACGACCGGTGCTCGCCTCTACGAGCGACTCATCACTGAAGATCAGGTCGACCTGATCATGGGCCCGTACGCCTCCGGCGTGACCCAGGCCGTGGCGCAGGTCACGGAGAGCTACGGCTACCCGCTCCTGGTCGCCGGCGCCTCGGCGAACTCGATCTGGGAGAGCGGCTTCCAGCGTGTGTTCGGCGTCTATTCCGTTGCCGGTGACTACTTCAAGGACATCGTTACCAACATCGCCACCGACCAGGGCTACACGTCGGCCGCGGTCATCTACGAGGACGCTGTCTTCCCGATGTCGACCGGCCAGGGCGCGGTGACATGGCTCAATGACAGCGGCATCGAGGTTGTGCTGGAAGAGTCGTACCCGCAAAAGGCGACGGACGTCTCGTCGGTGCTGACCAAGATCCGCGATCTCGACCCCGATATGCTGATCGGCGGCTCCTACCTGCCGGACTCGGTGCTGATCATGCGGCAGGCCAAGGAGCTCGGCCTGAATCCGCGCCTCTACGCATTCTCCGTCGGCGCGGCGCAGCCGGACTTCCTCGACACGCTCGCCGATGACGCCAACTACGTTCTCGGCCCGTCGATGTGGGAGCCGCAGATCGAGACCGAGGGTAACAAGGCGTTCTTCGACGCCTATGTGGAGATGCACGGCCGCGAGCCGGACTACCACTCGGCGACGGGCTACGCCGGTTGCACGATCCTGGAGGCGGCCGTGAACAACGTCGGCAGCCTGGATCTCGACGCGCTGACGGACGAGTTCTACGCGCTGACGATGCCGACGATCCTTGCCGGCGAGTACAAGGTCGACGAGACCGGCAAGCAGACCGGGCACATCCCCCTGACCAGTCCAGTGGCAGGAGGGCGAGAAGGTGATCGTCGCGCCGGAGGACCTCAAGACCGGCGACATCATCCTCCCGACGCCGACGTGGGACGAGCGGTAGCGACGGGGTCGACGTGGTGGGGCGGGCGCAATCGCCCGCCCCACTCGTGAAAGCGCGGATTGCGTCCGCACTCACACCGTCACCCCGTCGTTCTTCACTGAGCTCAGGGTGACGAGGCTTCTATGTCGGGCAATGGCCACCGGGGGAAGTGGGACATGGGCAACGAGCCATCGGAGAAGTTCAAGGCGGGGATGGCGGTGCGGCGAAAGGTGCTCGGCGATGCGTACGTCGATACCTCGCTCGCCAACATGACCGAGCTGACGCGCGATCTGCAGACGATCATCACGGAGCATGCCTGGGGGGATATCTGGACGCGCGAGGGGCTTTCGCTCCAGCAGCGCAGCCTGATCAATATCTCCATCCTCTCGGCGTTGAACCGGCCGCATGAGCTGGAGCTGCACCTGCGTGGCGCGATCAACAACGGGTGCACGCCGGTCGAGATCCGCGAGGCGCTGCTGCAGACAGCGGTCTACGCCGGGTTGCCCTCCGGGCTGGATTCGTTCCGGGTGCTGCGGCGCGTGTTCGAGGAGATGGGAATAGAGGCGTAAGGCGCACGGATCCGCCGGTGTCGTCCCGGGACCTGCCGCTGCGCGGCAGGTCGAGCGCGGTCGTTCCCGGTACAGGTATCGACCTCCGGTCGAGGTCTCGCCCACGGGGGACGAGACTACAGGGCAAAGGGACTCGTATGGACGTTCTCCAGGTCATCATCAGCGGGATCCTGCTGGGAGGGGTGTACGCGCTCTTCGCCACCGGGCTGAACCTGATCTTCGGCGTGATGAAGATCATCAACCTCGGCCACGGCGAGCTGATGATGCTCGGCGCCTACATTACCTACTTCCTCTACTCCAGCGCGGGTATCAACCCGCTGGTGTCGATACCGATCGTCGCGGTCGCGCTCGGCGCGCTCGGGTGGCTATTGCAGCTCGGGATGGTCGAGCGGGTGATCAACCAGCCGATGATCAACTCGCTGCTGCTCACGTTCGGCCTCTCAACGCTGATGATGGGCGTCGCCCTCAACCTCTGGACCTCCAACTTCCGCTCGGTCACCTATGGGCCACTGACCGGGTCATGGACGCTCGGGGACATCTCGTTCTCGAAGTCACGCCTCGTCGCCTTCCTCATCGCGATGCTGGTGACCGGCGGCATGTGGGTGTTCCTTCGCATGTCGACCTTCGGCAAGACGATCCGCGCGACATCCCAGCACCCCCAGGTCGCCCAGCTCTGCGGCATCGACGTGCGGCGGGTCCGTTTCGCGACCTTCGCGCTCGGCTCGGCGATGGCCGCGGTATCCGGCTCGCTGATCGCGATGATCTTCACGATCAACCCGGAGATGGGCCGCATGTTCATCGGCAAGGGGTTCGCTATCATCGTGCTGGGCGGGCTCGGCTCGTTCGTCGGGGCATTCCTCGGGGCGATCGTGCTCGGCGTCAGCGAGACGATGACCGCATACTTCATGAACACGCAGCTCTCGGAGGGCGTCGCCTACCTGATCCTGCTTGTCGTGCTGATCGTCCGGCCATCCGGGTTCTTCGGAAAGGCGGAGCGCTGAGATGGCGAGCTCTCCTCCGACCACCCCTGCCGCCACTCCGGCAGTCGACGACGACATCGCTGCTTATAGCCCTCCCCGCTGGGAGCGGCAGCTCGGCTGGCTCTACCTCGTGCTGCTGATCATCGGCGCGCTGTTCCTGTTACGCCTGCCGATGGTCTCCACGGCCTACACGATCACCCTGACCCTCACCGTGCTGCTGGTGATCGCGCTGTCGTCGAGCTGGAACTGGCTGTCCGGCTTCGCCGGGTACACCTCGTTCGGCACGGCCGGGTTCTTCGGCATCGGGTCGTACACCTACGCGCTGCTCATCCACTACGACAAGATGGGCTGGATTCCCGCGGTGCTCGTCGCCGGCGCGCTGACAGGCGTCGTCGGTTTCGTGATCGGCATCCCGACACTGCGCCTGCGCGGGCCGTACTTCGCGATCGCGATGCTGGCCTTCACCGAGTTGTCGCGCGTGATCGTCCTCTCGTGGGATGGTCTCACGCTGGGCGGACAAGGCGTGTTCCTCCCCTTCCCGCGCCGAGAGCGGATTGAGGACGGGATGGGCTTCTGGGACGAGTTCCAGGTCGCCTTCAACAACAACCAGACCTATTACGCGATGCTCGCGCTAGCCGTGCTGGCAGTGATCTGGTCGTACGTGGTCGGCACGTCACGCTGGGGGTTGAAGCTGCTGGCGATCCGCGACGATGAGGTCGCCGCCGAGTCGATGGGCATCCGCACGACCTATGTGAAGATCACCACCTTCGCCGGCAGCGCGGTGTTCCCCGGCGTCGCCGGCGCGATCTACGCCCGGCATATCGGCTACATCGACCCGGTCACCGTCTTCGCGATCATCTGGACGATCCGGGCGATCACGACGACGATCTTCGGTGGCCGCGGCACGATCCTCGGGCCGATTATCGGCTCGGTGGTGCTGACGCTGGTCTCGGAAGAGGTCTGGGCGCAGGATCCGAACCTCTACCAGATCATCTACGGCGGGATCATTATCCTCGTCGTCCTCTTCATGCCGGGTGGGTTGCTCTCACTGCTACAGGGCTGGAACATCCTGCCGAGGAGTCGCCGCATATGAGCGCGCACGCACCCGCTGCGACGGACATCATCCTGGAGGTCCGCAACGTCTCGAAGCGCTTCGGCGGCGTCCAGGCGGTCGACGACGCCAGCCTCCAGATCGAGCGCGGAAAGGTCACCGGCGTGATCGGTCCGAACGGATCCGGCAAGTCGACGATGTTCAACCTCATCACCGGGCTGGAGACGCCGGACAGCGGCGAGATCGTCTACAAGGGCGAGAACATCGCTGGCAAGGCGCCGCACCTGATCAACGCGATGGGCATGGGGCGCACCTTCCAGCTCACTCGCCTCTTCCCGACCATGACGGTGCTGGAGAACCTGAGCGTCGTCACGAAGGACAGCTTCCACGGCGCGGAGGCCCTGGCAAAGCGGCTCCTCGACGAGCTGGGCCTGAGCCGCCTGACCCATGAATACGCCTCCAACCTCTCCTACGGGCAACAAAAGCTGGTCGAGTTCCTGCGCCTGAGCATGATCGAGTCGGACCTGATTTTGCTGGATGAGCCCTTTGCCGGTGTGAACCCGGTGATGGAGAAGAAGCTGCTGGAGCGCATCGACGCGTGGGTGCAGGAGGGCAAGACGATCCTGCTGACGGACCACGAAATGGCGATCATGATGGAGCTGTGCGAGAGCATCTTCGTCTTCGACTACGGATCCGTGATCGCCCACGGCACCCCGGCGGAGGTCCGCGAGGATCCGCGCGTGATGGAGGCCTATTTTGGAAGCTAGCGCAACGACGCCGGTCCGCGCCGACGGCGTCTGGGAAAACGGCGAGGACCCCGCCGCATCGCAGGGCAACCCGATCCTGCGCGTCGAGGGTATCGATGCCTCGTACGGGAAGGTCCAAATCCTCCACGACGTGTCGATGGTCGTCCACCCGGGCGAGGCGGTCAGCATCATCGGGCCAAACGGGGCCGGAAAATCGACCGTGCTGAAGTCGGTGATCGGCCAGCTCAAGCCGTCGGCGGGCACGATCCTCTTCAACGGCACGAACGTCATCGGGATGCGACCGGAACAGGTCGTCCGGCACGGCATGGCGGTGGTGCCGCAGGGGCGCATCGTCTTCGACCAGATGACGGTGGTCGAGAACCTCGAGATGGGCGCCTACCCGCTGAAAGACAAGCGCAAGGTCCCGGTACTGATGGAGCGCATCTTCGACCTGTTCCCGCGGCTGGCCGAGCGCAAGCGGCAGGCGGCGGGCACGATGTCCGGCGGCGAGCAGCAGATGCTGGCGATGGGCCGGGCGCTGATGAGCGACCCGAAGATGGTCCTGATGGACGAGCCGTCGCTCGGGTTGGCGCCGATGTTCGTGGAGCTGATCTTCGAGCAGATCGGCGTGCTCAAGCGTGAGGGGCTGACACTGCTGCTGGTTGAGCAAAACGCGGTCAAATCGCTCTCGATCAGCGACCGCGCCTATGTGCTGGAGCTTGGTCGCAACCGCTTCACCGGCTCCGGCGAGGCGCTGCTCGCCGACCAGCGCGTGCGGCGGCTCTATCTCGGCGGGTAGCATGGGCCACTGTTGCTGTGCACAGCCGGCCCTCGCAGCGGCGGACGTTGGCCGGCCACGAGGGCCGGCTGTACGCAGATATTCCCGGGCTTGAGAGGTATCTCCGGTACACTGGTCGCCACGAGACTCCGGCCACGACCAGGATATGCCCACCATGAGCAGCACCTTCAATCTCCGCGAGCGCCAGGCCCCCCTCAAGGAACGCTTCACCACCGACCCGGAGAGCGCGCAGGCCACGATGTCGGTCCGCAGCGTAACGGAATCTGGCACGAACCCGACGCGCGTGCGCATCCATACGGATGCCGGAACCGGGTTTGGCTGGGACGTCGGCGCGCATGAACTCGCCGCTGGCGAGGGCGACCTGCCCTGCTCCGGCGACATCTTCCTTGCCTCCCTCGCCGCCTGCCAGGAGATCACGATCCGTATGGTCGCGGCGGCGATGGGCATCGAGCTCAAGCGCCTGGACCTCACTGTCGAGGGCGACATGGACTTCCGCGGCACGATGGGCGTCGACAAAGAGACCCCGGTCGGCTTCCAGGCGATCAGGGTGAACGTCGAGCTGGAGGCGGACGCGCCGAACGACCGGCTGGAGCGGCTCATTCAGCGCGCGGAGCGGTACTGCGTGGTGTCCGCCACGCTGAAGAACCCGCCTTCGGTCGAGATGTCGACGACGATCAACCACGCGGCAAGCTGACCGTGCCGCTCAGGGTGATTTTCGCGCGGCATGGCGAGAGCGAGGCGAACCTGGCCGGCATCTTCGCGAACCGGCGCGAGCACGCGTACGACCTTACCCCGGCCGGAGTCGCGCAGGCAGACGCACTGGCGCGGTCTCTGGCCCATTTCGGGATCACTCACATCTACACCAGCCCTCTGCGCCGGGCCGCACGGACGGCCTCCATCATCGCGGACCAGTTTGGCGTGCCCGTGACGGAGACGGACGGGCTGCGCGAGTACAATGTGGGCGACTATGAAGGGCTCCCCTACACCGGCGAGCACGCCTGGCGGTGGGACCGGTATGCCGCCGTCGAGGTCGACTGGCAACGTGGGATCCGGAAGACGCGTCACCCAGGCGGCGAGAGCCTGGCCGAGCTGGAGGATCGCGTCGTCGCCCTGATGGATGCGATCGCAACCGGTCATGCAGGGACAGAGACCGTGCTCGCCGTGAGCCACGGCGGACTGCTGCGGGTCGTCCTACCCGCGATCGTGGCGAACCTGACCTGCATCGAGGCCACATCACGGCCGCTGGGCTACACCGATCGCGTGATCCTACAGCGCGTCGAAGAGCAGTGGCGATGCGTGGAATGGACGACCGGGAATACTCCATAGGGACGTGTCCGTACATGGCGGCATGGGTTCTGCAATGTCGCATGCAACATCTCGCATCTTCATCGTGAACCAGCTCTGTCGCCCAGAGGCGTCGGGCACCGTCGACAGCAGGACCCAGCAATGAAGCCACTTCCCCGACCTCGTCCTCCGCTCCCGCCACGTGCCCTTCCGCTTCGCCCGGTCACCACGCCGGACGCTTATCCAGCCCGCCAGCCGCTCCCGCCAGACCAACTGACGGTCTTGCGCGTGCTCTCGCTGCGGGGCGGGACCGCGACCATGGTGGAGCTCAGCGCGGACGCCAACCTCCCTTCGCAGCCGACCGAGCATGCTGTCGACGCACTGGATGCGCTGGGGCTGGTTGAGATCCGGCAGCATCCTCTCCTGCCTCATCATGCGACGGCGACGCTCACCCCGTTCGGTCATCGCGCGCTTGCCGAGGGGCGTTAGCAACACCACAGTGAACAGCGAACCGTTGCCTCCCTTGCGGATCAGAACATTGCACCAAGTTACTTCGACTTCGAACTATTTCCTCCGTTGTCCCACAGACAAGGCACGAGAGGAGCACGCGCGCCGCGAGGAGATCGCCCGGCTGCTGGAAACGATCGACGACATGGGTTAGCGGAACCTACGTTCAGCGGAGCGGATGCTCGCGCCGCATGGGCTGACCTTCCCGCAGGCGATCGCGCTGGCGCTGCTTGCCGATCAGGGGCCACAGCTGGAGATGTCGCGCGTGGCGGCCCAGACAGGGCTGTCGGCGAGCACGGTGACCGGAGTTTATGGACCGGCTCGTGGCACGCGGCCTGGCGACGCGGCATCACTCTCGAAACCGACCGCCGGCGCATCACCGCGTCGGCGACGGACGCCGGCATCGCGATCCTGCGGGATCTGGACGCGGCTCGCCTCGCCTCGTTACAGCACCTGATGGACGACTTCTCGCTGGAGGAGATTCGCCTCCTGTCACGCCTGATCGCCCGGTGGACGTCGATCACCGAGGAGCAGGCGTAAGGCTAGGTGCCGACGCGTCTGTCTGCAAACCCGCCGAAACGTTGCGAGATTGCAACGTTTCGGCGGGTTTCTCTATGTGGTCGACATGCCGGCGGACGCATCATAAGGGTGGGCCAGTAGGCCAATCGTGGTCGCGTGAAGGACGATCGTGATGCGCACCACCGGACAACCGCCAACCATCTTCCAATACCCGGCATCCCGGGCCGGGAAGGTCGCCGTCGCCCTGATCGCACTGGCGCTTGGCGGTGGCGGTCTCCTTGCCGCGACCGTCCTGCTCGTCGGTGGGCTGGTGGAGGACGATTCCTTCATCGAGTCCGGTTGGCTTGCGGCCCCATTGTTCGCGATGGCTGTCTCCGGCGTGGTTGCCGCCATCGCCGCGTTGGTAGCTCTGGTCCTGGAGCGGGAGCGCTCCATTTTCGTCGCATTGGCATTGCTCGTCGGCGTGATCCTTGCCGTCAGCGTCACCGACATCTTCTAGGGGGGATGACCATGAACATCCTTCACGATCCCCGTCTCCACCGTCCCGATTTCCTCACATGGCCGCGTACCCGCTTCGGCGTGGTCGCCGCCTGGCTCGGACTGGTCTCCCTCGGCCTGGTGATGGCGAACATCGTCACGCCGTCCGACGGCTCGCAGAGCGGCCTCCTGCAGGCGGAAGTGATCCTGATGATCCTGGTGGCGCCGGCCGCCCTGATCACCGCCGTCATCGCCGCCTTTCGCGACCACGATCACTCCCTGTTCGTCTGGATCCCGATCGTGGTGGGCGTCGCCTTCCTGGTCTTCGTATTTGTGGAGCTGACGTTCCCGCACGCCACGGCGTCGGGCGCGTTCCTGTGGAAAGGCGGACTGCCATGATCCGGCGGATGCTCTTTTCGTTCGTATTGGCCCTGGCGCTGTTGCCGTCGATAGGCGCCGCGCAGGGCATGGGTCCCATGCCAGCCACGCCGGTCTCCGGCGAGGCGCCGGTCGGGGTCCTGGCGCAGTTCAGCGTCGATCCGCTGCCGTCGCCGCACGCCGAAGTGTGGTTCCTCCGCATGCAGCTCGACCCTGGTGGGTCACTGCCGGAGGGCGAGCAGATCGGCCCAGTGGTGGTCTACGTCGAATCCGGCCAACTGACGCTGACGTCGGATGTGGCGCCGGAGGTCGCGGCCACGGGCGGCACAGCTGCCGCGGCGATGGCCACACCCGATGGCATGCAGCAGGTGGTGCTGGCAGCTGGGGGCTCCGCCATGGTGCCCGCCGGGACGATGCTGGCCGCGTCGAATGACGGCGACGAGCCCGTGACCTTCCTGGTCGCGATGGCGTACGCGGCCGAGCTGGAGGGCACTGTGGACGAAGGCGGCGAGCCGGTCGGCCTGTCGCAGATGCTCCTCTCGGCGGGCGGTATCGAGTTCCCACCGATGTCCGGGCAAATCACCATCGAGCGCGTCGAGATCGCGCCGGACGAGCTGTCGGGCAGCATGCGCATGGGTGGCATCGAGCTGGGCGTGGTCGAGCAAGGCCAGGCGGCCGTGACGTTCATTGCCCTTGATACCGGCACGATGCTGTGGCCGGGGATTCTCAACGGTGACGCTGAGAACAGCCGCCTCGCGATGACCGGATCGGCGACGCTGACGGCAGGCGACGGCTATGCGAGCGGCAACGCCGGTATCACATGGCTGCCGATGGGTGACCCGGTGACGGTGCTGCGCGTGGTGGTTGGGCCGGAGATGCCCGGACGATAGCCATGGCAGGCCAATTTTGGAGGAGGTCGTCCGATGAAGCGTTCAATCTTTACGATGATGTCGGTCGTGCTGCTGGCGGCGATGCCGCTGGTGGCGACGGCGCAGGGCATGCCGCCGATTCCCGCAACGCCAGTGCCCGGTGAGGCGCCAGTCGGCGTACTGGCGGAGTTCGCCGTGCCGGAGCTGCCGTCACCGCACGCCGAAGTGTGGTTCCTCCGCATGCAGCTAGAGCCGGGCGGCTCGGTGGAAACGGGCATCCAGGCGGGACCGTCGATGGTCTACGTCGAGTGGGGCGCGGTGACGCTGACGGCGGACGGTCCGGTGATGCCGGGTACCGCGGGCGCGACACCGCAGGCTGCCGGTGACCTTGAACTGGCCGCCGGGGCATCGGCCATGGTCGACGCGGGGACGACGGTCAGCTTCCGGAACGATGGCAGCGGGACCGCCAGCCTCCTGGCGCTGTTGATGTATTCCGGCGAGCAGGAAGGCGCGGACGAGGGTTCGTACCCGGAGCCGGTCGGACTGACGCAGGGAGGCGTGTCGATCGGAACGGCCGAGTTCATGCCCATCCCGGCGACCGTGACGATCGAGCGCGTCGTCCTTCAGCCCGGAGACATCGTGGAGCCGGAGATGGGCGCCACTGACATGGAGTTCCCGGGCTACCTGGGGATGGAGCTCGGCGCGATCGAGACTGGTCAGGCAGACGTGATGCTAGAGTACGCGAGCATGGCGAACCTGACCTGGGACGGCATGCTCCGGGGCGAGATGTCACGGCCGCAGATGGTGCCCTTCTCGCGAAACGTGGAGTTGGGCACCGGTGATGCCTACGCGTTCGGCGGATCCACGATGACGTGGACGAACACCGGCGACGAGCCGCTGACGATCCTGCGCGTCGTGATCCTGCCGGAGATGCCGATGCAGTAGCGCGTTCTCCACAGGATGGCCAGCTCGCGAGCTGGCCATCCTGTGTTGTGCTTGCCTGTTGAGATCGCGTCGTGCCCGGATATCGCGGTGTATAGTGGGTCATGGACCCCAGCGCATCTCCCGCCCCGACTTGCATCGTCCAGAAGGGAGCGCACCATGACACTTCTCAACCGCCGCCATTTCCTTATCCTTCCAGCCGCTCTCGTTCCAACTCTACGCGCGGGAGCACAGGCCACTCCACCTGAGACATCGTCCCCAACGGCCATCGCGAAGAGCGCTGTCGTCGGTGGGCTTCCACCTGATGCCGAAATTGTGTTCGTGCACCTGGCCCTTGCTCCGGAGGGGACGGTCTCCCCGCGGAAGATGCCGGGCCCGGCCCTTCTTCTCGTCACCGGCGGGGAGCTCACACTCACGACGGACCAACCCATCAGCCTCGTCCCATCGGGCGCGCTCGCGACCCCCGGCTCCGCCCTGCCGCCGGGAGACGTCCTGATGGGCGCCGGCGACGGCACCGTCATCGGCAGGGATACCACCATCGCGTTTGCGAACCAGTCCGGGAATGGAGCGGAAGTGCTCCTCTTGCAGATCGTTCCATCCGGGGACAGCGCCACACCAGAAGCGCGCGCGAGCATCTCCGGCCCAGGCGTCGAGACGAGGCTGCTCGGCAACGCGCGGGCAACCTTCGCGTCATCCCGGGGAATCCTCATCGTCGAGCGGGCTGTGCGGCCGCCGGCGACGAGCTCCACGACGAGTACCCTGATGGGCGTTGAGATTGGCGAAATCGAGAGTGGCAGTGCACGAGTCCTGTTCCTTCGCGGCTCCAACCACGTCAGCACCATGGGTGAGAAGGACGTGGAGGCGAACTCACGCGTTGACCTCACCGCGGGAGATCAGTACGCCAGCCTCGACGGATCGCTCGTCTGGCGAGCGGGAGGGGCCGAGCCTCTCGTTGTGCTCCGGGCGCAGACGATCCCGATCCCGACGGCGAGGTGACGGTGACTACTGGCAGAGGGCGGCAAGGGAGAGCAGGACAAGCATGGTCGCGGTGGCCGCGTTGTCCATGGACATGTTCTCGATCGTGTCGGCCGAGGTGTGGTGCACCGTGTAGTCGTCGGCCATAAGTCGCGCGACGAGCACGGCCTCGATGCCCTGGTTGCGCAGCATATTGTCGTCGGCAACGATCGCGTCGTTCTGGCGCGCCCAGATCTCCTGGCCCAGTCCGTAGCCGTCGTTAATGCGGATGAGCAGATCGGTCATCCAGGACGAGCGCGGACCGGAGTTGATGATCAGGCGGGAGCCATACGTCGCGTTGCCGATCGTGTCCATGTTGAACACGCCTTCGAGCGGGATCCCCTCTTCCACCACGTTCGCGGCGTAGGCCATCGAACCGATGATCGCCGTTTCCTCGGCATTGACGAAGATGATGTGAACCGGGTGCTCCAGCTCGTAGCCGGAGAGGATGCGGGCGATCTCCAGCGCGCCGGCGATGCCGGTGGCATTGTCATCGGCGCCGGGGGCCTCGGCGAAGCTCTCCGCGGTCGAGTCGAGATGGGCCATGACGCCGTAGATCATGCTCTCGTCACGTCCCGGGATCTCCGCCACGACATTGGACACGAGGTAGCCGTCCCAGGTAATGAAATCCTCGTACCAGACCTCCAGGCCGTAGGCTTCCAGCCGGCCAAAGAGATACTCGGTGGCCATCACATTACCCGGCTGCGAGTACTGGCGCGTGCCAATCCCGGTACCGTCGGTCGAGCTGGTTCCCTGCAACTCGGTGATCGTGTCGAGCATCCCGTCAGCATCAACTTCCGGCAGCAACGCGCCGATCTCGATATCAGCGAGGGACGTGCGGGCCGCCGGGGTGGCGCCGTGAGCGAATGGCGACAGGGGCCGGGCGGACCTTCTCGATCCAGATGCGCTCGGCAACGATGTCATCCACCACCGGCGGCACGGTCGGGACCTCGATGATGCGGTGGGCGCCAACCGCGTCGAGCACGGTGCCGAAGGCGTCCAGCGCCGCGCTCTCCTTCATGCCGTCCGGTAAGCGGGTCGCATAGAGCGACAAGGTGTCTGGCGAATCCGCCAGGAGGAAGGTTTCCACGTCCGATGCAGAAAAGGTCTCGGCCACGTCGCGCGGGACGACGACCCAGACCCAATTGTCCGCCTCGTGCGATGGGCGTAGCCCGGCCTCGTTGAGAATGGTCGTGGTGGTCTCGTCTCGCGCCACCCGGATGAGGCAGCCGTCGGCGCAGGCGTTCGGGGGAACGCCGCGCATGGCGGGCGTCGTTGGCGTGGCGCCGGGAGAAGCAACTGGCGTCGCGGGT
Organism: uncultured Chloroflexia bacterium; assembly: GCA_963741805.1. Lineage (GTDB taxonomy): Bacteria > Chloroflexota > Chloroflexia > Thermomicrobiales > UBA6265 > UBA6265. The sequence continues at coordinate 42,725 of CAVUJR010000061.1, forward strand.
CCCGGCTCCACCGGCGTCGAGGGCGGCCGCGGTTCCCTCGGGGATGGGGTCGCGATGGGCGTCGCGGGGCGCTGCGGCTCCTCTGCGACCGGGGTGAAGGCGATCGACGGTGCGGGCTCCGGCTCGCCACGACCCGCGAGCCAGGCGCCGACGGCGATAAGCAGCACGACGGCCAGACCGACACCTATGGCGCCGCCCCACTTCGCCCTGTTGCTCACGCTGCCCTCGGTCCGCATGCGGCGGTCGCTCCTACCCCATTATGTACGTTCGCTCCATACATATCAGTGTACCCCTTGACGCGCACCCGTATCAACGCGCCACCCGGGGCGTTTCCCGAGGTACGAAACGGGGCTATGATGCCGGGAGCAGACGACGTCCACGACGGAAGGGCAGCAACGCATGACCGATATCCTCATTACCGGCGGCCGCATCATCGACGGCACCGGCAACGCCTGGTTCTACGGCGACCTCGCGATCACCGGCGAGCGCATCGAGCGTATCGCCGCGCCGGGCACCATCGATCCCACGACCGCGACGACCGTGGTCGACGCGTCGGGGCACGTGGTGTCCCCGGGGTTCATCGATATCCAGTCTCATTCGATCATCCCGTTCCTGATCGATGGGCGAACGCTCTCGAAGGTGACGCAGGGCATCACCACGGAGATCATGGGCGAGTTCTGGACGCCTGCCCCGTACGGCGGGCGGGTTACCGACCCGTTCGGCATCGCGCTGGTACACCGGCTGGCCGACGACGAGGCGGCACGCTGGGGCGAGGTCGTTCGCGAGTGGAAACGCTTCGGCGATTGGCTGGCGTTCCTCGAAGACAAGGGCATCAGCGTCAACGTCGGATCGTTCCTCGGCGGGGGCACCGTGCGCGAGTACGCGATGGGCACGTCGATGGGCGATCCCTCGGAAGCGGAGCTGGCCGAGATGCGGCGCGTCACGGCCGAATCAATGGAAGACGGCGCGTTCGGCGTCGCCACCGCGCTGATCTACCCGCCCAATGCCTACTCGACCACCTTCGAGCTAACCGAGGTTATGAAGGTCGTTGCGGCCTACAACGGCGTGCACATCACGCACATGCGCTCCGAGAGCTCGAAAATCCTGGAAGGGCTAAACGAGACACTGCAGATCGCGCGCGATTCCGGTGTCCGCACCGAGATCTATCACCTGAAGGCGTCCGGCAAGGACTCGTGGCAGTTCATGCCCGAGGTGATCGAGCGGATTACGGCGGCGCGTGCTGCCGGTATCGACGTCGCGGCGGACATGTACCCCTATGAGGCCTCCGGCACGGGCCTTTCATCGTCGGTGCCAACGTGGGCGGCGGCGGACGGCAAGCTCTTCGACAATCTACGCGATCCGGAGACCCGCGCGCGGATGCTGGCCGAAATGCGCTCGTTCGAAGCCGGCGAGGGCGGCGCCCATCGCACCGGGCCGGACGGCACGTTGCTCGCCGAGTTCCGCAATCCGGAGCTGGCGAAGCGCTTCCAGGGCAAGACGCTCGATGTCGTCGCCGACGAGCTCGGCATGGAATGGAACGACGCCCTGCTCTGGCTGCTGGACGAGGACCAGTCGGCGATCTTCACCATGTTCTTCGGCATGAGCACGGAGAATATCGCCATGCAGGTGAAGCAGCCGTGGATCAAATGGGGCACGGACGCGGGTGGCGTCGACCCCGCCTGGCAGGCCGAGCGTGGTCTCGTCCATCCCCGCGCGTATGGCAGCTACCCGCGTATCCTCGGGCGCTTCGTGCGCGAAAACGGGTGGATCACGCTTGAGGACGCGATCCGCAAGGGCACCTCGGCGGTCGCTGACCGGCTGGACCTGCGCGATCGCGGACTTCTGCGGGACGGCATGAAGGCGGACGTCATCATCTTCGACCCGGACACAATCATCGACCACTCCGAATACACCGACCCCCACCACCTCTCGACTGGCGTGCGCGACGTCTTCGTGAACGGCACCGCCGTCCTGCGCGATGGGGAGCACACCGGCGCGACCCCCGGCGCCCGGGTCTTCGGACCTGGGTACAAGGGGTAAGGCGCTTTCCTCTGTCGTCCGGGACCACGCAGCCGCGACCGGTGTCCGGCGCTCAACGCCGGAGACAAGCTCCGGAAGTACGAATAACCACTGCGTACAGCCAGCCCTCGTAGCTGCGGGCGGTGGCCGGCTGTACGCACCACAGTCCGCAACACACTCGGAGAAGGACCGCCCCATGCCAGATACGCTCATCGTCAACGGCCGCATCATCGACGGCACCGGCAACGCCTGGTTCTATGGCGACCTCGCGATTACCGGCGACCGGATCGAACAGATCGCGCCGCCGGGCACGATCGATCCGGCCAGCGCCGGTACGGTGATCGATGCCGCCGGCCATATCGTCGCACCGGGCTTCATCGATATCCAGTCGCATTCGATCATCCCGTTCCTGCGGGATGGTCGCGCGCTGAGCAAAGTGACACAGGGTGTCACGACGGAGATCCTTGGCGAAGCCTGGACCCCGGCGCCGTTCGGCGGCAAGATCGAGACCCCCTTCCCGCCGTCCATCGACCGCCGCATGGACCCGGACGATGCCGAGCGCTGGCAGCAAGCGGGGCGAAAATGGTCTCGCTTCGGTGATTGGCTCGAAGCCTTCGCGGAGGAAGGCATCTCGGTCAACTTTGGCTCGTTTCTCGGCGGCGGCACGCTGCGCGAATACGGCATGGGCCACGCAATGGGCGAGGCAACGGACGAGGCGGTCGCGGAGATGCGACGCGTCACCGCCGAGGCGATGGAGGATGGTGCCTTCGGTATCGCGACGGCATTGATCTACCCGCCGAACTCGTATTCCTCCACGGAAGAGCTGATCGCGGTGATGGAGGTGGTCGCCGCCTACAACGGCGTGCATATCACACACATGCGGTCGGAGGGCGATGAGATCCTCGAGGCGTTGGAAGAACAGCTCCGCATTGCGGAGAAGACTGGCGTCGTCACCGAGATCTACCATCTGAAGGCTGCCGGCAAGACGAACTGGCCGAAGATGCCGGAGGTAATCGCGCGCATCACGGCGGCCCGGGCACGGGGTATCGACATCGCCGCCGACATGTACCCCTACCCGGGTGCCGGAACGGGCCTCGCGGCGTCCGTGCCCCCATGGGCCGCGGCGGACGGCAAGCTCTTCGAGAACCTGCGGGACCCGGAGACGCGAGCGCGGATTCTTGATGAGATGCGGCACCCGACCGGGTTCTGGGAGAACCTCGGCGAGCAGTCCGGCCCGGAAAACGTCATCCTCGCCCAATTCACCACCCCCGAGATGAAGAAGTACCAGGGCTGGCGCCTTGCGGAGGTCGCCGACGATCTCGGCATGGACTGGTACGAGACCGTGCTCCAGTTGCTGGACACCGATGGCCACAACATCTTCACGATGTATCTCGCGATGAGCGAGGACAACATGCGCCAGCAGTTCCAGCAGGAATGGATGAAGTTCGGCACTGACGCCGGGGGTATTGACCCGGCGTGGGCGGCCGATCTCGGGCTGGTCCACCCCCGCGCATACGGAACCTATCCGCGCATCCTCGGCCGATACGTGCGGGATCTGGGCTGGTTGACGCTGGAGGATGCGGTGCGAAAGGCAAGCTCAGCGGTCGCGGACCGGCTCGGCCTGCGGGACCGTGGCCTGCTGCGGGAGGCGATGATGGCCGACGTGATCGTCTTCGATCCGGAGACCGTTGGCGAGAGCGCGACGTACACGGATCCGCATCACCTTTCGACCGGCATTCGCGACGTGTTCGTAAACGGCACGGCGGTGCTGCGCGATGGTGAGCATACCGGCGCCCTCCCCGGCCACCGCGTCAACGGCCCCGGATATAAGGGATAGTCGGCCCTGCGCAGTCCGTGACCGAGCTAGCCTGCGTCGGCCGGCTGCGGGCGATCGCCGGTCAACGGGAGCCGGCCACAAGGGCCGGCTGTACGCAACCTTCAATCAATGCATATGAAGGCCCCTTGTCACGTATACTCCGGTGCATGATGGAACACGATTACCGCCACCTCAACCCGAATTTTGACATGGACGCCTGGCTCGACGCCGTCGATCAGCTCGCGCCCGGCAACCACAGCGCGCGTGACTTCCCGGCCGAGCGCCCGCTCGTCCATGTGACCGGCCCGTCCGGCGACCTCGTGCTGCGCCTGTGGAAGGAAGGCACGACCCCGGCGCACGTCGGGTTCCTGTCCTCGGTGCTGGAGGCGGTCCAGAACGAGGTCGGCGATATCGTGCCAACGATCGACCCGGTGCCGTCCGACCCGGAGCGCCGGTTCGTCACCGTCAAGGACCGCACCTATACCCGGTCGATCTACCTGCCGGGTCTCGCCCTTGGGCGCTACGGCGGATTCCAGACGCCCGACGGCACCCCGATCGATATCCCGCTGCCGGAATCGGCCCGCGCCCACACCACCATCGCCGACGTGACTCGCCTGGTTGCCCACGCGCATGAGGCGACGGGCGACATCGCCGGGCAGCCGGACGCTCCGGCTTACACACTGGCGATGTTCCTCGAAGACGTGCGGAAGGATTGGTTCGCACGTCGCAAAATACTCGGGGACCGCGCCGCTGAGCAGCGCGATATTCGGCGCTGGCTGCGCTGCGGTAACCGCATCATCCCCACCGCGTCGGACCTGGTCCGCAACGAGCCCGCCCTGATGCATGAGCGCAGCGTCGTGAACCACAACAGCCTCTGGCCGGTCAATATCCTCGTCGAGGGCCGCGACGCCGACCGCCGGGTGACGGGCCTCGTCGGCTGGTCGCATGCCGCGGCCGGGTCGCCGGTGCTCGATATCGCTGCGCTGACCGTGCACATGCAGGGATGGTCGGCCGCCCTGACCGAGGCCATCATCGACGCCTACCTCGGCACGCGGCGTCTTCTTCCCGAGCAGCGGCGCCTGATCCCCGCCGTCGCCGCGCTCGATCTCGTCGTGCGCGTCGGCGAACTGTTGCACACCGCCTATCTCGACGAGCGGATGATCGATCATCCGGCGACACCGGCGCTGCGCAGCGGCATGAAGACGCTCCTCAACTCGCTGGAGACGCTGACCGGCATCCTCGCGCCGGATATCGACCAGACAAACCGGTGGGTTCGCCGCGGCGAGCTCAAGTCGGCGGGTGGCGACGGCCGTCCGCCGGTTGGCGGTGGCCGTCGCTTCACGCGGCAAGGGCCCGGCCGTGGACCTGGCGGGGGCGGGGGTTCGCGTGGCTTTGGCCGTCGCCCGGGACGCGGGAACTCAGAACAACGCCCCACCCGCAAACGAGATCAGGGAAAACAGGAGTAGCACGCCAACCGCGACCAAGGCGATAACGCCGAAGAAGAGCAGGACCGCGATGTTCGCCCGACGGTCGGATTCGCGCTGCTCGCGGCGCTCGCGCTCCGTCATCGGGCGGCGGTGCGCTTCCGCCATCGTCGCCGGACCGCCGTAGGCGAAGCCGCCAACGTACTTGCCCATGATCTCGGACTGCAGCGCCTCGGCGCGGATGGAATTGTCGTACGCCTCCCGCCGCACCGGGTCGGAGAGCGTCGCGTAGGCGTGATTCAGGCGGCGGCTGAGGTCCTCGGCATGGGCGCGCTGCTCGGGTGTCACCTTGTCCGGGTGCCAGCGCATCATGATCAGCCGATAGGCACGCTGGATATCGCGGCGACTCGCCGTCATCGGCACGTCCAGCAACCGGTAGTAATTGTCCTCGCCCGAGACGATGCCGGCGGCCGACCGCCAGTCGCCCGCGCCTGTCCCCTCGCCTCCGCCTGCCTGGTGCGCCATGCGTTCGCCTCGTGCTCTCCGCGTCCCGGCCGCGACTCGCTGTGGCACGGGGCCTGTCAACTCACTATCATACGAGCAGGTATTTGTGAACAAATCCGCAATCGGCGGACGGGCAGGAGCCGGTCGTCCGGCGTCGCCATGACCGCAACTCGCCGGCCACCTTTGATCGGGGAACGCGTATGACCATCGAACTTGTGACCATTCCCTACCGGTACGACGATCATCTCGTTGGCCTTGGCCGTGGTCCCCAGGCGTTAATCCACGCGGGCTTAAAGAAGCGTCTCGCCGCCGCCGGCATCGCCACCGGCGAGGTGCATGAAGCGTATCTGCCGGACGAGGAACGGGCGGAGGGGCCGAAGGCCGCCAACATCGGCCGCCTCGGCAAGCACGCCGCGGAGGTCATCGCCACCGCGCGCGGCAAGGGCAATCCGGTGCTCGTCCTCGCCGGGGACGACACCGCCGCCATTGGACTCCTCTCCGGCCTGCAGGATGCGCATGGCCTTGCCGCGAGCATCGGCCTGGTCTGGATCGACGCCCACGCCGACTTCAACACACCGGAGACGACCGTCAGCGGCATTCTCGCCGGGATGCCCGTCGCGATCATCGCCGGGCTGGCCGGTCCGATCTGGCGCGAGGCGGCCCAGCTGCAGGCGACGATCCCGACCGATCGCATCCTCATCGCCGGGGTGCGCGAGATCGAAGAGAAGGAGGATATCCTTCTCCGCTCAACGAACGTCCGCGTCGTGACCACCGATGAGATGAAGGGTGTCAACGTCTTCGAGAACGCGTTGGATCGGCTCGCCGATCGCGTCGACATGCTGATCGTGAATGTTGACCTCGATGTGCTGGATCCGACCCTGGTCCCCAGCGCCTCGACGCCCTCGCCGAACGGCTTGAGCATCAAGCAGGTCGCTCGCATGCTGAAGTACGCGATCTCGACCGGCAAGACGGCCCTGATCGCGATCAGCAGCCTGAACCCCGGTGGCCGCCAGCGCGCCGAGCGCTCGATCGAGAGCACGCTCGCATTGCTGGAGTCGTCGCTGGCCGGTTGGGACACCATGGAGGGCTCGCGCGATGCCAAGTCTTGACGCCGCCGAACACCCCCTCATGAGTGCCCTGCAGGAAGCGTTCAGCGGTCTTGTCGCCGAAGGTGAGGTCGACATTGTCGTCGTCGAGGAGGACGCCGAGCAGGACGCCTGCGAGGTGCAGGCCGACGACTGGACGCTGCACATCGAGGGCTGGCCGGTGAGCTCCGCCTGGATCGCACTGGACGTCGACGTCACTTCGCCAGAGGACTTCCGGTCGACGTTGGAGAGCGTCCTCAGCGAGGAGGACATAGAGTCGCTGTCGTCCCTCGACGAGGCGCTCGCCGGCGACGTCGCGCGTGCGCTCGCCGAATCCGGCGACGATCTCTCCATCGCCCTCGCCGCCCTTGTCGAGGCAGACGTCGAGGACGAGGAATAGAGCTTCTCACCCACACGCCGACACCCGCCCCGGCTGCGCAGGCCCGCGGTGATCGGCGTGTGGGCGTTTGGTGGGCGCCTGTGCCATCGGTCCCCGGACACGAAGCACAAGGTGTGCACCGTTAGCATCCGCCCCATGGTGGGCGGGAAATCGGCGTGAAGGGTGGCCTTTATGGCGCCCGAGTCGATACGCACGCGGCCGAACACTACCGCCTGTCCTGCCGTTCCTCCCACTCAGGTCGGAGCATGTCGTACACCAGCGTGTCGCCGATCTCGCCACCCGGGCCGATCGTGGACGCGCGCAGCCGCCCGGCATACCGGTATCCCTGCCGCTCGACCGCCCGGACCGATCGCGTGTTCCGCGCCGCGATTGTGCAGCTCACCGCGTGCATCCCAAGCACCCGGAACGCGTAGTCGAGCACCATCTCCTTCGCCTCGCGACCGATGCCGCGGCCCCGATCCTCCGGATACATCAGCCCGATTCCCGTCTCGGCCGTGCGGTTCTCCATGTCGATGCGCCGTAGCGACACTGTCCCGATACACGTGTCGACATTGCGCCGGCAGATCGCGAAAACGTGCTCGTCGGGGCCCAAACGCGCGATCCAGCGCTCGAACGACACGACGCTCAGCGGCACCCGCCCCCCGATCAGCTCCGGCTCGGTTTCCAGATGCGACGACCGCGACAATTCCTCGGCATCCCGTTCCGCAATCGGGCGTAGCCAGATCCGCTCGCCCTGCATGGACAGCTCAGCCGGCATAGCGCCCCCACCCCACGTTCACCCGCTCGAATTGCAGCAGATCAACGCGCACCTCCCCGCGCAGGATGTGCTCTCGCCGGCGCACGGCCTGGACCATCCCGGCCGCACGCGCCGCATCCACCAAGGCGACGTCGTCTTCCGGCGTTTGGAGCACGACCGCCATCAGGCCCAGCTCACCGACCGCCCACGGGATCACGGCCGCCAACGCGTCCGCGAGCAGCGCCGGTCGCCGCGCGTTATCCCCCGGCACGCGAATCTCCAGCGTCCCGTTTCGCCCCGCCGACCGCGTCAACGTCATACCCCCGACGACCTCACCGCCACCCAGCAGCACGACCACGAAGGTGAGCACCGGGTTGCCGCCCCACGGGATGCCCTCCCGATTGCGGAGCGCTCGCTCGGCCTCGCCGCGATCTGCCGGCATCTCGTCGATCCACCATCGGTCGCGCACGTCAAGGTCGGCCAGCGCCGGTGCGCGAAGCCCGACTTCTCCGTGTGATAACCAGCTGGCGACCGGTCGCGATTCGTCCATCCGCACCTCCCGCATTTTTCAGGCTTTCTTCAGCAAGGGTTCAGCCGGCGTTCAGTCGGTCTTCCTACACTGATCTCAGTTGAAAAGCGCTTGCGACTTCGACGACATCCTGACACAAGAGCTTTTCGATGTCTCTCCTCCCCACCCTACGCATGAGCGGCGGTCGTCCCACAAAGATGATCCGCCGCTCATTCGTTCCGGACCTTGGGCTATCATGAATGCACGATCGATGCGTCAATTGATCTCCACCATCGTTCATGGACCCAGGGGAACCACCCACCTCATGCCATCGCCTGTTCCGTCCGAATCGACCGATCATTCGCGCCGGGTGCTGCTCGTCGAGGACGAGCCGTCGATTTCCGGCTTTGTTCGCCGTGGCCTGATCTTCGAAGGCTACGCCGTCGACATCGCGAGCGACGGGCACCAGGCGCTGACCTCCCTGCGCGACCAGCCTCCTGACATCATGATCCTTGACCTCATGTTGCCCGGCGTCGACGGCATCGACATCACCCGCCGGGTGCGCGCCGCCGAAGCCTCCGAGGGCACGCGCCGCCTCCCGATCCTGATGCTCACCGCCCGCGACTCCGTCGCCGATCGTGTCGCCGGGCTGGACGCCGGGGCCGACGACTACCTCGTCAAGCCCTTCGACTTCGACGAACTCGTCGCCCGCGTCCGCGCCCTGCTCCGACGCGCCGAACCAGCCGCCACGGTGACGAACGAGGTTCTCCAGTTCGAGGACATCCTGCTGGACCTCACAAGTCATATCGTCACTCGCGATGAAGAGCCAATCGAGCTCACCCCGCGCGAGTTCGACTTGCTGGAAATGTTCCTGCGCCACCCGAACCAGGTGCTCACCCGAACGACACTCATGCAGCGCGTCTGGGGCGAAGATTTCTACGGCGAGTCAAACGTGCTGGAAGTGGTCATCGGGAACCTGCGCCGCTCGCTCGAGGCACATGACCAGCCGCGCGTGATCCAGACTGTCCGGGGCATCGGCTATGTCCTTCGCCATCGCACATGAGCACTTCGAACGAGACGGCACCCGCACCCCGCGCCACCACGACCTCCCGCGAGCTCCCAGACGAGCCGCGCCAATCACTCATCCGCCGCCGCGTCCCGTTCCTCTTCTCCGTCCGCTTCGGCATCACGGCCTGGTACGCCGGCGTCCTGATCCTGACCATCGCCGTCGTCGGAATTGGCTTCCGCATGCTGCTCGTGCGCTCGCTCGACACCCAGGGCCAGGGTCGTCTGCAGAACGCCGCCGAGGAGATCCGCGCCAACATCGAGGAGCAGACCTTTCTCAGCACCTCGCCCACCGGGTACCCCGGCTACGAGATCAACATCGTGCCCGAGTTCGACTCACAAACCCTGCAGCTCTCGGGCGTCTCGTTCTCCATCTACGATACCGCCACCGGTCTCCTGATTGACCGTGGCGGCAACTACGCCGCCATGTGGCCCCCGCGCACCGAGTTGCCGACCCTCCTCGCGCTCAAGGAGGAGCACTACCGCACCACCACCGTCAACGGCTACCCCGTGCGCACCCTCGCCTACCCCATCGTCAGCGACACATTGCGCGACGCCTCCACCGGGGATGCCTACATCATCGGGATGATCTTCACGACCGAATCGTTGCAGTCCACCACTCGGATGCTCGATCAAATGAACCGCATGCTGCTGGTGTCCGGGCTCGCCGGGGCCATCTTCGCCAGCATCGGCGGCTGGCTCCTCGCCGGGCGCGCTCTCGCCCCGGTCAACCGGATCATGGCGTCCGCCGAGGACATCGCCAACGACCGCAGCGCCGCCTCGCTCTCGCGCCGCGTCGAGATCCCGGCGACCGGCGACGAGATCGCCCAGCTCGCCGAGACCTTCAACGACATGCTCGACCGCATCGAACAATCCTTCGCCGCCCAGCGGCGTTTTGTGGCCGACGCCTCCCACGAGCTCCGCACGCCGCTGACATCGATCAAGGGCAACATCGACGTCTTGCGCCGCCAGCTCGCCGCCGGGCGCGCCCTCGCCCCGGAGGACATCGTCGACGCGCTCGGCGACGTCGGCCGTGAATCCGCGCGGATGAGCCGCCTCGTGGAGGATCTTCTCGCCCTCGCCCGGAATGAGTCGGTTGGCTACGCCACTACGGTCGGGATGCATCCCACCTCGCTCGACGTCATCGCCGGCGAGGCTGTCCGCACCGCCGAGGGCCTCCTCCACGGCCAGCGTCTCCGGCTGGACGCGCCAGACGCGGTCACCATCACGGCGAACGGCGACCAGCTCGTCCAGGTGATGCTCATCCTGCTCGACAACGCCATCCGCCACACGCCGCCGGGCGGAACCATCACCCTGCACGTTCGCCAGGACATCGACCCGGTGGACGGCGTCGCCTGCGCCCGCATCGACGTCGAGGACACCGGCCAAGGCATCGACCCGGAGCATTTACCGCACCTCTTCGAGCGCTTCTATCGCGCCGAGAACGCGCGAGACCGCACCACCGGCGGCACTGGCCTCGGCCTCGCGATCGCCCTCGCCATCGTCCGCGCCCACGCCGGCTGGATCGACGTCGCCAGTGCCTCCGAGCGGGGCACCCGCTTCACGGTCTGGATCCCCTTTCGCCCGGACCCGACCTACGCCGACGAGAGCGCCGCCGCCCGCCTTCGATCCCGCATCCCTCGTCGAAAGCCACCTGGCGTCAGCTGAATGCATCCAGGGTCAAGCACCGCTTCAGGGTTGGGGGATCAGTCAGCGTACAGGTTCATCGAGCTCGTGTAGCTCGCCGGTCTGCACGAAATGAACCCCGACCGCCTGGTAATACGCTTCCAGTTGCGGGTAGGTACGCGAGCGGATATGCGCCGAGTTCACGCCCATCATCCGATCCGTGCGGGTTGTGAAGACATCGAGGTCCGCCGCCCATAGATAGGCCATGATATTGAGCGTTGAGGGCATCAGCCGATCGCTCATCGTGGAGTTGTCGAGCGAGAAGATCAGCTCGCGCAGCGTGAGCGGCTCACGCGACCTCTCGATCATCGGCCGGGCGAACGGCGGCCACCAAAACGGCGCTGCCTGCGTACCCACGAAGCGGTACAGGATCGCTCCCTCGTCATCCCGACGAGCCGTCAGCCGGAGCCGCTCCTCCACCGCAATTTCCGCGATCACCACCTCGTCCGGAAACGCCACCCAGTGGAACGACCCATCGGACGCCCGGAACACCCCGCCGCCCGGGTCCATCTTGGTCGGGGTACGCTGCGTCTTCTCGAGCACCACCGGCCGAAACTCGTCGGGCCAGTACGTCGACGGACGGGCATCCATCTCGAACCGCGTCAGGTCCAGCATCAGGCCACCTCCCCGGTTGCCATGCGCGATATCGGCAAAAACATTTCCTGCAGGATAACGAGGACCCCCTCTCCGAGGAAAGCGGGTAGACAAAAACAGCACAACAACGCACAACAACGAGAGCGGGAGGCCGGTTGCCCGACCCCCCGCTCTCACTCTCAACTCCCGAGGATGTCTCCCGGGTATGTGTCGCGTCCTACCGGCGCGTGCGCAGGGTCAGCGCACCAGCACCGCTCAGCGCCGCCGCGGCCACCGCCGCCAGCGCCAGCAGGCTCGTGCCGTCAGCCGCGCCCGAACCCGTGCTCGGCAGGCCAGTCACGCCAGAGGTCGACCCGCCGGTCGTGCCGGTCTTGGCACCGCCGGTCGTGGAACCGCCCGTCGTGCCGCCGCCGGTCGTGCCCTGGTCGCCGCCCGGGGTTCCGCCGTTATCCGGCACCTCGCCGTCCTCCGGCATCGGGTTGTTCACCACCAGCATCGTGTTGTCGTCCGCGAACACCTCGAACTCGAAGTGGGCCTGCGTGCCCTCCTCCACGACTTCGTAGATGCCCGGCTCAAGCCCGATCGTGCCCGAGCCGTCAACCGCCAGCTGCGCGTACTCCGCCGTGCCGTCACCCACCAGGTAGAAGGTGAACGTCGCCGGGCCAGACACGCAATCCGGGGCCGTCGCCAGATCCTCGCGGTCCGAGTACTCGGTTCCGCTGAAGCTCAGGAACTCCGTCTCCGTCACCGTGTCGCAATAGAACTTCACCACGTTCACGGAAGCGCCCGGCGCATATTCGCCCGCCGGCACCAACACGTCCAGGTTGATGAAGTCGCCCGCGTACACCGTGATCGTCGCCGACGCCTGGGTACCCTCTTCAACGACCTCATACGTGCCCGGCGCAAGCTGGATCGAACCCGTGCCGTCCACATCGACCTGCCAGTAATCGTCCGTGCCGTCACCATACAGGTAGAACGTCAGCGTCGCGGCCCCCGGCTCGCAGGCCGGATCGAACGTCGGCAGGCTCGCTGCCGCGAACGTCGTCTGGAAGCCATCGGAGTTGAAATCGGTCTCCGTGATGTTCGTGCAGGAGAACACGGAGAGGTTGACCGTGCCATCGCGCGGCGTCGGCGCCGTGCCCGGGTTCACCACGCCAATGCCGGTGTAGACATCCGCGACCACGTCGATCGTGGTCATGATCCCGGTGCCTTCTTCGTAGACTTCGTAGCTCCCCACCGGCAGCTCGATCACGCCGTAGCCGTCTTCCCAGACGGTCAGCTGCTCGTAATCGTCCGTCCCGTCACCGACCAGGTAGAAGGTGAACGTCGCCGGACCAGTCACGCAGTCGGCATCCAGCCCGTCATCCGGCCCGAGGAACATCGCTTCCTCAACACCCGGGCAGTAGTACTTGTAGACGTCCACAAAACCGGTCGTTCCAGCCACATCGGCCGCGACCACCACCGTGAACGTCGTGTCATCATCATCGGCCGCGATCGGGAACACGTCGGAGCCCCCGCCGTACCCATCGCTGTCGCCCACGACCACGGTATAGTCGCCCGGCACCAGGGTTTCGGTCGTCACGAGACCATTTGCCGGCACCTCGCCGTTGAACACCTCGCCACCGTTCTCATCGGTGATCAGCAGCGGTGCACCAGCTGGAGTCGTGCCGTCATCCCCGACCACTTCGAAGGTGACATTGTCGGCTGTGTCGACCACATCGCCGTTCGGCGTGTCGTCACAGACATCGCCGATGCCGTCATTGTCCGCGTCCGCCTGGTCGGCATTCGCGATGGCCGGGCAGTTATCCTCGGCATCGACCACGCCATCACCGTCGGTGTCGACCACGTCGCCGTTCGGCGTGTCGTCACAGAGATCGCCGATGCCGTCATTGTCCGCGTCCGCCTGGTCGGCATTCGCAGTGTCTGGGCAATTATCGTCGGCGTCCGCGACGCCATCACCATCAGAGTCGACGACAGCGAGCGCCACGGTGGTGGTGAATGTCGCGCCATCATCCTCAGCGGCGATATCAAATGTTGCTGTGGCCGCCTGGTAACCCGTGGACGCGCCCACGGTCACCGTGTAGGCCCCGGGCGTCAGTGATGCCGTGTCCACGACACCGCTGGCAGGCACTGTCCCGTCGAACACCACGCCACCGCCGCTATCGGTAATGGTGAGTGGCGCACCCTCCGGCGTCGACCCGTCTTCACCGACAATCGCGAAGCTCACGTCCGTCGCTTCGGTATCGGGTGCGACGGGCAAGTAGTTTTCACACTCGCCATTGACGATTGCCGTTGCGGTGGCGATAACGTCAAGGTTTGCTGGATCGAGCGTCGGGTCAATGGCGACCATCGCGTCGAGCACGGCCTGGAGATCCGCCCCAATGAATACTCCGTCTGCATCGACCACAAGTTCTGCCTGGAGGTCGAGACACAGCTGGAGATCTACTGCCGCCGTCTGGAACGCCTGTGGCGCCCTCGGGCCGGCTGTCTGCGGCGCGGCGCTTGCTGAAAGCCCGAGCGACCCCACCATACTCGCCAACAAGGCGAAGACGGCAAGCACTCGGAATGCCCTGATCCTGGGAGTTCTCATTCTCTCTCCTCTCGAGAAGACGTGCCCGAATATTGATGTGGGAATACCTGCGCAGAGTGTAGCTTGGCGAACCACGAAGTACAAATGCCAAACGCCCTACAAGGAACGTGTTATGTGAACTGCATCACCTCCTTCGCCATGAACGACCCCCAATCGCTCCATAAGAAAAGCGAATACGCCGATGCGTTCCGGATCATGCCCGGAATTGCGGAATGTTGATATTCCATCTTTAGCACATTTCCTGCCACCGTATACGGCTTGCATCCGTCCCCGGCCCCCTGCCGGTGGAGCTGTCGACGCCACGAGGAGGGGCCACATGCTGGTACGATCCACACAACACCGTGACGATGAGCGTCGATAAAGGAGAGACACGCATGTCTGAAAAGGTCGAGAGTATGTCGTCAGATCGCCCCACGCCGGACGAGGCGATCGCCATGCTCATTGCCGGCAACGAACGCTATGTCGCCGGCCAGGTCACGCCGGAGAACTATTCCGCTGCCCGCACCGCCTCCGTGCATGTCCACGAGCCGGTCGCCGCCATCCTCGGCTGCGGTGACGCCCGCGTCGGCGCCGAGCTCATCTTCGACCGCGGCCCGGGCGACCTCTTCATGGTCCGTGTCGCCGGCAACTTCCTCAGCGACTACGGCCTCGCCAGCCTGGAGTTCGCGGTCGAGTTTCTCAAGGTTCCGGTACTGATGGTGCTCGGCCACACCCACTGCGGCGCCGTCACGAGCGCCGTCCAGGTCGTGCAGAACCAGGTCGATCTCCCTGGCCGCATGTTTGTGCTCATCGATGCGCTCGAACCGTCGGTCCTCCACGCGCAGCTCAGCGGCGCCGACGACGTACTGAACGCCGCGATCGAGGAGAACGTCCACCGCCAGGTCCGCCGCCTGCGCACCATCTCTCCCGTCATCAACGCCGCGCAGGACGCCGGCTCCGTGAAGATCGTCGGCGCGATCTATGACATGGACACCGGCGCTGTCCGGGTTCTCGACTAGCCGGCAGGCCGAAGGGGTGCCGCGCTTCCGCGACACCCCTTCAGCGGGATCCTTCAGGTTTTCACCGCCAATGACCACTCTGTCCCTGGCGGGAGCGATTCCGTGGCCGGATCAGTCGGCAGGGTTCAGCACGTCGACATGCGTCGTCTCACCGTCTTCGATGGTGATCTTCTGCATGCTCCACGTGCCGTTCTCCCACACCTCGTAGGTGCCAGCCGGCAGATCCATGGCGTCCGTTCCGTCAACAGCGAGGGCCCAGTAATCGTCCGTGCCATCGCCGATCAGGTAGAAGTAGAACGTCGCGCTGCCGGGATCGCAGCTTGCGTCCGGATCGCCGCCCCACGTCACCTTCGTGACATCGTCGCAGACGTACTTGGAGATCTCGACCTCGCCCATCGGCGGCGGTGGGGGCGGGAGCGGCTTGCCCGGGTTCAGGACGTTGACCGCCGTGGTTTCGCCGGAGACCACCGATACTTTCGCCATCGTCCAGGTACCGGCTTCCCAGACCTCGTACACACCCGGCGCCAGGTCCATCGACGCGGTGCCGTTCACCGGTAGGGTCCAGTAGTCATCGGTGCCATCACCGATCAGGTAGAAGTAGAAGGTCGTGCTACTGGCGCTGCAGGTCGCGCCCGGGGTCCCACCCCAAACGACGCCGGATTGGCCGTCGCAGACGTACTTCGACATCGTCACCGTGCCGTCGGCTGGCGGCAGCGGGGCGCCGGGGTTCAGGACGGTGACGGTCGTCGTCGCACCGTCCGCGACGGTGATCTTCGACATCGTCCAGGATCCGTCTTCCCAGACCTCGTAGGTGCCCGGCGCGAGATCGATACTGTCGCTGCCGTCCACGTCGAGCGTCCAGTAGGCGTCCGTGCCGTCACCGATCAGGTAGAAGTAAAACGTTGCGCTGCCGGGGTCGCAGCTTGCGTCGGGAGTCCCGCCCCAGACGACCTCGTCGAGCCCGTCACAGATGTACTTGTTGACCGTGACCGTGCCTTCCGGCGCGGGCTCGGGCGGAAGCGGCGCGCCCGGGTTGAGGACGTTCACCGTGGTGGTCTGGCCGTCGTAGATGGTCACCTTGGCCATGGACCAGGTGTTGCCCTCGTAGACCTCGTACGTGCCGGCTGGCAGCGTGCGCGTGCCGGAGCCGTCGACGTTGAGCGTCCAGTAATCATCGGTCCCGTCACCGATCAGGTAGAAGTAGAAGGTGGCCTTCGCCGGGTCGCAGTTGCCGTCCGGCGTGCCATTCCACGTCACCGTGGTGACACCGTCGCAGATGTACTTGTTGACCGTCACACTCCCCGTCGCGGCGGGTGGCGGAGGCAGGGGCTCGCCCGGAAGCAGCACGGTCACGTGCGCCCCACTGGCGGTCACGGTCACCGTCGCCATCGACCAGGTGATGTTCTCATAGACCTCGTAGGACCCGACCGGGATCGACGCCGAGCCGCCAGAGGCAACTGCCCAGTAGTCGTCGGTGCCATCACCGATCAGGTAGAACAGCAGGCTGCCCGATGCCAGATCGCAGTTTGCATCCGGCGTGCCGCCCCAGCTCACATGATCCAGCCCGTCACAGACGTAGATGGAGGCCGAGACGGTCGCCATGGAAGGCTGCGGCGGAGGTGGCGGCGGGAGCGGATCGCCCGGGAGCAGGACCGTGGCATAGGTGGTCGCACCTCCGGTCACCGTCACGTTCGCCATCGTCCAGTAAACGTTCTCGTAGACCTCGTACGTTCCGGCCGGCACCGTCGCGGAGCCTCCGGACGCGACCGTCCACGAGTCATCGGTACCATCACCGATGAGATACATCACGAGGCTTGCTGTCGATGCGTAGCAGTTGGCGTCTGGCGTGCCTCCCCAGACGACGTCCTCCTGCCCATCACAGATGTAGATAGAAGCCGACACGGTGCCGGTCGCGCCCTGGGCCATCGAGACGTCCCCACTCGTCCCTGGCTGCGGCGCGGCCATACCCGCTCCGGCGGAACCGATCATGCCCATCATCGCGATGACCATGACCATTGCGTACCGCACATATCTGGACATCTGTACCCCTCATTTCCGTGGGCAGATGTGCACCAGGGCCGGCAGACACATGTGCCCGCGAATATCCGGTGAGTCCTGAAGGATTGCGATCCCGATATTATCGTTGTAGTGCCGGCCTCTTACCCGCAGTATTGCATGAGTGGGAACGCTTGACGAGGGGTACGGACACCTTTTCTGTCTTGCTGATTTCGCAAATTATTGGAATCAACCGTACGTACATTCATGTTGGTGATCCAGGTGAAGGTTTCCAGGAGCATCTTGCGGGAAAACGATCAGGGTGCCACCGAAACGGTGGCACCCTGACTCTCGTTTCTTTACATGAAGCTGTTCCTAGCCGGCGACCACGGACGCTGGCAGCGGCTCCTGCCCACCGGGCGCGTCGAGCCCCGGCGAGCGGCCCTTGCGGCCCGGCGCGTCATCCACGGGACCCTCGGATGTGCCCTTCGGCGTGCCGGACGACGTCTTCCGGCGCCGCTTCGCCTTGGAGGACACGAACGCGACCTCGAGCACCTCGTCCAGGTGCTCGACCTGGACCAACTCGAGTTCCTTCTTGACCAGCTCCGGCAGTTCCGAGAGGTCCTTGGCGTTGCGCTTCGGCAGGATGAAGGTCTTGATACCACCGCGGTGCGCCGCGAGCGTCTTCTCGCGCAGGCCGCCGATCGGGAGGACCTTGCCACGCAGCGTGATCTCGCCGGTCATCGCGACGTCCTTGCGCACCTTGCGGCCGGTCAACGCCGAGATCAGCGCCGTCGCCATCGTGATGCCCGCCGACGGGCCGTCCTTCGGGATCGCCCCGGCCGGTATGTGGACGTGGACGTTGTGCTTGTCGAAGAAGCCCTCTTCGATGCCCAACGACTCGCGCCGCGACCGCGCGTATGACCATGCGGCCCGCGCGGACTCCTGCATCACGTCGCCGAGCTGGCCGGTGAGGATCAGCTCGCCCTTGCCCTCCATGATCGTGACCTCGATCGAGAGCAGGTCGCCGCCGACACTCGTCACCGCCGCACCCGTCGCCACGCCGATCTCGTCCTGCTCCTCGGCGCGGTTGTACTCGTAGCGCGGCACGCCCAGCAGCTCGTGTACCTCGTCGCTGTCGATGGTGATGTGCTCCGGCGGGGTCGCTCCGGCGAACCGCCGCGCCACCTTCCGGCATAGCGCGCCGATCTCCCGCTCCAGGTTGCGAACGCCAGACTCCTCGGTGTATTCGCGGATCAGCGTCTTCAGCGCCCCTTCCGTGACCGTGAGCTGGCCGTCCGCCATGCCGTGCGATTCGAGCGACTTCGGCAGGAGGTAGTTCTTGGCGATCTCCAGCTTCTCCAGCTCGGTGTAACCGGAGACCTCGATGATCTCCATACGGTCGCGCAGCGCCGCCGGGACCGGATCGAGCATGTTCGCCGTCGTAATAAAGATCGCCTTCGAGAGGTCGAACGGGACCTCGAGATAGTGATCCGAGAACGTCGTGTTTTGCTCCGGATCGAGCACCTCGAGCAGCGCCGATGACGGATCGCCGCGGAAGGTGTCCGCGCCGAGCTTGTCGACCTCGTCCAGCACGATCACCGGGTTCTTGCTCCCGGCGTCCTTCATCGCCTTGATCACGCGGCCCGGCATCGCGCCGACATACGTCCGGCGATGCCCGCGGATCTCCGCCTCGTCACGCACGCCGCCAAGCGACATGCGCACGTACTCGCGGCCGATGGAGCGCGCGATCGACTTGCCGAGGCTCGTCTTGCCGACGCCCGGAGGGCCGACGAAGCAGAGGATCGGCGAGCGGTGCTTCGCGCCGGCCAGCTTGCGGACGGCGATGAACTCGAGGATGCGGTCCTTCACCTTTTCGAGGCCGTAATGGTCCTCGTCGAGGATGCGGGCGGTCTCTTCGAGATCGAGGCGATCCTCGGTCTCGTTCGACCATGGAAGGTCGACCAGCCACTCGAGATACGTGCGGATGACGCCGATCTCCGGCGAGAAGGGATGCTGCTGTTCCAGGCGCTCGACCTGGACCAGGGCCTTCCCTTTCACGTCGTCCGGCATGCCGGCGGCTTCGATCTTCTCGCGAATCTCGTTGGCCAGCGCCTCCTCGCTGGAGCCGTCACCCAGCTCCTTCTGGATCGCCCGCAGCTGCTCGCGCAAGAAATACTCGCGCTGTTGCTTGTCCATGCCGGCCTGAGCCTCGCTCTGGATCTCCCGGCGCAGGTTCATTACATTCAGGCGCCGCTGGATCCAGACACCGAGTGTGTGCAACCGCGTGAGGGGGTCAAGCGTCTCGACCATCTCCTGCCGCTGCTCGCTCGTGAACTCTGGCGAGAACGCGATCAGGTCGGCCAGCCAGCCGGGCTCGTCGACGGCCTTGACCATCTCGAGCACCTCCTCCGGCACATTCGGCAGCATGGAGATGTAACTCTCGACCTGCTCAAGCATCGCGCCCATCGCCGTCTCGGTGTCGGCCGGATCATGCACCGGCTCGGGGGAGCGCTCCACGCGAGCCGCCATGAACGGCTGCTCCTGGAGGATGTCGAGCACCTTGCCACGCGCCACGCCGTTCAGGATGACGTGGTTCTGGCCACCGGGGCGGGTGATGTACTGGCCAACCTCGGCGATGACGCCCCATTCACAAAGCTCGTAGTCGGCGTCGTCCTCGTAGGTCTCCTCGCCCTCGATCTCGACATCGAGATCGACGCTCTCCTCGGCGAGACGACGGGCGCCGTCTTCATCGCCCTCGGCGATCATGTCCGCCATCATGTCGATGAGGTCGCGCGTCGCCGCGTCGATGTCACCCTCCTCCGGGCTCCGGGGGATGCGACGCTCCGTCAGCATCAGCACATGGCGCGGGTCCATCCGCATCGCGCGCTCGACGGCCATGGTGGCATCGTCGTCCTCCAGCGGGAACGGGATCGACATGTGCGGCAGCAGCAGCGTTTCCGCGGTCACAATGACCGGAAGCAATGGCGGCTCATCGTTCGCGCCCTTGCGGCGGGAGCGGCGACGCGACGGCTTGGCCGGCGCCGACTCGCCATTCTCCGCATGCTTCGGGCGGTCGTGTTCTTCGGTGATCATGCGTGCGATTTCCTCAGCGACGTCGTTCGCGATGGTAGTGCGGGGTCGTGACGTCGCCCCTGTCGTGTCGGTTGATTCCGCCGGAGTGGTCGCCTGCTCGGCGGTTTCCTCCGAAGGTGTCGTGTCGGATGCCTGGTCGTGGCCGGCGTCGCGAGACGGCATAGTGTGGTTTTCTCAACTTTCCAGAGTGATAACATGGGCGCCCACTGCGCGCATGTCCGCGGTCGCCACGCCGATATGAGATCGGGCGGCCGGGAGTGGCTCACAAAAGGCGGGGAAGCCGGGAAATGCGGTGAAGACGTATGCCCATGACACGATCCCGACGTGCCGCCACACCGTGTGCTCTCCCGACGCGTACTCCATGTAAGTGTAATCGTCCTGTCCACCTGCGCCATGGCCGCCGCGTGTGCCCGGGCGTTCTTGGTACACTCCTGCCAACGACACGCCCCGTCTCCCGAGACACGACCCGGAGTACCCATGTCCGCCCCCGATCACGGCCCTACCGCGCCCGCCGCTTTCCCGACGCCCGCCTCCGGCGCCGGGTCGGCCGATTTGTCGACCGACTCGAACGATCCGCGGGAGCTGCGAGCCCTTCTGGAGCGTGCTCGCGAGCGTCTCTCCTTTTATGAGTCGTTCGACAAGATCATCGCCGAGAACATGCGCCGCACCGGCGAGATGATGGCGGAAACGGTCGCGCTGCGCGAGCGGGCGGCGAGCGAAGTCAAGGAGCGCGAGACGGCGGATGCGGCGATGCGGGCCGAACGGGAACAGCACCGCGCGCTGCTCGAAGGGGCACTGGGAGAGGTTCGCAACGTCCAACCGATGCTGGCATCGATGGCCGAGCGCCTGCAGGAAGCGCTGGACGCGATCGGATCCGGGCCGGCCGAGCCACAGCCCCAGGTCGCAGTGCCGGCGCCTCCGATCCAGCCGGAGCCAGCCGTCGAGGAGATCGCGATCGAATCGCCCGAGCGCCTGACGCCCGACGTTCCGGCCATGGCCCGCCCGGAGCCGCCCGCCTCAGAGGAGACGGCGGCGGAGACGCCAGCCGGGATGCCCGAACCGGCGGCGGATCTCGGCGCGCCCGATGAATCGCCGGCGACGATCGAGATTCTGGCCCACGCGGTACCCTCCGCGGCGACGGCGATCGGGCTCCAGCAGATGCTGCGGGAGATCGACGTGATCCAACGGGTCGACGCCCGCGAGTTCGCCGACGGCGAGCTGCGGCTGCACGTCGAGTGCGCCGGCGAGATCCCGGACGAGCGCTTCACCGAGTGGCTGGCTCACAACAGCGGCTCACTCGTCAGCCGCAACGCCAAGGCCATCGAGCTCTCCTTCGGGTGAGCAAACGCGCAAAGGCGGTGGCGACCAGGCCACCGCCTTTGCGTGTGCGATCTACGCCATCACAGGAACGTTGTTCCCGATCCGATCAGCCAGATACGCCGCATCGCGCCCCACCCCACCGACCAACATCGATGTCAGCGAGTACAAGAACGGAAGCCCGATGAAATACAGGCCAGGTGCGGTCGGGACGACGCCCCGCTCCATTCGCGGGTAGCCGTCGGGCCCGGTCACGGGCAGATGAATCCAGCCGAAGTGATTACGGAACCCGGTGCACCACACGACGTTCGCCACGTCGAGGACGGTGCCATCGTCCATGAGCGGCATCCCGTCCTGCACGCTCTCGACCCTGGCCAATGTCCGTTCCACGCCAGCGGCCTTGAAGTCCTTTGCCTTGATGCGGGCACGAGGTGCCGCATGTCCCGCCCGAACCGCCGGCGCGACCTTGCGCCCGATTGGCGTGTCGAGCGTCAGGACGTGATGCGCCACGAACCAGAGCCCACGGGCGAACAGGGGCCCAAGTCTGCTTTCGGGAGTGACTGGCTCCTGTGCTGGCTCCCGGCCGGCAAGGATGGTCCGATGCTCTTGGGCCGCCTCCAGGGCGATCTCCGCCCCGGAGTTCCCGGCGCCAACGACCAGCACACCCCCTGGCTGGAGCTGCGAGGCGTTGCGATACTCGCTGGAGTGAAGCTGACGTATGCCGGGATCGAGATCAGCGGCCATCTCCGGCACGTTTGCCCCCTCCTGCGCGCCGGTCGCAACGACGACCTCAGAGGCGGTAAAGCGCCGATCGCCGGCTGTCACCACGAACCCATCCTGCGAGTCGCCCGCCGGCCAGAGGCCGTCCACGCGCACCCCGGTCAGGACCGGGAGCTCCATAGCGGACACGTACGCCTCCAGGTAATCACCCATCTCCTCCTTGGTGGGGCAATGGTGAGGATCGGCCGGGAACGGCATGCCGGGAAGCCCGTTGTACTTTGCGGGCGTGAACAGACGGAGCGAGTCCCAACGGCCTCTCCAGATGTCCCCGATCCGATCGCGCTGTTCGAGGATGACGAAGCGCAACCCGCGCTGCTTCAGGTGGTAGCCCATGGCGAGCCCTGCCTGGCCCCCACCGATGACGATGGCGTCGAGACGACCTCCGGTGTCATCCGCCGGCCTGGTCCCGTTGGTCGTGCCCTGAAGGGTTATCATGGTCATGACTCCTTGCTCATCCCTACCGTGTCGTCGACTCCGCAGCGGGGACAACGCCGAGCTGCTGCAGGAGGGAGAGCGTGTCCGCGAGCGACCAGCATTCGACGGTCTTGCCGTCGATGACGTAGTCGATGTCGATGCCGGACATCTTTCCCCGGCGACCGGTCGCGGGGATGCCCTGGAACGTGCCGGTATGCGTCCCCGTTGCCGTCCAGCGGGTCACGACCTTGTCCCCCTCGGCGACCTGGTCGTCGATGGACACATGCAGGTCCGGGAACGCCTCGCGGAGTTGTCGTACGTACTGCTTCATGTGTGACGATCCATGGATATCCTGGTCACTGATATGGGCGACGAAGTCGTTCGACACCAGATCGTCGACCACCGCCAGGTTGCCCTGGTTGTAGACCTCATCAAACGACCGACGCACGATAGCCTTGTTGCGCTCTGACATGGAATGCCTCCTGAAATCTCTGTCCCGCATCATCCACTGGCGGGACCTGACTCCACAGTAGGGAGACCGGGGGCCGGGGTCATTCCCCGATCGGGGTAGGTCGAAGGGGTAATTCGCCGTGTCCGACTTGCGGCATCTTGCGACGGGTCCAGCGCATCTCATACCGGACATACCAGAACAACATCATCCCGGTCGTGACGAGATAGAACGTGTGCAGGACCCAGATCGGCCCTGGAGGGAGGCTGAACACATACGCCGAGTGGACGATGTTCCCCGTGTTGGCCAGCGCGATGTTGCCGATGCTATAGGAGCCCAGATCCTTTGTCCGGTACGCCTTGGCCAGCATGGGAAGCGCGCTGAGCACGAAGATCATGGTCGAGATGGTTCCGGCAAGAATCGGCAGGTTGACGTTCATGGCGCTCCCTCGCGACACGTTCGGATGAACATGGCACGAGGATGCACCCGACGGAGGTCGGGATCATGCCGCTCTCGGGGTATCTGCAGGGGGTATTTCTCAGTGGTCCGGCAGGATGCCGAGCTCGCGTGCCCGGGCGGCAGCCTCGGTACGGTTCCCCACGCAGAGCTTGCCGTAGATGTTGCCGGTATGCTTCTTGACCGTCTCCGGCGAGATGAAGAGCTCGCCCGCGATCTCCTCGTTCGTCAGCCCGGCGGCCACGAGCCGGATCACATCCAGTTCCCGGGGACTCAAGGGCTCCGGCAGGCCCGGCTCACCTGCAGCGGCGGCCACGCCGAACGCCTGCAGCAACGTATCGACATACGGCGTCATCACCCGGCGACGCCGGGCCCCCTGCAGGAGTTGGCCCATCGGACGACCCAGGTCAACGAAGAGGCGCACGTACCCTTCCGGCTCGGCGAGCCGGAGCGCATGCTCCAGCGACGTCATCGCGGCGACGGTCTGCCCCCGTCGCTCCAGGATCATGGCCTGCATCGCCAGCGCGTCGATTTCGACCCTCACCTGCCCCTCGACCTCGGCGAGCCCCAGGACCGCCGCGACCAGCTCCGTCGCCCGCGCCAGGGAAGCGTCGTCTCCCCGCAGCAGGAGCACCCGGGCGATCACGAGGTCAACCAGACGCTCGTCCAGCGGTCGGCCCTCCCGATCCTCCTGCTGCGCGGTATCCGCCCAGCCGACCAGCGTCCGGATCCGGTCCTGCGCGATCCAGATGGTCACCTGGCACCGTTCCGCCCGCGCGCGCCAAGTCGGGAAGGCGGCGTCGGCGAGAAGCTCGTGGGCGGATTGCAGCGCGGCGTCCGCGGCGTCGGCACGGCCCTCTGCCAGGAGGAGCTGCGCCTCGAGCACGCCTTTGGCGATCAGCGCGCGGGTGTCACCACCCAGGAGCGCGCGTTCGGCTCCGCGCTCGAGGTCGCCACGGGCGACCGCGAGATCGTTCCACTCATACGCAATCTCGCCGAGACGCAGGTACACCCACCCAGCGACTGGCAGGGGAATCGTGCCGCTGGCGTCAGGATCGTGCAGCGCGGCGAGGGCCTTCTTCCAGTTCGCACCGGCCGAGCGGAGGCGGCCTCGCATGAGGTCGAGATCGGCAAGGGCGCCGAAAACGTGCGGCGCGCTGTAGGGCGCGACGCTGCCCTTGTAGCTTTCCAGCACCCGCAGATAGGATGAGCGCGCCTCGTCCCACATCCCGTTGCGCCGGTAGGTGTCGCCCAGCGCACCGAAGATATCCGCCCGATACGGCACATCGTCCGGCTCCAGTCCCCGGAGCGCCTCTTCCGCATAGGACTCCGCGTGAGCGAGGTCGTTCTGGAAACAGCAGATGTAGCAGCGCACCGCCGAGACACGGGCCAGCTGGGGTTGCACGCGCTCCGGTGGCAGGGTCCGGAGCCGATGTTCTACATCGTCGATGCGCTCGACGCTGGCCTCGAACGAGCCCGACACGAGCAGGAGGGCCGCGTCGGCAAGGCCGATCAAGGGCTGGCGCGCCCGCCAGCCATCGGGGACGGACTGGAGCCAACGCCGCAAGGTGCTGATCTGGCCGGTGCCGATGAGCGCGTTGATGTTCCGGTCCAGAATCATCGCCCCGAGGTTGTCGTCGTCGGCCGCCACGGCATGTGACAGTCCCTCGCCTGGCATCTCCCGCTCCAGGTACCATTGCGCGGCCCTGCGATGCAGCCCCGCAACCTCCTGGGGGATGGTCCGCATCGCCTCCTCACGCAGCACATCGGCGAAGAGCCGGTGAAATCGATACCAGGCGTCCTCGTCGTCCAAGGGCATCAGGAACAGGTTCTCCCGCTCCAACCTCTCGAGCACCGCCTGGCTATCGGATGCGCCGGTGACCGCGTCGCAGAGCGAGCCACAGAGGTGGTCGAGGATCGACGTCCGGAGCAGGAACTGGTGCAGGTCCTCGCCCAGCGGCGCGAGGACCTCTTCCTTCAGGTAGCCCGAAACGAACCGGTGCCGTCCCGACAATGGTGGCGTGAGGCTATCCGGACTCAGGTTTCGAAGCGAGATCGCCGCGAGCTGCATGCCGGCCGGCCATCCCTCCAGCCGGTC
This sequence comes from uncultured Chloroflexia bacterium, assembly GCA_963741805.1. Classification (GTDB taxonomy): domain Bacteria; phylum Chloroflexota; class Chloroflexia; order Thermomicrobiales; family UBA6265; genus UBA6265. The sequence goes on from CAVUJR010000061.1 coordinate 68,754, forward strand.
GTCCAGCCCGGCGATGGCCGCCTCCCCGATGCGCAGGCCCATCAGCCCGTTCAGGAATGCGGCGGTCTCCTCGCGGGTAAACGCCAGATCGGCGGCGGAAAGCTCGAGGACCTCGTCTCGTGAGCGGTAGCGCATGAGCGGCAGCGCGGGAGCCGCGCGTCCCCCGAGGACGATGTGCAGGTTCGCGGGGGCGTGGTCGATAAGGAACGTCAACGCTTCGAGGATCGCGCCTTCCTTGATGAGCTGGGCGTCGTCGATCACGAAGGCCGTGTGCGTCTCCATCGCCGTGGCGGCGTTGGTGAAGGCCGCCGTAAGTGTCGCCAGGTCGGGAGCCAGGGAATCAGCGAGGAGAAAGAGATCGGTGTCGCGAATCCGGGGCTCCTGCTCGGTCCACGCGGTCACCAGGTACCGGAAGAAGCGATAGGGGTCGTTATCCCCAGCGTCCAAGGACAGCCAAGAGACGATCTGACCCGTTGAGGCGGCCCACTGGGCGAGCGCACTCGTCTTCCCGTACCCGGCTGGCGCCGTGACCGTGACCAGGCGGTGCGTCTCGATGCCCTGCTCGAGCATACGGACGAGCCGCGCGCGATCCAGCAATCGCCGTGTGGGCGGGCGGTGCAGCTTCGTCGCCAGGAGGGGTGTCTCCATCTGTGGTCTCCGCACACGCGTGTATCTCTATTGTCCCCCGCCGGTCAAGCGCATCCGGATGGTCGGCGAGGCGACACGGAGGACCGGGGACCCGACCTTGCCTGCTCCCGTCAGCAAATGTGCCTCTTGACAGCATGAAAGTTCAGCACTAAACTAATGAACAGTAAGGAGGATTCGCATGACAGATAGAACGACGACAATCTCGGTGCCCCAAACGGGCTCCGGAACACCGGCCACCGCAGTCCTCGCCTGGCTGCGCCTCATGCGCGTGTATCACAAGATGGATCGGCGCAGCGCCGAGCTGATGAAGCAATGGAAGCTCTCCGTCAGCCGCTTCGACGTGCTGAACCACGCTGGTCGACCGGAAGGCCGCACCCAGCAGGAGCTCGCCGACGCCCTGATGGTCACCAAGGGCAATGTCTGCCAGGTCCTCGACGGCATGGAGGCGGAGGGCCTGCTCTACCGCCGCCGTTCTGGCCGCACAAACCATATCTACCTCACCGACAAGGGGCGGGACCTGCGCGACACGCTCGTCCCGACGCAGGAAGAGGACATCTCCGAGGCATTCTCGGCCCTCACCGGCGAGGAGCAGGACACCCTCCTGAACCTGCTGCGCAAGCTCGACCGCTCGCTAACCCGTGACCGCCAATCACGCTCCTAGCAAAGGAAAGGACACATTCGGTATGGATCGCACACAACTCTCGTCCGGGCTCACCGGCATCCACCACATCAGCGCGATGACTGGCGACGCCCAGGCGAACATCGACTTCTACACCCGCCTGCTCGGCATGCGCATCGTCAAGAAGACCGTGAACCAGGACGCCGTCGACGTCTATCACCTCTTCTACGCCGACGGAAAGGGCCAGGCCGGCACCGACCTGACGTTCTTCGCCTTCAACAACATCGCCCGCAACCACCCGGGCTCCGGCGAGATCAACGAGATCGTCCTGCGCGTCGAGCGCAACGACTCGATCGACTGGTGGAAGCAGCGCTTCGATCAGTTCGGCGTCACGTACGGCGAGGAAACGACGCTGGCCGGCCACCGCTACCTCCCCTTCCAGGATCCAGAGGGCCAGCGCCTCGCGCTGATGGCTGACGAGGGCGGCGAGGTCAGCATCCCCGGCGGCGAGCCATGGGAGCACTCCACCGTCCCGGCCGAGCATGTCATCACCGGCCTCGGCGCGGTGAGCATCACCACAGGACGACCGCAGCAGACGCTCGCGATGCTGACCGACGTGATGGGCTTCGAGATTGCCGACGACCAGCAAGGTCCGGAGCACCCGGACCATCGCATCGTCCTCCTGAAAATCGGCGTTGGTGGTCCGAACGGCCTGATGGTCGTCCATGTCCGGCCGGACCTCCCGCTGGCCCGGAACGGTCGCGGCGGTGTCCACCACGTGGCGTTCCGCGTCCCGACCTTCGAGGCGCACCACGAGTGGAACCAATACCTGAAGGGACGCGGCGTGCAGGTCACGGACGAGATCGACCGCTTCTACTTCAAGGCGATGTACTTCCGCGAGCCGGGCGGCGTGCTCTACGAGATATCCTCGGACGGGCCGGGCTTCGATACCGACGAGCCGGGCGAGACGATGGGCGAGCAGCTGACCCTGCCGCCGGCCTTCGCGCCGCACCGGGAGCAGATCGAGCCACAGCTCGCGCCGTTGGACAGCTCCCGCGCGCGGACGACGACGGAATACGGCCAACCGCTGCCGCAGGAGGCGACCGCGTGAGCCAGGGACAACCGATGACGAACGACCCGCACGCGAACACACGGGTGCTCCATGCCGGAGCGCCAATCGAGAGCGCCACGGCAGCCGTGGTGCTGATCCACGGCCGTGGCGCGGACGCCCGGAGTATCCTCGGGCTCGCCGGGCCGCTGATCGAGGGCCTGGAGGAGGGCGGCAATGTCGCCTTTCTCGCGCCCCAGGCGACCGGGAACACCTGGTACCCGCATCGCTTCATCGCCCCACTGGAGATGAACGAGCCGTACCTCTCCAGCGCGCTCGGCGTGATCGACGCGGTGATCGATGAGATCGCGGCGGCTGGCCTGGAGCCAAAGGCCGTCATGGTCGCCGGCTTCTCGCAGGGCGCCTGCCTCTCGCTGGAGTACGCCGCGCGCGGCTCCCGCCCGATCGGCGCGGTCGCGGCGTTCAGCGGCGGCCTGATCGGCCCGGTGGACGAGCCGCATATGCCCCTGGCGGAGGACGTCCGCGACATGCCGGTCTTCCTCGGGTCCGGCACGGTCGACGACCACGTCGCGCCGGAGCAGGTCCGCGAGTCGGCACGCCTGTTCGAGGAAGCCGGCGCGGAGGTCGACGTCAGGATCTACGAGGGCATGACGCACACGATCAACGAGGACGAGATCGCCGCCGTCCGCGCGCTCATCCAGCGCCTGCCGAAGGCGTAGATTCTCATGCCACCGGCCACGTACTCGCGAGCCGGTATGCTATTGATGCTGCCGGCGCTCTCAGTGAAAAGAACCTGCCGAGGCTCCGCGAACGGCAGGCCGGGCGCGCGCAGGCTCGCGGCCGCAATCTATCCGAGTGTTGATCCACTACAACATCTTGGGTCACATCGCGGCGTCTTCCGGCAGCCTTGGGCCCGAGAATACGGAAGTGCAGTCCCGCCTCTTCGCCAAGGATGTAATGCCGCACGCCCGTTGATGGGAATTGGACAGAAGGACCCCGCGGGCCCGATCAAATGGATCGAGTCGTTGGGGTCCGGTCTGTCATGCTCGATGCGTTCCGCTTAACCAGCGTGCAAGGCCTTTCGCCGCACGATCCCACCGGCGACAACCGCAAGCAGCGACATGCCGGCCAGGATCATGAGGCCGGTGGAAAGCTGGCCTGTTCCATCGCCGCCCGTTCCCGTGGTTGGGAGATTGGCGACAAGTAACGCTTCCGACGGCGGTCGTCCCCGGACCACTACCAACATCCTGCGTCTCTGATGGTGGGGACGGAGTGACACCAGCTGTCGGTGTCAGCGACACCGGGCTCACGGTCGCCACCGGTGTCTCACCCACTCCCGGAGTTTCAGTCGCCATCGCCGTGGACGTGGGGGAAGCCTCAAGCGTCGCGGTGCCAGTCGCCGTAGGGGTTGCGGTCGCGGTCGCGGTCACCGAAGGCTCCGGCTTCTCCCCGGTATCGTCGCAATTGACCCGAACTTCGAAATGGCCCATTGGAGCCCCGAGGGGCGCAGTAGTCTGGAACGGATCGATCGAGACGTCGCACCCGGTGGCGTTCGACACCAGCGACAGCGTATAGGTGCTTGTTGGCAGGAGGATCGTCCCATCGTCCGGGAACAGCAGGTAGGTGAACGTCGAACTGGTGCAGTGAGTGCTGGTTGTCGAATCTCCGATCACGGGATCGATACCGAACTCGACACACACGTCGCCCGGATAGGTGAAATCGCCTCCGCGGTCGTCGCTGATCGCGATCCCGACCTTATATGGAGGCTCCTCAGCTGGATCATCGTCACACGTAATGACGACATCGACGACGATCATCACCCCACCGGTCGATGACGATGGTGGCGGATCAGCCGGGATCACGTCTCGATCGTCTACCAGCACGAAGTCGTGTTCGACTGGCTCACTGGGAGGAATGGTCATCTCGCGTGTCGTCCAGGTTGCGTCGCACCCGGTCGTGTTGCTCACGATCACGCCCTCGTATGTACTGTCACGTGGAAGGATTGCGCCGTTGGCTGGGTATCCGGATTGCGCATGGCTGCTCGTGAAACACTGGGGCATGGCACCGGGAATCGTCACGGCGGGCGTGATCGCGACATCGACACAGATTTCGCCATCGTAGGTGCGGTCCACGCCGGTCGAATCCGTCAGCGTCACGCCCACACCCACATAGGAGTCGCTGGCGGACGCGTCACAGGTGAGGACGAAGTCGACCACGGCGATCAGCGGGCCGTCGACCGACAGAACCTCCCGGAACGACCAGCTCGGCGTGCAGCCGGTCGTGTTGGAAACCACCACGCCTTCGTACGAGCTGGTTCGTGGCAGGATCGCCCCGGCGGCGTCCCACCCGAAAGCTGCGGCGCTCTCCGAGTAGCACAACGTTTCCATGCCGGGCACCGTCACCGCCGGGGTGATCTGGATGGCAAGGCATATCTCGCCGGGGTAGGTGCGACCGGTGCCACTTGCATCGCTGAGCGAAAACGCGACGGCATCGAAGTCGGCGGCTGGCGCCGGGTCTTCGTCACACGTCAGGACGACACTGATCAAGCCGACCACCAGCACACCCGGCGGCACAAACGCCTCCCGGAACGACCACGTCGGGGTACAGCCCGTAGCGTTGGAGAGGACAACTGCGTCATACACCGTATCGCGCGGGAAGATATCCCCTTCCCGGTTGGTGATCGCCACCGAATAGCTCTCGGAAACGCAGAATGGGCCGATCGGAGGCCCGGTCAGTTCAGGCGTTGTGACAAACTCCAGGCAGATCTCGCCGGGATACGTGCGGTCCATTCCGGTCGAATCCGACACTTCCATCCCGATCCCGTCGAACGGTCCCGGAGGATCAGTGAGGTCATCCGGGCACGTCGCCTCGATCGCGATATCCACGCGCGAAAGCCCCGAGCCAAGCTCGGCGACGACCGGCTCGCCCACCCAGAAGTCACACGCAGTCGTGTTCGACCAAACGTCGACCGAGTATGCGGTCACGTGGACGTCTGGCATGCCGCCGAAGATTTCCGCTACCCCGTCGATCTCGGAGATGCAATAGACGGTATAGGGCGATCCGTGAGCAGCAGGCGGGTCGAGCAGGATCGAAAAGCACGCGGTCTGCCCATCCGGGAACGCAATCGTGCGACCGGTCGACTCGGTGATGGTCAGGTACGTGGTCGTCAGTGGCTCGATGGCCGCCATAACCTCCGTGTTGGCCATGGAGCGTGCGGCTTCTGTCGTGGGTGTTGGTTCCGCTGGTGGTCCCTCATCGGGAGCCGCGGGCTCATCCGACGCAGGGACGCTCTGCACTCGCTCCCCGGTATCTGGCGGGACAACCTCGGCAGTGGGAGCAATGGGTTCCGTAATCGGCGTGGCGAACGGCTCATCGGCCAGCACCGGGGTGGCGATCATGCTTCCGATCAGGAAGATCATGCTCAGGAAGACCAGAAAACGAGGGAACAGTCGTCCATTGTTGGTCATGGGTATCTCCTTGCGGCTGAAGGAAAAAAGGAACACGAAGGACCGCGCACGGTCCGGCAGACCTGCGATCACGACGCCTGTTCGTTGAAGTCCCAGTGGATCAGATATCCGGCTTTGTCATCGGCGCGGACAAGCTTGAGACCAGCCGAACCAGCTCGAGCTGGTTTGATGTACCGGTCTTCCAGAAGACCCGGTCAAGATGTGTTTTCGCAGTAGAGTCCGCGATTGAGAGTGCCTGGGCCGCCTCAGCCCGATTCCGACCGGCTGCGATCTCGGCCAACACACGCGTTTCCGCTCCGGTCAGGCCGTATAACCCGGTCAGGGCGTCCAGGCTGACATACGGCCGATCCGACGCCGTCGAGATGAAGATCGCGGCGATCGCGCCAGACGGAGCCCACGTTCCTGAGCGGCCCGTTGCGAGGGGCAGGATGTGTCCGATCGCCGTGCGCCCGTCTTCGAACCGCAGCGGCAGTCCGGGCAACGATTCGATGACATGGGAGCCTGCCCGGGCCAGCCGCGACAAGGCGTTCTCCAGGAGTTCTGTCGACGCCGGCATATCCGTCGCGGTCAGCCTGCCGTTCGTGGCGCAAACCGGATGACCCTGCGAAAGCATTTCGCTGGCAACCCGGTTCGCATGCCTCACGTGGCGACGGGAATCGACCGCAAGAACACCGGTTTGCAGGGTGTCCAGCATGCGCTCGAACGTTTCCGCCCGCTGGTCGCCCGCCGAGATGGCATCACGGATCTTGAGGGCGCGCTGGATATGCGGCACGAGCAGGCCAAGAAGACGAAGTTCCGATTCCGTGACCGGCGGACGACTGAGATGGGTGGAAAGCGTGAGCGCCACGGAGCGTAAGCCGGTTCGCTGGAGGATCACGCTGGCGGAATCGCGAACTCCCGCCGGCTGCGCCCATTCGGTGGCGAACTCGCCATGCCACACGGCCGGATCCGCGAGGAGATCCGCCGCCATGGTCATGTTGAACGGCTGGCCGATCCCGAACCGATCGAGCACGGGCAGGAATGGCATCATGCCCGCGTACTTCCTGTCCAGCAGGTCAATCCAAGCGGCATCGCCTCCCCACCGCGAGTGAACCTCGACCGACACGCGGGATGATCGAGCACGACGATGGAGCTGAAGAAGGCGTCTACCAGGGCGCTCATCCCCTGCAGGGCTAAGGTCCAATGTGCCGGATTGATCGTGCTTTCGTAGATCGATCCGATGGCATCGGCGAGTTCGGACTGGTCTGGATGATTCTCCATACGTCCTGCTCCGAGCTACGCCGGGTACAGCGCAACCTCATGATCGTTCGTCTTATGTCGCTGGTTCGCTTGATAGCATTATGCCGGTGGAACGCAAGTCGTGCGTCCACCGTATGGGGGATACGCCGAGAATGCAGAGTTCCCTGGTACTGAGCGGGTGTGTTGCGTGGAGGCGTCAACGAGCGTCCGGCAACGCGAAAACCTTTACCCAGCCATCCTGGCCAGCGCACTCCACCGGCAGCCAGCCGTCGAAGGCGGGGCCGCGGACCGTCACCACGTCACCGTTGAGCAAAATCCGGATCAGCGTCGACCCCCTGCGACGGTGCGGTCATGCAGTGCAGCCCGTGGACGTCGAGCCCGGACATCGTGATCGTGGTTGGGGCAATCGGCGTCGCGGCTGCCTCGCACGGCGTGGAGCATCTCACCGATCGTGACGAACGCGAAGCCTCGCCCGCGCAGATCGTCGATCAGGCGTGGCAGGGCACGCGCCGTGGAGCGCTCCGTCGCCGGACCGTCAAGGTGCATCTCGACGATCGCGCCGGGATAGGCGTTGTAGTAGACAGCGTTGTAGACGCCCTCCTCCGTCGCGTCGGCCGACCAGTCCGGGGCGGCCACCTTCCATCCCACCGGCACCAATCCCTCGGAGGCCACCACGGAGCGCACCCGTTCGTCGGTGTTCGCGGCGTAGGGCGTGTGGTAAGGGTCGATCGGGCGGCCGATAACCGGCTCGATCGCGTCAACCGACGCTCGAATATCAGCGCGAATGACGTCGTCCGGGGCATCGGTCAGCCACAGGTTCGTGTCGCCGTGGGTGCCGATCTCGAAACCCGCATCCGCCAGACGCCTCAGATAATCCGGCTGGCTCCGGGCGAACGAGCCCATCGGGAACATCGTCGCCGCCACATCCTTCTCGACCAGCGTGGCAAGAATCGCCTCGGATGGCGGCTCGCCGATCCCGATATCGAAGAGCAGGGCAATGCGCGGGCAGGCGACATTGCCCTCGACAAACCATGGCGCATCACCGACAGGCGTCTGCGCGCTCGCGGCAACGGGCAGGAGCAGGACCAGAACGATGAGTGCCTGGACGCGACGCAGCCACATAAAGCGCCCTAGCCTTGCCGGACGTCCGGCCCGATCGCGTTCGGGCACGGCTCGCCGTTCTCGACGGAGGTGATGTTCGCGATCGTGGTGGACGCGATCGCATCCAGGGCCTCTTCGGTAAAGAACGCCTGGTGCCCGGTGATGAGCACATTCGGGAAGGTCAGGAGCCGCGCGAAGACGTCGTCCTGGAGAACGCGATCAGAGAGGTCCTCGAAGAAGAGGTCCGCCTCCTCCTCATAGACGTCGAGCCCGAGCGAGCCGACCTGGCCGTCCTTCAACCCCTCGATCACCGCCGCGGTGTCCAGCAGCGCTCCGCGGCTGGTGTTAACCAGCATGGCGCCGCGCTTCATCTTGCGGATCGCCGCCGCGTCGATCAGGTGATACGACTCGGGCGTCAGCGGCAGGTGGAGGGTGATGATATCGGAAGCCGCGAACAACTCATCCAGCGACACGTACTCGACGCCAAGCTCCCGCGCGGCATCGCTTGGGTACGGGTCGTAGCCAAGCAGGTGGCAACCGAAGCCGCGCATGATCCCGGCGAGCACCGTGCCGATCTTGCCGGTGCCGATAATGCCAACCGTCTTGCCGTGCATGTCGAAGCCGAGCAGCCCCTCCAGCGCGAAGTTGCCCTCGCGCACGCGCCATGACGCACGCGGCAGCTTGCGGTTCAGCGCCAGCATCAACCCGACCGTGTGCTCGGCAACGGCATACGGCGAATACGCCGGGACGCGCACGACCGTGATACCGAGCTCCGCCGCGGCGTCCAAATCGACGTTGTTGAACCCGGCCGAGCGCAATGCGACGAGCCGCGTGCCGACGGCGGCAAGGATGTCGAGCACGGTCCGGTCAAGCTGGTCGTTGACGAACGCGCAAACGCCCTCGAACCCGGAGGCGAGCGGCGCGGTCTCCGGGAGGAGTCGCGGCTCGAAGTAGACCAGCTCGTGCTTGCCATCCGCGTTGGCGGCGTCGAGAAAGCGGCGGTCATAGGGTTTCGTGCTGAAAACGGCGACGCGCATCGAGAGCTCCGGTATCCCTGTAAGGGAGGACGTTGTGTCCTCCCGCCATGGACGAATCGGGAGGACACAACGTGCCTCCCCTACGTCTGCGATCGGTCCCAGACGTGGGCAACCGGGCCGCCGGGCATCATGCCGAGGCGGTCGCTCATCATGCGGGCGACGCGGTAGGCGTGCTCCTTCGCGAGCGTGGCGCGCGGACCCTCGAACTGGTCCTCGATGCAGGATTCCCAATAGTCCAGCCAGCGCTGGAAGTGGTGCGGCTGCAGCGACGTCATCATGTGCACATCGAAGTGGACACGCATCATCCCGCCCGGGTATTTGCGGGCGGCGAAAAGGATGTTTTCCCAGAAGTCGGAGACGATCGGGATGTGGCGCTCGAGATCGAGCTTCGTGATATCGACGAAGATCGGACCAAGCACGGGGTCCTCAAAGGTCCGCTCGTAGAACAGGTCGACGACGGCGACGATGTCCTCGCGGCTTTCGATATCGCGGTGCTTGTGCAACGGTGTCTGCATACGTCGGTACTCCGTGTCCCGCTCCGGGGACGCTGATCGCTCCCCGAATCGTGCCATGGATCAGCAAGCGCTGCACCCGCGCGAGGTCTCGTTAACGTGACAGGGCGGTCAGGCGCGAAGCCCAACCGCCCTGCAGATTCAGGGAGAACCCTTATTTGGTGGGAATCTTCTGCATGCCCTTGATCGCCAGGTCCATGGCGCTCCAGATGGGGCCCTCATGGAAGGTATGCATGGTGCCCATCTGGGCGACCATCGTCATGTACATGCCCCACTTGCCCATCTGCCACAGGCGGGAGCGCCGCACGACGTAGTCGGCGTCCGCGCCCGGCCGCATCGTGGCCTTCGGGTAATCGGGATCATCGTGGATCGAGAGCGGCACCTGCGCATAGAGGCCGGCGTCGAACTGCTCCATGATGCACATGCTGACCGGGTCGAAGACGTGGTCCGGCGATTTGCCCTTCACCTCGTTGATGAGGTTGTGGGCGACCGTGCCGGCCATGCCCAGGGCGAGGAAGGCCTGCTTCACCGGGAAGTCGCCACCGTCGCCGACGACATACACGTTGTCGAGCCCGCGCACGTTCCAGTTCTGCTTGTCGGCGTGGATGAATCCGCGCTCGTCGGTCGGCAGGCTCTCAAAGTTCGTGTGGGCAATGTACGGCGGGAAGCCGATCATCCAGTCGAACTCGATCACCTCGCCGTTGTCGAAGTACGCCTTGTGCGGCTCGACCTTGGTGAGCTTGTAGTTGGTGTGCGCTTCCACACCGACGTTTGCCAGACCCTTGCTGGCGGCCTCGTGCAGCTTCGGACCGAACGCCTGGATATAGTGCTCCTCGGCGGTCGTATAGATAACGTCGAACATGTCCCGCACCTTCTTGCGGCGCAGGTACTGCTCAACCATGAACACGATCTCGTACATCGGGCCGGCGCACTTGTTGTTCGGCGCGACGTTGAGGAGCAGGCGCTGGCGCTGGCCCTTCTTCGCCGCGGCGACCATCGCCTGGACCATCTTGCCCATGCGCATGGCGTCCTCGTAACCCCAGAAGGTCTCCGAGTTCTCGCTGTAGCCGGGGATCTCGTCCGGGCGCATGCCGGCGCCAGTGGCGATCACGAGGTGGTCGTAGTTCAGGGAGCGGCCGTCGCTGCGGATGACCTGCGCCTGCGGGTCGATCTCGTCGACGTGCCAGGTCTGGTACTCGATCCCGCGGCGGGCGGCGGCCTTCGGCAGCTGGAGGTGGGTCAGGCGGCGGTTCTTGAAGATGTTACTGAACGCCGGATAGATGTTGAAGGGTCGAAGCGCGAGCTCGGGAGTCTCCGCAACCATGATGATGTTCGCTTCGCCGTCGAGATGGTTCGCGAGAGTCGCGGCCGTCTCGACGCCGCCCATGCCACTACCGACGACAACGATCGAGGGTTTGTGCAGCGCCATTGCTGTCACTCCTTCCGGGGAGACCAGGCGCGCTCTGCTGATCGTGGGACCGCGCCGTTGCGTGCCCGTTCTGATGGTCCGACGGGGCCAATACCCCTGTCTGTTGCCAGTATAGGAACCGACTCGTCCCAACGCTACCGAAAAGGA
>CAVUJR010000062.1:0-189318 GCA_963741805.1 uncultured Chloroflexia bacterium
TCTTCGCGAACCCGACATCGACCGTGATGTGCGTTTCCGGGCGCATCCCCCCTCCTCAGTCCCTAACCCGAATCCTCTCGCATCTATTGTCCACCATCCACAGGACCGCTGCCGTGGCGCATGCGATTCGGGGTAGAATTCGCGCTGGTTCGGCGCTCGCCCGGCACGACCGGAGGCGCCGCGTGACCTCGCTTGTCACCTACGATTTTCACAACACCATCGCGAACTGCGACGAGTGGTTCTTCCTCGAGATCCGCGATCTCCCGCTGCGCACCATCGAGCAGCTCGCCCCGACGCGCTCGAACGGCACGCGCCCGACGCGATCGTGGCGACCTACCGCGAGCTGCGGAAGGCTGTCATGGCCTCCGGCAAGGAGGTCGACGCCGTCGAGGGCGTCCTCCGCATCGCGACCAGCTTCGACATCGCGCTGGATCGGGGCGAGGTCGACGAGACGGTCGCGCGGCCTTATGCACGCCGCCGCCGAGCACGCCACGCCGATCGCCGGCGCGGTCGAAGGCATCCGCGAGCTTGCCGCGCAAGGCATCACGATCGGCATCGTCTCCAGCGCGGTCTACCACCCATTCCTGGAGTGGACGCTTGAGCGCTTCGGCGTGGCGCATGACCTCGGCTTCATCATGACGTCGGCCAGCAGCGGGTACTACAAGTCCGACCCGGAGATCTACCGCGCCGCGATGCGCCAGGCGGGGAGCGACGTCGCGCACAGCATCCACGTCGGCGACTCCGAAAAGTGGGACGTGTGGTCGGCGAAGGAGGCCGGGATGCGCGCTGTCTGGTTCCGGAACGGAAACGTCGACACGCTTGTCGACCACCCGATCGACGTCCAGCCGGACCACACCGTCACGTCCATGGCCGAGGTCGCGCCGTGGGTCATCAGCGCGCTGGGAGTGGCCCGATGACGGACGGGACGGCACCGGCCCTGCGCATCGACATCTTCACCCTCTTCCCCGGCATGTTCGATGGCGTCTTCGGTGAGAGCATCATCAAGCGGGCGCAGGCGAAGGGCCTGATCGAGATCGCGGTCCACGATATCCGCGACTGGACCCACGATCGCCATCGCACGGCGGACGATACCCCCTACGGCGGTGGCGCCGGGATGGTGATGAAGGCGCCGCCGATCATCGAGGCGGTCGAGTCCGTGCTAGGCGACGACCTGCCGGACACCCACATCGCGATCATGTCCGCCGGCGGTCGGCGATACACGCAGGGCATCGCGCAGGAACTCTCCGGTACGCGACGCATCGCGCTCATCTGCGGGCACTACGAGGGGATCGACGAGCGCGTGTCGGACCTGCTCGACGCCGACGAGCTCTCGATCGGCGACTACGTGCTCACCGGCGGCGAACTCGCGGCGATGGTTATCGCGGATTCCGTGATCCGGCTGGTCCCCGGCGTCATCACCGAGGCGAGCATTCTCGACGAGTCGCACTCGGACCTCGCCGGTGCCGGAGTCGAGTATCCGCATTACACCCGTCCCGCGGAATACCGGGGCCTGACCGTGCCGGAGGTGTTGGTGAGCGGGAACCACGCCAAGATCGACGCGTGGCGACGCGAACAGGCGGCGAAGCGCACCGCGCGCTGGCGGCCGGATCTCCTCCCCGACGACGAATGAACCCCTACGGCCGGGCCGGCACGAACGTCGCGGCCTGAAGATCCTGCAGCACCCGCAAACTCTGGAACTCCCGCTCGGCGACATGGCGGATGTAGAGGGCAGTGAGGTACTGGATCTCCTGCTTCTCCAGCAGGCTCGGCTTCAGCCGCGCGGCGACGGACAACCCGTCGCGTTGCAGGACGCGCAGGTACTTCTGGGCGTTGATCGACATCGGAACCGCGCCCGGGTCCTCGTTGCGGCAGTCCTCGCAAAGCAACCCGCCCATGTTCGCCGAGAAGGCGTTGACCTGCGCCTCGATCGGGCGGTGGCAGTGGACGCACTCGAACAGCTCCGGCCGGTAGCCGAGGATGCCGAGCAACGCCATCTCGAAGTGTCGCGTCAGCATCCAGACGTCGAGCCCGTCGTTCATCAGGATCAACGTGCTGACGAGCAGGTCGTAGATCCCGGAATGCTCCTCGCGCGGCTGCGTGAAGGCCCGGACGAGCTCAGCGTAGTACGACGCATGCCCATACGATTCGAGGTCGGTACGCAGTCGTTCGAAGCGGCGGATCGGCACGACGGAGCGGACGACGTCCAGCTCGCGGCCGCGAGCCAGCTCCAACGTGGCATTCGAGAAGAGATCAAGGCCCGGGCCGAGGCGGCTCTGCGTCTTCCGCGCGCCTTTCGCGATGACATCCAGCTTGCCCATCGTTGGCGTAAAGAGGACGAGGATCCTGTCCGCCTCGCCGTAATCCAGGCGGCCGAGCACGATCGCGTCCGAGCGATACAGCTTGTCCCTGAGGGAATTGGGCATCCGGGGTGTCCTGCGCGCGCCGGTGGGCCGGGAGAGATCGGGCATCCGATCCGTTCCTGCATAACATTACCGCACCCGATCTGGCACAATTGCTGACAGCCTGCCCCGCCTCGCGGACAGGCTCCGTCGTGGCGTCATCCTCCAAACGGGAGCGTCACGTTTATTCAACAGGTGGGCCTCTCCCCGATATGTCGACCGATGTCTCGATCCTGGCCGCGTTCATCGCGGGTGTGTTCTCGATCACCTCGCCCTGTGTGCTGCCACTGATCCCGATCTATCTCACCCATATCGCCGGCGTCTCGGCGGCTGAGTCCGAGCGGACTGCCCGCAGCGTCATCATGCGCAACGCGGCGGCCTACGTCGTGGGGTTCTCGCTCGTCTTCATTCTCCTCGGCGCGTCGTTCGGCGCGGTCGGGGCGTTCGCCAGCGGTCTGGACTTTTTCTCACAGAACAAGCTGTGGCTGGTGCGCATCGGTGGCATGCTGCTCGTCGTGCTCGGCCTGCACCAGCTGGGGGTCTTCCGCATCCCGTTCCTGTACCGCGACGCCCACATGCAGCTCGACGGTGGCAGCCCAGGAACCGTGGGCTCCTCGTTCATCATCGGGGTCACGTTCGGTGCAGGCTGGAGCCCCTGCATGGGCCCGATCCTGGGCGCCATCCTGACGATGGCCGCTGGCCAGGGGAGTATCGAGCGCGCCACCATGCTACTGGCGATCTACTCGCTTGGCCTCGCCGTCCCCTTCCTGGGGTTCGCGCTGGCTTTCAGCTCGCTCCCGAATATCATCCGCAAAATGAACCGCCACCTGCACATGATCACCACCGTCAGTGGCGCGGTCATGATCGGCGTTGGCGTTATCATGGTGCTCGGTATCTACGAGAACCTGTTCACGGAGATCATCCGCAACGCGCCGTGGACGCCCTACGAGCCAGAGCTCTAGCGCCGCACACGGCAAGCGCCTCCTTTCCCGCGCCATCGCCCATCACTTTCCCATTACCCGGATCGGACACCTCATGGCGGACGTCACCCTGCAGTCGAACCCGAACAAGCGCTCCCGCTCGATGCTCGAGATCGTCGTCGACAGGATCTGGCGCTTCTTCACGTCGGTGCGTAACGCGATCTACGAGATCTCGTTCCTGACGCTCCTCGTGTTGATCGGGACGCTGCGAGGAAGCTCGGTACCGCAGTGGATCGCCGACGGCATTCCGGCGCTGCAGCCGGTGGTCGACCGGTGGTATGCGTGGGACGTCTACCGCTCATTCATCTTCGCCGCAACGTTGGCAGTCATCGCCGTCGCGATCGTGATCTGCACGCTGAACCGCGTTCCGGGCATCTGGGCGGTGATTACTCATCCGAAGATCACGACCACGCATGGCTTCCTGCGCGGGGCGGAGACGAACGCCGTCTACACCACAACGACCACCGCCGACGAGGCATTCGGCACCATCGAAGGTACCCTGAAGGGCAAGCGCTACCGGGTCCTGACGGAGAAGGTTGGCGAGGAGACGCATCTCTACGCAGACAAGAACCGCTTCTCCAAGCTCGGAACTTTCCCGTTCCATCTCGGTCTCATCCTGATCCTCGTCGGCGGCATCGTCGCCTCGGTTTACGGGTTCCGGGATAATGAGTTCGTCATCCCGGAGGGCAGCCGGCGTAACGTCGGTCACGGCACCGGCCTCTCGGTCGAGCTCAACCGCTTCCGCGACGACTGGGCAGCCGTCGGCGTCCCGATCGACTACCGCAGCGACGTGACAATCTACGAGAACGGCCAGCCGGTGAAGACTGGCTCGATCCGCGTCAACCATCCACTGAGCTACCGGAGCGCGACGTTCTACCAGTCCAGCTTCGGCAACGCCGCCCAAATGACCGTGCTGGACAGCGGCGGAAATGTCGTCTACAGCGACGCGACCGACCTCGGGCTGTTCACCAAGGCAGACAACCCGGACGCGCCGGCCGGCATCATCCGCCTGCCCGGCGAGGGCGTGCAGCTTATCCTGATCGCGCCCGATGCCGACCCGGCAAGCCAACCGGAGCTCGACACGATGAATCTCCAGAGCGGTCAGCTCTGGGTGTCGGTCGAGTCGCTTGGCGACAGCACGACCGTGTCCGGCACCGGGGACGAGGGTGTGATTCTTGCGCAAGGTGAGCCGCAACGGGTCGGTGGCTATACGATCACGTTCGAGCGCGAATCCCGCTTTACCGTCCTGCAGGTCGGGTACAACCCGGCGATCCCGATCTTCATCATCGCCGTCTTCTGGCTGCTCGGCGGGCTGATGATCACGTTCTACTTCCCGCACCGGCGCTTGCGTGGCATCGTCGCCCGGGAGGAATCCGGCACGGTGATCCGCCTCGCTCCCCTCTCGAAGCGAGACTGGAGCGGTAAACGCGACTTCTTCGAGCTGGTCGAGAAGCTCAACGAATCGCTGGGCGTCAAGCCCGAGTTGCGACTCCCCGCGAACGCCTCTGACTACGATGGCCTAAGGGCCAAAACGACCTGATCGACGTACACACGGTAGAATGAGGCGAGCGATTCGCCTCATCCTCCGCCCGCCCCCTACCCCTGGAGCATCTTTTCTATGGATGGACTCGTCCGGTTTTCGTTCTATGCCTTCGCCGCGGCCTCGATGTCGATCATCACGGCGGCCCTCGCCTATATCGTGTTCACCGTCGGTCGCGTCCGCGTGTTGCGGCAGACGATGGCCACGACGACCGGCCATACCATCACCAGTAACGAGATTCGCCAGGAAGCAGGCCCGATCGGCTTCGCGCGCTGGGGCACGATGCTGACGTGGTTCGGCATGTTCTTTGCCGGTGTGGCCGTCGTCACCCGCTGGATCGCGGCTGGTCACTTTCCGCTGTCGAATATGTACGAGTACTCGCTGGTCTTCCTGTTCTCGATCAGCCTCATGTATCTCGTGTTCGAGCGCCTCTACGGCGTGCGCCAGCTCGGCGCCGTGGTGATGACCATCGCCGCCGGGATGTCGCTCTACGTCTGGTCGCTTGATCCCAGCATGCGTGAGGTCAACCCGCTTATCCCGGCGCTCCAGGCGAACGGGATCATGGCCTTCCACGTCGGTAGCTTCAATCTCGCCTACGCGACCTTCGCGGTGTCGTTCGCCGCTGCGATCATGTTTATCGTCGCCGAGCGGTGGCAGCCGGTCTGGCTCCCGAGCGCCGAGATGCTCGACGACATCGCCTTCCGCGCCATCACGTTTGGCTTCCCGATGTTCACCCTTGGACTCATCCTTGGCTCCGTCTGGGCGCACGATGCCTGGGGCGTGTACTGGCAGTGGGATCCGAAGGAGACCGCCGCGCTCTTTACGTGGCTCGTCTACGGCGTCTACCTGCACACCCGCTCGCTTCGCGGCTGGCGCGGCCGCCGCAGCGCCTACGTGCTCCTCTTCGGCTTCGCCGCGACCATCTTCACCTACTACGCGAACTACTTCCTGGGCGGCCTGCACGCCTACGGTGGCGTCTAGATAGCCGGAACGGGAATGGACTCGACAACCATTGAATCAACGGACGGCCAGGGCGCGACCCCGGCACCGTCCAACGCCCAGCGCTGGACGCGTCTGGCGCTCGCCGCTGCCGTCGCGCTCGCCATCATCGCCGCCGCCTGGATTATCGGGGACCGGCAGGGATGGTCGACGATCGGCTCCGGCGGCTCCAACGCGCAGCTCCTGCCGAAGGTTGGCGAGCCGGCACCGGAGCTCGTCACCTTGCGCGAGGACGGGCAGCCCATGATCCTCTCGCAGCTCCGCGGGCAGCCAGTCTGGATCAACTTTTGGGGCTCATGGTGCCCGCCGTGCCGCAGCGAGATGCCGGACATCCAGCACGCGTATGAGACGTTGACACCCCAGGGACTGAACATCATCTCGATCTCGATGCGCGAAGATCCCGCCAAGGCGATCGCCTACCGTGACCAGGTCGGCGCGAGCTTCCCGGTCTATATCGACCCGTCGTACCTGTCGTCGTACATCGATCCCGAGAAGAACCCGGACCTCGCCGCGCAAATGGAGAAGATGCACGCGGACTGGCAGGTGAACAACTTCCCCACGCACATCTTCATCGACGCGGACGGCATCGTGCAGCGGGTGGTCATCTCCCAGATGACGTACGACGAAGCGGTCGGCTACGGTGAAGAGTTACTGAACCTCCAGGGGCGTTTGGAGGAGCCGATGCTCGCCGAGCGCACCCGGTTCCCGGCCGCTGTCGCCTGACGACCTGCACTACGACGGCGGGTCCGCCTTGATCTGGCCAAGGCGCCGGATCTCCGGCCACGCCCAGGCGATCACCGGGACGACGATCAGCGTTCCGACGCCTCCCAGCATCACCGCCCCGGTGGCGCCGATGAGCGCGGCGATGACCCCTGACTGAAAATCACCCAACTCGTTCGACATCCCGATGAACACATAGTTCACCGCCCCGACGCGGCCGCGCATGCTGTCCGGCGTGTAGGTCAGGGTCATCGTGTGACGGATGACCATGCTGACCGCGTCGAAGGCGCCGATCAGCGCCAGCGCCGCCAGCGAGAGGGCCATCGAATGCGATGCCCCGAAGAGGATCGTCGCGGCGCCGAACCCGGCGACCGTGATCAGCAACGTCGGACCGGCTTTTTCAAACGGTCCCCGGTGCGCGATCACGAACGACGTCAGCACCGCCCCGGCCGCCGGCGCCGCGCGCAGGAAGCCGAGCCCCGTCGCGCCGACCCCGAGGACATCCTCCGCGAAGATCGGCAGCAACGCCGTCGCGCCACCAAAGAGCACCGCGACGAGATCGAGCGTCATCCCGGCCAGCAACTCCCTCTTGCTGCGGATGAAGCGCAGACCGGAGAGCAAGGAATCGAGCGATACATTCTCGGTGCTGCGCTCGATGGGACGCGGCTGCATCAGCGCCAGCCCATACGCCGCCATGCCGAGCATAAGGGCCGCCGCGAGATAGACCGGCCCCGGCGCGCCAGCGACGGCGACACCGAGACCGCCAGCGGCCGGCCCGATGATCGACGCGGTCTGGCTTGCGCTTCCGCTCCAGGCGGCGGCGTTGCTAAAGAACCCGGGCGGGATGATCGCCGCAACCAGCGCGCTTTGGGTTGGGCTGCGGAACGCCCGGGCGATACCGGTCACGAACAGGCTCGCATAGGTCAGGACGATTGGACCGTCGTTGAACGCCAGCCCGGCAAGCGCCGCGGAAGCCAGCGCGACGACCACGGTCGCGATGACCGCGAGACGTTGCTGATCCGTGCGATCGACGTAATGCCCGGCCGGCAGCGAGACGAGAATGTTCGGCACCACCTGCACGAGCCCGACGAGGCCGAGCGCGAGCGGTGAGCCGGTGCGCTGCCAGAGCTCCCAGCCAACCGTGACGCTGATCATGGCCTGCGCGAGCGACGCCAGGAAGTTCGCGACGAGCAGGAAGCGAAAATCGCGGAACCGCAGCACCGCGTACGCGTCTCCCTTTGCCTGCTGCTCGCTCTGTCCCGACATCTCGCTCCCTCACCATCGCGCGTACAGAAGCGGGAGGGATGGTTCCCTCCCGCTTCAGCGATCCTGCTTATGTTTCGCTGATTACCACTTCAGCTTCGGCAGCACCTGCTTGCCGTAGGCATCGATGAAGGCTTCCTGCGAACGGTTCACGTTGTGGACGTGAATCTCCTTGAAGCCGAGATCGATGAAGTGCTGGATGTAGTCAACGTGCTCGTCGAGGTCGGCGGACATCAGCACCCGGTTCTTGAAGTTCTCCGGGCGCACGAGTTTGGACATCGCCTCGAAGTCCTCGGGGTTGCGGATGTCGGCCTTCGGGAAGTTCATCCCGCCGTTCGGCCAATCGCGGACGGCCGAATCGACGGCTTCCTCGTTGGTCGGGGCATAGCTGACCTTGATCTGGAGCATGCGCGGCATCGTGGAGGGATCCTTGCCGGCCTCGCGCGCGCCCTTCTCGAAGCGCTCCATCAGCATCTTCAGCTTCTCGTCCGCCGCGCCGACCGTGATGATGCCGTCGGTCAACTTGCCGGTGCGCCCGGCCATGATGGGGCCAGACGTCGCGACGTAGATCGGCGGCGGGGTGTCCGGAAGGGTGTAGAGCTTCGCGCTCTCGACCTTGAAGTGCTTGCCGTTGTGCTTGACAACCTTGCCGGCGAACAGCTTCTCGATGATCTCGATCGCCTCGACAAGCCGCTCCAGGCGGATCGGCGCCTCTGGCCAGTAGTCACCCACGATGTGCTCGTTCAACGCCTCACCGGCGCCGAGCCCGAGCGCGAAGCGGCCCGGGTACATCGCCTCCAGCGTCGCCGCGGCCTGCGCGAGCACCGCCGGATGGTAGCGCCAGCCGGGCGGTGTCACACCGGTCAGGAAGCGGAGGTTCGTCGCCTGGCCCAACGCGCCGAGCCACGACCAGACGAACGCCGACTGCCCCTGCGACGGCACCCAGGGGTGGAAGTGGTCACTCGCGGTGACGACCTCGAAACCCGCCTTCTCGGCCTGCTTGCAGTACTCGAGCAAATCGTTCGGGTGGAACTGCTCAAAAGACGCCGCGTATCCCAACTGTCCCATGCGATCCTCTTTTCTCATCTCAATCGATCCCGCAAGCTACGGGAACAGGTTTCGCTCTGCCGGCATGATCAGGTCGCTCGCCGTGCCGGAGGTCTGGTCGCCTTGCCGTTCGTATCCGCGGATCACAGCGACCGGCCGGCGGTGGATCTTGTGCATCACCAGCTCCGCCGCGCCGGCAAGCTCATCGGCAATGGCAAGCACCGTCGCCCGCAGCTCGTAGCCGGCGGGGTCATACTCTCCCCGATAGTCCACGAACGGGTTGATACCGGCAACCCCGATGGCGATATTCACGATGCCACTGCGCCAGGCCCGGCCGAACGAATCGGTGATGATGACCGCGATCGGCCGATCGCCCTCCGCCGCATCCGGTAAGAAGCGGCGTGTCAGCTCGTCTGCGGAGCCGCTCCGCGCTTCCGTCCGGATCCTCCGGGAGCAGCACGACGGTCTCCTCGCCAGCGTTCGAGGCATCGACGCCCGCGTTGGCGCAGGTAAGCCCATGGTGCGTCTCCGCAATGATCAGGCCCCGGTGCATACGAACGATCTTGCGCGCCTGGCCCAGGACAACCTCAACCTGACGCGCATCCTTGCCCCATTCCTCGGCCCATTTGCGAGCAAACGGCGACGGCGTCACCGTCGCGAGGTCGACAAGGCGCCCCTCGGCCTTACTGACCACCTTGTGCGTGACAACGACGATATCGCCCTCCGCGAGACCGCCCGCCGACGAGGCCAGCGCGTCGCCCAGCATGGTCGCAAGGTCGTCGCCCGGCTGGACCTCGGGAAGCCCGTCAACGGGGAGGATATGCACGGCGACCTCGCCATCGCGGGCAACGGTGCCCGTGTCCTGAATAGTCATGCGTCCCTCATGTCACATTGCCCGCTGCGGACAGCGAGTCGTGGATGTCCTGGAGCAGGGCGTCCTGCCGGTGGGATGGAAGATCGGCCCAGTCGCGCGGTGTATCGAGATCGTGCGCGATGCCAGGCCGGAAGAGCGTCGTGACGCGGTTGCCGGTCTCGCGCGCCCGCGCGATGTGGTGTCCGGCGCTGCCCGGTCCCATGCAGAACCGGAACGCCTCGCCGGACCATTGGGAGAGGTCAATGCGCAGCGCGTTCGTGCCGTCCTCCGCGCGGTCGGTCGCGACAACCAACGGCCCCGGCGCCTCGATCATCGCCCGGATGTCGCCGGCCGTCACCAGTGGCAGGTCGCCCGGCAACACCAGCACCACATCATACCCCTGCTCCTGCGCCCACTGTCGGCCCTGCTGGAGCGCGGCGTTCAGGTCACCATCGCCGGCTTGCGGCAGGATTGTCATCGCGTCGTCCCGCCCGATTCGGGCCTCGACCGCCCCGGGATCCCGCGTGATGACGACGGTATGGTCCACCATGCCTGACGCGTCGATCTCGTCGGTCAGGCGCCGCAGCATCGACCATGCGAGCGCGAGCCGCTCCTCCTCACGGAACAGTGAGGAGAGGCGCGTCTTGGCGGAGGACGACCCACGAACGGGGATCAGGGCAACGACGCGGGTCATGCGAGGGCGGCCAACACGTCGTTGGCGAAGCGGATACGATCGTCGCGGCCGCCCATGATGGTCTGCAGCACGATCACGCGCTTGCCGAGCCGCTCGATCGCTGGCGCGAGAGCGGCATCCTGCTCGTCGATCACCATCACGTCGATGAGGTCGCCATAGAACTCGGCCACGCCAAACGCGGAGACCTCGTGCCCCTGCTGCTCCAGCATGCCCGCGGCCGGGCCCTTCAGCGCCTTGCCACCGACGATCGGGCTGATGCACACCACCGGCGCCTTCGCCTCGGCGACGGCCTCGCGCATGCCGGGGATGGCGAGGATCGGGCCGATGCTGACGACAGGGTTCGAGGGGCAGAAGATGACGAGGTTTGCCTGAAGGATCGCGTCCTTCACGCCCGGAGCCGGCCGCGCCTGGTCGATTCCGTCGAACGCCACGTCATGCACCGTGTCGGCATGCCGGCGACCGACGAAGTAGTCCTGGAAGCCCAGCCACCCCTCCTCGACCTTGACCAGGGTCCGCACCGGCTCGTCGGACATCGGCATGAGGCGCAATCCGATGCCGAGCGCCTTGGCCATGCGGGCGGTCACCTCGGAGAGCGTCGCCCCCTGCCGCAACCAGTGCGTGCGGGTGATGTGCGTCGCGAAGTCGCGGTCGCCGACGAGGAACCACGGATCCTCGCCATACACGGCGATACCGTCCAGCGTGTGCCGCGTATCCCCCTCGATGCCCCACCCGGTCGCCGGATTCGCGATCCCGGCCAGCGTGTACATCACGGTGTCCACGTCGGGGCTGATGGACAGGCCATACAGCTCGAAATCGTCCGCGGTATTGACCACGGCGGTCAGGTTGTCGTTTGCAACAACACCCGCGAGCCCCTGCAGGAACTTCGCCCCGCCGACGCCGCCGGCCAGCCCCACTACCTTCAGCTCTCTGCTGTTCACACTCAATGCATCCCGGATTCGTGCGATCATCTGGCCATACTCGGATTACGGTACACCACTTCAGGGCCGGAGGATACCTTGACGACCGTCAACCTGGATGCCGCCGCCACGCCCCTCGCGCTCGCCATCGATGTCGGCTCGTCCTCCGTTCGCGCGCTGGTGTTCGACGCAAACGTTCGCCAGGTGCCGGGGACCGAACGCCAGATCACTTATGCCCTCGCGACCACACCGGACGGCGGCTCGACAGCGGACGCGGACGCCCTGGTCGACCTCGTCGCTCGCAGCGTCGACCATGTGCTCCACACCTGTGGCGACCATGCTGGGCGGATCGCGGCCGTTGGCGTGACGACCTTTTGGCACGCGCTCCTCGGGCTGGACGCGACGTTGCAGCCAGTCACGCCGGTGTACATGTGGGCCGATACCCGGTCCAGCGCCGATGCGCGCGCATTGGCGGACGCACACGACAGCGACGCGATCCATCGTCTCACCGGCTGCCGCCTCCATTCCAGCTATTGGCCCGCAAAGCTGCGGTGGCTCCAGGGGACGCAGGGCGACCTGGTGGGGTACGTCGCACACTGGGTCTCCTTCGCGGACTATCTTGCGCTGCGGCTTCACGGTGTGCTCAGGACCTCTATCTCGCTCGCGTCCGGCACCGGCCTGATGGACGGCGCGACGGCGGACTGGAGCCCGGAGATGCTGGCGCTGTCCGGAATACGCCGCGAGCACCTATCGCCCATCGTCGACCGGGACGAGCCTCTCCCTCCCCTGTTGCCGGCGTGGCGGGAGCGCTGGCCGGCGTTGGCGGAGGCGACCTGGTTCCCGGCGATCGGGGACGGCGCGACGGCGAACGTCGGCTCGTCCTGCGTCGGGTCGGACCGGATCGCATTGACGATCGGGACGTCCGGCGCGATGCGGATCATTGTCGATGCGGCGGACGACGTCCCGGTCGCCCCGGAGCTCTGGCGCTACCGGCTGGATCGCCATTCGATTGTCATCGGCGGCGCTCTCAGCAACGGCGGCAACATCATGACCTGGCTGGCGGATCTGGCCGGCAGCCGGGATCTCGACGGCCTGATGGCGGATGCATCGCGCATCGCGCCGGACGCGCATGGTCTCACCGTGCTGCCCCTGCTCGCCGGGGAGCGCTCTCCGTCATGGGACGACCGCTTCGGCGGCACGATCAGCGGCCTGCGTCTGGACACGACCGCCGGGGATCTCTTCCGGGCGTTCCTCGAAGCGACGGCGTACCGGTTCGGCGCGATCTACGACGGGCTGCGCCTGCATGCCCCCCCGGAGCACGACATCTTCGCGGGCGGCGGGGCCGCGCTCGGCTCGCCGCTCTGGCTCCAGATCATCGCCGATGCGATGGACCACGCGCTCTTCGCGCTCGACCCCGGCGCCGAGGCGTCAGCCCGGGGCGCGGCGATCTGCGCCATGCACGCCATCGGCGCGCTGGACTCCATCCGCCTTGACCCTGGCTCGGGGATGGAGCTCCACGCGCCAGATGCCGAACGGCATAAGGTGTATGCCGCTGCCCGGCTTCGGGTTGAGCGGCTGGAGCAGGCGATCCGGGGGATGGCGAGGTGATCGCCTTGGTTTCCGCGTGGTTGCGGGTGTTTTTGGCAAGGCGGTCACGATCATGGTCAATCATGTGTGTCGAGGGGGTACCCGGACGGGCGCGCCACCGACAGGGGTGGCGTTGTGCAGGGTTTGGGCGCGGGTGCAGGTGACGCGGGCGCCGGCCACGAGGGCCGGCGGTACGGAGGAGAACTCCGAGGCGGTTGCCGTAGATGGCGTAGATGGTCAGGTTGTGTATGTAGCGTGACCTGACCATCTACGAGGGTTGTGACCATCTACGAGGATGTGCGCGGAGGTATCGACCTGCGGTCGATCGGGCGGACGACCCTGCGGGGTCGGCCCCTACGGAATACGGGGCGGACAACGCCGTGGGGCAGGCATCGGCGCGACATGTGGTTTGTGTATCGACCTGCGGTCGATCGGGCGGACGACCCTGCGGGGTCCGCCCCTACGCGGTGCGTTCGGTGTTGAGGGCCAGCAGGCGCGAGAGGATGACGTCCTCGTCGACGTCGGCGGGGACCTCGTCGGCGGGCCAGCCGTAGGCGTCCCAGACGGCGCGGTCGAGGGCGGCGTGGGCGTGCTGGAGCCAGGTGGGGCGCTGGTTGTAGAGGTTGGTGAGGGTGCGCTTCTTCAGCTCGGCCTCGGTGGCGCCTTCCGGGTCTAGCCAGTTCTCCCGCAGCTCGTTCAGCGTCTTCGCGGCCTCGCCGATGGCGACGACGCGCGGGTCGTCGACCGGTTCCTGTCCGGGCGGCCACGGGAGGGGGAAGGTCTCGAAGCAGGTGGTCGGGGTGTAGCGGGGACCGTTCTTCCAGTGACGTTCCCATCCGCAGCGACCAGACCTCGTGCGCGCGGGAGTGCAGGACGCCGAAGAAGTAGTCGTCCTCGCGGGCGAACACAAGCGTGCCTGGTGATCTGCCAGTACCTCGGTTGGCCGTACCAAACGAACAGCCGGTGTTTCGCGACAGCTCGGAGTCACGATCATAGCGACATACACGCTGCAACTGCCGTTCGCATGACGCTGAGTCCTGGGCGAACGTGAAGCCACGCATATTGCTCGACCAGCGCACGCGGTTCGAATGTCTGCGTTCTTGAGCGATTGGATAGACGTGCTCGCGGACGTACTCGAAGGGTGTTCATACAGTGCTGCTTCTGATTCGGGCATATCGACGCCGAAGTCGATAATCCATATGTCTCTCGGCCGTCGCACTATATCCAAACCGTTGACCACAGGGCACTACCACGTCGCTCGTTACGGCGACCGTTCGGATTTGATGGGCTGATTAAGCATTGCTACTCGCGGTTGCTCTGATCTATGTCGAACGGCCCCTTCGCTGACGGTCCCGATAAACGCAATGCCTTGATTTTCGCTGCAGCACTGCCGCCAGTGGTAATATCTGTAGCTACTCGTCAGGTCACTAGTTGATCGCTGCAACCGTCACACCATTCAGGTATCTGTTCATCTCGGTTCCATCATCGAACCCGACTATCGAAATCCGAACAGCCGCACCCTCCAAGAACCCATGGCTCGTCAGACCATGCCACGTAGATGTCACCGGACTCCTTGATCCGCTTAAGCACCTCACGGTTCGCCCCACCTCGGATCGAATTCGTCGCCAAGCAGCCCTGCCCGTTCGGCATTCCCATCGCTCGATCTGCTCGTCGTGCCTTCTCGAAGAAATAGCACGACAAGATCGCTGACAGTTCCTGGAATTCGGCTCCCGTAAGACAGAGAACAGCGGTCTCCGACGTAACCATCTACCAAACTCACTCCGCAGCTTACTTCCGCCAAGGAACGGCGGGTTCCCGATGATGAAGTCGGCCTCCGGCCATTCGGTC
Organism: uncultured Chloroflexia bacterium; assembly: GCA_963741805.1. Taxonomy (GTDB): domain Bacteria; phylum Chloroflexota; class Chloroflexia; order Thermomicrobiales; family UBA6265; genus UBA6265. The sequence goes on from CAVUJR010000062.1 coordinate 14,848, forward strand.
TCGGTGACGGTGCCGTCGTCGTGGAAGGTCAGCAGGGCGTCCTGCAGGCGGATGTTCTCCAGCGGCTCGAGGACGGGCTCGTTCCAGCCGAAGCCGTTGTCGATCATCCATTGGATGTAGCCGATCCAGATGGCGACCTGGGCGAGCTCCTGCGCGTATTCGTTGATCTCGATGCCCATGACCTGGCGGGGCGAGACCTGGGGATAGCCGAGCGGGGTGGCGGCGACGGTGGCGCGCCAGGTGAGGACCTCTTTCTCCAGCGTGAGGAGGTGTTTCAGGGCGACGTAGAGGAAGTTGCCGGAGCCGCAGGCGGGGTCGAGGACGCGGACGGCGCGGAGGTCGGCGAGGAAGGCGTCGACGTCCTTGAGGAGGGCGTTGCGGCGGCGGGTTTCGGCGCGGGTGGTTTTGGCGAGGTATCGACCTGCGGTCGATCGGGTCGACGACCCTTTGGGGTCGACCCCTACGGAGGGGATGCTCCGCGTTCGCTCAGAATGACGATCTTCCTGGGTCGACATGCGGTCGACCCCTACGATGGGCGACGCGGTGTCGGGCTGGTGTTTCGCGCGGAGGTCGTCCCAGCGGCGGCGGAGCGGGGCCATGACGACGGGCTCGACGACGCGTTCGATGTCGGCGCGGCCGGTGTAGTGGGCGCCGAGCTGGGAGCGCTTGGCGGGGTCGAGCGAGCGCTCGAAGAGCGTGCCGAAGATGGCCGGCTCGATGGACGACCAGTCGAGGGCGGCGGTCTCGTGCAGCAGCCCGATCTCGTCCGCCGTGAGGCGCGGGACGTTCACGGTGGCGAAGAGGCCGCCGTTGACGTGTGGGATGCGCTTGTAGGCGACGCGGCCGCCGGTGTTCATGGCCTGCAGCAGCTCGCGGGCGTCGGCCTGGAACTGGTCGGGGTCGGTGCGGTCGGCGGCGATCATCTGGGAGAAGAGGCGGTCTGGCAGGAGGCGGATGTCCTCGGCGAAGAGGCAGAAGACGAGCTGCATGATGAAGTGGGCGGAGGCGGCGGGGTCCTCGCCACGCGTGTGGAGGCCGAGGGCGATCTGGCTGAAGCGGGCGGCGGCTTCCTCGGTCACGCTCTGGATCGTGATACCGGTATCGAAGGAGTCCGGGTCGGTCCAGACCTTCTTCAGCTGCGTCAGGACGCCGGGTTTGTTGAGGCTGGCGATATCGAATTCGATAACCCGCTTGATCGTGTTCGTGAAGTTGGCGTGGATGCGGATGAGGTTCAGGTCGGACACGATCATCAGGGGCGGGTTCTGGAGGTCGTCCTTGTAGCCGAGGAGCTGCTTGTAGGCGGCGTCGAGGTCCTTGCCCCTCCCCTTGTACTCCCAGGCGAAGTGGCCCTTGTACCAGACGTCGGCCCAGCCGTCGCCACCGCCGATGATGCCGGCGCCCTTCTCGAAGGTGTATTCGTCGCCGGTGTGGTCGGCGTCGAGCGGTTTCGGCACGCCGAGGAGGTCGCAGAGGTCGTTGAAGTGCGACTGCGAAGCGGTTTTCTCCTTGAGGTTGGAGGCACCGATCCATTTCTGCTGGAAGGCGACGACGTCCATGCGGTCTCCGGCCGAACGGTGGCGAACATGGAGTTGCCCGTACGATGGAAGGTTGATCCTGTCACCGATTGTAGCGGGTTCCGGGGCGATGACGAGGGGCGATGACCGGCGCAGGTATCGACCCTTGGGCACCAGAAGGTGCCCTTCGGGCCGATCGGGTCGACACGGGGTCGACCCCTCCACGTGTATCGGGCGGACGATCATGGGGGTCCTACGTGTGTGAGCGCGCGAGATGCGCGAGGGAGGACATTTCGACCAGTTAGGTTGCGGTCGATGTGGTGGCAGGTGGTCGAACGTCCTCCGCTACGACGGGTTGAGTGGACGGCGAGGCGTTTGGCGCAGGGCGGGATGCGCGCGCGGATTGATATGGACCGTGCGGTATACTGATGCAACACCCGGGAGGTGACAATATGATAACGAAGGAGACTCGGGACCACCTGATGGCCGCGAGGGATGACGTCTATCGCCGTGGCGACGGCCACCCGAACGTGGACCTCGTTCTCGTCGCGACCTACATTGACCGAGCCCTGCAGGGGCTCTGCCCGCATCTTCCCGCCACGAGGACGACGAGCACCGACGAGTTCGGGCGGACCTCCACGGCCTGCTTCGCCTGCGGGATGTTCTGGTACGACCACGACAACGATCCACCTCCGGTTCCCTATCACATCGCCGAGCAGAATGCGGGGTATATGGTCCTGCTGAGAAAGCGGCTCGACGCCAGACGCGCGAAGCACGGTTTCGCCTATGTCACCCCGGATGAGGCCGAGCGCCTGGAGGCCGGCGGGTTGTACCAGCCCGGCCACACCGTCCACCGGTTCAGCACCGAGGCCGAAGACCGGTCGGACGCGGTGCTGGAAGAGCGGGAACGCCTCCAGGAACTGCGGGAGGCGGAACGAGCGATGGAGGGAAAGCGCTCCGGAGAGACGGGGCTCGACCTTCGGGCGTCAACCGAGCGGGGAGGATGGGCTGCCGGGAAGTACGGTCGATGAACGCCGAAACGGAACGAATGCTTGCCGCCCTCCCCGTGTCCCTGAAGGCTCGGGGATGGCGATTCGTCAAAAGCGCATCCCGGATGTCGTACAGTTCTCCGCCCGCATGCGTCGCCGTCTACCTGCGGCGGTTCGAGCCCGGGATCGACGATGCGCGCTGGACGGCCCTCACCATGTATGGATTCGTCCGTGTGACCACCGATGAGGCCCATGGACCGACGTGGGAAGCGGCGCGCGCGGAAGGCATCGCGCGGATGCATGAGATCGATCGCGGCCGCTCCGCCGCGTAACCTACCGGACAGGACACGACGTGATGCTGGAACATCTCCGAGCCTGGGCAAAGGCGCGCGTCGCATCGTTGCGACGCGAGACACCGCAGCAAAGCCGGGACAGCGCGCAGCTGAAGCGCGAGACCAGGGCCCACACCGTGACGGACTTGCAGGCGCACGTTCGCCATCTCCAGCAGCAGATTACGGATCTGACCGCGGACGCCAAGCCGGGCGGCGAGGTCACCAACGTCGGGGCCGAACGCACGAGGCTCGACAAGCTCGAAGCACAACTGGCAGAGACACAGGCCGAATTGGCACGGTATCAGGGACGGATCTAAACCAGTTCTCGTTGAAACTGCGTGCCCGGTTATCGACCTTCGGTCGATCCTTCGGCGAGCTCAGGACGTCGACACGGTCGTGGCTACGGCGGTCGACCCCTACGCGGGTGCTTTCATCGATACTCGCTCTCGCCCTCAAACGACTGATGAGCATCGACGACGTTCGCGGGCCGTGAGCACACTCCCGTTCAGCGCTCGCGGGTGCACATGTTCGTTGCGCCAAGGACGCACCACGATATCGGGGGGGCGCGTGTTGCCGACGCCGGATCCGGGCCCGATCAGATCGCTTGAGGGACATAAACATCACGCCCAGAGTGTATACTGGGCGTCTCAGGTTCCTCCGAGCGTTTATTCCGGCTCCTCTGGACCTTTGCCTGGCACCTTGGCCAGGACTTCCCCTCGTGGCCGCCTGTGAGGGAGCGACTGCACCGTTCCGGATCGACCCGATCCGGTCGTCGCAATCCCTGAGAGGCCCTGCCATGAACCCCGACGGCCACCAGCCGCACATTCTCTGTATCAACCATTCACGGGAAATTCTCACCCTCCTCCGTGATCTGCTTGAAGGGGAAGGGTTCCGCGTCTCCACCCTGAGAGCGGTGGATCGAGATCTCGATGCCATCGTCGCCCTCAAACCCGATGTGATCACGATCGACTATATGTGGTCCACCTCTGACAACGACTGGACTTTTCTGACCCTGATGACCATGGATCCACGGACGAGCGGAATACCGGTGGTTCTCTGCACTGGCGCGGTGACCGAGGTCGAGTCACTCAGGGAGCATCTCTCCCTGCTGGGTGTCCGCGTGGTTCTCAAGCCATTCAATATCGAGGACCTCATACAGGCGGTCCGGGCGGCGATGGAAGACACGGTGATCACTGCACCGGAACTGCTCCCCGGGCACGAGTGACCCGCAATATGCTGCCGGGACGGCCGCCGACACTTCGCGCCGAAACACGTGGAGCGAACGCTGCACGGAGGGACCGAACGATGAACCCACTCGATGCGGCCGGCAGGGCCGCCTCCAGCGCGAATCCCCGATATCTTGTGTCCGGGGTGGCGCTTGATGCGTTGCGCAGCCCGCTGGCTGCGATTCTTGGCCGATCACAGATCCTGCAGCGACGCATAAAGCGAAACGTTCCGCTGTCGCCCGACGCCGCCCTCGAGGCTCTTGCGTCCATCGAACGGTCCGTGTGGGAGTTGGAGTGCCAGCTGCGTACCCTTCAGGATGAGCCCGAAGAGGAGCGGTGATCCGCTGGTGCCGGTGCCCTGTCCGAGCCCGTGGCGGGGCCGGTCAGGACCGGAATGCTCGCCGATGACGGGCATTGTGACGTGACGGCACCGATAGGGTGCTGTCGATACCCCGACGCATGGTGTCGCCAGTTGCCTCGTCGCACCCGTGATGCTTCCTCGCCCGGCAACCGTGAATCCCGATGCGCCTTTGGGTGAGCCGGGAACACCAGCACCGTCACGCCGCAGGCTATGGACGACGCAGACGATCTGGCTTCCACCCCTCGCTCCGGTACCCGGCGGGGATCCGGCACTTTTGGAGACGACACCATGATCTACGAGAAACGCGCAGCGTTAGCCCAGGACCGCGACACGGTCCTTGAGGACCACTCAAGCGACGACGGACACATCCGCGAAACAGAGCTGATCCGGCTGGACGGTGCCCTCAAGGAGCTGTGCCCGCACGATTCGATCAACTGGAACAGCCGGTCCGCGGACGACGGGAGAATCATCACAACCTGCGAGCGCTGCGGGGTGAGCTGGTTCGAACACGTGCGGTAGGGATCGTACGATCCTGAACGACATGGAAACGACCCCGGCGCACTGCCGGGGTCGTTTCTGTTCGCGCGCAGCGTCCATGTGAGATCGGGGCAGCGGGGAGGTTGTCGGGTCTTTCCTCCCTATGCCCTTCACTCCGTACCGACGCTCTACGATGGCCACATGAGGACACCGCTTCCAGCGGTGGAATGAGGGACAGCTACATTCCCGCATGGCGTTCACCCGTTCGATCGGGTTCTCCAGATCGGGATCGCGAACGATATAGCCGCCCCGGGATCGGGGGTCTGGCCATGTTTCGTAGTGCTCCGCGAGGGACAAGAGCCGTGACTGTTCCTTCAAGAACCCAGGCACATCACCATCGACGAAGCGAGGATTCCCCATGGTCGACACAATACGGCCCCTTTTTCTACGCCTTCGTGAAAGACGGTGCGCCCGTGCCACCGGAGATGGGAAGGGTGTTCGTCTGTACTGCAATGGAACCGACGAGCGGAGCGCGACGGTCGACGTATCGTCCTGAACACATCGCCGTGCCAACGTCACGATACGGGCTTCATTGGACTTTCTCGAGTATACCCCTGACGGCGTTCATTAGCCTGGGCGTCGACCACGGTGTCTCCATGATGCTCGTAGGCAACCGGGGGCGGCCAGTACCCTCCCTGGGCCTCACCCCTCCCCCGTTCAACGCGAGCAGGTGCGAGAGGATGCCGCCGAGATGCCTGGATGCTTGCTGCCGAAAACGGGTGGTGCCGCGTGGTGCGCGCGTTGTCGTTTCGGTGGGTGCCCCGCATGCCTGCCCATCCTGACGCCTACCGAACGACGATCACGGCCTTGCTGCTGGTGCGCAGGAGGTGCGTGGTGGTGCTCCCGATGAGCAGCTCGCGAATGCGCGAGTGCCCGTATGCCCCCATCACGAGGAGGTCGACGTCCTCCTCGTCCAGCATCTCGGGGATGACATCATCGGCGTCGCCGGGGCGAACGATCTCCTCGATCCGGTATCCCGCCGCGCGCAGGCGCGAGGCTGCGTCGTGCAGGCGCTGTCGAGCCCGTGAGGTGTCCTCCCCGACGGTCACCAGCGTGCCCTGCGCCTCGCGCAGGAGCGGGCTCTCGACCAGGCGGTCGACGGCATTCCCGGTGCTCGCGCTTCCGTCGAACGCAAAGAGGAAATGCCGGACCGGGCGGAACACGCGCGGGGCGATCAGGATGGGCCGATGGCTGGCGCGGATGACGCGCTCCAGGTTGCTCCCCAGGTGAACATCGGCCTGGTCTTCGCCTTCGCCCCGCTTGCCAATGACGAGCAGACGCGCGTCGCGCTCGTGATCGCGCAGGTGATCGACCAGCTCGCCATGCACCAGGCGGGTCTCGACGTCCTCAACGCCCGCGTCCCGGGCGTGCGCGGCGGCATCGTCGAGCAGATGGCGGCCGCTCTCCTGCTCCAGCCGGTTTCGCTGCTCGTCCAGCGCAACCAGCTCATTGAGCAGGGCCTCCCGCGAGTTCACGCCGAGGCGACCGCTCCGGTCGACCGCGATGCGGGGATCGCTGGAGCGCTTCTCGATAACGTGGACGAGCTCGAGGGGGACGTCCAGCCGCGTTGCCGCCCAGGCGGCGTGGTCCAGCGTGCTGACGGCGTAGCGTGACGAGTCGATATAGGCGAGGACCTTCATACGGTGTACTCCGATGGCGTGACGATGGTCGTTAATGGCCAGGCGCGTAGGTGGCGAGGTCGATCTTGTCATGCACCGCCAGTTTCTCGATCATCGACGCGCTCGCGTCGTTCGTTCCGATAAGCTCCACATTCGTGCCTTCGCGGCGGAACTGGATGATGACCTTGTCGAGCGACGCAACCGACGTGATATCCCAGAAATGCGCCTGGCTGGCGTCGACCACCACGGCGTCGATTGCCTCCTGGAAGTCGAAGGCGTTGATGAAGTCCTCGGCCGACGCGAAGAACACCTGCCCGCGGATGGCGTAGACGCGGGTGGTGCCGTCCTCGGAGATGGTGGAGGAAATCTCGAACAGCTGCCCCACCTTCCAGGCGAAGAAGACGGCACTGAGGATGACGCCGGCCACGACGCCGATCGCGAGATTGTGGGTGTAGACCACGACAGCGACGGTCGCGATCATGACCGTGCTGGACGTGAGCGGATGGATGCGGAGCTGCCGCAGCGATGACCAGCTAAAGGTGCCGATGGAGACCATGATCATGACGGCGACCAGCGCCGGCATCGGCACCCGGCCGACGGTATCCCCCAGCACCACGACCAGCAGCAGCAGGAAGGCACCGGCCACGAACGTCGACAGGCGCCCGCGACCACCGGACTTCACGTTGACGATGGACTGGCCGATCATGGCGCAGCCCGCCATCCCGCCAAGGAAGCCGGTGACGATATTGGCGATACCCTGCCCCCTGCTTTCGCGGTGCTTGTTGCTGCGGGTATCCGTCAGCTCATCCACAATGCTGGCCGTCATCAGTGACTCGAGCAGGCCGACGATGGCGAGCGCCACCGAATACGGCAGGATGATCATCAGTGTGTCGAGGTTCAGCGGCACATCGGGCAGGAGGAACGTCGGAATCGAGGACGGGAGCTCGCCCATGTCCGCAACGGTGTTCACGGGGAGATCGAACACGATCGCGACGATGGTCAGGACGACGATGCTGACCAGCGGCGACGGGACCGCGGACGTCAGGCGTGGCAGGAGATAGATAATGGCGAGGCCGGCCGCGACCATGGGATAGGTGATCCAGGAGACGTCCGTCAGCTCCGGCAGCTGGGCGAGGAAGATCAGGATCGCGAGGGCATTGACGAAGCCCGTCATCACCGAGTTCGAGACGAATCGCATGAACCGGGCAAGCTTCAGGAATCCGAACAGGATCTGGATCACGCCGGTCAGGATGGTCGCGGCGAAGAGATACTGGAGGCCGTGGTCGGCCACCAGATCGAACGATCACCAACGCCATGGCGCCGGTCGCGGCAGAGATCATGCCGGGACGGCCACCGGCAAACGCGATGATGACCGCCATCGAAAACGAGGCGTACAGCCCGATCTTTGGATCGACGCCCGCGATGATCGAGAACGCAATCGCCTCCGGGATGAGGGCCAGGGCGACGACGATCCCGGCGAGGATATCGCCCCGAATGTTGCCGAACCATTCGGTTTTCCAGCGAGCAGTGTCCATACGTCGTGTGGCTCCGAGAGAGATTGTGATGCGCCCCGGAGGAGCGCACGAGAGAGGAATCGCGTGTTGGCCGGTGATGCCCGGACCGGGGACGACAGCAGAACGTGGCAACGGCCACGCGTCGTCCGCCCGTTCTGGCGCAGCGCGCCGACGAGCCGAATCAGTTCGACATCGTTTGATACCCCACAACTCGATGTGTGTTGGAATTCCGGACGAGAGGCAGCTGTCGCCGAGACGACACGAAGGAGCCCGGACTGTTAAGTGCTACTGTACACGCGACGGGAGACGGAGGTCAACGCATGACAGAGGGAAAACCCTCACGAGACGAGGAGACACCCCTGATCGCGAACACGCTCGGCGATGCGGTGCGGTCGTTGCGGGAGGGGCAAAGCCTCTCGGTGCGGACACTTGCCAAGCGCTCCGGGTTCTCGCCGAGCTTCATCTCCCAGGTGGAGCACGGGCAGGCATCGCCGTCCATTGCCTCGATGGAGAAGATCGCCCGCGCGCTTGGCGTGTCGATGAGCCGGTTCTTCGCCGGTGAGGTCAGTCCGTCCCACGGTCCGGTCATCGTGCGGTCGGGAGAGGCCCGGTCGTTGGCGAGCGCGTGGTCGCTCGCGGAAGTTCGCTCACTGAGCCATGGATGGGCCGGGCGACGCCTCTCACCGGTGGCGCTGACGGTGGAGCCCGGCGGCCGCAGTGGCGGCGCGCCATCTGGTCATTCCGGGGAAACGTTCGCCTATGTCGTGGAGGGCGCCGTGGAGCTCCAGCTCGCCGACACGGTGCGGGTGCTGCATGCCGGTGACGCGGCGCATCTCCCCTCGGGCACGGACCATGTGTGGACCAACCCCGGAGATGTCGCCGTGACGCTCGTGCTCGTCACCACCGAGGAGTAGTCCCTTCCGGCGCCGGGTTTCCTGATGCGCTTCTCGTTCAGGGCCAGCAGGCGGGGACCTTGCCGGCGGGCCAACGGCAGGCGCCCGACCATCGACTTACAGACAGGGTCGGGCGCCTAGCCGGGCGGTTTCGCATATCGCCCTGCAGGCGATCGGGTCGACAACCCTACGGGGTCGACCCCTACACCGTTCGTTCCGTGTAGAGGGCGAGCAGGCGGGAGAGGTGACTTCTTCCACGAGGTGGCGGCACCGTTCGTCGGCTGGAGCCGTAAGCGTCCCGGACGGCGCGGTCGAGCGCGGCGTGGGCGTGCACCGCGGCGTGTCATGGTGCACGCTTAACGGCAGCATTGGCCGTTATCCCGTCACCATGGAGCGCCTCACCACATGTCCGCACAAACAACGAACGACACACCCGCCCGCATCGACATCCTGTGGGTGCTCGCCCATCCCGACGACGAGTCGTTCGGGAGCGCGGGATCGATGCTGCTGGCCTACGACGCCGGTATGCGGACCGCGCTGGTCTGCGCCACGCGCGGAGAGGTCGGCGAAATCCGCGACCCTCGCCTGGCCACCCGGCACACACTTTCGGCCGTGCGCGAGCAGGAGCTGCGCCGGGCGATGGAGCGCGCGAAGCTGACCGAGCTGCGCCTCCTGGGCTACCGCGATTCCGGCATGGACGGCACGCCCGAGAACGAGGATCCGCGCGCGCTGGTCCAGGCGCCGATGGAAGAAGCGGTCGGCCACGTCGTCGGCCATATCCGCGCCCTGCGACCGCGGGTGGTGGTGACCTTCGGCCCCGATGGCGTTTACGGCCACCCGGACCACATCCGGATCGGCGCGATTGCCGACGCGGCCGTCATCGCGGCGGCGGAGGACGACCAGCCGGGTCTGGGCGAGCCGTGGCGGATCGACGCGCTCTACCACGCGGCGTCCTCGCGCGAGCGCATCAAGGCGTCGGCGACGAACCCGGAGAGCCCGTTCAGCGCGATGAGCCCGGAGCAGCTTGATCAGATGGGCATCCCCGAAGCGGGAATCACGCACTGGATCGACGTCTCCTCGAAGTACGACCAGAAGCACGACGTGCTGATGCAGCACCTGACGCAGATCAGCCGCGAAAACCCGATGACCGAGGCGGACAGCGAGCTGGCTCGGACGATGCTCTCCCGCGAGACATACGCACGCCAGGAGCTGCCCTGGCCAGACGACGGCAACGATCCGCTCACCCGCCTCCGGGATGCGTTCCCGGGCCGCACGCTCGCCTGAGCGGATTGTGCATTGCATCCAAAACGGGTATGCGCAAAAGCGACTTATCATCTATAATCGAAAGAAGAGCACGACGTATTGTCACGTTACGCGAGAAGAGCGTCATATGGTTACGAAAACAGCGGGTATCGACGTTCATGTCTGCCCCAAATACCACGCCGCCGTGGAGCTTGTCGGACGCCGCTGGACGGGCGCGATCCTGAGCGCGATGCTCCTGGGCGCGACCCGCTTCACCGATATCATTCATGCCGTCCCCGGCCTGAGTGACCGGCTGCTGTCGGAGCGCCTGAAGGAGCTGGAGGCGTCCAACATCGTCGAGCGGATCGTCCACCCGGAGACCCCGGTGCGGATCGAGTACCGCCTGACGGAGAAGGGCCTGGAGCTCAACGACGCGATCGCAGCTCTCTCGACGTGGGCGGAGCGCTGGGCACACGATACGTCGCACGGCTGGTAGGGGTTAGCCCATGGCCCAGATATCAATGGCGCCGGGTCCGGCGCCAGCCTCGGCCACCGCGATCCCGCGCGAGCCATTGAACGCGGGATACGCCCGTGCCGAGACCGCGATGCGCTCGTCCACGTAGACCTCGACGATGGACCGGTCGACGAACACCCGCATCGAGAGCGGGCGGTGACCCGCATCCGGAACAACCGAACGAACCACTTCCCCGAACGCCAGCGCATCCGTGCTGGCGTTTGTCGTGTCCACGAGGAGCGTGCCCTCGATGGGGTTGAAGCGGATGATCGTCCGCTCGGCGCCGTCCAGTGAGCGTAAGACCTCCAGCGCCACCGGTCCGGTTGGCGCGGCGTCGGTGCGGAGCACAATCTCGCAGGTGTCGCCCGGGATGCCGCCCAGGTCGATCGGACCCGGCACCAGCGGACGCTGAATGTGCCGCCCGCGCAGCAGCGCCACCTCCTCGACCGGCGCGAACGCCAGCGAGCCGTCGTCCAGCAACGTCACGGTCCGCGGTAGGGACATCGCCCCGGCCCACCCGGCGGCGACCAGCGCCTCGTCGGCCCGGCGCTCGCGGAGCCAGCCGATCATGATCCTGCGCCCATGCTCGTCCGCGAAGGTCTGCGGCGCGTAGAAGCAAGGTCCGGCGTCGACCGTGCCCTTCCGGTCAGCGTGAAGCCGACGATCCTCGTAGCGCCCCGTCCAGTAGCTGACCGCGATCGCATCGCCATCCCACTCGCAGGCCACAAGCACCGGTTCGCCGTCGAGAAAGAAAACGTCCGGGCACTCCCACCCGGTGGAGACCAGTTCACCGCCGCGGTTCAGGGTGGACGGCTCGGTAATCAGCGGGTGGAGGTACTCCCAGTCGCGCAGATCCCGCGAGCGATAGAGCAGCACGGCGCCACCCTCCCCTTCGATCCCCGCGCCGACGCCCATCAACCAGTCGTCGCCTTCCCGCCAGAGGGTATGGTCGCGGAAGATCGTCGTCGGCACACCCGGCGGCGTGCCCGGGATCACCGGATTGCCGGGATCCTTCGTCCAGCGACGAAGATCGTCATCCGCGCTGGTCGCGATGCAGGCAAGCTCGTCCGGCTTGTGCACGCCGGTGTAGACGAGCGTCGGCACGCCGTCATGTACCACGGCGACGCCGGAGTAGCAGCCGTCGGCGTCGGGCCCGTCGGGGTCCGGCGCGAGCGCGATCGGCACATGCTCCCAGTGCACGAGATCCGCGCTGGTGGCATGGCCCCAGTGCATATTGCCCCAAAGGCTCCCGAACGGATTGTGCTGATAAAAGAGATGGTACCGGCCCTTGTACTGGATGAGCCCGTTCGGGTCGTTCATCCAGTTCGTCGGCGGCATGACGTGGTAGCGGGGACGGTGAGGATCGGCGGCGAATCGGTCGTCAGGCATGGCGCGCTCCGGGGTGGCATCGACGTACGCAACCAGTGTCGCCGAACGCGCCGCCACGTCCAGCCCCCGGAGACGCCATGAGGGAGGCGCAATGTGCGCCTCCCTCATGGTGATATCGACCTTCGGTCGATGGGTCGACTCTTGTGCCGCCCTACAGCTCGGTGACGATCGGCAGGATCAGCGGGCGGGTGCGCGATCGGCGGTAGAGCGCCTTGCCGACGGTCTCCTTGATGCGCTGGATGGCGTAGCCGAGCTGCGGCGCGCCCTCCTTGCGGCGACCGAGCATGCGCTTGAGCTCGTTCTCGGCCTCCTTCAGCGCGCCGTTGTTGAGCTCCTTGGCGAGGCCCTTCCCGATCAGGTACGGCCCGGCGATCAGCTCGCCGTTGGAGCGGTCAACGATGAGCGTCACGACGATGAAACCATCGTCGGTGAGATCAGCGCGGGTCCGCAGCACGGTCTGCCCGTTCCCGCGGTCGCCAAGCCGGTCGACCAGAACGGTGCCTGACTTCACGCGACCCTTCTGGCTCGCACCCTTCTTCGTGAACTCGATCACGCCGCCGATCTCCGGCAGCATCACGTGGTCGCGGGGGATGCCCGCCTCGACGCACAGCTCGCGATAGAGCGCCATGTGCCGGAACTCACCGTGGACCGGCACCGCGTAGGTCGGCTTGAGCAGGTCGATCATGCGCCGCAGCTCGTCACGGCCCGCGTGACCGGAGACATGGACGCCGCGATCGAGGGCGCTGTAGACAACGTCGACACCGAGCCGGAACAGGTTGTTCAGTGTTTCGGAGACAGTCGTCTCATTGCCCGGGATCGGGGTCGCGGAGACGATGATCTTGTCGCCATGGCCGACGCGGATCTTCGGGTGCTCACCGGCCGCGATGCGCGCGAGGGCGGCAGCCGCCTCGCCCTGACTCCCCGTGCCGACGATGACCCGCTTCTCCTTCGGCATGCGAAGCAGCTCTTCCAGCGAGACGAACAGGCCTTCCGGCGGATCGAGATAGCCGAGGTCCAGCGCCACCCGCGAGTTCTGGTCCATCGAGCGGCCAGCGACGGCGACCTTGCGGCCGTGCTTCTCGGCGGCATGCAGGGCCATCAACACGCGGCTGACGTTCGAGGCGAACGTCGCGATCACGACCTGGCCCTTCGCGGAGCCGATCTCTTCCTCGAAGGTGTCGAACACGACCTTCTCAGACGGCGTGCTGCCGGCAATCTCGACGCGAACTGTGTCGGAGAACAGCGCGAGCACACCGTTCTTGCCCAGCTTCTCGAAGAGCTTGACGTCCGTCGGACCACCCATGACGGGCGTCGGGTCGAACTTGAAGTCGCCGGTATCGACGATCGTGCCGACCGGGGTGTGGACCGCGATCGAGCATGCATCCGGGATGGAGTGCGTGACGTGGATGAACTCCGCCTCGATCGAGTCGCCCAGCTTCACCTTCGAACCGCTGTGGACCGGGATCAGCTCGACCTTGTCGTCGAGGCGCGCCTCGGAGAGCTTGCGGTCGACGAAACCGAGGGCGAGTGGGCGTGCCGTAGATCGGCACCTTCTCGTCGCTCTTGCCGCGCTTTGCCAGGATCTGCGGGATAACGTAGGGCAGAGCACCGATGTGGTCCTCGTGGCCATGGGTCAGGAGGATGCCGCGGAAGTTACCCAGCCGCTCCAGGATGTAGCTGACATCGGGAATGAGCAGATCGATCCCGCGCTGCTCCTCGTCGGGGAACTTGCCACCGCAATCGAGCATCACGATGTCGTTGCCGCACTCGACGGCCGTCATGTTCTTGCCGACCTCACCGATGCCACCGAGCGGGATTACCCGTAGTGTGTCATCACCGATGGGTCCCACGACCGCATGACCATGGTGCGCGCCGCCGTGGCGGGTGTTCGGCGTTCGACGCTCGACGCCCTCCTCGTCGCGACGCGGCCGGCGCACGCGACGGTCGCGGTTTCCGCCACCCCCGCGCTCCTGCTGATCACCCTTCGGTGGGCGCTGGCCCTCGCCACCGCCGCCTCCACCGCGTCGACCGCGGGAGGACGGCTGCGAAGGCTGTGACGGCTGCTGGCCATCCTGTTCCTTGCGCTGGCCCTCCTGGCCACCCTGACGGCCCCTGCCGCCACGACCACCACGCCGGCCGCCGGAACGAGGCTTCTGCGCGTCTCCGTCTGGCTGTGCTTGCTGCTGCTGTTGCTGGGGTTGCTGCTGAGGCTGCTGGCCTTGCTGCTGGGTCTGGTCCTGCTGCTGACCCTCACCCGCCGGCTTCGAACGCCGGCGGCGACGGCGACGCGATGAGGATGAGCTGGAGGTGGACTCGCCACTCCCCTGCGCCTGCGTTTGCGGCTGCGCTTGGGCGTCTGGCTGGCGCTGCTCGCGCTCCAGCTGGCGGCCGTGCTCGATTTGCGCTTGCAGGATCTCGTTGCGAGCCGCATCCGACGCCGGACGGCGCCGGCGACGGCGATTCCCGCCCTGGTTTTGCCTGTTGTTGTCGTTGTTATCCAAACGAATAGTCTCCTGGATGCACTCTCTGCTATCGCCCGGCGGGGGTTTGCACCATCCCGGGGCGTTCTCACTCAAAACTCGTTGTCTTCGGTCCGGCGACCAGGATCGGGTCCTGTCGTCCGGCATCAGCGTCTTCGCCTCACGGCGGTAGCCTGCGTCGTCGTCATCGTCGCACGGATGACGCCATATGAGCCGGCTCGGAACGCCGCTCTCCTTGTTTGCGACCCGCACGAGACACATGCGCGAGGATGCTCATCATCCAGCGGACGCGCGGCGATCGCCATGGTAACCAGCGCCACCAGATTGGCGGACCCATCCATGAGGGACGGAGCCCATCGGCGCGCATGGCCACTGATCCAGACCAATTGCCATATCCGAATTTCGCAGTGGTCACCGGGAGATTCAGGATGAGGATGGCCACGAAAGCCCGGCGGACGTTGCACAGCCGGTCGGACCGCGGTCAAGGTCTGGTGGAGACGATTCCCGGCTCATCCTTCGCGGCTCTTGTGAGGGTCGCGCATGCGAAACCAAGGGAATATCGTCTCCCCGTTCCGACCCATTATAACAGGTTGCCGTCTTCGGCCCGATTGCAGAGCGGCGTGGCGGTGCCATGGCTTCGCGTCGCGGCGTGCGGGCTCATGCAGTGCAGAAGGCTAGAAGATCGCCGCGATGAGGATATACAGCAGGCCGATGACGATCAGCAGGACAGTACCGGCGACGCAGCCCAGGGCGAGCGATGTGCCGGTGCCAATCGTCGGACCTTCGGCGGCGGTTTGTCCCTCCGGCGCGGCGATGATCGGCGTCTCTGGCGGCGCCTCCTCGATGGTCGGCTCGTTGCTGCGTGGAGTCTCGTCCTGCTGGCTCACTCGTGATCCTCGAATCGTGTCGGCCCGCGCCGCGGTCATTTCTGGGCGAAAGCATAGCACCAGCGCCCGGAGACCTAACGCTCGCCCAGTGTGAGCACCAGGTCGTCTCCGCTGACGGCGACGTCCTCCAGGTAGAGCCCGTTTGCCTGCAGATAGCTGTTGACGGCGTTCTCGACCGCGTTGCCGATGCTCTCCGGGGCGAGCAGCCGCTCAACAAAGCCACCATCGCCGCGCACGTTGCCCATTTCCAGATAGCCCTCAGGCGACACCTGCGGCGTGTAGCGGAACTCGGAACTGGCGTCTCGCACCGAGAAGCCGAGCACGATATCGCTCCCCTCGCCACGGAGCGAGAGTCCCTCGACCTGCAGGTTGTCGCTACCGCCCGTGACCTGCCGCTCAAGGTCCGACAGCGACAGACGGTATTCGCCGGGTCCGACATTGCCAACGCCAGCCGCTTCGCGGTTGAACACGTCCGCGACTTCGGTGGAGAGCACCGTGGTGAGCTCCTCCTCGATTTGCTTATGGAAGCGCGGCAGCGCCACGAAGTAGGCGACCACACAGCACAGCACCAGCGCGAGGAATACCCCGCCGACGCCCATCAAACACCCACGTCGCCTCACCCGCATCTCTCCTGCTCGTCAATCATGCCGAAAGCTGCCATGACGATAGCACGGACGCCACACACGAGCAGCGGCCGGTCCCCGACATGGGACACGGCCGCCACCCTGCGCTCGATTCGGTTGGAGTTACTGCTCGGCGTCGAAGATCCCGAGATCCTGCCGCCGTGGATCGGTGCCCAGCAAGCGGGACGGCGAGGACTCGCCATCGACGCCGTAGAGCGTCAGCCAGCCGTTCGTCGTCGTGCCGAACGGCGTCCAGAGCGCGACGAGCACGTAGCGCTGGCCATCGATCGTCAGCGTGGCGTGCACGCCCAGCGTCTCGGCGCGGTCGATCACCTCTTGCGACGCCGCCTCCGCGTCACCTTCGGGCACGTACTCTCCGAACACGTCGTTGCCGACGGAGTAGCCATAGAACCGGTCCGGCGTTCCCACCTCCGGGTCGGCCACGTAGATCTCGAGGCTCAGGCTCGAGTAGACGGACCGCTGCCAGGGATCGGCGGCGCGGTAGCGCGCGGCCGGTGTATCGTCCCGGGCCTCGAGGTTCAGCGAGCGCGGCTGCTGATCCTGCTGCGACTGGGTACCGACGGAGAGCGAGGCGGTGCGCTCGAAGGCGAAGAGGGACTCCTCGTCATTCATCAGCCCGAGGTAGATGCGAGTGTCCCCGGTATCCGCGGGGAGGTAGAGCACGAACGCACCAACACAGCCTGTGGCGGTCACGTCGCCGGCGTCGGCGAAGGCGATCGTGCCGGTATAGCGATACGCCTGGCCGCCGTACTGGAGGTTGCGCGGCAGCCGCTCCGGCACGCCGTTGTCGTCCAGCTCGCCCGTCGCGCCGGCGCAGGCGATCACGTCGGACTGGCCGGCGGCCGGCGACGGGACGTCCGGCGCAAGCGTCGGCACCACCGCTTGCGGCTGCAACGGGCGCGCCGTCGGGGTCGGACGCGGCGGAATCGGCGTCGGGGTTGGCTGGCCGGGTTCCTGGGTCGGCGGGACCTCGGTCGGCAGCGCGGCCGGTTCCTCGCCCAAATCGGCGTCCGGCGCCACGGTCGGCTCGGAGGTGGGTGCCAGCGTCGGCTCGGCCGTCGGCTCCTCTGTCGGGGCCGCGGTCGGTGCTTCGGCTGGCTCGGATGCAGGTGCGACCGTCGGCTCCTGCGTCGGTTCCGCGGTGGGCTCCTGGGTCGGTTCCGCAGTGGGTTCCTGAGTTGGCTCTGCCGTCGGCTCGGCGGTGGGTTCTTCGGTTGGTTCTTGTGTCGGCTCTGCCGTCGGCTCGGTAGTAGGCGTCGCGGTCGGCTCCGGTGTCGGTTCCTGGGTGGGTTCCTCAGTCGGCGCAAGCGTCGGCTCCGGCGTCGCTTCCTCGGTCGGAACGGCGGTGGCTTCCTGCGTCGGGATCGGCGTCGACGCTGGCGTCGATGGCGGCGTGGAGACCTCCTCAGGAGCCCCACCACCTGTTGCCTGGAATGCGACCGGCGTACCACCAACATCGAGCGCGATAACGTCGAACGGTTGATCCGGCGATGCTGCATAGGCCGGGAACGGTCCAGCGCAGCCAACGCGGACGAGGCCGTCGAAGCTCGTCACCGCGCCCGGCGCCGGTGCGAATTCCTGACCACCGAAGGTCATCGGCTCGGGCAGCCCGGCCGGGACGCCGTCAGCGCCCTGCAGGACATAGCGAACGAGCGAGTTCGGGCCTTGCCCGCTGTTCTGGGCGACGAAGATGATCCGGAGCTGGTCATCGCCCGGGATCCCGTAGATGGCGTTGTTGTCGTTGGTGGTTCCTGCCTGCTGAAGCCCGTCCGGCGTGTAATCGGTCTCCGGGCCGGCGGCGACATAGGTCTGGCCATTTCCGCTCAGTGTGCCCATGTCGACCAGCTCGACCGGGCAGCTTACGTCGCCTCCGCCCAGCAGCTCCGGGTAGTAGCGCGTGGATGCGCCGGAGCCATCGTCGAGCGGCAGGTAGATCGCGCCGAGCGGATCGCTCTCACCCGGCTTCGCGTACACGGTCTCACCGCTGTCGGCGGTCCGTTGCTCCATCGGGTTGAGATCGGCCGGCACGTCGAGATCGCGCAGGTAACGCTGGCCGTCCACGACCAGCTCCACCGGGGTCCCGTTCGGCTCCAGGGGCTGTATCGCTCCGCCCTGCGCGGCCAGCGACGGCGCCCACGCACCGGCGAGCAAGGCAAGAATCATCGTGAAGGTCGCCAGGAACGGCCCGGTTCGCTGGATCCGCATCGTCTCTCCCCTATGGATGGTGGCATTCTGCCGGAAGTCGCTGGTCGCCGGTGTCGTCGGGTTACGAACGTCATGCACCGGTCCTCCTGCAACTATCACGCCATCATGTAGGGCCCGGCATACTGGCACGGAACATGCACAAATCGCGGGCAAGTGTTACACCGCTTCGATACCTGATATCCGCATGGCGGGCAGAGCGTCCCGCGTGCGGCCGTCAACCATACGACCGCTGCTGCTTTGGAGGGAGAGATTCCATGCGCGCACGTTTGACGAGACCCCTGTCCGTGGTCCGGGTCGCCATGATGCTGATGCTCGTTCTTGTGACGAATCCGACCATGGCTTTCGCGCAGGGCCAGCCCGACGCGCCCCCTCGCAAGGTCAACGTCGAGCTCGTCTTCGACTCCTCCGGCTCCATGGCCCAGGAGGTTTCACCCGGCGTCACCCGTATCGAAGCCGCGAAAAACGTGCTGAGCGACGTGGTCGACGCTATCCCCGAGTCTGAGGGAATCAATGTCGGTTTCCGTGTCTACGGCCACAAGGGCAGTAACCAGGAGGCCGATCGCGCCGAAAGCTGCCAATCGACGGAGCTGATCGTGCCGGTCGAGGGCACCAATAAGGATCTCCTCCGCGCGGCGATCGAGAGCTACCAACCCGTTGGTTGGACGCCGATCACCCTGTCGCTGGAGAAGGCGGCCGAGGACTTCCATAAGCCGGCCGAAGGTGAGGTGAACGCGATCGTGCTCGTCACCGACGGCCTGGAGACGTGCGGCGGCAACGCCTGCGAGGCGGCGGCGGCGTTGGCCGAGGGCGATGTCAATGTCACCACCTACGTGGTCGGTTTCGGTCTGACGCAGGAGGAGCAAGGCACGCTGCAGTGCATCGCTGACGCCGGTGGCGGGCTGAACCTTAGCGCGGGGAACGCGGATGAGCTTAACAATGCGCTGTTCACCGTTCTCGAAGAGCTGCAGGTCGTCGTCCAGACCGGCTTCCTCGAGATCGAGGAGATCGGTGGCGTTTGGCCGAAGGCGACCGTCGATTGCCGCGAAGGCGCGACTGATTCCAACCCGGAGGGCTCCATCACGTCCTACGCGATGACTGACTCGAACCGCATCGAGATCAACGTCGGACGCTGCGACGTGTACTGGACCAACCCGAGCGGCCAGGAAAGCCGCGTCACCGTCGCGATCCAGGCAGGTGAGACAACGTGGATCCGTGGCTCGATCCTCCAGTTCCCGCAAGGCGCTGGCGAGATCTACACGGTGACGGACATCTCCGGCACGCTTATCTGGCAAGACCAGTTCGAGCATGGCGACTACGTCTGGGTCCTGCCGGGCATCTACCGCATGGAGCTCCTGGAGCGCGTTGGCGATCCGATCCTCATCTCGGCCGAGGTGCAGACGCTTCCCGGCACGGTGACGACGCTGGAGATCTTCACCGCAGGATCCTGACAGGACAACACTCACCAGTCGTGTGACAGAGAGGGGGCCTTCGGGCCTCCTCTCTGTGTGTAGCCACGCTCTCTCGAATCGCTGCCGGGTGGCGCCGAACGACATGACGACATAGTCGCGTTAGGGCACCTTCATCGCACACGAACTGCGATCTCTTTTTGGCTGCGTTTGCCGTCCACGTAATCGGTGCGAACATCACGCAAGGCTTCCTGTATAACCAACCCGATCAAGATGAACCGGCGCTGACGGCGCTCGCATCCGCACACGATCGACGCGAATTGCTTGTGACAACATCGCCGGGGCCGTGGTCGATGGCCAGCTCGCTCTCGCCGTTTCGCCAGTCGAAGGATCGACGGTCGTTGGCGTGGCCCTGCTCGAAGACAATGACGGCCAGACCAACATGAATGTCTATCTGTTCGACACCTCGGCGAACGATCAGTCAGAGGCGACGCCAGCGTCCTGATCCGCGCGGCGCAATAGAGCACGCACAGAACGCCCCGGCCATGAGGAAGTGGTCGGGGCGTTCCGGGATCACTTGCCGAGACGCGTCGCAAGAAGGAGGGAGGGCAGCCGAGTAGCCGCCCTCCCTCCTTCCCGGACCCGATGCCGTGCGGCGCCGGTGGATTCGCGCCTACGGCTGGACCGTGCGCGATTTGTCCATCACCGACCCGTCGGTGTGCCTGGCCTCATCCATCTTGGTGGCGAAGCCCGGCATATTCCGATCCATCGTCTGCTTCAACTGCTCGGTGACGGATCCCATCATCGCCGCGGCCGCGTTGTTGAACGTGTCCTCGAGCCCGGTATCGTGAATGATCTTGCGAACCGAATGGCCGAGGCCGCCACCGCCGGAACCGGCGTGCGACGTAGACCCGGCATGGTCTCCCGAGTACTGGCGCGGGCGGGACCCCCCGCTGCCCTCGCCGTCACCGAGCAGGCCGCCCAAGACGAACCCGCCGACGAGCGCGGCACCCAGGGACACCAGCGGGCGCTCCTGGATGAAACGATCGAGGTCGACGTTCTCCGTCACCTTATGGACGGTGTCCTCGACCGTTCCCTGCACCTGCTCGCGCACCTCATCCACCGTGTCGCGCGCCTGCGTCTTCAGGTCGTCCGCTGTGCCCTGCACCGTATCCTGCAGGTCGTTGATTTTCCGCTCCGCGTCATGGCGGCGCATGTCTATTTCCTGACGGAGTTCATCTGACGACTGGCCCATTCCTTGTCCTCCTTGACTGAATCGATCGTCTTGTCCGGTGTGAGGCTCGCGTCCGAGATCTGGTTTTTACCCGTCATGACGAGGATGGCTGCGATCACCGCCAGGACCAGCCCAACGATGCCCGCCGCGATCCACATCTCGACCCACTTGTTCAGCAGGTAGGTGGCGGACAGCATCAGGAAGATGAACCCGACGAGCCCGAAGAAGACACCGGCCCCGGCCATGCCGGCGCCCTTGCCCATCTGCCCGGCTTCTTCCTTAAGCTCTGTCTTCGCGAGCTGGACCTCGCCACGGACGATGCCCTGGAGATCCTCGATAATGCCGCCCACCATGGCGCCGAGATTGTTTGCGCTCTCGGTTACCGTAGTGCGCGCGTCATCGAGGTGGTCCCCCACCGCCCCACGCCCGGCAGGTTGGCCGGCGACGCGATTCGACGCATCTTTCGTATTCGTATCCATCATTACTGCGTGCTCCCTTGCGATCGCGGGTCGCTACTTGACGATCCGGGAGAGCAACAGGCCGATACCAGCGGCAGCGAGCAGGGACTCCATCGGGCGGCGGCGAACCAGCGCTTCGAGATCGTCGACCATCTGGTTGGTATCGTGCTCGCGAAGGTAGCCGCTGGCAGAGTCCAGCTTGTCCGCGGCCGTCTCAGCTACATGACCGGCCTGCCCACCGTGGCTCTCGCCTTGCTCGCGCAGCTTGTCCGCGGCAGCAGAGAGACCCTCGGAGGCCTTGTCCACGCCCTGGTCCGCCTTGTCGTGGGCGGTGTGGCTCATCTGGTCGGCCTTGGTCCTGGCCTGGTCCATCGCCTCCTGGCCCTTCTCACGGGCCTGGCTGGCGACCTCTTCACCCTTTTGCCGCGCCTTGTCGGCCGTCTGCTTGCCTTGCTCGGTCAAGTCCTCAGCCTTCGACCGCGCCTGATCGGTGTTTGACTCAGATGTCATCTGCTCCATCTCGTCATCGAGCGTTCCCTCGGTCGCGGGTGCATTAGCGTCGTACAACGGATCGCGAAACGTCATGTAAAGCCTCCTGGCTGTTTCACAAAGTGGGTTGTGGTGGTTGCATCCACGCGAACGGGATATGCAAACGTTGTGCCACGCATGCTATTTCAGGCATCCACCACCCCACGAACCCATCGCCCCTATCCCGCCGTTGAGGCGGTCCTATCCCAATGGATGGCAGCACCATCGAGACGTGAAGATGCAACGAAAACTGTTACGTTTTTGACATGTCGTCTGGGGCAATGACACGTATCTGTCACGTGATATTTGGCACTATGTGCGTGCAGGAATCCCGATCAGTGGTGAGTCTGCAACGGCAGGTAACAGGGTTCGGGAGGATTAGTCCGGAGGCAATGGAGCTTCCGGTTTCGGGAGACCAGGGAGGACCCCGATGCTTATCACCAAGACCAAGGTCATTGCAACGTCAGTGATCGCAACGCTTTTCTATCTTTTGCTTATGTTCGCTGTCGACGAGAAGCCGTTCACGACGGGACTCTTCGAAGGTGACTACTTCTTCGATGGTTCGTGGCTGGCCTGGCTGGCCCTGATCCTTATCCCGGCGCTCGGTATCTACTCCGCCATGCAGCTCGGCGATCGAGAGATCGAAGTCGAGCCGGAGCGCAACCCGAACACGCCCGGACAGGTTGGCGATCCCGCCTGGTGGCGGGCCCTCTCGGGCAACACCTGGCTGTCGGTTGGTTGGCTTCCGCTCCGCTTCGTCCTCGGCATTCACTGGCTACAGGCCGGTTGGCACAAGACCCAGGACGCCGGGTGGGCCATGAGCGGCACGAATGCCGCCGGTGAGCAGGTGGATCGTGGCTCGTCGATGGCGGGCTTTCTCCGCGGCGCCTACACCCCGAACCCGGAAACCGGCGCGACCAAGGCCGTCTTCGGCTGGTACGCCGACTTCCTGAAGTACATGGTCGACAACAACTGGACGTCCTGGTTCGGCCCGCTTGTGGCCTGGGGCGAGACGCTCATCGGTGTCGGACTCCTGCTTGGTGGACTCATCGGAATCGCCGCCTTCTTCGGCACGATGCTGAACATGTCCTTCATGCTCGCCGGTACCGTGAGCTCGAACCCCTGGATGTTCGCCCTGACCGTGTTCATCATCCTCGGCTGGAAGGTCGCTGGGCACTACGGCCTGGACCGCTACCTCCTTCCGATGCTGGGCACCCCGTGGAACCGCCGCAACAAGACAGACGTCGCGGCACCACCGGACACCTACGCGCCAAGCAGGGCATAACACCCCTCGCAACCGCGACAGTGAAAGAGCCCCGGCCAGATTGGCCGGGGCTCGTCTGTTTGCCCACAGGGCGATACCCGCTGTTGCGACTTTGTGACGATTTTCACGATACCGTACGCCCGTCGGGTCCCATCCCGCGAACGAAGAGGAGCCGTCGCGATGCGACGGCTCCTGGCCATTTTGGCGCTTGTGACTGACCGCTCGCTACTGGCGACGGCGCAGCCAGGCGACGAGATCGGTCCGCGAGATGGACACGATATCGTTACCGGCCATCTTCGCCTTCAGCTCTCCACCATACACGGCCGCGAAAACCGTCCGCTGGCGCATGTTGAGGACCTCGGCGGCCTCCTCCGGGGTGTATTGCTCGTGCCGCAGCAGTTCCTCGATGCGGGAGAGTTCCTGCTCTTCCTTCGCGGTCAGCCGCTCGTCCTGTCCTGATCGCTCGTCGTTCATCTTCACGTCCTTTCCGCCAGCCTCACTACCGGTCCGCGCATCCCGCCCATAGCGCCGGCATGCGCCGGGTGCCGGGAGGAGCCAACAGGCCCGGTCCGGGAGCAATCGTCAACGTCCGTTTCACGCCCTTATTGTACGCGAACGGTCAGGTCCGGGCCTCGTTTCCGGGCGTTTGGCCGCGCGGTCCCGCATACTTGAGCCGGGACCTCCGACACGCGATTCACGGGACGATCCACATGATCGACTTCAGTGACACTGCCGTCTTCCTGATCATTGTGGGACTTCGTTTGATCGTCCCGCTCGCTATCCCGCGCTACCCCCTGCCGGCAATCATCGCCGCGGCGACGCTCGACGGGCTGGACCTCGG
Organism: uncultured Chloroflexia bacterium; assembly: GCA_963741805.1. GTDB lineage: Bacteria > Chloroflexota > Chloroflexia > Thermomicrobiales > UBA6265 > UBA6265. The sequence continues at coordinate 38,925 of CAVUJR010000062.1, forward strand.
CATCTTCACCGGCTTGACGAACCTAGATGTCACGAATTACCAGAGCTACGACAAGGCGCTGGACGTCTACTACCTCGCGATCGCCTATCTCTCGACCATGCGGAACTGGACGAACGTCGACGCCGTCGTAGCGGCGCGCATCCTCATCTACCTCCGCCTGCTCGGTTCACTCGCCTTCGAGCTCACCGGCATCCGCTGGATGCTGCTCGTGTTCCCGAATGCCTTCGAGTACTTCTTCGTCTTCTATCACCTCGTCGCACTGCGCTGGAACCCGGAACGCCTTTCCCGCAAGGACATCCTCGTCGTGATCGCCGGCATCTGGGTGGTGATCAAGTTGCCGCAGGAGTATTGGCTCCACGTCGCCCAGCGCGATACATCGGACCTCCTCCTGGCCCACCCGTGGCTCATCGCGCTCCTGGTGGCGCTCGCCGGCGTGCTTCTCGCGGCCATCCGCTGGTTGATCCGTCATCGCCTGCCGCCACCGGATGTGCCGCTCTCGTTGGCCGCGGCCGACCCCATGCAGGACCCGGTTTACGCCGAGAAGCAGCAATCGATGTTGACCGGTGGGCTGGCACGCCGAGAGATGTTCGAGAAGGTGGCGCTCATCTCGCTGGTGTCGCTGGTCTTCGCCCAGATCCTCCCGCATGTGACCGCGACGCCGGCCCAACTCGCGTTGGCCGTGACCATCCTCGTTGTCGCGAACACGTTCGTCTCTGAGTGGTTGCAGGGACACGGTGACGGCTGGCGGTCGACGATGCAACAGTTCATCGTGACCTCGGTGATGAACGTCGGACTGACCTTCACCTTCCTCTGGGCGCTGCCGATGGAGATCTCGACGACCGCGCTGCAGAGCACGCTCTTCTTCCTGCTGCTGATCACGCTGCTGGTGACGTACTACGATCGCTACCGGCCGTCGTACCTCATGCACCGCGACGAGGCGGCCGCGGAGTCCACAGCCGCCTCAACGACCTCGCGCGCGTGACCGGGGCGCGTTTAGAGCACGCCCTTGAACCGATCGGCCTGGAAGGGCTTGAGCACCTCGGACGGTCGACCGCTGGTGATCAACTCGGCCATCTGCACGCCGGTCACCGCGGCAAGCGTCACACCCAGCATCGCGTGCCCCGAGGCAACGTAGAAGTTGCCGAACCCCGGCACCGCGCCGAGTACCGGCAGACCGTCGGGGGCCATCGGGCGCATGCCGGTCCAGACCTGCGCCGGCTTCGCATCCTGCGGGAAGCCCTGCAATAGCCGCTTGCCGGCCTTGTGGATGGCGTTGATACGCCGCTGCGTGAACTGCTCGCTCAGCCCGGACAGCTCCATCGTGCCCGAAAGGCGCAGCCCGTTGTCAAACGGAGAAACGGCGACGCGGTCCTCATGCAGGTAAATCGAGCTCTTCGGCGTCACCGGGGCGGGACGGAAGTCGAGCCCGTAGCCCTTGCCCGCCTCGATCGGGATGTTGGCGCCTGCCATCTTCGCGATCCTGCGCGTCCAGGCGCCAGCCGCGAGCAGCACCGCGTCCGCCTCGATCCGCTCGGTCGGCGTGCGCACGGCAACGACCTTCCCGCGAACGGTGTCGATGTCCACCACCGGCGCGCCGGCCTTCACGGTCACGCCGATCTCGTCGAGTTTTCTCAGCAAGCCCTGGAGGAGGCTGACCGGCTGCACGGTGCGCTCCTCGCGGACGTGGAAGCCGCCAAGCATTTGCGGCCCGAGCACCGGCTCAGCGTGCCGCAGGTCATCGCCGTACAGCGGGATTGGCTGCGCATAGCCGTAGGGAGTCACCGCATCGAACGCCTTCAGGTCGTGCTCCATCTCGGAGAGCGTCCGGTAGGCGAAGAGCAGGCCGTAGTTGTGCATCTCGAAATCGACGCCCTGCGCGACCCAGTCGTCCATGATCTCCATGGTGCGCTGGCCGAGCACCGCGGTCGCCTCGAGACCAGCCTCGTACTTGTCCGCCTGGCAGGAGCGCCAGAAGCGGTACAGCCACTTCAGGAAGGAGGGGTCGAGCCGCGGCTTGATGAAGAGCGGGCTCTCCGGGTTCAGCATCCACTTGAGAGACGTCTTGACCAGCCCGGGAACCGGTACCGGCCCCGCGAGCGACGGTGAGACCCAGCCGGCGTTCACCGCGGACGCCGCCGTGCCCGGCTGGCGCGCATCGAGGACCATCACATCCACGCCACGCCGCGCAAGCTCCCACGCGGCGGAGAGGCCGATGACTCCACCACCAATGACGATGACCTGTGACATAATCCGGGCGTTCTCCACTCAAAGAAAACGCGGCTCTGCCCGCAGGGCATCAAGCCGCTCACCACACACCTCTCTCTGACGCTATGTGTAGCAGATATCCCCGGAAAGTCCAGCGTTATCCCTCGCCGTCGCTGCCCTTGCCCTTCCCGCACCCCGGCGTCGCCGCTATTGCGGGTTTGACGGTCATGGCCGAGGGGCCGACGTTCGGATGTCACGCAAGGTCATCACGCGCTGACAAGGACGCCCCTCCGGAACGGGACGGCAGCGGCGAGGAGCCTGGATGTGTCATGAGTGCCCCCCGGGATTCGAACCCGGAACCTGCGGATTAAAAGATGTTCCGGACCGAAGTGTATGGAGAGCCACCCCGTGCAAAATCCCCGCCGGTTCCGGGAATATGCATCCATGGCGTGCATAGCGGTCTGACAGCGATTCTGAAGAGTTTTCTGAAATCTGCTCTGCAGAAATGAAGGTGTACAGGGATGATTCGCCTCGCTGGCAGGCCAACAGCCGGCAGATCTCGAAAAAGTCGCCCGCGGGCGATCAGTGATGCCCACATGTTCGGTTCCCTCTAGCAAGTATCCAAGATGACGAATATAGTCGAGGAAGATGAGACGACACGTCGTCAGGAGTCCTGCGTCCTCTGGAAGCTGCGAAGGTGGGAACTTTCCCAGGTGTGCGGCCGGCGGCCTAAACGCTATGGGACGCCGGCTCGTCGTCGATCGTGTCATACATCCTCGCCTCAACACCCGGGCCACTTTGGGACGGACCTCCATCGGTGACCTTGCCACCATCAGCGGTCAGTGAGAACGAGTTGCGCCTCCGATTTCTGCTGGCCGACAAGTTGTCTTAATGATAGAATCATCGAACAACATCAGCGGTAAATCCTATTGACAGGAGTGATCATGGTCAGCGCCCAACAGTTGGAAGCCTTCGAATTGCCCGTGACGATCGACGAGATTCGGCGACGCATTGCCTCGGTCCCTCGCGTTTCGCTCGCTCTGACTCCGACTCCTTTCCATGAATCGCCGCGGCTGGCGAAGGCGATCGGCGTCGGACAGCTGTGGATAAAGCGTGACGATTTGACCGGACTGGCGTTTGGCGGCAACAAGACCCGCAATCTCGAGTTCCGAATGGCAGACGCCGTCGGAAAACGGGCGGATGTCTTCATCGCTGGTCTGGAAAGCCAGTCGAACTCCGCACGCCAGGTGACGGCTGCCTCCAATGTGCTCGGCATGCAACCAATTCTCGTGCTACGCCAGGATCGCGATTGGAACTGGCAGGGCAACCTCCTTGTCGACAAGATTCTAGGTGCTGACATTCGGTTCGTTAAGACGAAAAATGCCGGCGAAATGGACCAGGCACTCAGAGACGTCTCAGAAGAGCAGCGAAAACTGGGTCGGAATCCGTATGTCATGAATCACAATCCCGCATTCGCACTCGGCTCAGCCCTTGCATATCTTGAATGCACCATGGAAATCGTTGAGCAATCCAGAGAAAGGCAGATCAGTCCCACGCATCTCTACATGGCTTCCGGGAACAAAGGGCACGCAGGGCTGATCATTGGTCGGAAGCTACTGGGCCAAGAGTTCCACACGGTTGCGATCAGCCAACGGTACGGGGAAGACCGGGTCCCTGGCGCGCTTGATGGCGCCCACGCAGCTGCCGAAGCACTTGGATGGAATGTCTCGCTCGATGAGGGAGATGTAGAGAGCTACGATGACTATGTCGGCGAGGCGTATGGCAAGCCATCGCCAGAGGCGCTAGAGGCGATTTCCCTTGCCGCACGTACAGAGGGACTGCTTCTCGACCCCGTCTATACCGGCAAGGCGATGGCGGGTCTCATCGACCATGTGCGTCAAGGCCGGGTTACGAAAGATGATGTGGTGGTGTTCATCCATACTGGAGGGCTTCCGGCGCTCTTCGCGTTCAAGGACGAAATTCTGCAGTCGTTTGGATAACCTCGTCAAGGGCGATTACTACTTATTCGAGGAATTCCGCTGGCACGGATGTCCGTGCCAGTCGGCTCCTGTTTAGCCGTTTATTCTTGGGTGCCTTCTGTCAGCGTCCTCATACGCGGGTCCAAGGCGTCTCGGAGTCCATCACCTAGTAAGTTGAAGCCGATAACAAGTAGCGCGATCGCCACGCCGGGAAAAATGACCAGATGCGGGGCGGTGGAAATATAGGATCTGCCACGGCTAAGCATCGCTCCCCACTCGGGCGTCGGTGGTTGAACACCAAGACCAAGAAAACCGAGCGCCGAGGCAACGAGGATCGTCGCTCCCACTCCAAGTGATGCCTGAACAATGAGCGATGGGAGCGTATTCGGCAGGATGTGCACAGCGAGGATTCGGTAGTCGCTCGCACCAACAACTTGTGCCGCCGTGACGAAATCCTGCTCCCGCAATGACAACGCTGTTGCCCTCGTCAATCGCGCGAACGCTGGGATCGTGGTCACGGCGACCGCTACAATGACGCTCCGCACACCGGCCCCCAACACACTTACGATCGCTACGGCGAGCACGAACGTGGGCAGCACCATCAAGACATCAACGACCCGCATGGAAGCCATATCCCACCAGCGTCCCTTGTATCCGGCGACCAGTCCAATCGGGATGCCGCACAGGGCCGCGAGCGCTACGGCGGCGATGCCCATCACAAGTGAATAGCGTGCCCCCACTGCGATACGGCTGAGGATGTCTCTCCCAACATCGTCGTTACCGAGAGGATGTCGCAGCGATGGCGACCCGAAACGCATCTCGAGGACCGGCGTGTTGGCGGGATGGGGTGTCCAGAAGAATGCCCCAATGGCAGTGACTGTGAATATCAGTACGATGATCGCGCCGGCAAGCGCCGCACGGTTCCTAAGGAGCCGTTGGAGAAGTTCCCAACGCGGACGGGTACGCTCGGCAGTCTGAAGAGACACGTTGCCGCTAGTGCTTCTGCTGATCGTTTGGGCGGCCTCAGTCATAGCGAACTCGCGGGTCTAGCAGTCCGTAGAGAAGATCTACCGCCAAATTGATGATCAGCATCATGGCTGCGAATAGGATCACGATAGCCTGGATCATCGTGTAGTCCCGCTGCTGGATAGAATCGATCATGAGACGCCCGAGACCTGGCCAGGCAAACACCGTTTCTACCACCAGGGAGCCACCGAGCAGGTACCCCAGTTGCATGCCTGCAATCGTAATCGTAGGTATCAGTGCGTTGCGCAATCCATGCCGAAGGACGACCAGTTGCTCCTTAAGCCCTTTTGCACGAGCGGTGCGGATGAAATCCTGTCCGAGCACCCCGAGCATGCTCGAGCGTGTAATACGCGCAAGGACCGCGAGTTGGTTTGCCGCAAGCGTTACAGCAGGCAGCACAATCGACATCGGACCACTGAAACCGGCTACAGGAAAGATGTCGAATGTCACGGAGAACAGGATGATCAGCATCAGTCCCAGCCAGAAACTTGGCATCGAGACGCCCGCGACGGAGGTGACCATGCTGAGATAGTCCACCCAGGAACCAGGCCTGACGGCCGAGAGCACGCCTGTCGTTACACCGATGGTTAACGCAATGAACATGGCCGCGCCGGCCAACATCATCGTGGCTGGCAGTCGATTCATCAATTCATCCAGCGCTCCTTGGTGATACACGCGTGATGTCCCGAGATCGCCGCGCGACAAGTCGCGGATGTATGTGAGGTATTGCACCCAAATGGGCTTGTCGAGTCCCATATCCTTGCGGATCGCTTCGACCACGGACTGGGGAGCAGATTCGCCTGCTGCCAGTTGCGCGGGATCACCGGGAACCAAGCGGAAGATGACAAAGACAAGGGTCACTGCGACGAGCAGCGTCGGGACGAAGAGAAGTACTCGCCGTATGAGATACGCAAACATGCACCTATTTTCCTGTCTTGTGGTGCGGCGTGAACCTTTGGGCAACTATGAATTGGGGAGGCGGTCGCCTCCCCAATTCATAGTCGAGATGCCCTCACCAATGCCCCCGACTCAGCCCTCCGATTTGGAGGCGTCACGGACAATAGTAAAGATCGTCGGCCAAATGTAGACGTCCTGGACAGTGTCTCGGGCACCAACGAGGATTTCTGGCGTGTAGAGCCAGATCATCGGGGCGTCGTCCCAGATAAGCTGCTGTGCTTGCCCGAGCAGGTCGAACCTCGTTTCCGCATCAACGGCCTGACTTGCCTGATTGAGCAACTCATCAACTTCGGCATTGCTGTACCACATCAGATTCCAGACATCTGGTGCGGCCGCGGCATCACTGTTCGAGCGGAACACCGAGTTCAGGTGATACCCAAGATCGCCGTTAGATGGATTGAATCCGAAGATGAGCATCTCGTACTCAGCCTCGCTGATCGCCACGCGCAGGTAGTCCCACCGAGCGGCCGCTTCAACTTTCCAGATCTCCACCTCGCAACCGACCGCCTGAAGATCGGCCTGGACCGCCTCCACCACCTGGATGTCCTTGGGGTACTCTCCCTCCGCTGTGTTAATCGTGAAGGAGAGGCGCTGGCCGTCCTTTTCAAGTACGCCGTCATCACCAGCGACCCAGCCCGCGTCGGCCAGCATCTGGCTCGCTGCATCCGGATCGTATGGGTACTCGCCGGCCGCCCGATGACCCTGGATAGCGGAGGATGCGGGAGAATCCAGAACCGTGGCGCGACCCAGGAAGAGATTGTCGACGATGCTCTGCTTGTTCACAGCATGGTTCAAAGCTCGACGCACATTCACATCTTGGAACATCTCCCGGTTGAGATTGAATTCCATCCAGAAAGTGCGCAGGCCAGTCTGCGTGATCAGCTGCAGCCCGTCACTAGACTCCAGACGATCGGCGTCCTCGGGCGGCACGTCGTTGGCAAGATCAGCTTCATTTGCCTCCAGAAGCAGCACGCGGGAACCAGCCTCCGGGACGGCCCGCATCACAATGCTGTCGAGCGCGGGCATCTCTCCGAAGAACTCATCGTTGCGAACCAGCGTCAGTTCGTTGCCGGGATTGAAACTGTCAGCCTTATATGGCCCAGTGCCGGTAGGGTGAAGCGGATACTCCTCGCCGTACTCTTCCACCGCCGTGGGACTCTCGATGCCACCGGACCCATGAGCGAGGTAGTTGAGCATGGGGGCGAACGGTGTCTCTGTTTGCAGTTCAATCGTCTGGTCGTCCACGACATTGACGCCAGTGATATGCGCCCACAAATTCGCATTGGGAGAGGCATTGTCAGGATTCTGAATTTCGGGCGATGTGGGCCTCCACCGCTTGGGCATTGAACGGCGTACCGTCATGGAACGTCACGTCGTTCCGCAGCTGGAAGGTCCACGTGAGTCCGTCCTCGGATGTCTCCCATGATTCCGCAAGAGCGGGAACGATCGAGAGATCGCGATCGAACGTGACCAGGTTGTTGTAGATCGTAAAATTAGCCTCATACGCAGCCGGATATCCCTCGGGACGAATCGGATCTGGGGAGGTGATAGGAAGGTTCTGGGCGTAGGTCAGCGTGCCTCCCGATTCCTGTGCAGCCGCGATAACCTCCTGAGCCGAACCGCGGACATAGGCGGCTCCGACAAGGGCCGCTGACCCCCTCAGCAGAAGCCGGCGATCGATGTTGGTCTTAACGCTGGTGTTCATTCGGAGACCTCCTGGTGGATGATGCTTTGGACGCCAATGACCGCTGAAGCCGAGATTCCCACATTCGCGGTTTGCCCTCTCTCCGTGCCAATGACGTCAACAGAAAACGCGTAACGGTCCGCTCGAAATACAGCTCTCGCCGCCTCAATCGGTTTGCTGTTCGCGTAATCCACGAACTCGTTGATGAGTACTGGATCTCCTTTCTCGATCTGCAGCGTTCTCGCTTGGTCGCTCGTTGCACTCGCGGCCGTGATGCGAAGATGGCTCCGATCAACTTTGCGACCGGAATGTGATTCCAGTGCCACCGATATAGACGGGTTCCGCACATCCTCACCGAGGACCCCGTGGTCTATATCAGGGTGCAAGTAACGGGATTCGATCCAAAGCGGTGCCTCTCCCACCCATCCGACACGACGTACACGAGTGACTTCTACGCCATCTGGAATCTCCAGCAACGATGCCATTCGTTGGGACACAGGAATCCGCTCAAGTGAGAGAATTTTGATCTTGGGCTTACCACCCTGTCGGGCAATGTCCTCTTCGAACGAGTGAAGACGCGTGGTATGGCGCTCGATGCGCTGCGCTTCGCCTCCCTGGATCGTCACAAACGTCCCTCGTCCGCGTTGCGTAGCGATTAATCCCTCCTCCTCGAGACGCCGAAGTGCCGTTCGAATCGTTACCCGGCTTACTCCGTATAGCTCTTGCAGGACCTTCTCCGTCGGCAGACGTTCGCCCGGCCGATATTTGCCGGACTCGATGTCTTCGCGGACTTGAAGCTCTATCTGGTAATAGAGCGGCACAGGAGCTTGACGCTCGAGCATAGGGCTTGACTCCATTTTGGTACTAAAGTTAGGATGATAATACAAATCGGCCTAGACCCTGTCAAGACGCGCCGCCTTCACTGAAGGGAGATCACCGTGATCGTAGACTCACATAGTCATATTTTCCCGCCATTGCGAACGGCGTGTGGTTTTGAGAGTGAGGCAGAGCATAACGCCTTCCTCCAGCTCTACATTTCCAAACATGGCGAACCAGCGCGTCGCCTTCGCGATCACGTTCACGTTCCAGAAGCTGAGGAAGCGCTTCACGACGGTCGGCTTGCCGGACCGGAGGGCCTCAAGCTCTCGGCTAACTTCCGTGTCGGAAAGTACGGTCGGTTCGAGTGGGATTACGAAGGCGAGTCCTACTATCGATCATTCTTGCCCCCGAGCCTTCAGGATATGGTTAGCCCAGTCGACTTCATCCTCCAACAGATGGCCCGTGCCGGCGTTGATTGCTCCGTGCTCCAGAACGCGCGCCTCTATGGGCGCTTGAACCAGGATTTCGCGGATGCAATGCGAGACCATCCCGGCAAGTTCATCGGCCTTGCAGATGTGAAGGAACCGGAAGCCCACACTCAAGCCGAGATCGACCGCCTGAGAGATGCAGTCAAGCGTCTTGGCTTGCGCGGCGTTTACTATGCGAATCGCGGGTTCTTTGCGGAGCATTATGAGCACAGCTTTGAAGACCCCAAGTACGACCCCTATTGGGAGGCCGTACGCGATCTTGGCATCCCTGTCTTCTGGGAGATCCAAGGTGTGCCGCTGCCAACCCAAGAAGCCTATATCGAGGCAATTGATCGCCTGAACCGATGGAGCGATCGGCATCCGCAGATCCCGAGCGTCCTAACCCACGGGATCGCCCCAAATTATCTGGACGGCAACATCCCCGAACCCCTCCTCGAACTACTGGGGCGAGAGCAAGTTTCGATTGAGGTCCTCTACCCGATCCATTGGGGCCGAGAGCACGAATATCCTTACTCTGAGCTGCGGCCGGCACTCGCGCGCCTCATGGACCTCGCCGGCGCCTCACGGCTTATCTGGGGTTCGGATATGCCCAACGTGGAACGCAACTGCACCTACAAACAATCGCTCGACTATCTGCACCACAGTCTGACTGGCGTGGCAAGTGAGCCGGAGATGGCCAAGATCCTTGGCGAGAATGTCCTCAAGCTTCTGACCGAGGGTAATGGCAAGGGGTGCGATCCATCGCACAGACAGGATTCGACTACCCCCTAGCACAAACGTTCGCCTCGGGGTACACTGAGTCCATAAGGGACCGTGAAGCGCGATGCCGTTAGAGATGGTGCGATGTTACTCCACAGGGGGGCGACGGAGCAATTGGCCTAAGGGCCGGTTGTTTCGTCGCCCTTTTGTCGTTAATGCCCGGTGATTGGCAGGAGGTACAGGTATGGAGACAGTCGATTCTTAGAGCCTGCGCCAATAGGGGGACATCATGGGCTCCGTGGCGGCCGACCGTCCCAGCGGTAGCGGCGCCAACCCTCGCGGACCAGCCGTCCCACGATAATGATCACCGCCGAGAAGGCGATCCAAAACGCGACGACCGTCGCCCGGCGTTCGGTGCACCAGACCAGCTTCTTGTGGGCGTTGGTCCAGGCGGTGGTGCGCTCGACCACCCAGCGTGTGGCGTGATCGGGGCCGGTGCCCCGGAGAGCAATCTCGGCTCAGGCCGCGCGCGGCCAGCAGCTGGCGCGTGGCCGGAGTCGTAGCCGCGATCGAGATGGATGGTCATGGTCGCGTCGACGCACGCAGCGCATCCAGCGTGGGTCCCAACAGCGGCGCGTCGTGGCGGTTGGCCGGGGCGGCGACGGTCCCGAGCGGAATGGCGCTCGCGTCGACGACGAGTGAGCGCGTGAGCCCCTGTTTGCACGGATCACCGGGACTGCGCCCGGCCACCTCGCCGCCACAGGGCGCTTGGGTGATGCAGCAGTCGATGGCTCACATCCGCCAGGCTCAAACCGATCATGCGATCGAAGGCCCCGAGCACGAGATCGAGCAGCGCGTCCATCACGCCGGCAGCGATCCAGGCGTCGCGGCGCCGGCGCAGCGTGGTCGAGTCGTCAGCGATGCGCTAATCGGCACAGCCGAACACGAGCACCTGCACCAGTTTGTCGAAGACGAGGCGATCGGCGATGCGCGGACGGTGACACCCGAGGGGATGGGTATCTGTCTGCTCCGGGAGCAGCACGGCGAACTGGTCCCAGATCGGCTCGATGACGGATGATGGCACGGCGGGCACGGGAACGCTCCTCACACGGAACGCCTGAAGACCGTCCCGTATGATGCCGCCGTCCGTGCCCGCGTTCTCCCACGACGCTATCCCCTATTGGCGCAAGCTCTTACCCCGACGACCGGAACGTCTCTAGGCAGTTTGAGCGGTACGTGAGACCGAAAGATGTGATCGACGCAACGGGCCTCGCTAAAAGCACTGTCATGGCGGCGCTGCGTGGTGGTGAGCTGAAGGGCCTTCGCTACGGGCGCGCGTGGCTGGTGCCGATCAGCGCGGTCGACGAATGGCTTCAGGCCAGCCGCTAGAGCACCGTCGGGGTGGAAGCCATTCTCAGGCGGAGGTTGATCGCTTGTTGGGCATTGCGGCTCCGGCGATTGGTCGGGATCGGATTGTGACGTAGACACAACGGAACGGTTCGCAAGCTCTGACCCCAGCGAACCGTTCCCAAAGGAGGCATAGCGGTGGCCACCATACCGGATACATTCTACAGCAGCAAAGCCGGACCTCCCGGATCCCACTCATGCACGAGCTTATACGGAGCCGTGGCGTGTGGGGCAACGCCAAATGCTCTCAGTGAGCTGATGCAGCGTCGACAGTGGCTGGTCTGGAGCTACGGGCCACCGGAGCCGAACGGGAAGCGGCCAAAAGTGCCGTACACGCCGGGCACGAACCGGAAGGCGGGGCCATGATCTTCGCCATACTGCCGGCACCATGCTGGCAAGGCTTGGCGTGGCACCACGCGAGGCGCAGGCAATCCTTGGGCACGCCAATATCACGACAACGCTCGCGATCTACACTCACGTATCCAATGAGGATGTGCGCTCCGCCATGGATCGGTACGGACGGGCTTTGGCTGGCGTGCCTGGCACGGAAACGGGCACTTATTCTGAAGGCTGATTCTGAAACGACGCGGCAAACCCGGTTCAGGAAAGGGTCTGATCCGAGGAAAAGCCTCTTCCTTCTGGGACTTTCTTTAGGTGACCCCCCCGGGATTCGAACCCGGAACCTGCGGATTAAAAGTCCGTTGCTCTGCCGTTGAGCTAGAGGGTCGATGCGCACGATCGGCGCGCCCCAATCGTACCCCGCGCGTCGTCTCGCTTGCCACACGCGGGGCGCCCCTGGCCCGCGCGGTGACGTACCATCCGGTCAACGATTTGTGTCTCCCGGAAGGACGCCCCGCTGTATGCCCCACCCACTCGCCCATTGGTCGCTCGCCTTTGTCGCGGCGGGCATCGTGGTGCTGGCTGCTCGCAGCCGGCGCTCGTTGAGCGTCGACGGCATGGCGACGGCGCTCGTGCTGGGCACGGTCCTCGTTGGAACCTCCGGATGGTGGGCCGGATTGCTGCTGGTGGCGTTCTTCGTCTCCTCCAGCGCGCTGTCCCGCTCGGGCCGGCGCGAGACAGCGCAGGAGCAGGACCGGGGCGAGGAGCGCGACGCCGTGCAGGTGCTCGCCAATGGCGGCATCGCGCTCGTCGCGGCGATCTTCTACGGGCTCACCGGCGCCTCCGGCTGGATCGCCGTGCTTGGAGGAAGCATCGCCGCCGCGAACGCCGACACCTGGAGCACCGAGATCGGCCGAGGCAGCCGCACGCCGCCCCGCCTTATCACCACCGGTCGACGCGTACCCGCCGGGACTTCCGGCGCAGTCAGCGCGCGCGGTCTCGGAGGTGCGCTTGCAGGAGGGGTACTGATCGGCATCCTCTGCGCCGCCGGGTGGCGGTGGTCACTGCTCCCGGGTGATATGGGCTGGGTCGCCGGAGGCCTCGGCGTCACGCTCGGCGGGTTCGCCGGCTCGCTGGTCGACTCGGTGCTCGGGGCGACGGTGCAGGAGCGCCGGTGGTGCCCCACTTGCGAGAAAGAAACCGAACAACGCGTCCATCGCTGCGGCACGCCGACAGTGCATCACGCTGGCCTCGCCTGGATGAACAACGACACGGTCAACGCCCTCTGCGCGGCAACCGGCGCGGGTGTCGCCCTGATCATGGCGTGGCTGCTGCAATAGGCGAAACGGGACCCGCCCGCGCGCGTCGTATGAAGTAAGATCATAGGAAGTGGATCATCCGGAGACCGATGACAGCAGGTTGCACGATCTCGATTACGCTGACCCTGACCCAATCCCGACGTCGCCGCGTCGGATCCCGCAGATGCGTGATCGTCTCCCCCAGGACGGCGCGCGACACACACAGTTGACGAGGAGCACCATGCGTCTGACTGCACCTTCCCACCGCGACACACCGACGTTCCTCTCGCGGAGCCGCGCGCTGGTCGCGGCCGCGATGCTCGGCGCCAGCACCGTGATCGCGCCAGCGGCCTGGGCGCAAGACGCCTCGCCCCAGGCGTCACCGGCCGCGACGCCCAGCGCCGCCCAGCAGGCCGACGTCACGACGCTGATGCAGAGCACCTTCGAGGAGTTCCCCCCGGCGCCGATGACCGTGCGCATGCTGCGGATCTCGCTGGAGCCGGGCGCCTCGACCCCGATGCACACTCACCCCGGACCGGAGTTCGACCTCATCGAGAAGGGCGCGCTCACGGTGCGCACCGAGGGCGACGCCCAGGTCACTCGCGCGGACGGCACGACCGAAACCTCGTCGGGTGACGACATGGTGCTGGAGACCGGTGACTGGATCGTGTTCCCGCCCGAAGTCGGCATGTACTACATCAACGAAGGAGACGAGACGGTGGAGATGCTCTCCGCTGTCCTGCTCCCGGTTGGGACCGCCTTCCCGCAGAGCATCACGTACACCGACGGCCAGCCAACGTCGCAGGACTTCGCCGGCGTGTCGTTCATCGTGCTCGGCGACGGCCTGATCCAGGAGATGCCGGACGCCCCGGTCGAGGTTTCCGTCAACGACGTGGCGCTTCCGGCCGGCGCCGACCTCCCGTCAATCGATGGCATCGCGATGTACTCGGCGATCGAGGGCAACTTCTCCTTCATCGTCAACAACGGACTGGTCCAGGTGAGCCGCAGCGAACTCGCTTCCCTCCAGCCGAACGCCGTTACCGGCGAAGAGTTCATCCTGGAACCGGGCGATGCGGCGTTCTTCCCGGCCGGCGTCGAGGCGACCCCGCGGCAGAACGAATCCGGCGAGATGCGCATGCTGACGCTGGAGATGGACTTCCAGGAGCCGATGGATCGCGACCCGGCACAGCTGACCTTCACCAACGGAACCGGTGCCACCGGCGACGCAACGGGAGGTCCGGAGACCGCGGACGTGCAGTCCACCCCTCAGGCGAACGGCGTCATCGGCCAAACCGCGTCGGTCAATGCTGACAACGTGAACATGCGAGCGGAAGCCAACACGACCGCCGATGTGGTCGATCAGGTTTCCTCCGGCGTCGAGGTCGAGGTCATTGGCGGCCCGGTCGAGGGCGAGGGCTACACCTGGTATGAGGTGCAGGTAGCAGATGGCGGAAGCAGCGGCTGGATGGCCAGCGACTTCCTCGATGGCCTGACGGAGCCAGCAGCGGAGCCAACCCCGACGGCCGCCGCCAGCGATGCTTCGGACGGCACCGCGAGCAGCAACCGCACCTTCAAGGATGGCGATACGGTACAGATCACCGAGGACGGCGTGCGCATCCGCGCCGAGGGCAATCTGGGCGGCGACATCGTCGACGCCTTCACCGCCGGCACGCAGTTCGAGGTCACGGGCGATCCGGTCGACGCCGACGGGTACACCTGGTACCCGGTCACATCGGTCGACGATCCGGAGCTCAGCGGCTGGGTGACGTCGGACTTCATCGAAGCAGCCCCGTAGGCGCCTCACGCAACCCAGACCAGAACGAGAGAGCGGTTCCGGCGCGTTTGCCGGAACCGCTCTCTCGTGTATTGATCATTCCAAAACGGTCAGGACCGTCGCGCCTGCTCAGCGATCACTGCCTCGCGCATGACATCGACCGGCGCCCGCATGCCGGTCCATAGCTCCAACGCTCGCGCGCCCTGATGGATCAGCATCCCGAGGCCATCAAGCGTCTGCAGACCGCATGTCTCCGCGGCGCGCAACAACGGCGTATGCCGATAGGTGAGGTCCATGACCAACGCCTTCTCCGGCAGCTTTTCCAGCGTTGCGGCCGGCACTGGCATCTCGTCGTGCCAGCCGAGCGCGGTCGCGTTGACCAGGATGTCTGTCGTCGGAAACGCCGCTGCCGCCACGTCCGACCAGGCAACGCTCGCGATGCCGAACTCAGCCGCCAACGCGGACGCCTTCTCCGCCGTCCGGTTGGCCAGCGTGATCTCCCGAGCGCCCATCTCCTGCAGCGCGACGATCACCGCCCGCGAGGCACCGCCTGCGCCAAGGATGACGGCCCGTTCGATGAGCCGGTCGGCAGATGCGAGCTCGACAGAGCGGCGGAAGCCGTACGCGTCGGTGTTCTCGCCGAGGAGCCGGCCTCCAACCGGGATGATGGTGTTGACCGCGCCGATGCGGCGAGCTGTCTCGCTGATCTCGTCGATCAGGGCCATGACCGCCTGCTTGTGCGGGACCGTGACATTTGCACCAAGGATATCCGGCATCCGAAGCGAACCAACCCGGTCCGGCAGGTCCGCCAGCGCGGTGCCCCATAGCTCGTACCGCGCGTCGATGCCAAGATCCCGCATCGCCGCGTTGTGCATCACCGGCGACAACGAATGCTCGACCGGATCGCCGATCACACCGGCACGACGCATCGCATCCCCTCCTCAGCCGCTCAGGCAACGCCCGCCGTGCGGCGGACGCGGTCGGCGATCGTCTCACCGTCGATCAGCGAGCCTCCAACACACTGTTCCCAGTCCGGGTGCTCGTTGCAGATGTTGACGTTGTGCTCTTCCAGCGTGTTCGAGAAGACGTGCGCGCCAGAATCATCTCCCTTGGTCACGAAATAGAGGAACGTGACGTCCGCCGGCTGGATAACCGCCTGCAACGCCGCGTAGCCCGGGTTGGCGATCGGTGTCGGCGGCAAGCCTTCCTGGTCGTAGGTGTCGTACGGGGTCGACTTCGACTGCTCCAGCAGCTGGGTATCGAGCCGGGGCCACCATTCGTCCGGGGTACCGACGCCGTATTGGTTCGACGGATCCGCCTGCAGCGGCATGCCATCGTCCATGCGGTTCAGGTACACCGCCGCGATGATCGGGCGCTCTTCGGGGATCGCCGCCTCGCGCTCCACGATCGAGGCGAGCGTCACCACTTCATACAGCGACATCCCCGTGCGATCCGCTTCGGCCTGGAGCTCCGGTGCAGCCTGGGATTCGAACGTCGAGAGCTGGTAGTGGATGACGTCGACCGCCGTCGCGCCCTCGCCGATGTTATAGGTGCTGGGGAAGAGGAACCCCTCGAGCGTCCCGCCATCCGGCACGGACTCGAGGAAGGCGTAGTTGCTGCGGAATTGGTCGACATCCTGTGCCGCGGCGATGTAGTCGGCGGCACCGTTCTCCAGACCGGCCTCCTCCACCACCTGCGCGTTCTGCTCGATGCGCTGGCCCTCGATGAAGGTCACCTGGAAGCCCGGCTGGTTTGTCGCGCTGGTCGCCGCATCGCCCGAGTCATCCGTTGTGGTTTCGTCCGGGACGGTTACCACCTGCAGGATCTCCGGCACGCTCATGCCCACGCGCAAGGTGTAGATGCCCGGGCGCAGCTCGCCACCGCCGAAGCGCAGCCGCTGCTCGAAGTAGAAACCATAGCGAACCAGCCCGGCATCAGTCAGCTTCTCGGCGACGGACCCACTGTCATCGTCCTGCGTGATCTCGATCGTGACGGGTCGCCCCTCCATCTCGGAGGCGCTGCGCTCCGTCCAGTAATCGAAGAACCAGACGCTGCCACCGGCGATCGCGACCGTCAGCGCAAGGATGCTGAGAATCTTGACGGCCTGGACAAATACTCGAATCAAGGGAAATGGCTCCAGTAGATGAGGACGGTAACGGGGGCCTGTCCGGGAGGGTATGATGGGCTGATTGCCAGCGCGAAGACCCGTCCAGGCGCATCGCATGCGCGATGCTCCGCCTATTCTACGTTGTAAGAACGATGTCGACCCAACCCTCCGTTTCGCCCATGCCGAACCTTCCCCCGCTCGTCGCGATCGTCGGGCCGACCGCCGTCGGCAAGACGCAGCTCGCGATCGAGCTTGCCGGGGCCTTCAACGGCGAGATCGTCAACGCCGATTCCCGCCTCTTCTACCGGGGCATGGACATCGGCACCGCCAAGCCATCCCGCGATGAGATGGCGCGCGTGCCGCATCATCTGGTCGACATCCTCGACCCGAACGACCCCGTGTCCCTTGCCGTCTTCCAGGACCTCGCCTACGCAGCGATCGACGACATACTCGCCCGCGGCAAGGTGCCGTTTCTCGTCGGCGGCACACCACAGTACGTCAACGCCGTCGTCGAGGGGTGGCAGATTCCGCGCGTCGGGCCCGATCCCGAGATACGCGCGCGTCTGCAAGCGGAAGCCGATGAGCTCGGCGCCGATCGGCTCCTTGAGCGCTTGCGCGAGGTCGACCCGGAGGCGGCCGAACGCAACGCCGGAAACCTGCGCCGCATCATCCGCGCGCTGGAGGTCTGGGAAAAGACAGGGCGACCGATTACGGAGCAGCAACGCAAGGGACCACCTCGCTACGACGCCTTCGAGCTCGAACTGTGGCGCCCGCGCGACGAGCTGCGACAACGCATCGCCGAACGCGCGGTGGCGCAGGAGCGCGACGGACTATTCGAGGAAATTCGGGGGCTCATCTCCTCCGGGGCCGACCCGGCGAGCCCGGCATTCTCCAGCATTGGCTACCGCCAGGCGATGCCTCACATCCGTGGCGAGGCGACCGCCGACGAGGCAATGGAGCGCATCCGGTTCGATAGCGCGCGGCTCGTCCGCCATCAGGAGACGTGGTGGCGCAAGAATCCGCGTCTTGTGCGGATCGACCTCTCCCGCGCTGACGGGCCAGGCGAGGCTCGCGAGCGCGTCGCGGACTTCCTCAGGAAACACGATCGCCTTGATGATCCAACAGACGATGCGTAAGCCGCTTGTCATCATGGGTATAATTCGGGAAGTCATGCCCCGCGGCGACAGCGCCATTCCGGCGAAACGGCCTGCGGGACACGCATTTGTGCAGGAGACCATATGAGCTCATCCGTTCAGCCGGAGACCAACCCCGCCTTCTCGGCCTATGCCCATCCCGAGGTGCTCGTCACGACCCAGTGGGTCGCCGACCACGTCGACGACCCGAACGTGCGCGTATTGGAGTCCGATGAGGACATCATGCTGTACGAGCTCGGTCACATCCCTGGGTCGCTCAAGCTCGACTGGGAAACCCAGATGCAGCAGCCGGTCGTCCGCGACTTCGTCGACAAGACGGGATTCGAGCGACTTGCCAGCGAGCGAGGCATCACCCGCGACACGACGGTGGTCTTCTATGGCGACAAGAACAACTGGTACGCCACCTACGGCTTCTGGCTGTTCAAGTACTACGGCCATGACGACGTCCGCGTGATGGACGGCGGGCGCAGCAAGTGGGAGGCGGAGGACCGCCCCTTCACGCGCGAGGTGCCGGAGGTCACGCCGACGGAGTACATCGCCAGGGAGCCGGACGGCTCGATCCGCGCCTTCCGCGAGGATGTCCTGACGCACCTGCAGACGCAGGATCCGGCCATCGTCGACGTCCGCTCAAACGCGGAGTACACCGGCGAGCTGTTGCACGCCATTGGCTACCCGCAGGAGGGCGCGATGCGCGCCGGTCACGTCAAGGGGGCGGTCAACGTGCCGTGGGGCACCGCGGCGAACGACGACGGCACCTTCAAGGCGGTCGAGGACCTGCGTCGGTTGTACGCCGAGCAGGGCATCACCGGCGACCGCTCGATCATCGCCTACTGCCGTATCGGTGAACGCTCGAGCCATACGTGGTTCGTGCTGA
Source organism: uncultured Chloroflexia bacterium (assembly GCA_963741805.1). Taxonomy (GTDB): domain Bacteria; phylum Chloroflexota; class Chloroflexia; order Thermomicrobiales; family UBA6265; genus UBA6265. The sequence goes on from CAVUJR010000062.1 coordinate 57,735, forward strand.
AGTACCTGCTCGGGTACGACGACGTTCGCAACTACGACGGCTCGTGGACGGAATGGGGCAGCCTCGTCGGCGTCCCGAACGCGACCGGCAACGAGCCCGGCTAAACACGCAACACAGGGGAACACGCATCGTGCTCGACCGACAGGACTACATCGAGATCATCCTCGATCACTTCGAGAACCCTCGCCACAAGCACCGGATGGAGGACGCCTCCGTCCAGCTTGGCGGCGGGAACCCGGGCTGCGGCGACCTGATCACGGTCTACCTCAAGATCAACGATGACGGCGTGATCGAGGATGCCTCGTTCGAGGGAGAGGGTTGCACGATCTCGCAGGCGGGCGGCTCGATTATCACCGAGATGATCGAGGGCATGACCGTCGACGAGGTCAAGGCTCTCGGCAAGGACACGATGATCGAGGAGATCGGCGAGGACGCCGTGAAGAGCCGCGTCCGCTGCGCCACGCTCGCCCTCGGCACCGCCCAGGCCGCCGTCGATAGCTGGAAGAGGAGCAAGACGCGCTCCACGAGGGCACTCCAGCGCCACCAAAGCCAGAGACCTACGAAAACTAACGCCATCCTGGCAAGAAGTGCTTGGTGTAGGGGCCATGCTCCCCAAGGAATGTCGGCCCCATCAGTCCCCACGGCAACGGTGCGCTCCCCAGCGGCCGGCAAACCGATCGAGAAGCGCTTGGGGAGCCTCGCATGCATATCCTGCCTGCGACAATCCAAACCCGCAGGGCCACGCCCCCATCACAGGTGGCGTGGCCTCCCCTTTTCCATTGTCAGGCGGTCAGGGTAACGCATGCAGATCCGCCACCCGCGAGTTGGCGACGATACCCAGCAACGAGACGACGGTCATCCCGGTGAACAAGAGCGTGAACGAACGCTCCCCTGCCTGGCCGGTCTCCCCTGTGATTGACAGGGCCAGGAAAGTCGAGCCGACCAACTTCCGATATACCGGAACGTCGAGAAGATGCCGGACGCGGAGGCCGTTTGGTCGTGAGGCACCGACTCCACCGCCGCCGTCTGCACGGAAACGCTGGCGATGCCGAGACCGACCCCCATGATCGCGAGGGAGACCACGATGGCCCCGATCCCGGCGCCAGCTACGCTCGCCGCGAGCAGGATACTGCCCGCGGCCAACCCGACCGCTCCCAGCACCGCCGGCCACCAGTAGCCTCTCCGGTCTGCCCATCGCCCGCCCAGAGGACCGAGGAGGACGGCGAACGCGGAAAACGAGGCCAGCACCAGGCCGGTCGCATGCACGTCGTATCCCCGGACACCCTCGAGCAGCTGCGGCAGGGCCAGCAACGTGGTGTACAGCATGAAGTTGCTGAGGCTGACCGATGCGCATGCCCACGCGTAGTGCCGATGGCGGAACAGCGTCAGGTCCACCACGGGCGAGGCCGCCCGGCGCTCTCGCCTGACGAGCATCACCCCGGCAAGTCCCGCGAGTGGTACCAGCGTCCCAATCCCGAGCGCGCCGAAACGCTCCGACGTCACGGGCACCAGCACAATCGCGCCAAGTGCCAACCCGAGCAGGAGCGACCCCTGGTAGTCGAACCGGCCGGGACCCTGCGCGCCCGGCCCCGAGTCCGGCAACGACCGCAAGGCTAACGCGACCGCCACCGCAATCACCGGCACATTCGCCAGGAAGATGGCGGGCCAACCCCCGAATTGGACAAGGAACCCGCCCAGCGGCGGCCCGATCGCGGCGGCCGTCCCGGCCGCCATCCCGATGACGCCGAATGACTGCCCACGCCGCTCCGCGGGAACCGCCTCGCGGACGAGTGCGATGCCGTTGGGGATGCAGAGCGCCCCGGCCAGCGCCTGCTGCGCCCGGAACAGGAGCAGCCACGGCAGGGATGGCGCAATCCCGCATGCGATCGACGCGAGCGCGAACCAGCCAAGGCCAATCAGGTACATGCGCCGCCGTCCATGCACATCCCCCAGCCGCCCGCAGATCGGCTGGCCCACCGCCATGGTCAGAAGGTACACCGCGACAAGCCACGTCGTCGCGGTCAGGGAAACATCCAGATCGGCCTGGATGTCGGGGAGCGCCACCGCGATCATGGTGGAGTTCAGCGGCGCCAGCGTCGTCCCGATCGCGATCGCGGTCAGCACGAGCGACGAACCGCCCTCGGCGATAACGGGTCCCGGCCCGGTGAGGCGGTCGATCCGCGCCATCAGTGAAGCGTCACGATGCCCCGTGTCCCATCCACGGTGATCTGCTGTCCTGTTGCGATCCGGAGAGTCGCGCCGAAGGCACCAACGACCGCCGGTATTCCGTATTCCCGCGCCACGATTGCGCAATGGCTCAGCGATCCCCCGGTCTCCGTGACCACCGCGGCGGCGATCCCGAACAGTGGCGTCCACGGCGGCATCGTCGTCTTCGCGACAAGGATCTCTCCCGGTCGCAAGTGCGTCGCCTCGTCGAGCGAGCCCGCCACGCGCGCGGTACCGGAGATCGACCCTCGTGATCCCGGGTTCCCAAGGATCACGGAGGGATCGTCGGAGTCCTTCGGGGGACCGCCGAAGAAGTTGAGCAGGGCCCGGCCGCCGACGTTGGACACGTCCCCCTGTTCCTGTGGTGGTTGCCCGACAAACGGCGGCGGTTCAAGCGTCAGCGCGATCTCCATCTCCTCGTATCGCCGCGAGACAAGCGCTCGCACCCTTGACCGCACCTCGGGAGTGGGTTCCGCTACCACAGCCTCCCGCAGTTCCTCGAACGTCAGCATGAAGACGTCGTCCGGCGCCGAGACCAGGCCCTTACTGACAAGGTCCTCCCCGAAACGGAGCAGCGCGAGTCGCGTCGATGCGGTGCCCTGCTGGTCGATATCAGAAATTATGCTCCTCCTGCAGGAAGGTTCCGTGGCGTGCTGACTGGAGCAACGCCTCGAACTGGGCGCGCATCGCCTCCGGATACGCCGCCAGTTTGTCGCGCGCCATCGCCACCGCCGCGTCCGCCTCGCCGGCTATCTGCATATGGGCGGCGCGGGCGTCATACCCGGTCTCCAGGTAGGTCAGGATCGTCGCCAGCGCGATCGACGGATCCTCTCGCCACGTTGGCGTGGCGAGTTCGAAGAGATCGGACCGCAGGCCATACCGCTCCAGGTATTGGTGCAACTGCTCCAGGAACACCCGTCCTTCCTCGGTTGCGCCAAGAGCCGGAACCAACTGCTCAACGGACGTCGTGTTGAACAGCTCCTCCAGCCTCAGCATCCGCGCGGTGTTCGCTAGGTCGCTAAGCCCGATGCCCGCGGCGATGCTTTGGGAAGTCGTGCCGACCAGAAGCGCCTGAGCATCTTGGTCCGTACCGCCCACCGTCTCGGAAAAGAACTCGGCGAACACTTGCATCGAGACGGCCATCGGGGCCACGATCCGGAAGTGGATGGTCCACAGGTCGGATTGGATGTGGTGCAGTTCATCCAGCATCGCCAGCTGCTGGTCTGCCCCGAGCCCCCGCGGATCCATCGCTCCCAGGCGGGCAAGCATCTTCTCGAGCATTGGCAGGTGATCGTCACGCCACCGGTCGAGTTGTCGCCCCATCTCCCGTCCCATCACCTGTTCCGCCTTCTTCCCCAGCGCACGGGCTTCATCCTCGCTGTGCTGCTCGGGAAGCATGCCGTCGAATCGGAAGTGGTTGATGATCGCCGTCTCGAACCGTATGCCGAGGTTATACTCGCGGGAGGCCTTTCGATGTCCGTAAACGAAGGCGGTCTCGCTCAGCGAGCCCGTCATAGGGGACAGCGGATCAGGAAAATGCATGACGTCGAGCGTGAAGCTTCCCTGAAGGTCCGGACGCTGCCAATCAACCGGAAACGTGGACGCGTGCTGATGAACCGCGGGTGTGGCCATGGAACGATCCTTTGGAATTGCGTCGATCGTTGTCAGTGGGTCCCGGTTGAAGGCGCAGCCACCCGCAGCAAGGTCCGTCCTACGGTCGTCTCGTATTTCCCGAACGTGGTGATCGGCCGCGCCTGGAACAACACCACCTCGCCATCCACGATCCCGCCCTCGATATCCGCGTCGTAGCCGAGCTTCCCGGCGATAGTTCGGCCGATCCTCGCGATGCTTGCCACCTGCTCGTCGCTCAGCGCGTGCGCGTTCTGCATGATCCGGGGAACCTTCACCTGACGGATCCCTTCGCCCGGCGGGGGATCCTCCAGCATCATGTACTCCTTGGCGCCGACGGCATAGCGGACAACATCACCGTCAGGGCCCACCACGATGTGGTCTGGCGTAACCAGCCCCGAGACCACCGCCTCACCCAGCCCCCAGCTCGCCGTGATCACCGCGTGGTCGCTATCGCCACTCACCGGATCCCTCGTGAACAGCACGAACGACACATCCGGGCGCACCATCTGCTGGATCACCACCGAGATGGCGCACTCCTCCACCTCCAGCCCGGCGGCTGACCGGTACTCCACCGCGCGGTCCGTCCAGATCGAGGCCCAGCATAGCCGGACGGCCGCCTCGAGACCGACATGGGACCGCACCCCGAGCACCGTGTCATGTATCCCGGCGAACGAGTATGCACCGGAGTCCTCCGAGGTCGCCGAAGAACGCACGGCAAGGGAGATATGGCCGTCCGGCATGGACTCGAACTCCTGGAATGCGACAGCGATCGAGCGCGCGATCGGCGACGGCAGCGGGGATGTGCTGACGAGCGTCCGGATGTAGAGGAGGGCTTCCGTGGTGAGGGGGGCCGCGCGTCGATCGAGCCCCAGCGCGCGCATGGACAGACGCCAGGCGTCCGTGGTAAGCGCGCAGGCGATCGGCACCGGGGCATCGATCGCCGCGAGACGGCTCAGGCTGTACCCCTTCCCCCCGATAGATGCACGGTCGGCTTCGCGCTCATCCAACCAGACCAGGTACCGCGAGCCTACCTTGCGTCGGCGAGCCATAAACAGTCTCCATCGCGTCTATTTTAATGGTGTGTCCCGGAGATGCCCCACGATACATCTGCATGCGTCAGAACACAATTCATCTGATGTAGAATGAGAATCAAGCCACAAATTGATGTCTCCGGCTCATGATCCCCGGTCTTCGCGGTCGACCTGACGCGTTTAGTTGAAGGATGTCCGGTGCACCAGCCCGTTGAACCAACCCGGAAATCGGATCGCTCAAGGGCTGCGCGTCCCCGCGAACTGGCGATGAGCGCCGCGTGGAACGCCCGGCTGATCTCGCAGGTCGTTACCACGACGGGCGAACCGGTCGACATCGTCTATCACGGCGCCTGGAGCAATGGCTTCGGGCCAGACTTCGCCAACGCCTCTCTCCACTTCGCCTCAGGCAGCCTGAAAACCGGTGATATCGAGTTGCACACCCGCGCGAGCGACTGGGTCGCGCACGGGCACCATATCGACCCTCGCTACAACAACGTCGTCCTGCACATCGTCTCGATCAACGACCTGCCGGAGACGCGTCGCGAGGACGGCGCCATCGTGCCGGTGGCGCTCCTGTCGATCGCCGACGACGTGCTCTTCGCGATCGACCGCCGCCTGCCGGATGCCTGGGCGGAGCTGGGCGGCACCGTGTGCGCCGACGAGCTCGCCGCCCGCGACCCCGCTCGCATCCGCCGCGCCCTGCACCGGCTCGGCGACACGCGCCTGGCGAACCGCCTGCCGGCGATTGAAGCTGCGATCGCCGAAGGCGACCCGGACGCCGTGCTCGTACGGATGATGTTCGACGCGCTCGGGTACAGCGAAAATCGGGGCCCGATGCGCCAGCTCGCGGACGTGTTGATCCGTAACGGGCTGTTGGACGCCCCGCGTCTCACAAAGGGTAGCGAGCCCTCAACGTGGCTGGTCGGAACGCTTCTCGGCATGGGCGGCTTCCTTCCGTTGGCTCCGACCGACGCGCACATGGGCGGCATCCTGCCGGAGGACCAGTACATCATCGAGCGCGCATGGGCAGCAAGCGGCGCGGCCTTCGCGGACGACATGGTCCCGGCGAACGCATGGCAGGTAGCGCGTGTCCGTCCGGCGAACCACCCGGTCGCGCGCATCATGCAGGCGGCAGCGCTGCTCTCGCGCACCGGTGGTCGACCGCTCGAGCCATTGGTCGAGGCGCTCCGCGGCGGTCAGTCGCCGGAAGCATGGATTCGCGATCTCACCACGCGCCCCGGGCATCCGGGCCTTGGGGCGGGCCGGGCAACCGCGATGACGGCCAGCGTGCTGATCCCGTTCGCCTTGGCCTGGGCCGCCCACACCGACGACGCCGAGCTCGAGGACGCCGCCAGGCAGGTCGTGGATCGGCCTGAAGCACGCGGAATGGACACGGCCGGCAAAGCGCGCGCTGTCACAGGTCACGGGAGGTCCCGGTATCCGGCGGCTCGGCGAGCGCGGCCATCAGGGCCTGCTGCATCTCGACCGCGAGTTGTGCACACCCCGCCGCTGCTTCGAATGCCCGATTGCCGCCGAGGTCGTCCGTGACCGGCTCGCGACGCCCGATGGCGCCGGCGCTCCTCACCAATAGCGACAACTCGCCGGCTCATGATGTTCGGCCGAAACCGATCGACGGGCTCGCGCGCTCAAGTTCTCGTGGGACCCATTCGATCAATTCGGTCTGCTCCGAGAGACGACACATCGCCGCCCGGCGCGGACGTCGTTTACGAAAGGCGCACGCATGACCGACCGTCCACATGACTTCACCACCCGACTTACCGCGAAACGCCTGTCCCGACGCGCGGTGCTGGGCACCGCCGCAATCGCACTGCTCGCCGGACCAAGCCATGCCGCAGCGCAGCAAGCCCCGTCGGGCGCCTCCGCCCTTGTCCAGCGCTTCTATGAGCTCGTCGACGCCTATCAGTACGCCGAGGCCTACGCCCTGCTCGGCCAGAAGTGGCAGTCCCAGCAAAGCGAGGAACGCTTCACCCGGGGGTACGGGAACACCGCGTTCGTCCAGTGCAACACAACAGGAGAAACCGCTGGCAATGGCGCGACCGTCATCGTCAGCGTGGAGCTCATCTCATGGCACAACGACGGCGACATCGTGGCCTACCGGGGCCAGTACACGGTCGGCACCGAGGCCAGCACCATGAAGATCCTCGCCGGGGACAACACGCCAACGGATCCGCCGAGCGGGACACCGCCGCTTGCGGCGTTCGATGACATCGGCCTGGCGTTTGGTCCGTGGCAAGGAGCAGCCGGAAGCCGCGAGGGCGCGATCGTCGCGACAAACCAGAGCAGTCGCACTGTGGCGCTCGGCGGATCGCCGCGCGTGACGCTGGTCGACACCGGAGGTAATACCCTGCGCTCGACGTCGGAGGAAGGGTCACCGCCCATCGCGATCATTCTCGACCCGGGCGACCGGGCCTATGCCCCGCTCCGCTTCTCCAACTGGTGCGGCGACACCGGTAATCCGGCATCCGTCACGGCAGAGCTGCCCGGCAACACCGGCACAGCCGATGTGGACTACCGCGACAATGGCATCTCCTACCCGCCGTGCAACGGACCCGGCCAATCGGCAACGATGTCGATCAAGGGCTGGACCAGCGGACCCGCATAGGATGTCCAGGCAGGACGAGCGCTCCCTAGGCGGCGCGCTCGTCCGTCGACGTTCGTCCCCGGAAGAGGCGAATGCGCAGCCAGCGCTCGCGGTGCCGCTCGTCGGAGAGCTGCCGCTCCCGCGCCCGGAACAGGTCCTGCATCCCGATGAGCCCGGCAAGTCGTGAGGGATCGTCACGATCCACGACCGGGAACGCCGTTAGCCCGGTATCCGCCATGCGTGCCACCACATCACGCAGGCGCTCACCGGGGTATGCCACCTCCGGCTCGCGGGCCGACAGCGCCTCCAGCGGGCGCGGAGATGTCACCAGGGCCGGATCGTGCAGGCGCTCGCGAAGCTCACGGCGCGTGACCACGGAGACCAACCGCTCCTCATCGTCCAGCACCGGGTACAGGTGCTGCGCGCGCACTCCCTCGTTCCGACCAGCGATCTCCCGCAGCGTGTCGACATCCAGGCCCACCGGGAGGGCGACGACGCTCGTGCGCATCACCTCGCGCACGGTCAGCACCTCCAGCGGATCGACGCTGTACTCGCGCGTCACGTGGTAGCCTCGTCGGCTGATCTTCTCGGTGAGGATGGAGCGCGGCATCGCGAGCACCGTCAGGCCGTAGGCGATCACCGTCGCCACCAGCAACGGCGCCAGCATGCCGACGTCGTGCGTCAGCTCAAGTGTGAACAGCAGCGCCGTGAACGGGACGCGCATCGTGCCGCCGAGGATCGCGCACATCCCGATCAGCGCCCAGAAGCCAGGTCCGTAATCCGGGAAGATCCTGCCTTCCAGCGCGCCGAGGGCGGCCCCCATCATCAGGAGTGGAGCGAGCACGCCGCCCGACGTGCCGGCACCGAGCGGGATTGCCCAGATCGTGGATTTCACGAGCAACACGCCGAGGATGAGATAGAGCGAGGCATCGCCCTGGAGGAGCCGCCCGATGACGCCGTAACCGACGCCGAGCGCCTCCGGGAAAATGACGCCGCCGATACCGATCGCGACGCCGCCGATTGCCGGCCACCACATCCAGTGGATCGGCAGCATGGCAAAGGCGTCCTCCGCGAGATAGACCATGCGCGTCAGCGCGAGGGCAAGAACGCCCGCCGCCAACCCGGCAATCACGCAGAACAGCAACAACTGTCCGTCCAGCGCGGCCATGTGTTGCGGTACCGGGAAGATCGGTCCATCGCCCAGCAATGGACGCCGCAGGACGGCCGCGACGATGCTGGCGACCGCCACCGGGAAAAGACTGCGGGGTTTGAACTCGAACAGCAGCAGCTCGACGGCCAGCGCGAGGGCGGCCACCGGCGCCGAGAACACGGCCGCCATGCCGCTCGCCGCGCCGGCGATCATCAGCGTTTTGCGCTCTGAGCTGGAGAAACGGAAGAACTGGGCAAGCAACGATCCGGCCGCGCCGCCGGTCATGATGATCGGGCCCTCGGCGCCAAACGGACCGCCGGAGCCAATCGAGATCGCCGAGGAGATCGGCTTGAGGACTGCAACGCGTCCCCCGATCCGGCTCCCGTTGATCATGATGGCTTCGATCGCCTCGGGAATGCCGTGCCCGCGGATGCGCTCCGAGCCGAACCGCGCCATCACGCCGAGGATCAGCCCGCCGATGATCGGCACGAGGACGGCGAGCCAGCCAAGCGTGGCCTCTGCCGGGATCCGCTCCGCGAACGAGATGTCCTGGAAGTAGAAGAGATTGGTGAAGAAGTCGATCAGGCGCAGCAGTGCCCAGGCGAGCCCCGCGCTGACCGCGCCAATCACCACCGCGAGACCAGCGAGCAGCAGCATGCGCGACGTCGCGGTGTAGTCCCCCAGGTCGTGATCGACCGTCGGGGTTGGATCAGCGTCGCCAAGGCGGCGAGGTGCGAGCGTTTGGGCCACGTAGAGTCCTCCGGGGAATCGAACCACCCCCGGAGCGCCACATGGTCGTCAGCCTGCGCCACCCTCCATGTCGAGGATGCGGTGCAGGCTCTGGATCAGCTCGGGAGCGGCAGTCTGAAGTTCGCGGTGATGCGTCGAGGTCAAATCGGCCAGCGCCGCCTCCCCTGCCGGGGTCAGCCGCACGAACACCTGCCGCCGGTCGTCCTCCCCGCGTTGGCGAGAGACGAGCCCGCGCGCATCGGTCCGCGCGACCAGCTCGACGGCGGTGTGGTGCTGGACCAGCAACCGCTCGGCGACGTAGCCGATCGTGCAGCTCTCGCCGTCGGCGGCCTTGATCGCGAGGAGCATCTGATGCTGCTGGGGCTGGAGCCCCGCCCCGCGAGCGGCCTCGTCGCTGAAATGCTGGAAGCGCCGGACGAGAAACCGGAAATCGGACAGGGCCCGGTACTGGTCGTGGGAGAGCTGTTCGCGCATCACCATCTCCATGTATATCGCATTACGATACATTCTGCCAACCCACGCCTCACATGACGATGTACGCGAGACGCGCAAAACGGCCCCCGGGATGGTCCCGAGGGCCGTCGCGACACGGTCGGAGCCTGTCTCAGGAAAGCGACGAGCCCCAATCCGTGCTGCCGACGTACACGGTCGCGCCCGGCTCGAGATCGTCGCGCCCCGCGGCGAGGACGATCGACGCCGCGAAGTCCTCGGTCGTCGGGAGCCAGCCGGCTTCGGCACGGCGCCCCTCGATGATCCCGGGGCGAATGCGGTCCAGCAACTTCGGGGTGATCGTGCCGTCGATGAGGTCGCCGCTGGCGACCGCGAAGCGGACCCCGGCCTTCTCGAACTCCGGCAGCATCTTGCGCAGTTCGTCCTCGCCGGCCTTCTTGCTGGCGGCAACGACCTCGTACACGTCCGGCACGGGCTTCTCGCCGTGGAAGTGCGCGAGGTGGCTGGTGACGAAGACGATCACGCTACCGGGCTGGAGATACTCGAGGGCCTTCTTCGCAGTGTAGACCTGCGAATCGCGGTTCAGGACCATGCCGTAGTTTTCCGGCGCATCCTTCTCCAGCCCGCCGCTCGCGTTCAGGACGAGGATGTCGAGCCCGCCGAGCTGCTCGATTACCGACTCGAACATCGCATCGACCGACGCGCGGTCCGTCATGTCCGCCTCGACGATCACCGCCGTACCACCCGCCGCGCGGATCTTGCCGGCCACCTGCTCGGCGCGCCGGGCCTTGCTGCGGTAATTGACCGCCACCGCGGCACCGCGCTCGGCGGCGATACGGGCGGCCTCGGCACCGACGCCGCGCGATGAGCCTGTGATCAGCATGCGCTTGCCGGTCAGGTCAACATCGGGAGAAGTCAGGGTCTCATTGATGTGAAGCTCGCTGGTCATACACGGGTCCTTTCGCTGCTCGTGCGTCGCCCGGGTCGGGCCATGTCGGGTCAAAGATACCGGAATTACCGACTTCCGGCCCGGTGCCGGACTCGAGCGGTGCTCAGTGGAGGCATCGACGTTCGGCCGATCGGGCCGAGGGGTCGCGTGCGCTCTGCCCCGCTTCGCTGGGTCACCCGGCAACCTTCCGGTCGCTACACTGAGCCGGTCCTTCTCACGATCATGGCTCTAGAATTCCTCGCGCAGGAGCACGCGTCGGCGCTGGCGCTCGATCCGCGCCGCTTCGCGGACCAGGTCCTTCACGCGGTCCGGCGTCGCGACGTTGTGCAGGTGACGGATCGGTGAGCTGGTATCCGCTGAGGCGATATAGACGTCACCCATGCGGGTGATGCGCTCCAGGGGATGCTGCTTCACTCCGACGTCGTTGACGCGGTAGAGATCGATCTCTTCGGTTCGGCGGCCGATAAACCCGTACGTCATGATCAGGCGCTGGCTCGTGAGCTTGTAGCGCTGTGTCAGGGCCAGCCGGGGCGACCACAGCTTGCTCGGGCGCCCCTCCCACAGCACGCGCTCTCCCCCCGGATATTCCTCGGGGTCGTCACCGACCGGCTGCCGATCGTCCGCCAGCAACCGACCTTGCGTGTCCTTCTCGTCGCCGATCGACACGCGGGCGGTGTCCGACACCGTCGCCTTGACGTCCTCCAGGTTTCGACCGCAATTGTCGCAAAACCGCGCGTCCGGATCGTTGCGGCTTCCGCACGCGGGACAAAAAACAGTTAGGGTTTCAGCCATCGACCGTGATCCTTTCCAGACTCCGGTCATCCGGAGCGGCAGTGCCTGACATCGGGAATGCTCTGCCACGCATTGTACGGGTTCGCGCCCTCCACACGATATGACTATGGATGCCCCATCGCCGCCACGATTGCAGAACCGCACGCCGCGCATGAACGTACGGTAAGATGGCTAAAGACCGTCCCCGCTCACCAGCCGCGCAGGCGTTGCCTCGGGCCCGTTGGGGGATTCGTTCCCAGGAGGACAGGTACGTGAAGCATCTCGCCATCATTGCCCTCGCCATCATGCTCGTGTGGTCTCCCGCCCGGGCGGCGGCCCAGGATGCGGTCGACGTCGCCGCGGTCGGCGAGCAGGTCGCTACAGTCGACCCCGAACGGCTCCTGATGCGGTTGAACACACCGATCCCGGACGACATCCTGCCGGCGGGTTTCGCCGGAGCCAAGCCCCTGAGCGACGAGATGCTGCCGGAGCAGCGCGCACGGTTCGACACCACCTTCCCGAACCTCAACGGCTCCGTGTTCTACACCGTGAAGTACACGCCGGCCGCGGCGAGCGGCACACCGGTCCGCGCCACCGCCTCGCCCGCCGCGCGCGGGCCGAAGACGGCGTTCACGTCCGGCACCCTGACCTACCTGCTCTTCGACGCCCCGGTGGACGAGGCACAGATGAGCGGTCTCGGCGACCAGCTGCAGCAGGCGCTCGGGACGGATGCCCAGTCGGGCACGGTCGAGATGATCACCGTCAACGATGCGCCAGCCATCCTCGTCTCCTCGACAACCGTGGTGAACGCGCTCGAATTCCACATCGAGTGGATCGCGGTGCCGGTGGGCAGCGTCGTCGTCGTCGCGATGGTCACCGAGGGGAGCGAAACCTTCGATGATACGCGCTTCCGCAACGACAACGAGGCGCTCGCCATCAGTGGTGTCGCCTATCTGCAGCGCATCGTCGACGACATGGCCGCCGCATGACCGGCGCTCGCCCGATCATCACCGTTGCGGGAGAAAAGATTGCCCTCGGCCCGCTCCGGCGCGACCTGATCCCGCTCTATCACGCCTGGATCACCGATCCGCACACCAATCGCTTCCTGCTCGCGGGTAACTCAGCGATGACGCTGGACGAGGAAATCGCCTGGTACGAGGGTGTGACGCAACGCAACGACATCGCCCTCTACACGATCTACGAATTGCCAGGCTTCCGGCCAATCGGCAACGTCGACCTGCACGGCATCGACCGGGTTAACCGGTCCGCCGAGCTCGGCATCATGATCGGCGAAGGCGACGCCCGGGGCCGGGGACTCGGTACCGAGGCCGTGCGCCTGATGTGCGACATCGGCTTCCATATCCTTGGGCTGAACAGCATCCACCTGATCACCTTCGGCTGGAACATCGCCGGACAGAAAGCGTATGTAAAGGCCGGCTTCCGGGAAATCGGGCGACGCCGCGAGGCGCGCTGGTTCGATGGCCGCTACTGGGACGACATCCTCTACGACCTGCTGCGCAGCGAGTTCGAGAGCCCGGCCGTCCGGCGCATCATGACCGAAGGACTGTCCGTCGAGTAACCCGCTCAATCCTGCGCGTCGCGGGCCTCGCGGTACGCCTCCAGCGTCTCCCGGCTGAAGGCAACGACACGGATCGTTGCGATCCCCGGATACCGCACCGCGGCCTCGTGCAGCTCGAACCAGGCGATATCCGCCGCGAGGTTCACGGGGTATCCGTAGATGCCGGTGCTGATCGACGGGAAGGCGATCGACCTCAGTCCGTTCTCGTGCGCCAGGCGCATCGCGTTGCGATAGCAGCTCGCCAGCAACTGGTCCTCACCCCGGTTGCCTCCACGCCAGATCGGCCCGACTGTGTGAATGACATATTTGGCGGGAAGACTGAATCCGGGCGTGATCCGCGCCTCGCCGGTCGGGCAGCCGCCGATCTTGCGCGTCGCCTCCAGCAATCGTGGTCCGGCCGCGCGGTGGATCGCCCCGTCAACACCCCCGCCGCCCAGCAGCGACTCGTTCGCCGCGTTCACGATCGCGTCGACGCGCTGCTGGGTAATGTCGCCGAGCACCACCTCGACGATGCCGTCTGTGAACCCTTCTTCCCGCGCCATGACGATGCCTCCTTAACGGCAGCGGCGCCCGTCCAGCATCTGCCGGGCGGGCGCCACCGTGCGTGCGATCGAAACCCGGGATTACGCGCCCAGCTTCGCCTTCAGCAGTTCCGGAATCTCGGACATACGGCTCGCCACCGCGACGCCGGCTGCCTCGAGCGCCTCGATCTTGCCCTGCGCCGTGCCAGCGCCGCCGGAGATGATCGCGCCGGCGTGACCCATGCGCTTGCCCGGAGGCGCCGTGCGCCCGGCGATGAACCCGGCCATCGGCTTCGTCACGTTCTCCTTGATGAACGTGGCCGCCGTCTCCTCGTCGTCACCACCAATCTCGCCGATCATCACGATGGCGTCGGTGTCCGGATCATCCTGGAACATCCGCAGCACGTCGACGAACGAGGTGCCGATGATCGGATCACCACCGATGCCGACGACGGACGACTGGCCGAGACCGGCCTTCGTCAGGGCGTCGACGACCTCATAGGTCAGCGTGCCGGAGCGCGAGACGACGCCGACGCGGCCGGGCGCATGGATAAAGCCCGGAATGATGCCGACCTTGGCCTGACCCGGGGAGGTAACACCCGGGCAGTTCGGTCCGATCAGCACCGCGCCTTTCTGCTTCACATGGTGGTACACCGGCACCATATCGTTCACCGGCACGCCCTCGGTGATGCAGATCACCACCTTGATGCCGTTGTCGACCGCCTCGTAGATCGCGTCGACCGAGAACCGGGCCGGAACATAGATCACGGACGTGTTCGCGCCGGTTTCCTTCACGGCGTCCTCGACGGTGTTGAACACCGGCACGCCGTGGACCTCTTGTCCGGCCTTGCCGGGGGTCACGCCGGCGACCACATTGGTGCCGTACTCGACCATCTGCTGCGTATGGAAGGAGCCTTCCCGACCGGTAATGCCCTGGACGAGCAGGCGGGTATCGTTGCCGACCAAAATACTCACTGGTATCTCCTCATGACTGGAAACGGCGATCGCCGTCGCTGCCCGACCCGTTATGCGTTGCCGTTTGCCGCCGCGACCACCTGTGCCGCCGCCTCGTCCATGCTGTCGCCGGCCGTGATGCCGTGCTCAGCCAGAAGGGCCTTGCCCTCCTCGGCGTTCGTGCCGGAGAGCCGGACGACCAGCGGCACCTTCACCTCGACGTTCTTCATCGCCGCGACGATGCCGCGCGCGACGACGTCACCGCGCGTGATGCCGCCGTAGATGTTGATGAGGATGGCCTTCACGTTCGGGTCGGCCAGCACGAGGGTGAACGCCTTGGTCACCTGCTCCTCGTTCGCACCACCGCCGACATCGAGGAAGTTCGCGGGCGCACCGCCAGCCAGCTGCACGGCGTCCAGCGTCGCCATCGACAGTCCGGCGCCGTTGACGATGCAGCCGATGTTGCCATCGAGCTTCACGAACGAGATGCCGCTGCTCTTCGCGTCGATCTCGGTCTCGTTCTCCTCGGCCATGTCGCGCAGGGCCTCGGTATCGGCGTGGCGGTAGAGGGCGTTGTCGTCGAAGCTCATCTTGGAGTCGAGCGCCTGCCACTGGCCGTCACCGGTGATGATCAGCGGGTTCACCTCGACCAGCGTGGCGTCCTCTTCCATAAAGGTGGTGTAGAGCTGAGATGCCAGCTTCGCGAAGCCGTTGACCATCGCCGGCTCGATGCCGAGCTCGAACGCAACCTCCTTCGCCTGGAAGTCGTGGAAGCCGACCAGCGGATCGGCGTCGCGCTGGACGATCTTCTCCGGCGCCTCGGCGGCGACCTGCTCGATCTCGACGCCGCCCTCGGCGCTGGCCATGATCATGATCTTGCGGGACGGGCGGTTCATCACCACGCTGACGTAGAACTCCTTGGCGATGTCCGCGCCCTTGGCGATGAGCACCTTGTTGACGATGTGCCCCTTGATGTCCATGCCAAGGATCGCCTCGGCGGCGGCGCGCGCATCCTCCGGGCTCTTGACCACCTTGACGCCGCCAGCCTTGCCACGCCCGCCGGTATGGACCTGCGCCTTCACGACCACAACGCCGCCAAACTCCCTGGCGATCTGCTCGGCCTCGTCCGGAGTGGTGGCGACCTTGCCGGGATTCACCGGCACGCCGTGCTTCGCGAGAAGTTCTGCCGCCTGATACTCATGAACATTCATCGCCCGCATTGCTCCTTTGCTGGCCAGGTGTGAGATTCGGATGCACCGCGTCCATCGGGTGCCGCTGGTCCGAAGGTCCCCTGAAACTCGCAGTACCGGAACTGATCGTACCACGCGCGGTGGACGTTTCCGGACTGTATACAAAGACATAATTGTCACGCAGTATGCTCCCTGGGCGGGGCCGACCAGCACCCGGATCGGCCAGCAAAATACAAAACGCCTGGCTATAGCCAAATTCATAAAAAGGCTGCTATACTGCGCGTACCGAGACGTCTCCCATAGGTAGCGCTCGAAAGGGCCAGATTGTCCAGATCACCGTGCTCTCTCGTGTTCCGTCTGTTCGGGTGCGACTCGATTCTTATTCTCACTGTGTTGTGTCGGGTTGCGAACCCGGCAAGAGAGGTTCAGGCGGAAACATGAGTGATCGAACGCTGACCTGCCGCGATTGCGGGCAAGAATTCACGTTCACTGCGGGTGAGCAGGATTTCTACACCCAGCGGGGGTTCTCGGATCCTCAGCGATGCCCATCGTGCCGTTCGGCGCGCAAGCAGCAGCGAAACACGGGCGGCAGCTACGGTGATAGCGGCTACTCCTCCGGTGGCGGCTACAGCGACAGCGGCTACTCCTCCGGTGGTGGCGGTGGCTACTCATCCGGTGGCGGTGGTGGCTACGGCCGCTCCAACAGCGGTGGCGGTGGCGGTGGCGGGTACAACAGCGGCGCTCCGCGTCAGCTCTACCCGGCCGTGTGCTCCGAGTGCGGACGCGAGACGGAAGTCCCGTTCAACCCGACCCCGGGCAAGCCGGTGTATTGCCGCGAGTGCTTCCAGAACCGGAAGGCTTCCTCGCCGCGCTACGACTACTAGACTTCACATCGTCGACCCTCACCCCGGTGAGGCCAGGCGGTAGAATCGGGCCAGGGACTTCGGTCCCGGCCCGATTTTTGCTGTTCCATCTGTCGAATCATGTCACCTCTTTCCGAAAAACCGCTTCTGGAGGCCCGATGTTCCGCCGCGCGCTCGACCATTTCCGCTCACCCGAGGATGGGCGCGATCCCCGCGTCGTGCGCGCCGGGGAGATCGCGGAGCTGCGCCGCCACGAAGCAGCCGACGTGGAGGATTTCATGCGCTGGTATATGGACGCCGATATCGCTACCCTCCTCCGCCACGACCTGCGACCGTTGACCGCCAACCAGGCGCGCGGTTACTTCATGTCGATCGTCCTCCCTGCCTCAGCCAACGGCACCGCCTGGGCGATCCACGACCGCACCAGCGGCAACCTCATCGGCACCACCGCGGTCACGCAGATCGATTTCGACGCATCGTCATGCCTCTTCCGGATCGTGATCGGCGAGAAACAGGCGTGGGGGCATGGCTTTGGCACCGACGCCACCCGCCTGGTCGCCGAGGAGGTGTTCGAGACCCTCGGGCTCGAGCGCATCAAGCTGGAAGTGTTCGCGCACAATCCGCGCGCCCTGCGCTCATACGAGAAGGTCGGTTTCGTCGAAACGAACCGTTCTGTTGAATGGGCCGGCAAAACACGGCTGGACGTTATCGCGATGGAGCTCGATCGCGCCCGCTGGAACGCGACGCGCGGTGGCAACCCGCGCGCGAACGCCTGAACCGCCGGACGCGGCGGGTATCGCTGCGTCCATCGCCCGATGGGACGTATACTTTCCCGAGACGTTGCCGTCACCGTCACTGACCGCTCCGGCTCGATACGAGCAACCGGGCGCGGCCTGTCGCGGCAGGCACATCCGGCGGCAGGGAACCTGATCGAAGCCTGACATGTCTCCCGCCGGTCATTCTCCCGCAGAATCATCCTCGTCTACCCGTTCCCGAACAATGATTCTCACGGGGCCACACAGCTTAAGGAAGAGCACTATGGCAGCCAGCAATGGCAAGATCTCGCCGCAATCGTCCCTCACTCCGTCCTCGCCCTATGGCGAGGTTCTTTCCCGGGTGTCCAGCCCCGCCGATGTCAAGAAGCTGAGTCAGCGCGAGTTGCGCCAGCTCGCCGACGACATCCGCGCGACGTTGATCACGTCCGTCACGAGCACCGGCGGACATCTCGGGGCCAGCCTCGGCACCGTCGAGCTGGCGATTGCCCTCCACTATGTGTTCGATTCGCCGAAGGACAAGATCGTCTGGGACGTCGGACACCAGGCATATGCACACAAGTTGCTGACCGGCCGCAAGGACCGCTTCCCGACCCTTCGCAAGGAAGGCGGTATGTCCGGCTTCCTGAGTCGCGATGAGAGCGAGCACGACGCGTTCGGCGCTGGCCACGCGTCAACGTCCATCTCCGCCGCGCTCGGCATGTGTGTCGCGGAGCAGCGCAAGCCGCTACAGGCGCAGCGCGGCCATGCCGTCGCAATCATTGGCGACGGCGCGCTGACCGGCGGCATGGCCTTCGAGGCCCTCAACAACGCGGGGCACCTCGATTACCCCCTGATCGTCATCCTGAACGACAACGAGATGTCGATCGCCCCGAACGTCGGCGCGATGAGCAAGTACCTCAACAAGCTCCGCACCGATCCCATGTACAACCGCGCGAAGGACGATCTCGCCGATCTCGTCGAGAAGCTCCCGCAGGGCGCGAAGTTCGTCGAGCTCGGGAAGCGCATGAAGGACTCCATGAAGGAGTTCATCTACCACAAGGCGCTCTTCGAGGAACTGGGCTTCACCTATGTGGGTCCGGTCAAGGGCCACGACATCGGCGCGCTGGTCGATGCCCTCCGTGACGCGGCCGACAGCAACAACCCGGTGCTCGTGCATATCCATACCGAAAAGGGCAAGGGCTACGACCCGGCCGCGGACGATATCGAGCGCAGCCACGCCGTCAGCGCGCCCTCCGCTCCCGCATCGCCCGACGCCCCGAAGCCCGCGCCGAAGTACCAGGACGTCTTCGCGCAGGCCGCGATCGAGCTGGCCCGCTCCGATGACCGCATCTACGCCATCACCGCCGCGATGCCCTCCGGCACCTCGCTCGGCAAGTTCGGCGCGGTGTTCCCGGAGCGCTTCTTCGACGTCGGCATCGCCGAGCAGCACGCCGTCACCTTCGCCGCCGGGCTCGCCACCGCCGGTCTTCGACCGATCGTCGGCATTTACTCGACCTTCCTGCAGCGCGCGTTCGACCAGATCATCCACGATGTGGCGATCCAGCGCTTGCCGGTCGTGTTCGCGCTCGACCGTGGCGGGTTCGCCGGCGACGATGGCCGCACGCACCACGGCGTGTTTGATATGAGCTACCTGCGGGCTATCCCGAACATGACGATCATGGCGCCCAGGGACGAGCGCGAGCTGCGCGACATGATGAAGACCGCCATCGAGCACACGGCGGGGCCGGTCGCGATCCGCTTCCCGCGCGGCGCCGCTGTTGGCGTCGATACGTCGGCCCCGATGGCCGTCCTCCCGATCGGCAAGAGCGAGATCCTGCGCGAGGGGAACGATGTCGCGATCGTCGCCATTGGCTCGATGGTCGGGTATGCCGAAAAGGCCGCGGCGCGTCTCTCCGAGCACGGCATCCAGGCGACGGTCGTCAACGCCCGCTTCGCCAAGCCGCTCGACGAGGAGACGATCCTCCGCCTCGCGGACGAGGTCGGCGCGATCGTTACGGTCGAGGAGAACGTGGCGATGGGCGGGTTCGGCTCCGGCGTGCTGGAGTTGCTTTCGGCGCATGGCCGGTTCATCCCGACCCGGGTGCTGGGCGTGCCGGATCGCTTCTTCGAGCAAGCCTCTCAGGAGCGACTGCGGGAGATCGCCGGGATCGGCGTGGACGGCATCGTGGACGCGGCGCGGGGATTGCTCGGGCAGCGCACCCACGAGGCGAACACCGACGAGGAACGACGAACGCCGAGCGGCGTCAGCAACTGATCGGACACCATGGATTACAGCACACCTGAAACCACGCCGGATACCGCCGCGCGGGATGCTACCGCGTTCGCGGAGCTGACGCGACCTCTTGTGCCCGATCTGACCGACCGCCAGGTCGAGCAGCTTGTGCTGTACCGCGACATGCTCTATCACCGCAATAGAGTGGTGAACCTCACCGCCGTGCGGGACTTCGAAGGCATCGAGCGCCGCCTGATCCTCGAAAGCCTCCGTATCCGCGACCGCGTCCGCGAGCTCGTCGGCAAGCCCGAGGGGCGCATCATGGACCTCGGCAGCGGAGGCGGCATCCCGGGCATCGTGCTCGCGATCGCGATCCCGGAGTACACCTTCACGCTCCTCGACGCGACCGGCAAGAAGGTCGCGTTCCTGCGCGAATGCATCGACGAACTGGGGCTGGAGAACGCCTCCGCCGTGCAGGGCCGCGCCGAAGAGCTGGCCCACGACATCGAGTGGCGCAGCTCCTTCGACCTCGTCACCGCCCGCGCCGTCACCTCCCTCTCCGCCCTCCTGGAGCTTGGGCTTCCCTTCGTGCGCATGAAGGGCTGGCTGATGCTGCCGAAGGGTGCGGACATCGACGACGAGATGACCGTCGCGCGCAAGGCAGCCGGGAAGCTGGGCGGGACGATCGTTGAGGCATCGTTCTTGCCGGTAGTGGGATCATTAGTTGAAACCCGGCTGGTACTGGTTCGGAAAGACAATCCCACGCCGGGTGGTTTCCCGCGACGAGTGGGCCTGCCTGCGAAGGCGCCCCTCGGCACGCAGCAGGAGCGCCAGGACAGACGTGTGCGGCGTGGCAAAGCGTAACCATCATGGACACCAACACGAACGGCCGACCGGCCAGGCCGGGGCGGTTGTTCTACCGCAAACAGAAGCTACGAGGGGCCTGCTGGGAGTATGAGATCTCCGGCGGATGGATCACGGTCCCGACCGGGGATGTGGTCCGCCAGATCCTGCGCCACCAGTTCTCCTTCTATCGCCCGCGCGAGGCGACGATCCGTACCCGCCAGGGCGTTGAGACCGTGCGCCGGGCGGCGGCCGAGCAGTGGTTCTTCCCCGACCGCTGGTTCTCGCTCCTTCGCTTCATCTCCGAAGACGCTCGCACCATCGGCTACTACGTCAACTTCTCCCTCCCGTTGCAGGAAGTTCGCGAGAACTACTACAGCGACATCGACCTGGAGCTGGATTTCTGGCTGGACCTCGACGGCACGGTCACCGAATTGGATCGGGATGAGTACGAGGCGGAGATCGACGCCGCCCGGCTGCCCGCGGAGTGGGCCAAGCACGTCGAGGAGGCCGCATCTGATGTGATGCGGGCGCTCACCGAATGTGTCGATCTCTTTGGGCCAGACGTCGAGGAGTCGCGAGATCCGCGTCACGGCATCCCCGCATTTATCCTGAAAGCATAGAACCCGGCCCCGATGGCCGGGTTCTCGCATGTCGGTCTCTGGGCGTGAGAGCCATCAGACCTCTTCCGGGCGCAATGCCTCGACGCGTCGGATGATTCCAAGGGAACGGTCGTAGGCGGCGCGGCGCACCTCGTCGAGCAGGATATCGCGCGCCTCGATAATCTCGCGCATCTTCGCGGGCGCGTCTGGTGTCGTCGCGCGGTCGGGATGGTACCGGAAGGCGAGCCGCTTGAAGGCCGCCTCGATGACATCGCGCTCGGCTTCCTGATCCACCTGCAGCACCTGGTAGAACGTCCGCGCGCGTGGCGGCTGCGGCGGCACGTCTGGCGTGCGCCCGCGGTGCAGTCGATCGGAGACCTGCTCCTGCGACATCAGCTGGCGATTGACCGTATCGCGAACCTCGTCCGGGATGCCCCAGCGACCGTGGCAGGTCGTGCACTCCATGACATGCTGGGAGCGCACGTTGAGCGTCGGGATAAAGTACAGCGTCAGCTTGCGCTTCGTGTCATAGACCGAGAAGACGCGATCGACCTGGCACATCGGGCATTCGTGGATGAAGTACCCGCGTGGCTCGATATAGTCCCGGGCGCCGATGATGGGGAGTACCACAGATCCGTTCCAATCCTGGCCGGCCGCGATCAGCCGGTGTGACCACCAACACTGTAGCAGGGGGGTCAAGACGCGAAGCGGAGGAACCGCCCGTGCGAGAATACCCCCTATGATGGCGCCTGTCGGGGGCACGCCGCGCGCGGCGCGCCCGGAGGAGGATACGTTGAGCGACACCCAGACACCCGCGTTCGTCCAGCAGTGGTTGACCACCTTGCCGGCCGTCTCGTTTCGCGAGATCGCCCCTGAGCCTGCACGGGCCGCGTTCTTCTCGGCCGACCTCATCAACGGCTTCGTCCATACCGGCCCCCTCGCGTCCCCCCGCGTGCTCGGCATCGTCGATTCCGTCGTCGACCTCTTCACGCGCGGCTGGGACTACGGCATCCGCGACTTCGTGCTCCTTGAAGACACCCACCACCCGCTCACACCGGAGTTCCAGGCGTATCCTCCGCATGCGTTGCGTGACGACCACGAGTCGATGACGATCCCGGAGCTGAGAGCGCTTCCGTTCTCGGACTCCATGGTCCTCATCGAAAAGAACTCGCTTAGCCCGGCGATCGAGACCGGCTTCGACGCCTGGTGGGACAAGAACCGGCATATCAATCGCGCGATCGTGGTCGGTGATTGCACGGACCTCTGCGTCTACCAGCTCGCGATGCACCTGCGTATGCGCGCCAATGCCCTGAATCTGCAGGACGTCGAGGTGATCGTCGCGGAGAACGTCGTCCAGACCTTCGACATCCCCGAAGCGGACGCGGAGATGGGAGCGGCCCATCCCGGCGACTTCTTCCATGACGTGTTCCTCTACCACATGGCAAGTAACGGTATTCGCGTCGTCCGCGAAATCACCTCCGACAGCGCGACGACCTCCCAGGGAGGAGCCAACGCATGACGGATTACGAGGATCAGGGGCTGATCCACGCGCGCCCCGGCACGGAAACCGAGTCGGATGACATCCTCGTCTCGGCTGACGCCGCGCAGGGCACCGCGCTATTCACCGACCTCTATCACATCGACGCCGCCTATCTCGCCTGGAAAAGCGGGCACAACGGGCTGGCGACGTTCGACCTGTTCACCCGCCGCGCGCCGTTCGCGGGCGCCTTCATGCTCTTCACCGGCCTCCAGCCCACGCTCGACTACCTGCGCCGGTTCAGCTACACCCAGGAGGATCTCGACTGGCTCGCGACCATCAAGGGCTACGAGACCGACTTCCTGCACTATCTCTCGAACCTCAATTTCACCGGCGAGATCATGGCAATGGATGAGGGCGAGATCGCCTTCCCCTACGAGCCGTTCATGCGGGTGACCGCGCCGTTTGCCGAGGCGATGTTGATCGAATCCGGTCTGCTCCGCACCGTCGGCATCTCGACGTTGCTGGCGACCAAGGCCGCACGTCTCACGCTTGCCGCCAAGGGCCGCGCCGTGAGCGACTTCGCGTTCCGCCGCGCCCATGCGCCGTTCATCGCGGCGCGCTCCGGCTATATCGGCGGTGCCAACAGCACCTCGTTCGTCGCCGCGGCGAAGGATTTCGACATCCCGTCCTCCGGCACGATCCCGCACGCGATCGTGCAGGCGTTTCCGGATGAGCTAACCGCCTTCCGCACCGTCGCAGAGACGTTTCCGTCGTACACCTTGCTGCTGGACACGTACGACGTCGAGCGCGGCATCGAGCACGCGATCATCGCGGCCAAAGAAGCCGAATCACGCGGCCATACCCTCTCCGCCGTCCGCCTCGACAGTGGCGATCTCGCCGGGTACGCGTTCATGGTCCGTCGCAAGCTCGACGATGCTGATATGCGGGCGGTGAAGATTCTCGTCAGCGGCGACATCGACGAGTACCGCATCGAGGAACTCCTGGCGACTGGCGCGCCGATCGACGGTTTCGGCGTCGGTGGGAATCTCGGCGTTGGGCTTGGCACGATCGAGAGTGGGACGGTCGGTGGCGTGATCGGCGCGGTATACAAGCTGGCCTGGTTCGAGGACGAAAGCGGTATGAGCGCGCGACTGAAGGTCGCCGGCAGCAAGAGCACCTGGCCAGGTCGCAAGATGGCCTATCGCATCGGCGACTACGAGCGAGACGTGATCGCGCTGGACGACGAGCCGGCGCCGGTCGGCAGCCGCACGCTGCTCACGCCATGGATCATGGAGGGCAAACTCGTCCGCGACATGCCGGACATCCACCAGATCCGCGCGGCGGCGCTGGAGAATATCCACGCGATCCCGGAATGGATGAAGGCGCTGACACCGGACCGCGAGTATCCGGTCGAATTCAGCGACGCGATGGTCGAGCTCCGCGACG
Organism: uncultured Chloroflexia bacterium; assembly: GCA_963741805.1. Lineage (GTDB taxonomy): Bacteria > Chloroflexota > Chloroflexia > Thermomicrobiales > UBA6265 > UBA6265. The sequence continues at coordinate 81,762 of CAVUJR010000062.1, forward strand.
AGGCGATCAGCGCGTTCGGCGGCGACCCGCCCGAATAGCCGCGCTGCGCAGTCCCGGAGCGTGTCTCCGGGGTCCCCGAACACGTGGCACCGGGAGCGGTATCCGCGAAATACCCACACAAGGCGTGGGTCTATGAGGGTGGTGCAGTCCGCCCCGGCACCATCTGGACGACGATCAGCGCGCCAAGCGCGAGCATCGCGTTGCGGAAAGCGGGATCGAGACCGTTCCACGCCTGCGACTTCCACATCTGGAACCACTCGCCGCCGATCGCGATGAACCCGCCCATGAACAGGGTGACCAACATCAGCAGCCCGATCGTCGATGCCGCCCGGGCGCGCAGGTAGCCGTCACGCGCACCGCGGGCCCAGAAGACGACCGAGCCGAGCAGCACAATCGCCGTCAGCGTCTCCCAGGCGATGAGGCCAATGTAGGCGGCATCCTGCAGCGTCCGGTTCTCGACCGCCCGCCACATCACGTCCGGGTCGAGGTTCGTCCCCGGATCGGCGCCGAAGTTCGTCGTGTCCATCGCCAGGACATGCTGCACGAACGGTCGATTCGTGTCGAAATCAGTGATGTTGCCGAACGCGACGAGCGCGATGTAGAGCCCGTTCAGGAACACCAGCACCGCCGCCGCGAACGGAAGTGACCCGAAACGCGTCCACGCGGGCTGATGCTCCGTCACGACAGTTCCCTCCCTATTGCGCGATCGCGTCGCGGATGAACGACGAGACGTCGTCCTTCAACTGGACCATCGCGTTGTAGTCGATGTAGACCATGTGCCCGGTCGGGTACTCCTCCATGCGGATATTCGGCTTCACCTCCGCATCGAGATTCATGTGGCTCAGCGTGTACAGCGTCGCGTAGTACGGCGTCGCCAGGTCGTAGTAGCCGGACGCGACGAAGAGATGCATGTACGGGATTCTTGGCGAACGCCGAGCGCAGGTCGTCGCTGGTGTCGGCATAGCCCTGAACCGCGTTGCCCCAGTTCCAATCCAGACCGCGCAGGATGTGGTACTCCACGTCGCTCTCGTAGCCAAGCTCGGTCCGGAAGTACGTGTTCAGCACCGAGGTGAATGGCGGGCGAATCGCGGCCATGCTCGGATCGAACTCAGGCGTTTCGGAGACGCCATCCTTGTCCGTGCCCTTGAACCGGCTGTCGAGCCGGCCGACGGACCGCATCTCGTCCCGCGCCAGCTCCTTGGTGAACTGGTGGATGTTGATGCGCAGGTTCGACTGGTCGATGTACTCGCGGCGCAGTCCGGTGTAGCGGACCAGCGTGTCCAGCACCTGCTCGCGGCGCTTCTCCGGCAGGCGGTCGCCGAGCGACAACGCCGGCACGTAGGTCTCCTCGACCCAGGTCTCCACCTCGTCGAGGTAGGCGCGAATGTCCTTCTTCTTCAGGTCCTTCGGCACGCGGTTGTGGTACCACGCCGTCGCCGCATAGGTTGGCAGGAAGAGCTGGTACGGCAGGTCGTTGCCGAGCGTGAAGCGCGCCGTCTGCATGTTCAGGATGCTGGAGATGAGGATGATGCCATTGAAGGCGACACCGCGCTCGACGAGGTATCCCGCGAGGCCGGCGGAGCGGAAGGTGCCGTAGCTCTCGCCACAGAGAAAGAGCGGCGATGTCCACCGCGCGTTGCGGGCGAGATAGAGACGGATGAACTCGCCTATGCTCGTGATGTCGCCCTTGACGTCCTTCGCTTCCTTGGCCGCATCGTCGTTCACCGCGCGGCTGTAGCCGGTGTCGACCGGGTCGACGAAGACGAGGTCCGTGTCCTCCAGCCAGGTGTGCTCGTTCTCCACCAGCTTGAACGGCGGCTTGGGCATGCTCCCATCCGGCAGCATCTCGACCCGCTTCGGGGCGAGGCCGCCCATGTGGAGCCAGACCGACGCCGAGCCCGGGCCACCGTTAAAGGTGACTGTCAAGGGGCGGCTGCCGGTGTTCTCCACACCGTTCAGGGTGTAGGCGGTGTAGAACAGCTTCGCCTTCAGCTCGCCCTTGTCGTCGCGGATCGGCATCAGGCCGGTCGTGGTGGTGTATTCGAGCGTCTTGCCGCCGACCGTCACCGTATGCTGTCGCACGACCGGGTCCGGAACGCCGTTCTGCTTCTCTTCCGGCACTTTCAAGGCGTCTGTATGGGTATCGTCAACCATGGGGAATACCGTCCTCTGTCATGTTTCGCGATTGCCTTCCGGCAGTCTACCGGAGGACGGCGCGGCAGGGAACAGGCACGAAAAAGGGGAAGCGCGGTTGCGCTTCCCCCTGATCCCGGACGGATGCGGTTACGACTGCAGCAGGCGCTCGGCGCGCTCGCGAATCGTGGTCTCGATGGTGCCCTGGAACATCTTCGCGGCCCATGGCAGGTCGACGTCGATGGAGACCCTGTCGTCGGTCACGGCGACATCGGTGCCGATGGTGAAGCCCATCGCCTTGAAGGACATCGTGCCGCCGCCGTCGTTCCAGTTCTCCTGCATGTCCGTGATCTGGCTGCCGTAGTTGTCCTTGATCTGCCCCAGCATGCCCTGCAGGCGCTGCAGCGCCTCGTCCTTGCCCAGCGAGTGGTCGATCGTCACGTTCGTTTTCGGCATGCACTGCTCCTGTCGTGTCGGTCTTGATGCGCGAGCGTCGATCGCCCGGCGCGTTCGTCCGTTATACCCTAACCGGCCGCTACTCGATGGCCGTCGCCACCGGCACGCCGGTGGTCGGGCTGGAGGGGTTCGCGCCCTCGCTGATCGGCATCCTGCCGGCGAGGTGCGCGAGCCGCCCGGCCTCAACCCCAAGGCGCATGCCGCGCGCCATCGCGATTGGATCAACCGCCTTCGCGATCGCCGAGTTGACAAGCACGGCGTCCGCGCCCAGCTCCATCGCCAGCGACGCGTCGGACGGAACCCCGATTCCCGCATCGACCACGACCGGGACACTCACCGCGCGAACAATGCGCTCGATGCTCTTCCAGTCCTGCATGCCGGCGCCGGAGCCGATCGGCGATGCCAGCGGCATCACGGTCGCTGCCCCGGCTTCCTGAAGCCGCAGGGCCGCAACCAGGTCCGGGCTGGTGTAGGGGAGCACCACGAACCCCTCCTCGACCAGGATTTTCGTCGCCTCGATCGTCGCCGCGACGTCCGGCCAGAGCGTGCGCTGGTCGCCGATGACCTCCAGCTTGATCCACTCCGTGCCGGTCGCCGCCCGGGCGAGCCGAGCCATCTTCACGGCATCCTTGACGGTATAGGCGCCTGCCGTGTTGGGGAGCAACCGGTAACGGGACAGGTCGAGCTGCTCCAGGATCGAACCGCCACCGTTGCCGCCTTCGAGGTTCATGAAACGGATCGCGACGGTCACCATCTCAGTAGCCGGACGCGTCCAGCGCCCGCGCCATGGTGTCGTTATCCGGGTACTTGCCGGTGCCGAGGAAGAGTCGGGATGAAAACGCCTGCCTGGCGATAGTGAGGGTATCGTCGTGGTCGCCTCCGGACACGGCCTGGACGATATCAACGGTATCGCCGTCGCGCAGGGCCCTCGCTTCCCATTCGCTGCGGGGGACGACGTCGTCGTTAACCGCGATGACGATCGAGGCGGCCGGGATGCCGCGCTCTCGCAGGAACGTCTCGATGGTGAGCGTTTCCCGGTCGATCTGGAGCACTTCGTTGTTCACGGTGAGGGTCATGATCTCTCCTTGGGTCAGATGGGGATAGTCGGCGGCATCGATGGCCTCGCGGATACGTCGCGTCGCGGCCTCCGGATCATCCGCCCGGCTGACGGCGCGGATCACGGCGACGCCGGATGCCCCCGTCGAGAGCACCTCATCGACGCGCTCCGCCGTGATGCCGCCGATGGCGACGACAGGGAGGTCCGTGTCGCGGGCGACGCTGGCGATCGCCTGGAGCCCGACACCGGGTTTGCCGGGGTGCGATTCCGTTTCGTAGACGTTGCCGAAGATGACGAAGTCGGCCATCTTCAGGTGCGCGGATTGCGCTTGCCCGAGGGTGTGCACGCTGACGCCCATCATGCGGTCCTCGCCGAGCCGCTCTTTCGCGCCGGACGGGATGCCGCCCAGACGGAGCATCGCGCCTTGCGCCTGCGTGGCGAGGGCGACATCGATCAGGCCGTGGACCAGTAGCTTCCAGTCGCCGTTGCGGCGCGCGGGCGAGAGCTCGTTCGCCATCCGGGCGACCCCTTCCGCCGTATCGTTCGGGCGGCGCACGACGATATGCGTGGCCCCGCCCCTGGTCGCCGCAAGGGCGCGATCGATCGCCTCCCCCGACGGCAGGTCTGGATCGGTCAGGACGAACAATGAACGGTTGGACTCGAACGGATCGTTGTGTGGCATGGCGCCTCCCCTGGACAACACAAACGCCGCGTTCCCGAATGGAGGGATACGCGGCGGGGCCAAAGGGGTTCGGCTCTCCGTTGCGCGCCTCCCTCCGCCGGTCCAAACCGGTTCAGGTTCCAAGGGTGTGATCTCAGCCCATGCGGGCACCCCTGGCGCGGTGTGTTCCCATCCTAGCATGTGCCGGACGTCCGCCGGTATCGACGGTGTGACGATGCCTCAGGTACTGTAGCGACAGCAGAACCGCTCCATACCAACGAAGGGACGCAGATGAAACGTGGCCTCCTGCTGCTCATGACGATGCTGATCGCGCTCTCGGGTATCGCGTCGGCGTGCGCGGCCGACAGCAAGAACACGCCGCCGCCGATCCCGGACGATTTCGACTACTTCGGCGCGGTGCCGTGGGAGCTGCCGGACGACGCGGAGAAGATGGTGGTCGACTCCGTGCACGACGGTGACTCGCTGAAGCTTACCGAGCCGAACGACGACTGGTGGGAGGAGTACCGCGTCATCGGCATCCAGGCGCCGGAGATCGAGGGGTACAAGCGCGAGGAATGCTTCGGGCCGGAGGCGGCCGAGTTCCTGAAGGCGCTGCTGCCGAAGGGCACCGAGGTCTACATCCAGCAGGACATCTCCAATAAGGACCCGAACGACCGCTACCTGCGTCACATCTTCATCGTCGATGAGACGAGCGGCGAGGCGTACCTGCTCTCCGAGGTGCTGGTGCTCGGCGGCTATGCCCGCGCCCGCTCCTACCCGCCGGACGACCTCTACGACGACATCCTGCAGGAGGCGCAGGACATTGCCGACGCCGAGAACGTTGGTCTGTGGGACGCCTGCGCCGCGGATTGAGAAGGAGCTCTCATATGACGTCGCGACTCGGATTCGACGGCAAGGAGAAGTGGACCGGCGACGAGCGCGCCCAGCTTCAGTGGTTCCTGACGATGCAGCGGGACCTCATGCTGTGGAAGACCTCAGGGTTGGACGACGACCAGCTCCAGACGCCGCACCCGCCCTCGACGCTGACCCTGATCGGGCTGGTCAAGCACCTCAGCCGCGTTGAGCGCAGCTGGCTGCAGGAGGACCTGCTCGGGCCAGACAAGGTGACGGTCCCGCACCCGGCCGACGAGTGGCACCTGGAGCCGGGCGAGACCTGCCAGGGCATCGTCGACGACTACGTCTCCGCCATCCGGGAGAGCGAGCGGATCGTCGCGGCAACACCGCTCGACACCGTGCTGGTGGACGTCCATCCGCTCCAGCAGGGCGTCACGCTGCGCTGGGCACTCTTCCACATGATCGAGGAGACCGCGCGTCATGTCGGCCAGGCCGACCTAATCCGCGAGGCGATCGATGGCGCGGTCGGCCAGAATCGCTGGCACCCGTAAAGGAGGACGCGTTGGACGACTGCGATCGGATCTATCCGCCGTACCACGGTGACGAAAAGCTGATGCTGCTGGCCTACCTGGACTTCCAGCGGCAGACGGCCATCTGCAAGCTGCAAGGCCTGGGCGAGGACGACGCCCGGCGTACCCTCGGCGCGTCGGCCCTGACGCTGGTCGGCATCGTCGTCCACCTCACGTACGTCGAGCGCGTCTGGTTCCGCACGGTATTCCTGGGCGAGGACGTGTCCACGCTCGGCTTCGTGGACGACGCCTCGCTGTACTGGGATGCGCCGGACGGGGCGTCAATCGATGGCGTGATCGCGGCGTACCGCGCGGAGATCGCGCACTCGAACGAGGTCATCCTCGCGCACAGCCTCGACGAGGTCGCCGCGACCGGCCGGCGCCAACGACCGCCGATGCAGCTGCGATGGATCATGCTGCACCTGATCGAGGAGGTCGCGCGGCATCTGGGCCACATGGATCTCATCCGCGAATCGATCGACGGTCAGGTCGGCGCGTAGGACGAACGAAGAAGTCCGCGGACACGAAGGCGCCGGAGCCCAGCCGCTCCGGCGCCTTCACCCTTCCCATACTGGTCAGTGAGCACTGTTGGTGGCGGACCTACTCCGCCGCGACGCTGTTGTGCGCGATCACGTCCGCGTAGTAGCGGGCGCTGTCCTTGATGATCCGTTCCTGCGTCGCGTAGTCGACGTAGACGATGCCGAACCGCTTGGCGTACCCGAGCGCCCATTCAAAGTTGTCGAACAGCGACCAGCAGAAATAGCCCTTCAGGGTCGTCCCGTTCGCGATCGCCCGGTGCGCGGCGTTCAGGTGCCCCTTCAGGTAGGCGATACGACGCTCGTCGTGGATTTCCCCATCGACAACCTCGTCGTTCCACGCCGACCCATTCTCGGTCACATAAATGGCGTTTGGTGTGTAGTCCCGCTGGACCCGCTCGAGCAGATCCTGGAACCCCTGAGGGTCGACCGGCCAGTCCATGGCGGTCTTCTCGACGTCCTTCTCCGCAAATCCCACGCCATCGGCGGCGTCTGGGTCATGCTTCACGTACTGCGGGTTGTAGGAGTTGATACCGAGGAAGTCGGTCGGTACGGAGGCAAGTTCCATGTCGCCCGGCTGGATCTCCGGCATGGCGTCACCGAACGCCTGGACCATATCGTCCGGGTAGGAGCCCTTCATGACCGGATCGAGGAACCACTGATTGTTGAAGAGGTCGGACTTCCGGACCGCGTCCTGGTCCTCCGGGCTGTCCGTCTCGCCGTAGATATACCAGAGGTTCAGCGTGATGCCGACCCTGGCATCCGGCACATTCTTGCGGACGATGTTCACCGCGCGACCGTGGGCGAGGTTGAGGCTGTGACAGACGGCGAGCGCTTCTTTCAGGTCCTTGCGGCCCGGGGCGTTGGTGCCCCAGTTGTAGCCCATGTGGGCGATGACCCATGGCTCGTTGAGGGTGATCCAGTGCTTGACGCGGTCGCCGAACGTCGCGGTGATGGTCTCGACATACTCGTCCCACGCGTCCAATATCTGCCGGTTCGCCCAGCCGCCCTCGTCGTCGAGGATCTGCGGCAAGTCCCAATGGAACATCGTGACCCACGGCTCGATCCCCGCCTCCAGCAGGCCATCGATGAGGTCGCTGTAGAACCGGATGCCCTCCTGGTTGACCTCGCCGCGCCCGTTCGGGAGGATGCGCGACCAGGAGATGGAGAAGCGATAGGCCTTCAGGCCGAGCTCCTTCATGATCGCGATGTCGTCGCGCCAGCGATGGTAATGGTCAATGGCAATGTCGCCCGTGTCACCGTTGACGGTGTTCCCGGGAATGTGGCTCCAGGTATCCCAGATCGACGGGGTTCGTCCGCCTTCGCTGGCGGCGCCCTCGACCTGGTAGGCCGCGGTGGCCGCGCCCCACAGGAACCCGTCAGGAAACGCCAGTCGCTCCGTGCTCATGACCACTCTCCACTCGCTGTGCCGCGGCGTTGCGACTTTTCGTGACGCCGAACATGGGTTATCGATCTGCGGTCGATGCGTCGGACTGGAATGTCCGACGCTACCCAGCCGCGATTAGGCGTCGGCGCGGCGTTCGGCGTTGCGCAGGGCAGTCTCGACGTCGCCAATCGGGTTTTCCGGGTTCGGGTTGTCCTGCTCGGTGATGTAGTACTCCACCCCGATGTCACGCGCGGCGGAGAGGATGGCTCCCCAGTCGAGGGCGCCTTCGCCGAACGGCAGGTCCTTGCCGCGTTCCAGCTCCTTGCCGTCCTTGAGGTGCACGAGCTTGATGCGGTCCGCGTTCTGGCGCATGACGCCGTCTGGCTCGTAGCCGCCGACGGCCGCCCAGAAGAGGTCCAGCTCGAAGGAGACGAGGGCCGGGTCCGTGATCGAGACGAGCGTGTCGAAGATCGTGCGCCCGTCCTCGGCCGTCATCGAGAACTCGAAGTCATGGTTGTGATAGGCGAGCTTCAACCCGGCATCATGGAAACGGCTGCCGTAGCTGTTCATCTTGTCGCCGAGATCGGCGAAGAACGCCGGCGTTCGATCGTCCGGGCTGACGAAGGGCACGACGCCCCACGGCGCGCCGACGGTCTGCAGGTCGCTCACCACCTGCTCGATATCGCCGTCGAACGCGGCGATCGGGATGTGCGCCGAAAAGGCCTTCAGCCCGTACTCGTCAAGCATCTTGCGCACGTCGGCGGCGGAATGGCCGTGGAACCCGGCGAACTCGACGCCAGCGTAGCCCATCGTCGCGACTTCGCGGAGCGTGGCGCCGAAATCCTTCGCCGCCATCTCGCGGAGGGTATAGAGCTGGACGCCGATCTGGTTACGTTTCATGCTGGTTCCCTCTCCCAAATTGCGTCCGTCGTGCCGCCGCATACATGACGCGGCGGCACGATGCCAAGACGCTAGAACGTCGATGCGATCTCGACCGTCTCGCCGGTCTCGAGCGAGGTGCCGGCCGCGAGCATAATCTCGAGGACGTGCGTCGCGTGGGCGGCGCTCAGGATGTTGGGCCCGCCGTTGGCGAGCACATCCAGCGCGTGGCGAATGCCGCTTTCGAGGATGCCCTTCGTCTCCAGCTGCGTCGGGACGGGCACGTCGTTCTGCCAGCCCTCACCGCTCCCCTCTTCCGATTCGTCGCGGGTGTAGAGGTCGATCGTGCCGTTGCCGTCGTACCACTGATGGGCGCCGATGGTGATCGTGCCCATGTCGCCGAAGACCTCGAACATCGGTGCCTTCGAGGCCGGCATGGCGAAGCTGTTGAACAGGTGCGCGTAGGTGTTGTTCCCGAAGTCAAGGTTGATCGAGTAAAGATCCGGCGCCTGGACGTCGATCCGCTCGCCAAACCAGTGCGGCTGCAGCAAGGTGCGCTGGGCGTTCATCACGCCACCGACGGCGGAAACGCGCTTGGCGGCCCCAAAGAGCCCGGTCATGGCGTGCAGCTGATAGACGCCGAGGTCGATCAGCGGGCCGACCTTCGGCGTGTAGAACACGCGCGGATCACCCGAGTAGGTGCGCCAGGAGGCGGGACCCATGCCGGCCTGGTGACCCTTGATGAAGTACGGACGGCCGATCGTGCCGTCGCCGAGCATCTGCTTGATCCACATGAAGCGCGCGGTGACCATCATCGCCGGCGCGGTGAAGAACTGGAGACCCTTCTCGTCGGCGATGTGGACGAGCTCCTGGGCATCCTCGATCGTCGAGGCGATCGGCTTCTCGGAATAGACGTGGTAGCCGGAGTCGAGCGCCTTCGCGGTGATCTCCCGATGCAGCGGTGCCGGCGTCAGGTTGAAGACGAGATCCATCTTCTCGGCAGCCGCGTCGCCGGATCCGTCATTGCCGTGCCGCAGGAAGGCATCGTAGTCGGTGTACCCGGTCGCGTTCGGGTGGAACTGCTTCGCGTCGTCGACGCGCCGGTCGACGATGTCGAACACCGCGACAACATTGGCGCGGTCGCTGAGGGCGTTCAGGCCCGGCATGTACGAGTGGGTGGCGACGTCGCCACATCCGATGATCCCAACGTTGATCACTTCAGGCATCCTTTGCATTTGCGTTGACCGGCACACGCTGTCCGGTCGAGATCGCCGACGGCGTCAGCGTATCGCGCTTTTCCGGTTTTGTAACGACGCCGCCGGAGCCTAGACTTCCGCTTTGTTCGGCTCGTCGTCGTAAAGGTAGCACCGTACCCAGTGTTCGCTCCCGACCGTGTACGCAGGTGGCATGGCATCGCGACAGCGCTTCATCACGAAGGGGCAGCGCGGCGCGAAGGGGCAGCCGGGCGGTGGATCGATCAGCGAGGGAATCTCGCCCCGGGCCGGGATATCCTGCGTGCGCAAACCGGCATGCGGGTTCGGGACCGCCGAGAGCAGCAGCTTCGTGTATGGGTGCGCCGGCTCGTGGACGAGCTCGTCGCTCGGCGCGCCCTCGACCATCCGCCCGGCGTACATCACATTCGTGTGGTCGCTGATGTAGCGCGCGCTGGCGATGTCATGCGTGATGTACAGGAACGAGAGGCCCTGGTCATCGGCGAGGCGCTTCATCAGGTTCAGCACGCCGACCCGGATCGAGACATCGAGCATTGAGACTGGCTCGTCCGCAAGCATCACCTTCGGCTCGACGGAGAGCGCGCGGGCGAAGGCGACGCGCTGGCGCTGGCCGCCGGAGAGCTCGTACGGGAACTTCGCCGCGACCTCCTGGGCCGGGCCAAGCCCGACCGTGTCCAGCAGCTCGTAGATGCGATCTCGCGTCTCCTTCTTGCCGCGCGTCTTCTTGTGGATCTTCAGCGGCCGCTCGAGGATGTACTCGATCGTGTGGGCCGGGTTGAGCGATCCAAAGGGATCCTGGAAGACCATCTGGACGTCGCTGCGATACTCCAGCGAAGCGCCGTGCGATTCCGTCTCCAGCACGTTCTTGCCGTTGTAGATGATCTCGCCGGAGGTCGGCTCGATCAGCCGGGCGACGAGGCGTGCGGTCGTGCTCTTCCCGGACCCGGACTCACCGACGAGTGTGACGATCTCCGTGCGCGGAATGGTGAAGGTGGCGTCTTCGACCGCGTGCACCTTGCGTCGGTCCCCCGGGCCGCCGATCGGGAAATGCTTCGTCAGATTCCGGACGTCCATGACGAGGTCGGTTTTCGGGGGGGTCTCGATCACGAGACGCTCCTTTCGGGGTCATGGCCAGACCGCACCTTCTCCCGCAGGACCGACTGCGGGTGCGGCTCGAGGAGGGCCGGGTCGTAGTGCTCGGGCCGGGACACCTCATAGAGATGACATCGCACCTCATGCCCGGGCGTTTCCTCGCCAAGCTTCGGCATCGCCTGGTCGCAGAGCAACATGCGCTTCGGGCACCGGGGATGGAAGCGGCAACCCGAGGGGGGTGAGATGAGGTCCGGCGGCGAGCCGGGAATGCCCTCCAGCTTCCTGCGCGGCCCGGTGAGCGCCGGGAACGAGCCCATCAACCCGCCCGTATATGGGTGAAGAGGGTTATCGAAGAGCTCGCGCGCGTGGGACAACTCGACGATCTGCCCCGCGTACATGATCGCGATCCGGTCAGAGATCTCGACCAGCAGCGACATGTCGTGCGTGATGAAGAGGATCGAGAAGCCGAACTTCTCGCGCAGCTCGGTGATCTTGGCGAGGATCTCGCGCTGGACCACCACGTCGAGCGCCGTCGTCGGCTCGTCCATGATCATCAGGGGCGGTTGCAGGGCGAGCGCGATCGCGATCACGGCGCGCTGGCGCATGCCGCCGGAGAGTTGGTGCGGGTAGCTGTCGATCCGCTCCTTCTCGATGCCGACGATCTCCAGGAGCTCCTCGGCCATGCCGCGGACCTCCTTGTCCGAGACCTTCCGGTGCGCGAGGATGCCGTCGATGATCTGGTCGCCGATGGTGGCGACGGGGTTCAACGAGTTCATGGCGCTCTGGAAGACCATCGAGACGCCGTCCCACCGGAACTTCCGGATCTCCCGGTCGCTCATGGCGAGGACATCCTTGCCATCAAAGATCACCTCACCGCCGGTGATGATGGCCGGGGGACCGAGGATGCGCATGATGGTCTGGGCGACCGTTGATTTCCCGCAGCCGGACTCCCCGGCAAGGCCAATGACCTCGCCCTTGCCGATGGTGAACGACACTCCGTCCACGGCCCGCACCGAGCCGCGTCCGGCCAGGTACTCCACGCTGAGGTTCTCGATCCGGAGCAGGACCTCCCGCGCCGCGGGAGCGCTGGGGGATCGATCCGCCTGCTGATTGGCTATCGTCATCGTATTCTCTCCGATTCGTCGCGGATCACCGGTGTCGAACGGGACGACCGGAGTCGCCGCGGCAGCCCCTTGAGGATCTCGGCGGTTTGTCGCTGCGAGCGCAGGCGTGGGTTAGTGACCTCGTCGATCGCGTAGTTGATCATCGAGAACCCGAACGCGACGAGCGCGATGCTCAGGCCGGACGGGATGAGCGTCCACCATGCCCCGAGCAGCAGCGCGCCGTTGTTCTGCGCCCAGTACAGGTTGGTACCCCAGCTGATGTTGCTCGGGTTACCGAGGCCGAGGAACTCGAGACCGGCTTGCGCGCCGATCGCGTAGTTCACGGCACCGAGGAAGCCCGCGACGACGATCGACATCATGTTCGGCAGGATCTCGCGCAGGATGATGCGCGGCTTGCTCTCCCCGGCGACGACCGCCGAGGCAACAAAGTCTTTCTCCCGCAGGCTCATCGTCTGGGAGCGGAATACGCGGGCACCCCACGCCCAACCCGTGACCGAGAGGACGAAGATGATCGACCAGAAACCGGCCGGCAGGAACGCCGCGAGCACGAGCAGCAGCGGTAGACCGGGGATGATGAGCACGATGTTCGTGAAGGTGCTCAGGATGTCATCGACCTTGCCGCGGAAATATCCCGACGACATGCCGACGATGATGCCGATGATCGTCGTGATCGCGCCGACGATCAGGCCGGTTGACAGCGACAGGCGCGCGCCGACGATCGTCTGCGAGAGCACGTCCTTGCCGGAGCCGTCCGTGCCGAACCAGTGATCGGCTGACGGCGCCAAATGGCGTTTCGCGACGATCTCGGTGGCGTCGTACGGGGCGATCCAGGGGCCAATGACGGCCAGCGTCAGGTAGAAGACGATGATGACGGTGCCGAGGGTGGCTTTCCGGTTCTGGGTCAGGAGACCGAAGAAGCCGGCCGCCCGCTTGGACTTGCGGACCGGATGCGCCGGCTCTCGCGGCTCCTGCTCCGGGCTGAGGAGGGCCTGGTCCGCCTCGTCAGCCTCGGTGACGATCGAAACGTTTGCGTTCATCGTGTCCCCCTAGCTCGCACGGATACGCGGATCGAGCCGGGCATACGCCAGGTCGACGATCAGGTTCGCAAGGAGCACCGCCAGTGTGATCATCAGGAACAGCCCCTGCATCAGCGGGTAATCGAGGTTCCTGACGGAGTTGATCAGCAGGTAGCCCATCCCTGGATAGGCAAAGATCATCTCCGTAAAGAGCGAGCCGCTCAGGAGGAAGCCGAGGCTCATACCGAACGAGGTCATCACGGGCAGCAGGGCGTTTCGCGCGCCATAGCGGAACATCACCCGGCGGGTGTCCAGGCCCTTCGCCTCGGCCATGGTCACGTAGTCCTCGGAGAGGACCGCGATCATCGTATTACGCATGCCGAGCAGCCAGCCGCCGATCGAGACGATCAGGATCGACAGGACGGGCAGGATCATATGACCAATCACGCTGGAGATAAACATCCACGAAAACTCCGGCGAGAGATCCGTGTTGTAGGCATGGCGCGCCGGGAACCACTGCAGGTTGAACGCGAAGGCAAACAGGATCAGTGGGGCGATCCAGAAATACGGCAGCGAGCCGAGGAAGACGAAGACGGGCGGCGTGACGTTATCCATCCACGAGCCGCGCTTCCAGGCGCCGATGACGCCCAGGACGCTCCCGATGCCGAAGCTGAGGAGCAGCGCGGAGCTCATCAGGATCACCGTCCAGATAAAGCCGGTGCCGATCACCTGGGTGACCGGCGCGGGGAACCACGACGTCGAGATACCTAATTCACCGTGGAACATATTGTTCAGGTAATCGAAATACTGGGTGATCAGGGGGTCATCCGACACGCCATAGGCACGCATCATGGCCTGGATCGTCTCGGGACGAATGTCGCCCTGGCCGCGGAGCTTGGCCATGAGCACGCTCCCGGGGTCACCGGGCATCATCCTTGGCAGGAAGAAGTTGAAAGTGAGGGAAGCCCAGGCAGCGATGAGGTAGAACACCAGGCGTCTCAAGACGTACGACACGGCCCATCCATTTCCGAGATCGGGAGTTCCGGGGTGTGGGGGGTGCCCGGCGGGCACCCCCCGTGAACCTGCTAGGACGCGGGCGTCGCGGCAGGCGAGGCGGACGGCGTGTAGGAGTCAGCGTCCATCGGCACGTTGCCGTCACCTTCCGGGTGAGCCGGCTCCCACCCATCCGGCTGCTGGCCGGCGGGGTAGAACGTGTTGGTCATGATGGAGAGTTCCTGCAGCCACGGCGAGAGCGCCGAGTACGGGTTCTCGTCGTTCGGGAAGCCCTCGAAGCGCTGCGTGTTGTACTCGCCCCACATCGGGCCCGGGAAGAGCGGCGCGCACGGCGCGAGCTCGGCAAACCGCTTCTGCATCTCGACCCAGATCGCGTTCTGCTCTTCCGTGTCCGAGACCTTGACGACCTGGTCCATCAGCTGATCGACCTGGTCGTCCTTGAAGCGAATCCAGTTCTCAGTCGCGCGGTTGTCGCCGATCGGGAAGTAGGAGAGGCTGGACATCAGGGCTCGGAAGTGGTTCAGCGGGGTCGGGCCCTGGAAGCCCCACCCGATGGTCATCGTGAAGTCACCGGCGTTGAGCCGCTCGTTCCACGGCGTGTAGTCGTACGGCGTGACGATGGCCTCGATGCCGACTTCCTTGAGTTGGCCGGCCATGAGCTCGCAGCTCTGGACCCAGTCGGACCACCCGGAGACCACGTTCAGCTCGTACGACATCGGCTTGCCGTCCGGACCGGTGCGCCAGTCGCCATCCTTGGTGAGACCAGCCTCGTCAAGAAGGCGGTTCGCCTCGTCGAGGTTGAAGTCGCACCAGCCAGCGTTCGCCGCCTCCTCGTCCTTGATGCTGTCGAAGGCATCGGAGAGGCCGGTTGTGTCCGCCGGATGCGTGTAGTCGTACATCGCGATATTGACGATCTCATCGCGGTTGATCGCCATGCTGATCGCCTTGCGGACGTTCACATCGTCGAACGGCGCGACCTCGGTGTTCATGTAAAGCGCGACGGTGGCGCCGACGGCCGGGAAGAAGTAGCCGAAGTGCTCGGGATCCTTCGCGACGTAGACGGCCTCGATGTCCGGGATGAAGCTTCCGCCCCAGTCGACCTCACCGTTGAGCCACGCGAGCTGGATCGAGTCGTTGCTCGGGAAGGCCGGCATGCGCAGGCCCTGCATGTACGGGCGGCCTTCCTGCCAGTAATTTGGATTGGCCTTGAGGCTGTAGATCTGGGCCTCGAAGCGATCGACCATCCACGGACCGGTGCCGACCGGCTCCTCGTTCGGGAAGGTCACCGGATCGTCGACATCCTTCCAGATGTGCTCGGCCACGATGACCTGCGAGCCAACCTCGTAGACGGAGGTGGTGTTGACCTCGCCGTAGAGGAACTGGACAGTCGTGTCGTCGACCTTGACGATGTCGTCGATGTAGTTGAGGGCGACGCGGCCGCCGTTACCGGCGAGGGAGTCGTTGCCCTGCAGGAGCTTCCAGGTGAAGACGACGTCATCGGCGTTGAAGTCCTCGCCGTCGTTCCACGTGATGCCTTCGCGAAGCTTCACGGTCAGGACCGTGCTGTCCGCGTTGAAGCCCCAGCTGGTGGCAAGCCACGGCGTAGCCTCGTTCTTCAGGGTGTTGAAGACGAAGAGGTTCTCATAGATGCCGAACTGGGACATCCAGCGAATGGAGCCACCGGCCGGGCCGAGCGGGTTGAAGTTCCGGATGTACGTGGCCTGCTGCTCGTTGTTGCAGGTGAGGTAGCCCTCTTCGTTGGCCTGCAGCGCGACGGCGTTGCGCGCGAAGAGCGTGGCGGAACCGGTGGCCACGGCCATCGAGGTCACGGTTGCTCCGGCGCCGAGCACGGCAAAGCGCTTGCCGAGCTCGCGGCGGGAGATCTTCCCCTGCTCGAAATCACGAACGATCGAGGCAATCCTGGACTTAGGCATGAAATGCACTCCTTGAGCATCCTGCTCAGATAGTTGCGCCAAACGCGTCCACTTCTCGAAACCACAAACCGTCTTGCCGTCCCACCATGCAAACAACGATGTCAGGCCGGGGCGGCAACGTCCTCCTTTCGTTCCGCGGCGTCGACGATGACGCCACCGATCGGGTCGCATCCGCACGTATGGCGGAGCGAGAGCGTCGGTTCGAGCCAAACCTCCAAAGGAGGCATGACACGGTTTTGGATCAGGTCATCAAGCAGGCGCACGGCCTCGGTGGCCATACGTCGCACCGGCTGGCTGACGGTCGTCAGGCCAAGCCGTTTGTTGCGCTCGGGCATGATGTCGTCGAAGCCGACGAGCCCGAGCTCCTCCGGGATACGGATGCCGAGTCGATCCGCGGCGTCCATCACGGCGATCGCGATGCTGTCACTTGCGGCGAAGATGCAATCCGGCCGCGGGTCGCGCGTTAGTAGCTGCATGGCCGCCGCGTACGCCCCCGGTCTGGAGAACTCCACCGAAACGACCGGCACGGCCTCCGGATCGAATCCCGCCTCGCGCAGCGCGTCCTCGAAGCCACGTCGCCGGTCCAGCGCCGGGATCACCTCGTCCGGACCATTGATCATGGCGGGACGGGTCCGGCCATGCTCCAGCATGTGCCGGGTGATCGCCGCCGAAGAGGAGCGGTTCATGACATCGACGAAGTTCCGCCCCGCCACCACCGGACGCCCGACCAGGACGTACGGAAAACCGATCTCCTGCAGTTGAGGCACGAGCTTGTCGTCCATCAGGCTGTTGGAGAGCAGCAGGCCGTCGACTGTCCGCGCGCGCACGAACCGCTGCATGAGGCGGTGGACGGAGGCCGAATCCTCGACCGACTCCATGAGCAGCATGACGCTGATGCCCCTCGCCTTGGCCGCGTCGAGGCACGCCTGGATGAGGGGCGGGAACCATGGGTCGGAATGGACGGTGGCGAAGTCTTCGGGGATGACCAGCCCGATGATGCCGGTGCGCCGCGATGCAAGGGCGCGGGCGGCGGCGTTCGGCTGGTAGCCGACCTCGGCGATGGTCTGCTTGACGCGTTCGCGGACAGCGTCGCTCACCCGTGGGTCATCGTTGATCACGCGGGACACGGTCGACCGAGAGACTCCGGCGAGCCTCGCGATGTCGTTCAGTTTCATCGACCGGTCGGATCCCACGGGTGGGGCCCCTTCCCTGTGCGTGTTCGTGGCGACTGGCGCGTTCCACGATCTGTCGACAAAAGACCAGTTTGGTTGTGGGAGCGTTCCCACGGGTGTTCCTGAATACTATATCCATGGGTAGTCGATTGTAAAGGGGAATGTGGGAGCGCTCCCACAGATGGTGCATCTGGGGCATTGTGATGGCGCAGCAAGTCGGGGTTGGCGAGCGGGGAATTGCCCCAATGCCGGGCTCTCGCCGACCACTGCGGGTCCACGACCGGGGAGCGTGTCGGGAATGGGTCCCCTGGGCCGGATGAGTGCTTCAGCGATTCGCGGTGCCCATGGACTGGGCGCCGGCGAATACCTGGCCGTTGCCGGCGCACCGGTTGTCCCGGCTCACCCTCGTAGACCCGGACCCGGACGAGACCGTGTCATGGTCGAGAAGCGGGAGCAAGGCCCTGCGGTCGGGTTGTTTCGCGCAAAAAAACCCGGACACGAGTTCCGGGTCTCCGAAACGATGCCGATGGGGAGGCCGCATTGGCCTCCCCGTGTCCCAGACCTAGTTCTCGTTGAGGAAGGTGATCGCGGCGTTGGCCATGGTCGCCATGCCGTTCACGAACCCCTCTTCCTCGACGTCGAACTTCGGGTGGTGGTGGCCCCAGACGATGCCGCGCTCCTCGTTGCGGGTGCCACAGCGGAAGAAGCAGCTCGGGACCTCCAGCGAGAAGTACGAGAAGTCCTCGCCGCCCATCCCGAGCTCGCTCTCGATCACCTGCTCCTCTCCGCAGGCCTCGACCGCGGCACGGCGAACGATGTCGGCCATCGCCTCGTCGTTCTGCACGCTCGGGTAACCCTTGATGTAGTCGATCTTCGCCTCGGCGCCCATCGCCGCCGCGATGCCCTTCACCACCTCCGGCAGGCGCTGTTCGATCCGGGTGCGGGTCTCCTCGGAGATGGTGCGCACCGTTCCGCGCAGCTCGGCGGTGTCCGGGATGACGTTGAACGCCTCCCCGGCGATGAACGCGGTCGTCGAGATGACGGCTGAATCCATCGGATCGGTTTCGCGCGAGACGAGCGATTGCAACGCGAGCACGATGTTCGAGCCGATCACGACCGGGTCGACGGCGTTCTGCGGGCGCGCCGCGTGGCCACCTTTGCCCTGGATCGTGATGCGGAAGCGGTCGGAGCCAGCGGAGCCGGGTCCGACGCGAACACCGATCTGCCCGGCGGGCATGTCGGACGCGACGTGAAGACCGAGGCTGGCGTCGACCTTCGGGTCCTGCAGCGCGCCATCCTTGATCATGGCCTGGGCGCCACCGGGCGGGACCTCCTCGGCCGGCTGGAAGAGCAGCTTGACGGTGCCCTTGAAGTCGTCGCGGTGGTCCATCAGGATACGCGCGACACCGAGCAGCATCGCGGTGTGGGCGTCATGCCCACAGGCATGCATCTTCCCGGCAGCCTGGCTGGTGTACTCCGCCTCGACCTCCTCGAGGATCGGCAGGGCGTCCATATCGGCGCGGAGCATGATGACCTTGCCGTCGCCCTTCTTGCCCTTGACCAGGGCGGTCACGCCGGTCTTGCCGACGCCGGTCTTGATGTCCTCGACGCCAAGTTGGGACAGCCGATCGGCGACGAACTTCGCCGTTTCGTACTCCTCGAAGGCCAGCTCGGGATTCTGGTGCAGGTGCCGCCGGTCGGCGACGACGCCTGGCAGGATCTCGTCGATATCAGCGCGGATGGTTGCGGTTGCCATTGATGACGTTCCTTTCGTACACCCGCCCCTTGTGGGCGGGTTTTAGGGGCACAGCGATCCGCCCACAAGGGGCAGGTGTACGGGACTACTCGCGGTTCAGGTATTTCAGCACGACGTTCGTCATGGTCCCGGCGCCATGGCCGAGTGAATCCTCGTCGATGTCGAACCGGGGATGATGGTGGCCCCAGGTGATGCCGCGCTCCTCGTTGCGGCTACCGACGTTGAAGAAGCAGCCCGGCTTCTCCAGCAGGAAATACGAGAAGTCCTCCGCTCCCATTGCGGGCGGGCGATCCTTCACGTTCTCCTCGCCGACGATCTCCGCGGCCGCCTCGCGCACAAGGTCGCTCATCTCCGCGTCGTTGACGGTCGCCGGGTAGCCGCGGTTGTACTCGACCGTCGCCTCGCCACCCATCATCTTCGCCGTGCTGGTCGCGATCTCCTTCAGCCGCTCCTCGGCGAGGTCCCGCATCTCGGGCGTGAAGGTACGGACGGTGCCCTCCATATACGCCTTGTCCGGGATGATGTTGCCGGCGTCGCCCGCCTGGAACATGCAGTTGCTGACGACCAGCGCGTCCATCGGGTCCGCGTTGCGCGACACGATCGTCTGCAACGCCACACCGATGTACATGCCGATCAGGACCGGGTCGATCGCGAGCTGCGGGCGCGCGGCGTGGCCGCCCCGCCCCTGGATATGGATCTTGTAGGAGTCGGCGGCGGCCATGATCGGTCCGGTCCCGACCCGGATCTCCCCGGTCGGGAAGCCGGATGCCATGTGCAGCCCGAACACGGCGTCAATCGGCGGGTCGTTCAGCACGCCGGCCTCGATCATCGGCTTCGCGCCGCCCGTCCCCTGCTCTTCCGACGGCTGGAACAGCACCTTTACCGTGCCGCTGAACTGGTCGCGCCGGTCCATGAGCATCCGGGTCACGGCGAGCAGGATGCTGGTATGCGCGTCGTGGCCGCACGAGTGCATCACACCGTCGACCGTCGACTTGTACTCGACGTCGTTCTCTTCCTGCATCGGCAGGGCGTCCATGTCGGCCCGAACCAGCACGTTTCGGCCCGGGCCATCCTTCGTGCCGCGGATGATGCCGGTGACGCCGGTCACGGCGATCCCTGTCTGGATGTCCTCGACGCCGAGCGTCTCCAGGCGCTGCTTCACGAACTCCGCGGTCTTGAACTCCTTGAAGCCCAGCTCCGGATTCTCGTGCAGCCATCGCCGGTCGGCAACAATGCCCGGCATGATCTCGTCGACGTCCTGTCTGATCGTTGCACTGGCCATGTGATCTCCTTCAGGTTCGTACAGCCGGCCCTTGTGGCCGGCTCAATCCTCCGCGTGAGCCGGCCACAAGGGCCGGCTGTACGGGATCATTCCCGCGTCAGGTACGTCATCACGACGTTCGTCATCGTCGCCACGCCGTGAGCGAGGGCTTCCTCATCCACGTCGAAGCGCGGGTGATGGTGTGGCCAGGTGATGCCCTTTTCCTCGTTCCGGTGCCCGACGTTGAAGAAGCAGCCAGGCTTCTCCATGCAGGAAGTAGGAGAAGTCCTCCGCGCCCATTCCCGGCGTCACCGGGATGACGTTCTCCTCGCCAACCGCCTCAACGGCAGCCTGGCGCACCAGCTCGCTCATCGCCTCGTCATTGACCGTCGCCGGGTAGCCTCGATGGTAAGTCACTTCCGCCGTTCCCCCGAGCGCCGAGGCAACACCGGTGGCGATCTCGGTCAGTCGCCGCTCGGCAAGATCGCGCATCTCCGGCGTGAAGGTGCGGACGGTCCCGCCCATCTCCGCCGTGTCAGGGATCACGTTGTCGGCGAACCCGGCGTGGAACGTGCAGGTGCTAACGACCAGCGATCCCATCGGGTCGGCGTTCCGCGAGACCAGTGTCTGGAGCGCATTCCCGATCTGGAACCCGATCATCACCGGGTCGACCGTCTGGTGCGGCGAGGCGGCGTGGCCACCCTTGCCCTGGATGCGAATCTTGAACGAATCAGCCGCGGCGGCGATCGGCCCCGGCCCGACCTCGATCTGCCCGGTCGGCAGCTCAGCGGCCATGTGCAGGCCGAACACCGCGTCGATCGGCGGGTCATTCAGCACCCCCGCCTCGATCATCGGCTTCGCGCCGCCCGTGCCCTGCTCCTCCGACGGCTGGAACAGGAGCTTCACGGTGCCAGCGAATTGGTCGCGACGCTCCATCAGCAGACGGGCGACGGCCAGCTCGATCGCGGTGTGGGCATCGTGCCCGCAGGCATGCATGACGCCGTCAGTCTGGGACTTGTACTCGACGTCGTTTTCTTCATTGATGGGGAGCGCGTCCATGTCCGCCCGAATGAGCACGTTGCGCTTCGGCCCGCTGCCAGTGCCATGGATCAGGCCGGTCACGCCGGTGACCGCGATGCCGGTGCGGATGTCCTCAACGCCCAGCGATTCGAGGCGTTGGCGAACGAATTCCGCCGTCTTGACCTCCTGAAAGCCCAACTCCGGGTTCTCGTGGAGCCAACGCCGGTCCGCGACCACGCCGGGCATGATCTCATCGATATCGGCGCGGATCGCCGTCACATCAGCCATTGCTCTCTCCTGTCGGCAGCTCGTCGGCGGTCAGGTAGTCGAGAACAACCTGCGCCATCGTCGCGACGCCGAACTGCATCGAGTCCTCATCAAGGTCGAACTTGGGATGGTGGTGCGGCCAGGTGATGCCCTTCTCCTCGTTGCGGCAGCCGAGCATGAAGTACGTGCCTGGGCGTTCGAGCAGGAAGTAGGAAAAGTCCTCTGCCGGCATGATCGGCCGCATCTGGTGGACGTTCTCTTCGCCGATCGCCTTCGCCGCCGCGGCGCGGACGAGATCGGCCATGCCCTCGTCGTTGACGGTCGGCGGGTAACCGCGCTTGTAGGTCACATCCGCGCGGCCGCCCAACGCCTCGGCGATGCTTTCAGCCAGGCGGGTGACCTCGTCCTGTGCCAGGTCGCGGACCTGTGGCGTAAAGGTGCGGACGGTGCCGCCCAGCTCGGCGGTGTCGGGGATGATGTTGGTCGCGGTACCGGCGTGGATGGTGCAGACGCTGACGACGGCCGACGCCATCGGGTCAACCCGGCGAGAGACGACGGTCTGCAAGGCGCCGACGATCTGGGTCGCGATCACGATCGGGTCGACCGCCGTATGCGGGACGGCGCCATGGCCGCCCTTGCCCTGGATGCGGATCTTGAACTCGTCGGCCGACGCCTGCACCGGGCCGCCGGTGATCCAGACGCCGCCGGTCGGCAGATCGGAGGCCATGTGCTGGCCAAAGACGGCGTCGACATGCGGATTCTCCAGCACGCCAGCGTCGATCATCGGCTTCGCCCCACCGCCGTTCGCCTCTTCGGACGGCTGGAACAACAGTTTGACCGCGCCGGAGAACTGGTCCCGCCGATCCATCAGGACCCGCGCGGCGGCCAGCAGCATGGCGGTGTGCGCGTCATGCCCGCAGGCATGCATCACGCCGTCAGTCTGCGAGAGGTAGTCGACGTCGTTCTCCTCGGTCAGGGGGAGGGCGTCCATATCCGCGCGGAGCAGGACGGTGCGGCCGGGACCGTCCGCCGTGCCCCGAATGAGAGCGGTGATGCCGGTCTGTGCGATCCCGGTCTGGATGTCCTCGACACCGAGCGACTCCAGGCGCTGCTTCACGAACTCGGCGGTCTTCGTTTCCTTGAACCCGAGCTCCGGGTTCTCATGCAGCCACCGGCGATCGGCGACGATGCCCGGCATGATCTCATCGACATCATTGAAAAGTGTTGATTCTGGCATAGACACATGATCCTTTCGTACAGCCGGCCCTCGCAGCTGCGAGGGGCGGCTGTATGAGCTAGTCCTGCTGCAAATATCGCAACACGCTACTGGTCATCACGTTCAGGCCGGTCGCGAGGGACTCCTCGTCGATATCGAAGCGCGGATGATGGTGCCCGTAGGTTGTGCCAAGCGCCTCGTTCCCGCTACCGACGAAGAAAAACGTCCCGGGTTTGGCGCGGAGGAAATGCGAGAAGTCCTCCCCGCCCATCGCTGGCTCGATCTCCCTGACGTTCTCCTCCCCGATCGCCTCGATGGCGACGTCCCACACGAGCGCGGACATGGCCGGGTCGTTCACCGTCGGTGGATAGCCGCGCATGATCTTCGTTTCGGCGCTGCCGCCCATCGCCTCCGCGATCCCGGAGGCAAGCTCACCGATGCGCCGGTTCGTGCGCTCGAGCAGGTCGGGGTCGAAGGCGCGGACGGTCCCACCAAATGTCGCCGTGTCCGGGATGACGTTGAACGCGTCACCAGCGCGGAAGACGCCGGCGCTGACGACGACGGTCGCCATGGGGTCTGTTTCCCGGGAAACCAACGTCTGGAGCGCGGCGACGATCTGGGCGCCGATGACGACCGGGTCGACGGACAGCTCCGGCGAGGCGGCGTGGCCGCCCTTCCCCTGCACCGTGACCTCGAAGAGATCGCCTCCAGCCATCGCCGGGCCGCCACCGATGCGGACGGTGCCCGTCGGCTCGGCGGAGGCCATATGGAGGCCGATGACGGCGTCAACCGCCGGATCCTCCAGCACTCCGGCTCCGATCATGCCGATCGCGCCGCCCGGCGGGACTTCCTCGGCGGGCTGGAAGCAAAGCTTCACCGTGCCGCTGAACTCGTCGCGCCGGTCCATCAGGAGCCGGGCGACGCCCAGCAGGATCGCCGTATGCGCGTCGTGCCCACAGGCGTGCATGACACCGTCCACCTGTGAGCGGTACGGGACGTCGTTCTCCTCGTGAATCGGCAAGGCGTCCATATCCGCGCGAACGAGGATGGTCCGACCAGGCCCGACGCCCGGTGCCGCGGATCAGGCCGGTCACGCCCGTCGGCGCGATGCCGGTCCGGATGTCCTCGACGCCAAGCGCCTGGAGCCGTTGCTGGACAAACGCGGCGGTTTGGATCTCGTGGAAGCCGACCTCCGGGTGCTCGTGCAGGTGCCGACGGTCGGCGACCACGCCGGGCATGATCTCGTCGATATGCGTCCTGCAGCGACGTTGTCATCATCTCCTCGCCTACTCCCGCGTGAGGTAGGTGAGGACGCTGGTCGCCATCGTGCCGAGACCGGCCACGAACGACTCTTCCTCGATGTCGAACTTCGGATGATGATGGCCCCAGACGATGCCGCGCTCCTCGTTGCGATGGCCGACGAAGAAGTACGATCCCGGCTTCTGCTCGAGGAAGTAGGAGAAGTCCTCCGCGCCCATGCGCGGCGTGCCCTCGATCACGTTCTCGGGGCCAACGACCGCCGCGGCGGATTCGCGCGCAAGCTCGGTCATCGCCTCATCATTGACCGTCGCCGGGTATCCACGGGTGTAGACCGTCTTCGCGGAGCCGCCCATCGCCTGCGCGATACCGCCCGCGACCTCGCCGATGCGCTTCTCCATCATGTCGCGCGTGCCCGGCAGGAACGTGCGCACGGTGCCCTTCAGCAGGGCGGTGTCCGGGATGACATTGAACGCGTCGCCGGCCTGGAAGACGCAGGTGCTCAGCACCGCGTTATCCATCGGGTCGGTTTCACGAGAGACGAGGCTCTGGAGGGCGACAACGATCTGGGCGCCGATGACGACCGGGTCGATGTTCTGGCTCGGGTACGCCGCGTGGCCACCCTTCCCCTGGATGACGATCTCGAAACCGTCCGCCGCGGCCATCTGCGGGCCGGACCCGACGACGATCTGCCCGGCCGGTGTCTCGGCGGACATATGCAGGCCGAAGACGGCCTCGATCGGCGGGTCGTTCAGCACACCAGCCTCGACCATCGCCTTGCCACCTCCCGGCGGCAGCTCCTCGGCCGGCTGGAAGCAGAGCTTCACGCTGCCGGAGAACGCGTCCTTGCGGTCGGTGAGCACCCGCGCGAGGCCAAGGAGGAGCGCAGTGTGGGCATCGTGACCGCAGGCGTGCATCACGCCATCGTTCTGGCTCTTGTACTCGACGTCGTTCTCTTCGAGGATCGGCAGCGCGTCCATGTCGGCACGAACCAGCACATTCCGGCCCGGTCCCGTGCCTGTTCCGCGGATGACGCCGGTCACGCCGGTGACGGCGATACCGGTCTGGATGTCCTCGACGCCAAGCGACTCGAGGCGCTGGCGGACAAATTCGGCGGTCTTGAACTCCTGGAAGCCGAGCTCCGGGTTCTCGTGGATGATGTCGGCGGTCGGCGATGACGCCGGGAAGGATCTCGTCGATTTCGTCGCGAAGGTGCGAAATGGGTTCCATGTACCTGTGCCTCCTGGGGCCGTCTAGATCTGGTCGCGCCGTTCTCGTTGGCTTCAGGCACGATACCAAAGGACACGGTACCGGGGAACAGGGGCAGGGCTGGTAGGATGGGCCCAGCAGGATTTGGCCCGTGCGGGGCATCACGAGAGCGGAGCGAAACGATGAGCGACGACCAGTACACCCCGGGCGATGAGATGAGCGAAGAGCGGGCGTTCGAGCTCGTCTCGAAGGCGATCGAAAGCATCGGCGGGCCGCAGAACGTCTACCGTAACCCGCGCATGGCGTTCGCGTTCAACGCGGTACGGACGGTCGAGGTCGAGGGACACGATGTGGAGATCCGCTACGGGGAGATATCGACGCCGGCGATCGCGACGCTCAAGGGCTGGGTGTACGAGATCCACGACCAGGACATCGACCTGTTGATGAAGCCGATCAAGCGTCACCCCTCGCAGGGATAGCGCGCACGGAGGCACAAGACCCTCCGTCATTCAAAGGCGAAGCCGAAGAATCTCCCTGCGAAGCCGATCGACCGCAGGTCGATACGCGGACGCGATGGCCCTCCCCGCACAGATCGGAAGACGCTTCGCGCCAGTTGACGTGCTTCGCCCGGGGATTCTCCGGGCGACTCCGAAGGAGTCGGAGCGAAGCGGCCCCTGACATGCGTTCAGAATGACGGGATGATTGGGCGCAAGGCTGCATCCGCGACAGCAAACGACTACCGCACGCGGGCCTCGGCTGGTGGATCCGTCCACGGCTCGATATGCCAGATCGTCTCGGCGCCACCGCTCCAGACCA
Source organism: uncultured Chloroflexia bacterium (assembly GCA_963741805.1). Taxonomy (GTDB): domain Bacteria; phylum Chloroflexota; class Chloroflexia; order Thermomicrobiales; family UBA6265; genus UBA6265. The sequence goes on from CAVUJR010000062.1 coordinate 107,681, forward strand.
GCTCGGCAAGGAAATCCGCGAGCGCACTCAGAGGGCACGTAATACGTGTTCTCGTGCGGCGTCGGGATCGCCTCCGTCTCGGATCGCGTCACGATCTTGTAAAACGGCGGCCGCAGCGCCTTCGCTTCATCCAGCGGCTCGCCATGCCGATAGTGGTACCGGCTGCCCTGCACCGCGCTCACCCAATCGACGTTCGCCCAGCCGCTGCCGTCCGGATTGTCCGGGATCCAGAACCTGTTCTCCGGCTGCCCCGCTCACGACACCTCGCCCCCACGCTGGAGGTCCTCGATCACGCTGCGCGCGTACTCCACGATCAGGTCGAAGGCGTGGTCGTAGGCCAGCGCGCGCTCGCCGCCCGACCGCTCCCGCACGGAGATCTCCAGGTCAGGATGCAGCTCGTAGCGGCGCCAGGTATCCGCTTCCGGCTGCATCTGGATCTTCAGCATGACCGCGATGGCGTCCGGCGTGAGGTGCGAAAGGCGCTCCTTGATGTCCCGAAGCGATAATCGCTCATCTTTCAGCCGGTTGATCAACTGCAGGCGCAGGAGATGGTCCGGGTCGTAGGTCGCGCTCGGGCCGCGTCCATAGGCGGGTTGCAGAAGCCCCTCGCTGATGTAGTAGCGGATCGTCCGCGCCGTGACGCCCGTCTCGCGCTCGAGGTCGGACAGCGTGTAGCGAATGGGCCGGGGCGAGTCGTAGCGTGGGATGCTGCCGGGCGGAAGCGGATGGCGGTCACTCATCGAGGTGCTGGCTCCGGTAACTGGTGGATGGCCGTATCATGAGCACAGCATAGGCGATTGGCGACAGTCTTTCGACAGTGGGCCCACGGGGTCCGGACAGGAGCAGCATGAACCTCATCGGGGCACTGTGGATCGCGGTCGGCATCGGCGCGCTCGTTTTCGCCGGTGACGCCTTCCTGATGAAGATCACCGGCCGGCGTCGCGGCGCGGTTGGGCAGGACTCGCGCGTCGTCCTCTTCGGCATCATCATGTTGCTCTTCGGTATCGCCAGCATCATCCTCGGCCTCTACGAAACCCTCCACGAGGCGTCCGCGGCGATCGTTTCCCTTTAAGACGTGTTTCCCGGCATCGTGGGATAATAGCCAGCATGTTGACCGTGGCCCGCAAGGTGCGCGGTAAGCGGTGCGCGTGCCGTGTTGACGCCATGATGAGGCGTCGCCCGCGCTTCTCGCCGCAACGATTACATGCGCGCGTCACCGCACAGTGGCGTGGGAACAAGGAGGCCAGTGTGGCCAACGCTGTAGACACCAGGACTGTCGAGACACTCGCGATCAACGCGATCCGGACGCTGTCGATGGACGCGATCCAGCAGGCGAACTCCGGGCACCCGGGCTGCCGATGGGCGCCGCGCCGATGGCCTACACGCTCTGGCAAAAGTACCTGAAGCACAATCCGAAGAACCCGCTCTGGGCGAACCGGGACCGCTTCGTGCTCTCCGCCGGCCACGGCTCGATGCTCCTCTACTCCCTGCTCCACCTGACCGGCTACGACGTCACGCTCGATGACCTGAAGGCGTTCCGCCAACTCGGCTCGCGTACCCCGGGGCACCCTGAACGGCTCGACACACCAGGCGTCGAGGTTACGACTGGCCCGCTCGGCCAGGGCATGGGCAACGGCGTCGGCATGGCGATCGCCGAGGCGTTCCTTGCCGCGACGTACAACCGCGACGGGCACGATATCGTCGACCACTACACCTACGGCATCGTGTCCGACGGCGACATCATGGAAGGTGTCGCGTTCGAGGCGGCGGCCGTCGCCGGGACGCTGAACCTCGGCAAGCTGATCTACCTCTACGACCAGAACCACATCACCCTCGCCGCGAGCGCGAACATCACGCTCAGCGAGGACGTCCCCGCCCGGTTCGACGCGATGGGCTGGCACGTCCAGAGCATCGACGGCATGAACACCGAGGAGGTCGCCAAGGCGATCGAGGCGGCACAGGCCGTCACGGACAAGCCGAGCCTGATCTGCGCCCGCACGATCATCGGCTTCGGCTCGCCGCACAAGGCCGACACCTTTGGCGTCCATGGCTCGCCGCTCGGCCCCGACGAGGTCACGGCAACCAAGGAGAACCTCGGCATTCCGACCGAGCCCGCGTTCTACGTGCCGGAAGAAGCCGCCGAGCACTTCCACGAGGCGATCTCCAGGGGCGCGCAGGCCGAGCAGGAGTGGAACGAGCGCTTCGAGGCCTACCGCAAGGCATTCCCGGAGCTTGCCGCGGAGTTCGAGGCGGCGATGATCGGCGAACTCCCGCAGGACTGGGACGCCGACCTGCCAACCTGGACGGCCGGTGACAAGGCCGTCGCGACGCGCAAGGCGTCCGGCGAGGTCATCAACGCCTTCTTCGAGAAGCTCCCGACCTTCCTCGGCGGGTCAGCGGACCTCAACCCGTCCACGAACACGGCGATGAAGGGCGGCGGCGACTTCGGTGACCCGGCGTTCAACGAGATGGACACACAGGGGTCAACCGGCGGCGGCTGGAGCTACGCTGGCCGGAACATCCACTTCGGCATCCGCGAGCACGGCATGGGCGCGATCGTGAACGGCATGGCCGCGCACGGCGGCGTGATCCCGTTCGGATCCACCTTCCACGTCTTCTCCGACTACCTGCGCCCGTCGATCCGCCTCGCGGCGCTGAGCCACCTCCGCTCCATCTTCGTCTTCACCCACGACAGCATCGCGGTCGGTGAAGATGGCCCGACGCACGAGCCGATCGAGCAGACGATGTCGCTCCGCCTGATCCCGGGCCTGACGGTCCTGCGCCCGGCGGACGCCAACGAGACCGCCGAAGCATGGCGCGTAGCCATCGAGGGCAAGTCCGCGACGGCACTCCTGCTTTCCCGGCAGGACCTGGCGATCCTCGACCGCAGCGGCGCGAAGGGTGACGTCCGCAACGGCGGCTACATCCTCGCGGACGCCGACGGCACGCCGGATGTGGTCTTGCTCGCGACCGGCTCCGAGGTCGAGCTCGCGGTGAACACGAAGGCGATGCTCGCCGAGCACGGCGTGCAGGCCCGCGTCGTCTCGATGCCAAGCTGGGAGCTCTTCGAGCGCCAGGGCAACGACTACAAGCGGGCCGTCCTGGGCGAGCCTGGCACGCCGCGTGTCTCGGTCGAGGCAGGCGTCGAGATCGGCTGGGCCAAATACACCGGCGATAACGGCGCGCATGTCGGCATGACGACCTACGGCAAGTCCGGCAATGGCAAGGCCGTGTTGAAGTACTTCGGCTTCACGACTGAGCATGTCGCCGCCACGGCGCTGCGGCTGCTCGGCAAGAACGATGCGGCCAGCGAACTCGACAAAGACTTCATGGACCAGCACGCCGCTGGCAAGGAAGCCAAGGGCGGCGAGGGCCATTCCTAGCAACATCGTCGCGGGAGGGCAACCGGCTCTCCCGCCCCATGAACGAGGGCACCACACGATGGCGAACAACAAGATCACGCAGCTGGCCGAGCTGGGCCAGAGCATTTGGCAAGACGATATTTCCCGCGAGATGCTCCAGAACGGGGCCTTCCAGCGGGCCATCGAGGAAACGGGGATCCGGGGTGTCACCTCGAACCCGACGATCTTCCAGAAGGCGATCTCCGCCGGCGACACCTATGATGCCGAGTTGGGCGAGCTCCTTGGCAACGGGAAGGACGCCGCAACGGCGTTCCAGTCCGTTGCCGAAAAGGACATTCGGGACGCCTGCGACCTCTTCCGCCCGCTCTATGACGAGACCGGCGGCGAGGATGGCTTCGTCTCGCTGGAGGTTCTCCCGAGCCTCGCGCGCGACACCCAGGGCACGCTCGACAACGCGCGGATGCTTTGGAAGGCGGTCGACCGTCCGAACCTGATGATCAAGGTGCCCGGCACGGTCGAGGGCAAGGCTGCGATCCAGACGCTGCTCACCGAGGGCGTGAACGTCAACATCACCCTTCTTTTCTCGTTGCAGAACTACGAGGCGGTGGCCAGCGCCTACATCGACGCGCTCAAGGCCCGACATGAGGCCGGCCTGCCGGTCGACCATGTCGCGTCGGTTGCGTCCTTCTTCGTCAGCCGTGTCGACACGCTCGCCGACAAGCTGATCGACCAGAAGATCGCCGCTGGCGAAGGCGATGCCGAGAAGCTCAAGAGCCTCAAGGGCAAGGTCGCGATCGCGAACGCGCAGCTCGCCTACGAGACGTTCGAGAAGCTCTTCCACTCGGCCGAGTTCAAGGACCTCGCGGACGCCGGCGCGAAGGTGCAGCGCCCACTCTGGGCCTCGACCGGGCACAAAGAACCCGGACTACCCGGACACGCTGTACGTGGACTCCCTGATCGCGCCGCACACCGTTAACACCGCGCCGCCGAAGACGATCGACGCCTTCCTCGATCACGGTACGGTGGAGCGGACGATCACCCCGGACTACAGCGAAGCGCATCAGGTGCTCGACGACCTCAAGGCGGCCGGCATCGACATCGACGCCATCACGGCGCAGCTCGAGGATGAGGGCATCGCGTCCTTCATGACCTCATACGACGACCTGCTGCAGGACGTCGAGAGCAAGCGCGCGTAGCGATCCGGTTGAGGGGATGAGCATGAGCAGCGACAAGCATCACATCGGCGTCGTCGGCCTCGCGGTCATGGGCGAGAACCTCGCCCTGAACCTGGCCCGGAACGGCTTCGCGCCAGTCGTCTACAACCGGACCTATGCGCGCACCGAGGAGTTCCTCGCCGAGCGCGCCAAGGGCACAGGGATCGTTGGCGTCTCGACGATCCAGGAATTCGTCCAGGCGCTGGAGCGCCCGCGACGGATCCTGCTGATGGTGAAGGCCGGCGCGCCGGTTGACGCCGTGCTACGGGAGCTCGAGGAGTTCCTCGAGCCGGGCGACATCGTCATCGATGGCGGCAACTCGCTGTTCACCGACACCGAGCGGCGCTCGCAGGAGGCGGAGGCGGCCGGTTTCAACTTCGTCGGCATGGGCGTTTCCGGTGGTGAGGAGGGCGCCCTCTGGGGGCCGAGCCTCATGCCTGGCGGGCCGAAGGAAGCCTATGCCGAGTTGGAGCCGATGCTGACGGCCATCGCCGCCAAGTCGGACTCCGGCGCGTGCGTGACGCACATCGGTCCGGGTGGCGCCGGTCACTACGTGAAGATGGTCCACAACGGGATCGAGTACGGCGACATGCAGCTGATCGCCGAGACCTACGACATCATGCGGAACGCACTGGGCATGAGCGCGCCAGAGATCGCCGAGGTCTTCGGCCGATGGAACGAGGGCAAGCTCCGCTCGTTCCTCGTCGAAATTACCGCGAAGGTCCTTGCCTACATCGATCCGCTCTCCGACAAGCCGCTGGTCGACGTCATCGCGGACCAGGCCGCCCAGAAGGGCACCGGCCGCTGGACGAGCCAGAGCTCCTACGAGCTCGGCACGCCGATCCCGATCATCGATGCCGCGGTGACCGCCCGCAGCCTCTCCTCCTTCAAGGAGGCTCGCGCTGAAGCCAGCAACGGTCCTGAAGGGCCCGGAGGCACCTGAAGTTTCAACGGAGGACCGCGACGCGACGATCGCCGCACTCGAGGATGCCCTCTATGTCGCGAAGGTCGCCTCCTACGCGCAGGGCATGAACCTGCTGAAGGCGGCGTCGCAAACCTACAACTGGAACCTGCAACTCTCCGAGCTTGCGCGCATCTGGAAGGCCGGCTGCATCATCCGCGCCGACCTGCTCGACCTGATCATGAAGGCGTACGACGACAATCCGGACCTGGGCAATCTCATGCTCTCGCCGTACTTCGTCGACGACGTCAACAGCGGCATGGCGCCGCTCCGCCGCGTGCTCGGGACCGCGATCAGTCTCGGCATCCCCGCGCCAGCGATGAGCGCCGCCGCGACCTACTTCGACTCGATTCGCCAGACCGCGCTGCCGGCGAACCTTATCCAGGGACTGCGAGACTTCTTCGGCGCCCACACCTACCAGCGCACGGACCGGGACGGCACCTTCCACACCGAGTGGATGGAGGTCTACCCGGAGCCGGAGGTCATGCCGGAGGACTAAGGTCCACGCGCGCTGGCCGTCTCGCTCTCATGTGGCAGCCGGCGCATCTCCGATCGACAGTACCCACAACAGGGCAGGACGACGTATGTCAGACCAGAACCGTCTTCGGCAAGGCGGGCGCACCTATGATTTCGCGGTCGACAGCAGCGCGGTTTCCGCGGACCATGTCGGTCATCAATTCGACCTGACCGAGCACTTCGGCGAGAAACAGACGAACCCGCTGCGTGCGGGCCTGCGCCTCGACCGTGTGCCCGAGCCATGCGTGATGGTGATTTTCGGCGTGACCGGCGATCTCACCGCGCGCAAGCTCATGCCGTCGCTCTACGACCTCGCCATCGGGCACCCGCTGCCCGAGGGGTTCTCCATCGTCGGTGTCTCACACCGTGACTGGAGCGACGACGACTTCCGCAAGGAGATGCGCGCCGCCGTCGAGGAAGGCGCCCGCGCGCCCGTGAACGATGAGGCATGGCAGCTCTTCTCCGAAGGCCTCTTCTACGTGAAGGGCGACTTCGAGAGCGAGGACACGTACACCGTCCTCAAGGACCGGCTGGACCGGATCGATGAGGAACGTCGCGCCCACGGCAACCGCCTCTTTTACCTCGCCACCGCGCCGCGCTTCTACTCCCCGATCATCAAGCATCTCGGGGCGTCGAAGCTGGGCATGCGGCAGGACATCTACTACAACCGGGCCGACAACTGGAACCGCATCGTCATCGAGAAACCGTTCGGCCACGATGTCGCAAGCGCCCGCGCGCTCAACGCCGACATCGGCGCCGTCTTCTCCGAGCGGCAGATTTATCGTATCGATCACTACCTCGGGAAAGAGACTGTCCAGAACGTGCTCGCGTTCCGCTTCGCGAACACGCTCTTCGAGCCGGTCTGGAACCGCCAGTATGTGGACCACGTCCAGATCACCGTCGCCGAGTCCATCGGCGTCGAGGGCCGCGGCGGCTACTACGAGGAAGCGGGCGCGCTGCGCGACATGGTCCAGAGCCACATCCTGCAGCTGCTCTCCGTCATCGCGATGGAGCCCCCCGCCCTCTTCAACGGCAACGCGCTGCGCGACGAGAAGGTGAAAGTCCTTCGTGCCGTCGAGCCGCCGATGGGCGAGGACGTCCGCGTGAAGACGATCCGCGGCCAGTACGAGCAGGGCTATGTCGGCGGCCGCGCGGTCGAGTCGTATCGCGAGGAGAAGGGCGTCAAGCCGGGCTCCCGTACCGAGACCTACATCGCCATGCAGCTCGGCATCGACAACTGGCGATGGGCCGGCGTGCCGTTCTACCTCCGCACCGGCAAGCGCCTGCCTCGTCGCGTCTCCGAGATCGCGATCGAATTCAAGCAGGTGCCGCACCTGATGTTCCAGTCGGTCGGCGAGGTCGATCTCTCGCCGAACGTGATCTCGATGCGCATCCAGCCGGATGAGGGCATCGCGCTGAAGTTCGCCGCCAAGGTACCGGGCCCGACGACCCAGCTCCGCCCGGTGCGCATGGACTTCCTCTACGGCTCCTCCTTCGGCGAGGCCGGGCCGGATGCCTACGAGCGCCTGCTGCTGGACGCGATGCTCGGCGACCCGACCCTCTTCGCCCGCCGCGACGAGGTCGAGACCGCGTGGTCGCTCATGCAACCCATCCTCGACGGATGGGACGATCAGGGCCAGCCCGTTTATCCCTACGAATCCGGCACATGGGGCCCGAGCAAGGCGGACCAGATGATCCGCCGCGACGGCCGCGAGTGGCGGCGTCCGTAACCGGAACGATCAATCACCGGGAGCCACGATATGGCACAGAAGTCCACCAATGCTCCGGTGCTGCAGACGAGTTGGGATACCGACGCGCTGGACACCGGGGCCATCCACGACGAGCTAAACCGCCTCTGGGCGGAGATCGGCGGGCCGCGCCACGGCGGTGACGCGCCGGGCGAGCAGGTCGCCGAGTCGCGCTTCGGTGGCGGCGAGCTGATGCGGGCAAACACGCTCAACCTCATCGCCGTGGCCGATCACGAGGACATCGCCCGGATGATCACCTCCACGGTGTCCCAGCTGAGCGACTTCCTCCCGTCCCGCACGATCATCTTCGTCACCTCGCCGGGCGCGCAGCGGTCCAACACCTGGCACGTCGATGTGCGGCTGAACGAGGGCGAAACCAGGGACGGGCCGCCGATCCACTTCGAAACCATCACGATCACCGTTGACCCGAAGATGTCCGGCTACCTTGCGAGCCTCGTCTCGCCGCTGCTCATCTCCGAGCTCCCGACCTTCCTCTGGTGGCCGACCGGCGACTTTGTCGGCAACGCGCTCTTCAACGATGTTGTTGGCATCGTCGATCGCCTCATCGTCGACAGCGCCCGCCTCGGCAACGACGCGCGCGCCGTTGCCCAAATGCGTACCTTGCTGGACGACGATGACGATCCGCGTCTCGGCGACTTCACCTGGATGCGGCTCGAACCCTGGCGCCAGTTGATCGCGCAATTCTTCGACCCGGCGGAGGTCCAGAGCTGTCTCGACCAGCTTTCGCAGGTGAACATCGCGTACGCGGAGCACCGGCGCGACAACGGCTCCGGCTTCGCGGCCGCCCTGCTGATCGTCGGCTGGCTGGCGAGCCGGCTTGGCTGGCAGGTGATCGAGCCGCTGGAACCCCGCAGGGCCGGCGGCTGGACGGTTCCCATGATCTCGCGAGGCGAAGATGGAAAGTCCCGGGACATCCAGGTCCGTCTCACGCCGGACCCAAGCCCGGACGCGCGGTTCTCGGTGCGCAGCGTCGAGCTGGTCGCGATCGGCGAGCATGACGGTGTGTTCCGGATCATGCGCACCGACAAGGACGACATGATCACTTCATCGGAAACGTCAGCTGCCCCGTACATGAGCCGGATGGTCTACTCGCGTCGCCAATCGACGGTTGAGATGCTGGGCGACGAGCTGCAGAATTTCGGGTCGGACCCGGTGTTCGAGGACGCGATCCGCATGGCAACGCGTCTGCTTCCCTAAGGAGAATTGACCACGATGCCAGACCACGGACGAACACTCGACTATGGCGAGCGGGGCACGGTGCTCGTCGTGCCCGACGGCGATGCGCTGGCGCGTGTGGCCGCGGAGACGCTGATCACGCTCTCGGCCGAAGCCTCCTCGGAGGGCCGGCAGGCGATGGTCGCGCTCTCCGGCGGTTCCACCCCGAAGAAGATGGGTGAGCTGCTGGCAAGCCCCGAGTTCGGCGACCGCGTGCATTGGAACGCGCTCCAGATCTTCTGGGGCGACGAGCGTTGGGTCCCGCTGGCCGACACGGAGAGCAACGCCGGTGAGGCGATGCGCGGGTTCCTGCAGGACGCGCCGATCCCGGACGAGAACGTCCATCCCTGGGAGACCGAGGGCGATGTCACGCCGGACGTCGCCGCGGAGCGCTATGAGCGGCTGATCCGCGAGATCAGCGGCGTCGAGCACGGCGTCCCGGCGTTCGACCTCGTCTTTGTCGGCATGGGCGATGACGGCCACACCCTCTCCCTCTTCCCGGGCACGGCGGCCGTGAACCACGAGCGTGGCCTGACGCTCGCCCACTACGTCGACAAGCTGAGCTCAGACCGTGTCACCTTCACGCGCACGCTCGCGAACGCCGCGAAGAAAGTCGTGTTCCTGGTGGGTGGAGGCGGCAAGGCGGACACGCTCCACGCGGTGCTCGATGGCCCGAGCGATGTGAACAACCTACCCGTCGCAGGTGATCCGCCCGGAGAGCGGCGACCTCCTGTGGGTGATCGACGAGCCGGCCGCGGCAAAGCTGGAGGTCGATAGTGGCGCTTGAGACGAGCGAGCGCGTCGCCCTGCTGGGTGAGCGGGCGGCGGCATTGGTGCAGGATGACATGCTCGTCGGGCTCGGCACCGGCAGCACCGCCGCCGCTATGATCGACGTCCTCGGCGCGCGCGTGCGCGACGGCCTGAAGGTGACTGCGGTGCCGACCTCGCATGCCACCTTCGAGCAGGCCACCGCGCTCGGTATCCCGATGGCGAACCTGAACGATATCGACCGGCTCGATCTCTGCATCGACGGCGCGGACGAGATCGATCCCGGTCTCGGCGTCGTCAAGGGCCGAGGCGGAGCGCTGCTGTTCGAGAAGCTCGTCGCTCGCCGCGCCGACCGCTACGTCATCATCGCGACGGACGAAAAGCTGGTCGAGCACCTTGGCGAGCGGATGCCGCTGCCCGTGGAGATCGTCCCCGAGGGCTGGTATCACACCTCGCAGGAGATCTCCGGGCTCCAGTTGGAGCCTGATCTGCGCAAGGGTGAGGACGGCGAGGCGTTTCGCACCGACGGCGGCCACTTCATCGTCGACTGCGCGTGGCCCGGCGAGGATCGCATCGATCCCGGATCGCTGGCGCAGGCGCTGAAGTTGATCACCGGCGTCGTCGACCACGGCCTCTTCATCGGCATGGTCGACATGGCGCTGACCATCGATGCCGAAGGCGAGATCACCGAGCACAGCCGCCAGGGGTAGCTTCGTCACCACGTGAAACGACGTCAAAAGGGACCCGGGCCGCGCGTGGCGGGCCGGGTCCCTTTTGACATCCGATGAGGAGGACTTTCACCCACTGGCGACCACTTCAACAGTATCGACGCAGGTCAGAAATGTCCTCCTCCCTCGCACGCTGGCGGGACTCTCACCCTACACCCGGTAGGCGATCTCCCCGTGCTGCGACGAATCCAGGCCGAGCACCTCATCCTCCTCCGGCACGCGCAATCCCACCACGGCGTTGACGAGTGTTCCGATCCCGAAGGTCACGACGGCCGAGAAGACGCCGGCGACCACCACGGCCAGGAGCTGGATCAGGAACTGCTGCGGATTGCCGAAGAAGAGCCCGTCCGTCCCGCCGATGGCCTCATCGGCGAAGAGACCCGTCGCCAACGCACCCCAGATCCCACCGACGCCATGGACCGCGAACACGTCCAGCGCATCGTCCAGCCGCAGGCGCGATTTCAGCATGTCCGCCGCAAGGCAGCAGAGCAGCCCCGCGCCGAGGCCGATAACCATGGACGCCGGCACGCCGACGAACCCGGCCGCGGGGGTGATGCCGACGAGCCCAGCGACCGCGCCAGCCGCCGCTCCGAGCACGCTGGGGTGCCCCTTGCGCCACCATGAGGTCGCCAGCCAGGCGATCGCCCCGCCGGCCGCCGCGATGTTGGTCACTACGAAGGCATGGGCCGCCAAACCGTTCGCGCCGAGCGCGCTGCCGGCGTTGAAGCCGAACCAGCCGAACCACAGGAGCGCGGCGCCGAGCACCGTCATCGTCAGGTCGTGCGGCTCGGCCTCCTCGGTCCCGAACTGCCGGCGCCGCCCCATCATCATCGCGATCACGAGCGCCGCGACGCCGGACGTGATGTGGATCACCGTGCCACCCGCGAAGTCGAGCGCGCCGAGGTCATAGATCCACCCGCCGCCCCACACCCAGTGCGCGACCGGCGCGTAGACAAACGTCGACCAGAGCACCGTGAAGATCACGAACGCCTTGAACCGCTTACGCTCGGCGAAAGCGCCGCTGATCAGCGCCGGTGTGATGGCCGCGAACATCATCTGGAAGGCGACGAACGCCATTGTCGGGATCGTTCCCGTCGCGTCATTCGGCCCGATGCCGTGAAGGGCGAAGAAGTCGAGGCCGCCGATGACCCCGCCCATCGTTGGGCCAAACGCGAGCGTATAGCCCCAGAGCACCCAGACCAGGCTGACAATCGCCAGCGCGAAAAACGAATGCATGAGGGTGGACAGGACGTTCTTGCGATTGACGAGTCCCCCGTAGAAGAACCCCAGCCCCGGCGTCATCAGCATGACCATCGCCGCGGACATCAGCACCCAGGCGGTATCGCCTGCACTGATCCCTTCCATACCCGTATCCCTCCCCTGACGGCGATGCACCACCTCGCCGCCGTCGCCGAACAGGACGATCGCACCGCCGATGCGGCCCGTAGTTCGATTGTGGAAGGCGACGGTCGCCGGGGAAACGTGGAATCGACACAAATCACCGTGCCGTCTTTATGAAATCTGCACAATCACGCAGAAGACAGATCGCGTGCCCTGTTCGGGCCGCCCATGACCCGCCGGCAGGTGTTGTGCCGAATGCCCGGGACCTCGTCATCCCGGCACCGGTGGTGCACCATACAAACAGCGACGTACCGAAAAGGAGAAGGGACGCCCCATGAGCACCGCGACGGACCACCTCGCCGATATCCCGGTCGACCTCTGCGTGAACCTGCCGTGTGAGACCGGCGAAGGGCCACTCTGGCACGACACGACCCGGACGCTGCTCTGGGTGGATATCCCGGCCGGGCGGGTGTATCGCTACAACCCGGACGACGACAGCAACGTCGTCGTCTACGAGCATCACGGCATGGTCGGCGGCTACACGGTCCAGCGTGACAACTCGTTGCTCCTTTTCGCGAGCGACGGGGCGATCCTGCATCTCGCCCATGGGCAGGTCCAGGCGGTCGTGCCGAAGATCGCGGAGGTGGACGGTAGCCGCTTCAACGACGTCATCGCCGATCCGGAGGGCCGCGTTTTCTGCGGGACGATGCCGCTGAAGGACGGTGCGCCCGCTCGTCTGTACCGCCTGGACACGGACGCCAGCCTCCACCTCGTCTTCGACGACCTCACACTCTCGAACGGAATGGGCTTCAGCCCGGACCTCTCGACCTTCTACCACACCGACTCCGACTCGCGCCGCATCTTCCGCATGCCCTACGACCGGGAGACCGGCGAGCTGGGAGCACGCGAGGTGCTCGTGCAGATCCCTGAGGGCGAAGGCGTGCCGGACGGTATGGCGGTCGACACGGAGGGGACGATTTGGTCCGCCCGCTGGGGAGGTGGCGCGATCTTCCGTTATTCGCCCGACGGCGAGCTGATGGAGCGGTTTAACATGCCCGTCGACAAGGTCACCAGCGTGACCTTCGCCGGAGACGGTTACGACGAGGCGTACGCGACCTCCGGCGGCGGCCAGGACCGCGGCCCCGAGAACGGGGAGCTCGCGGGTTCACTCTTCCGTGTCCACATCGACGCCCGCGGCCGTGCGCCATTCCGCTCCCGGGTGCAAGGGCAACGAATATAGAGACTCATTCGGAGGCATCCCGTCGGCCGGAGAATGGTCCGTCATTCCGAGCGAACGCGAGGAATCCCCCGGCGAAGCCGATCGACCGCAGGTCGATACCGCCGCGACGTTCCACACTGGGCAGCCTGGCCCTGATCGCCATCCCGCCCGACAGACACAAAGACAGCGGGCCGGGAATCGTGTTCCCGGCCCGCTGAGCTAACACTCTCCCCTACCCGCGTCGATCGTCGGGCGGCGGCGATTCGTCCTCGTACCCGTGGTCGTCGTCCCACTCGTCCGGAGCGGGGCGGCGGCCCCCGTTCGGGCGCTGACGAGGCTCTTCCGGCATGAAGTCGTACTCGCCCCGACGTGGCGCGCGCGGCAGGGCGGACGGGTCGTCGATCACGACCTCCTCAACGTCTTCTGGCGTTTCCCGGCGAGCCGGCTGCGACGGTCTCTGCTGGGCGCGTCGAGCGGGTGGCGGCGGGATGCGTGGTGGAGGCGGCATCTGCGGCGCGTCCTCATAGGCGCCCTGCTCCTCGCGGCGCGTGGGCGGTCGCTGGGCCGGTGCCTGCCGCTGCTCGGGCGCCTGGCGCTGCGGAGCAGGCCGCTGCGCCGGCCGGCGGGTCGTCTCCTGTGGCGCGCGCGACGTTTCCGGCGGCGCGGGTCGGCGCTGTGGCACCTGGCCCTGAGCCGGCCGGCGGGCCGGGCGCCTGATCTCTGGCTCCTCCTCCGGCCACTCCTCGTCATAGAGCTCTGGCCGCGGCTCGCGGATGCCCGGACGCGGTCGCTCGATACGAGGCTGTCGTGGCTCCCGAACGGGTCGGCCCGGCCCGCGGCCACCACGCGGGCGCTCGCCGCTGTACCCCAGGTCGCCGAGATCCGGCTCCCCGGCGCTGGCGGGCGTTGCTCCCGGATCGTCATCCATCGCGCCCGGCGCAAAGCGGAAGAGCTGGTAGAGGATGATCGAGCCGAACGTGCCGAGCGCGATGCCGTTGAGATCGAAGTTGCCGATGCTGACGGTGTAGTCCGCCGTCCCGACGATCAGGGTGACTGCGGCGATGAAGAGATTGATGCCCTTGGAGAAATCGACACGGTTGTCGATCCAGATGCGGATACCGGCCGCCGCGATGAGACCGAAGAGGACGGTCGCGACGCCACCGAGCACGCCAAGCGGGATCGAGCTGATCAGGGCGCCGAACTTCGGCGAGAAACCGAGGAGAATCGCGACGCCGGCCGAGACGACGAACATCGCCGTCGAGAAGACACGGGTCACGGCCATGACGCCGATGTTCTCCGCGTAGGTCGTGACGCCGGTACCGCCGCCGAAGCCGGAGACCATCGTGGCGACACCGTCGCCGATGAAGCCGCGACCAAGGTACGGCATCAGGTTGCGCCGCGTCATCTCCGAGACCGCCTTGATGTGGCCGGTGTTTTCGGCCACGAGGACCACGGCGACCGGGGCGATCAGCCCTATGGCGCTCCCGTCAAAGGACGGCGTCTTGAAGTTGGGAAGACCGAAGAACGACGCGTCCCCGACCGGGCCGAGGTCGACCCCGCTGACCCTCCAGCCCAGGATCTCGCGACCGTCAAGAGAGGTGCCCCCGACGACGAGAGCGAAGAGGTACCCGATCGCGGTGCCGAGCAGGATCGGCAGGCGACCGATAAGCCCTTGTCCCATCAGGGCGACGACCAGGATCGCAAGGATCGTCAGGATCGCAAGACCCATGTCGTCCTGCGCCATGCCGCGCGCCGCGCCAGCAAGGTTCAGTCCGATGATCGCGACGACGCCGCCAGTCACGATCGGCGGCATCAGGTTGTCGATCCATTCGGACCCGTAAATATGCACGATGAAGCCGATGATCGTGTAGATCAGGCCGGCTATGACGATGCCCCCGAGCGCCTTCGGGATATCCGGCGCGGCGACCATGCCACCGGTCACGGCAATGACCGGGCCGATGAACGCGAAGCTCGAGCCGAGGTAGCTCGGGATGCGCCCGCCGGTGATGAAGAAGAACAGGAGCGTGCCGATCCCCGAGAAGAAGATCGCCACGTTCGGGTCGAAGCCCATCAGGATCGGCCCGAGCACCGTCGAGCCGAACATGGCCAGCACATGCTGGAGCCCCATCGGGACCGTCTGTCCCCACGGCAGGCGCTCGTCGGGCGCGATCATACCGGAGCGCTTCTCGCGCCAGCTGAAGAGATCAAGGAACCAGTCCTGGATCGCGCGGACGTCGAACTGAGGCTGCATCGGTCATTCCCCTCCCCGCATCGATGAAAGCGCCGATTTGGCGCCCATGCTGGGGGTATTGTGACGTGTAAAGAGTGTACTTACAACATGTGCCACGGGGACACGAAAGCGGGGGTTCCGCCCGCGCAGAACCCCCGCTTTCGTGACGAATCGGTCACCGGTTTTGGAACAGATCAGGCGTCGACCAGATGACGGCGGACCGTGGCGATGCCATCCGAAATCCCGTCCTGCGGATGAGCGTGCCCCTCGAACTCGATCGAGACGTAGCCGTTGTAGTCGATGCGCTTCAGCAAGGCATTGACGCGGTCGTAGTCGATGGGCGGAACACCGACGCGCGAGCCGCCGAGATACGTCTTGGCATGGAGCACCGCGAGATCGTCGAGGAAGGTCTCCATCTCGGCGTACTGGTCCTCAAGATGGAAGAAGTTGCCGGTGTCGAGCACGTACTTCAGCCACGGCGAACCGACGGCGTCATGGATCCGCTTCGTGCCGGCGGAGGTACCGGTCGGGCCCCAGTGGTTCTCCAGCACCAGCGTGATGCCCTTGCTGCCGGCATACTGCGCGGCATAGCGGAGGCTGGTGACGGTCCACTCAAACCCCTGCTCGTCGGTGAAGCCCTCGATCGGCGGCTCCTCACCACGATTTGCGGTGAGCTGGGCGAAGTCGGAAATCGTGTTCCACCGGCCGCCAAGAGTGCGGACAAACGGTGTTCCCAGCAGGTCGGCTCGATCGATATCCGCGATGAGGCCGGCCAGGTCATCGGCACGCGCCTGCGGAGTCGTCTGCAGGGGGTTGTTGAACGCGGCAAAGGTGATCGGCCGGATGCCGCGCATCGCCGCGTATTGCTGGAGCTCGGCGAGCGCCTCCGGTGTGGTGACCCCACTGTCTGTGAGGTGCGGGCTGAGAAACTCGATCCCATCCACGCCGTACTCGACGCAGTGGTCGACCATCTGGTGGACGGATGGCGTGCTGGCACCATCCGGCCCGCCCCCGAAATTGAGGAACGAATATGAGGAGAGCGCGATCTTGATCGTCACGGGGGCCATCCTTTTCGTGGAGGATCTGGCGCACGCACCGTCGCGTGCTGTCACCGTTGAACCACGATTCCCCGGAGGCGTCAACAATGCCGCGCGGCGGATGCTACATCGTGACGTAGTCAGGATGGCGCTCGCGGAACTCCTCCACCGTCATGCCGTACAGCAGCATGTCGTGGAAGGTACCGCCGGTGAAGGTGTGGCGTCGCCGGCGCCCCTCCAGCACGAAGCCGAGGCGCTCGTGAAGGCGGATGGAAGCCGTGTTGAAGTCGAAGACACCGACGTCGCACTTCTGGTAGCGGCGTTCGAGGAAGTAGTAGCGCAGGACCAGCAGGATCGACTCGGCGGCGTAGCCTTTCCCTCGCTGGGACTCGCGGAGGGCGATGCCGTACTCAAAGCGACCAGCGCGCGGGTCGCAGTGGTGCGTGTCGATCGCGCCGACATACTCGCCATCATCGAGCGTCTCGATCTCGAAGAAGAAGCCGTCACCGTCCCGGAAACCCTGCTCGGCCGACTCCCGCGCCCATTTCTCGGCGCGCGCCATCGAGTTTGGCGGCATGACCGCGTCGAGGTTACGGTCGACGCCGCGCTCGCGGTCGATCGCGAAATGGTGCCGCGCGTCCGATGGCTCGACCGCGCGCAGGCGCACGCGGGCCCCCTCCCAATACGGTTTCCCCACCCTCTTCCCCTTTTGTCACGCAAAACCGAAACGATGTGTTTGGGCGGACATAAGGGTCCGCCCTCGATGAGGCGCCAAGGACAGACAGAAGTGTCTCCCCTGCACGAGGCGTCGCGCGTGCCCGCGCGACATACGCGTCCACTTACGCCTGGACGCACTGCTCCGGATGCTGGTCGCACCAGGTAGCGGGGCCGGGCAGGCGACGGCGCACGGAAGCCAGCAGCATGTACCCCGCGTTCACGACCTGTCGCACGACAGGTAACGCCCCGACGCGGGCGAGCCATGGCTGCTCCAGCGCCGTCGCGAGGATCAGCATCGCCGCTTGCCCGCCCTCGATCAGGGTTCCGTCGGCGCGTGCGACAAATACCTGC
This sequence comes from uncultured Chloroflexia bacterium, assembly GCA_963741805.1. Lineage (GTDB taxonomy): Bacteria > Chloroflexota > Chloroflexia > Thermomicrobiales > UBA6265 > UBA6265. The sequence goes on from CAVUJR010000062.1 coordinate 125,109, forward strand.
CGGTCGCACCGCTGGCGAGTCAGCCCGAAGCGCTCGACGCCCTCGATCCCCTGGCAGGGGACCATCGTCAGCCGATGGTGGCGGTCCAGGTTCCCGAGCGTGCGGATGGTCCACGCGCACACGCGACAGCGACCATCGAAGATCACGGTCAGCTCGTCACTCATTGTTCGACTTCTCCACCGGAACCGGACTGGCCGGCTCCGTCTGCGTCAGGAGGTTCTCGATGACGACATCGGCGGCGTCGACGCCGGTCGCATCGCCGACGCTCCCCTCGACGGTGACGAAGATCGCCACACCGGACGTCCGCAACTGGCAGGCCGTCGCCCCGGCCGGCAGCGTGAGCACGGGCACAATCCCGCTGGAGCGGAGCGCCGCATCGCACCCTATCGGCGGCGGCGCGTCGAGAAACGCGGCGGACCCGATTCGATCGCGGTCCCAGGCGACGACCATCTCGTTTTGCACACCCGCGATGGCGTCCTCGACCCGGCTTGCGGGCAGGGCTTCACCGGTCATCGGAAGCACGATCAGCGTTACCCGGCTCCCCTCCGGCCCGAGATAGATTGCGCCCAGACCCTCGTGCGGGAAGATATCGACGGCCAGCGTCAAATCGGCAACCAGCAGCGTCTCGGATGACCCGCTGCGCAGCTGCACCCATTCCGGCCCGAGGAACGCGGCGTTCGGGACGAACGGACGCAGGTCCTTGCTGGCCGTGGTGCGGCCTTCGTCGTCGCGCGGAACGGTTTCGACCGCGGTACGCGCCGGAACGATCGTCAGCGTCCCGCTCATACCCTGCGCCGCGTGGCCCGGCACCGAGCAATAGAACGTCACCGACTGGCCGGTCACGACATCCGACGGGACCTGGACGAGAGCGAGATCGCCCGATGGGATCGTCTCATTGACGTCCCACTCGTCGACCACAAAATGGTGCTCGATCACGCCGACATTGCGAATCTCGATGAAGGCGCCCGGCTCGACGTCCAGCGTCGAGGGCGTGAAGGTGAAATCGTCGCGCACCTCGATCGTGATCCGGTTCTGGATCGTCGCCGCGACGCGCAGCCCGCGATCGGCGTCGGCAAGGATCTCATCACGCGTCACAACCTGGATCGATCCGGCGAGCCCCTCGTCACGGTCATCCCCGACACTGCTGTAGAAGTCGACGCTCGCCCCAATCTCCGCATCCCCGGGGACGATGATCTCCACGGGTTGGAGCGTCGGCAGGTTCGCGTCGATCCCCCACGCATCCACGGTGAAGGCATGGCGGTCGACGTCGCGGTTCGTCACGACGATGCGCTGACCCGGCGCCACAACGACGGTATGCGACGACCAGCGGAACCCGTCGAGCGCGTCAATGACGACGGTCGGCAGCTCCGGGTCGGCCTCCTGCGCCGAGGCGGGAGCGGGAACGAGTACGCCAATGCTGGACAGGATGACGAGCAGGAACGCCCGAAGAAACGCCAGCATCGATGACGGAGCGGTCATCGCCATCACCTTGGGTGGAACGGAGAGTCGAGCGGGGACCCGGCAGCTAGGATGATCGGCAAGGCTCAGGAGTCCTGCAGGCGTTGAAGACGAAGGTAGGCGACGGCCATTCGTACGGCGGCGCGCGCGTCGTTTCGCTCCCGCTCGAGGATCGCGTCGTCGTTGAGCAACTGCATCAGCTCGACCAACAGCGGGTCGTCCCAGATCTCCGACCGGAACCCGGACGCGGCCAGCAGGAGGTCGCGCTCCCGCATCGGCAGCACCATGCCGTCAGCGAGCTGGAGCACGGTGTCGCGCTCCGGTTGGCGAGCGCCCTGCTCGAACCGCGTGATGGTGCTGGGGTCGAGACCCGTGCGCTTGGCGAGATCGGCCTTCGACAGACCACGGCTCTCGCGGAGTTGCTGGAGCATGGTTGGGAACGCCGGCAACCGACCGGCGCGCTGGCTGGACGACGGGCCCGGAAGCACCTCGAGTTGCTCGCGGCTCTCCACATGCTGGATGACCCGATCTTCCACGCCCATGTCCTCCGGTTCGACGCCGTATGCTCTTCAAAGAATAGCAGGTCTGCCACGGGATTCGATCACGAAACCGCCCATTTACGCGGTGCACGATCCGGGGTCCGCTGCTATACTTTCGTTAGTTGAGAATCATTCTCATGTACGACCGATTCGCTCGGATATCGAGGACCCGCGAAATGGGGTTGGCAGCAAAGGGTAGTCATGGTGACAGAGGCGACGGTAATCGACCGTGAGATGACAGCAGGCGGGGACGCGCAGCCCGACTCGTTCGCCGCGTGGTTTGGCCAGTGGCAGCTCGCCGTGCTCGCTGGCCTGGCATGGCTCTTCACCGTGCTCGGGCTGACGCTGGAGCATGTGGTGGACGTGCCCAAGTCGGTCGAGGTCGGCGTCTATGTGCTCGCCTATCTGGCCGGCGGCACGCTGGCGACGCGCACGGCGATCGAGGACCTGGTCAAGGGTCATGTCAATGTCGACCTGCTGATGGTGCTCGCGGCGATCGGAGCGGCGATCACCGATAACTGGGCCGAGGGTGCGATCCTGCTCTCGCTGTTCTCGACCTCGAACGCGCTGGAGGAGTACTCGCTCGACCGCACCAAGAACGCGGTACGCGCGCTGATGGATCTCGCCCCGGACACGGCGCGGGTCCAGCGCGGCGGACGCTTCGTCGAGATCCCCGTCGAGGAGCTGACGCTGGAGGACATCATCGTCATCCAGCCCCACGAGCGGATCCCGGCCGACGCCGAAGATCATCTCCGGCAGCTCCGCCGTCGACCAGGCGGCGATCACCGGCGAGTCGATCCCGATCGAAAAGGCTGTCAACGACGACATCTTCGCCGGCACGATCAACGGACGCGGCGCCCTGCACGCCCGCGTCACGAAGCTCGCGCAGGACTCGACCCTCGCCCGCATCGTGAAGCTCGTCGCCGAGGCGCGCGAGGACAAATCGGCGATGCAGGAGTTCGCCGAGTCGTTCGAGGGCAAGTACGCCGTCTTCGTGATCGCCTTCTCCGCGCTCGTCACCGTCGTCCCGATGTTCTTCGGCGTCGACCGCTATGATGCGTTCTACCGTGGCATGACGTTGCTGGTCGTGATGTCCCCCTGCGCGCTGGTGATCTCCACCCCGGCCGCGACTCTTTCGGCGCTCGCCAACGCGGCGCGCAAGGGAGTGCTGGTGAAGGGCGGCCGCGCACTGGACCTGATGAGCAGCGTCGATATCGTCGCCTTCGACAAGACCGGCACGCTGACGATCGGCAAGCCGCAGCTGACCGACATCGTGACGCTGAACGGCAGCAACCCGGAGCAGGTGCTGGCCGTCACGGCCGCCGCCGAGGCCCTCTCCGAGCACCCGATCGGCACGGCGGTCGTCGCCGCGGCCGAGCGCGACCGCCTGGCCCTGCCGGAAGCGCGGGACCTGGAGTCGCACGTCGGCGCCGGGATCACGGCGACCGTCGACGGGCACACCATCGCGGTCGGCAACGAGCGCCTGATGACCCATCTCGGAATCGAGCTGCCGGACTCCGCGCGCGAGCACAACGAGCGCCTCGGGCACGAGGGCAAGTCGACGATGTACGTCGGCGACGAACGCGGCATCTACGCGGTGATCGGCGTGGCCGACGTGCTGCGGCCGAAGGTGGCCGAGACGATCGCGGCGCTGAAGCAGCGTGGCGTGCGGCGGGTCGTGATGCTGACCGGCGACAACGCGCGGGTCGCGAACGCGATCGCCGAGAGCGTCGGCATCGACGAGGTCTACGCGGAACTGCTGCCGGAGCAGAAGCTGGACGTGATCGAGAACCTGAAGACAGAAGGGACTGTCGCGATGATCGGCGACGGCGTGAACGACGCCCCGGCGCTGGCCACGGCGCAGGTCGGCGTCGCGATGGGCGCGGCCGGCACGGACGTCGCGCTGGAGACGGCGGACGTCGTGCTGATGTCGGACGACCTCGGCAAGCTCTCCTACTCCATCGGGCTGAGCCGGAAGATGCGGACGATCATCCGCATGAACCTCGGCTTCGCGCTGACGGTGATCACCGTGCTGGCGGCGTCGACGCTGATCGTCGGCATCCCGCTGCCGCTCGGCGTCGTCGGCCACGAGGGCAGCACGATCATCGTCGTGCTCAACGGCCTGCGCCTGCTCGGCTACGGCAGCTCGCTCGGCGACATCGTCCACCACAAGCCCGAGCCGGAGCGCCGCCTCTCCGACCAGCCCCGCTACCAGGTGACGACGGCGTAGACTCCCGTACGGGCGATACTCCATGTATCGCCTTCATGGGCGTGCCAGAAGGCGAGACATGAATATCGCCCGTACGATTCGAACAACCGACACAACGAGAGAGGGCCGGTCGCAATGACCGGCCCCTCCCTCTCCTCATTTCCCCGTTGGTATTCAGATGATGGGAAGGACTTCGATGGAGATATCGCCCGAAAACTCCCCTGGCATGGTGCCAGCCGGGATCTCCAGGCGAAGCTCGACCTGGATGGTTGTCTGCACCGCGGGAGCGACGTCCCCTGAGGCGAAGAGCGTCACCAGCTGAGTCGAGCGAGCGCTCCCCTCGAATCCCTGATCCAATCCCTCCGGCAGGCCGCTCACACCCGTGACATGGATGTTCGATGGGGCGATCGTCATCGACGCCGTCGCGCCATCGCCCACGGTGAGCTCGCCCATCGACAGGCGCACCTCATAGCCGCCTCGCGTTTCGTTGGATCGCGTATCCGTCAGGCTGATCGGCAGCGTGGCGTATGCCGTCGCTCCGGAGAACGCCGTCACGCCCGGAGCCCCGCCATCATCGCCGACGAACGTGATCCCGGCGGCATCGATCGCGATCGAGAACGTCCCCTCATCGACGACCTGGACCGAGACGCCTGTGGACGTCGTCGTCTAGACCGCCACGCCTCCGCAATCGCAATCCTAATCAACTCAATCCTCATGAGTCACCCTACGCTTCATGACCGACTCTTTTTTCGACGACGCGCACTCGAGATCGCATCTCGACTCTCGACTATACATTTTTCTACTTTCGACGACATTTCTATATAATTAGCTTTCGCGAGATCCTCGACAATTTCTGATATCGACTTACTGCTTTTACGTCTCTTTTTTCGTTTGGCTATCGTCCTGGATAACGACTATCATTTACGTGGTACCCTTCGCGGGACTCGTCGATGGTTGCACGACTCTCGATTCGTCGTCTTTCTACGCGGCCATTTCGTCCGCACCGCGAACGCACGGTTTTTTCTCGAGTAGCTGCTCTCTTTCTTGGTCAGGTTTTCATTTATAGACAGAATCCTTCTCCCCGGCTTCTCTTGTATGCCTCAGGTATTTCCGATTTCGTCTACAACGTCCCTGAACTCTCTCTCGCGCAGGACATACAGGTCGGTACAACGACTTCTCTACTTCTCCTCATCTCTCGACTCGTCTCGCGATACTTTCTCGCGGCCTCTTCGCCTGTATGATTTTCGATCCTGCGCATCAAGATTGTTTCTCTAGTCTGTATTTCCTCCTCGCCCTCTTCCGAGCTCTCTCTCGCCTTTTCTTGGTTTCTTCTTCGCTCATTTCGGCGGTAGTCTCTCGCTCCCCTTTGTTACTCGATATCGACTTCTCAGCGGATACAAACGAGTGGCGTCTCGGTAGATCGCTTCTTACCTTCCTGCTCGCGAGGCCTGTGGAGACTACTTACACGCGTTTATCTTATCTTCAACCTCTTCTCCTTGATGAGGGCCTTGCGACACTTTCTTTACGCCTATCCGCACACATCAGCTTCTCGCTCTTCTATCCTGTATCAGCCACTACGATCTCGTTCTCTCTTCTCGCTGTTCCCTTCTGCCCTCGTGCACCACGGTTCTCTACTCCTCCTTTCTCTCTTTTATCGCTCCCGCTTCTTTTCTTTGTTTTTTTTGGAGCCTTAGTTCTCTCTCCCCCTTCTTCTTTACTTCTTGGCTATCGGGGGTTTTCCTTTTGATCGCTCTTTCGTTTCTCGCGATCTTTCGCTCGCGTCCTTGTCTTTTTTTTGCAGTTAGAGATCTCTCCTTTTCCGTGGCTTTTTTTCTTCGTTTTTCCAGCCCTTTCTATGCATGGCTCGCGGTCGCGATTATTCTCTCGCTCTGTACCTTCAGTACCTCTTGTGCGGTGTAGTCACGACGGAACATATTCACACGCAACCATGAGATACTGGGCTTCGGAGCGACGATCCCTGCTCTCACACGTGGATCGTCGTATCTGACCCGGTGGCCTCGCGTTCGCGCGAGGTCACCACTTCCCTGGACATCTACCCCCGCTCCACCTCCTTCTCCCCCATTACTACGGAGTCCCGCGCCTCACGCTGCATTGACTTATGGCCCCAGCAGCGATGCGGACAACGAGGTGCCAAACGAGCCTACGCCAGGGTGCTCCGGCATCCGGAGCTCGACACCTAGCCGAATGGATTGCGTTGGAAGGGCATCGGGACCGGCCACCAGCACGATGGCATCGCATCCCGCGAAGAGATCACAGGCGTCGCCGGTCACCGGCTGGTCATTGACGGATACGAGGCTCAGGCTCGCGCCATCGAGGATGCTTCCCGAGTCATCTGCCAATGGGGATGCGCCGACATTGAGAACGTAGCTACCGCAGGCGTCATCAAGGCCCGATACGGTCAGCGAGACGGATCCAGATCGTAGGGGGTCGCTCACCCCGGAGGCGTCGACGCCAATGTCGCTGAAGGTCAGCGGGCCGTCGAAGGCAATGGACGGATCCGGGATCGGCTGGAGCGCGGGCGTGACCAGGAGCGGCTGCGACCCGCTGTCCTGCTCCGTGACCACGGCTCCGGCCGCATCAACGGTCACAACATGATCCAGGCGAACCTCGATCGCCTCCGTGCTGCAGGTCGCGCGATGGACGCGAAGGCGGAAGCTCACGGTCGCGGATGCGTCGATCGCGCCGGGATCGGTCGAGCGCCCAACCGGGATAGAGCTGGGCAAAGGTGAAGGAGGAATGCTGCGCCTTCCGCAGTCCACTGGGCCTTCTCGACGGCGGGATCGTTCACAGGCGGCAGCATCGAGACCGTCGCCCCTGTGCCGACCGAAGCATCGAGTTTCCAGGTCGTGATCACGGACGACGGCACAACGTCGGTGCCCGTGATCCGCACGGAATGGGTACAGAGGTAGTCGATCGTGTCCCCATGCGCGACGGTGGCGGACTCATTCGGAGTCAAGCGTGCAGGTCGGCTGCGACGCCACCGCATACGAAAGCGTGGGAACCGGTGTTGGAGTCGGCGCGGTTGTCGCCGTTGGCGCGACCGTCGCGGTCGGCGCCACGGTGGCGGTTGGTGCGGGGACCTCGGTCGGCGGCACCGTCGTGGGCGGGACCTCAGTGGGAGGCACAGCAGTCGGCGGAACCTCGGTGGGACACCGGCGGAACGGTCGGTACTCGGTGGGCGGTGGTGGCGGATCCGTCGGGATCGCTTGGACCTCGACCGGTGGCGGGACCTCCGAAGGCGGCGTTCCAGCGTCCTGGGCGACACCCGAGACGGGCACCATCGTGGCGACGAGCAGCAGGACGACGAGTGCAGTCCAGACACCTGGCCGGCCGGTCGTCCGCATATTCGATTCGCGTGTTCTCGCGAAGGCGCACTCTTCCCACCCCTGCCGCATCTCTTTTCATCAAAAGAAATGCGACTCAGTACACTGGCCGGCACGAACACCGACCTGATATTGCTTGCGCCTGACCGAAATGAGCCTCGCCCATCTCGTGCTGACGTGCTTTATGGTGATCCCCCATCTGGAAACCACTATCCCACGCTCGGTGACGAAATGCAAGGTCAGCTTATATAGCAATTCCCCGAACCATACCTTTGGGTAGGTGTGCATAAATTTACGAATACGATGTTGACGGAAATTTACGGACGGATTCTATGCTTGCGAGAAGCACCGGACCAGCATTGTTGCCGGCCCGGTGCTTCCCTCCGTGATCCTGTTTGGAAGCGAGACGCCTAGTCCGCGCTGGCGCCCTCGCGCTCCAGGCGGTTCAGCCGGATCGGCTCCAGCTTGCCCTCGACGTGGATCTCCGGCAGCCAGTGCAGCACCTTCGGCATGTACCAGTTGCGGTCGCCCAGCAGCCGCATCGTCGCCGGGACGAGGATCGTCCGGATCAGCGTCGCGTCCAGCAGCACGGCCACGCCGAGGCCAAAGCCCATCTGCTGCATCTCGCTCATCCGCCCGAAGGCGAAGGCCGAGAACACCGCGACCATGATCAGCGCCGCGCCGGTGATGATCCGGCCCGTGTTCTGCAGGCCGCTCACGATCGACGCCTGGTTGTCCGCCGTGTGGTCCCACGCCTCGCGCACCCGGCTGAGCAGGAAGACGTGGTAGTCCATGCTGAGGCCGAAGAGGATGCAGAAGAGCATCACCGGCAGCCAGTTCGTGATCGTCTCGACCTGCGTCAGCCCGAGCGTGTCCGCCAGCCAGCCGTGCTGGAAGACGAGCACCACCGAGCCGTAGGCCGCGCCGACCGAGAGCAGGTTCAGCACGATCGACATCGCCGGGACGACGATCGAGCGGAACGCGATCATCAGCAGCACGAAGCTGAGCCCGAGCACGAACGCGAACACGTACGGCAGGTTGTCCGAGAGCTGGGTGTTGAAGTCCAGCACCATCGCCGGGTCGCCGGTGACGTAGACGCTGTTCCCCGAGTCCCCGAACGCCTGCGTCACGTAGTCACTCCGCAGGTCGGCGACGGCATTCTGCCCGGCCTCGCCGAACGGATCATCGCGCAGCATCAGGTCGATGACGAGGATCGCGCCGTCCTCGCTCGTGCGCGTCATGCCATGGCTGTAGCGGCCATCGGCGTCGACGGCGGTGATGAACGACTCCACCTGCGCCTGGGTCGCGCCCGACGACACGTCGCCGGTCACGACCACGCTCACCGGGCTGTCCTGGCCCGCGTAGAAGTGCTCCGCCATCAGCTCGAACGAGCGACGGTAGTTGCTGTCCGGGAAGGTTTCGACCGAGGGCTGCCCGAGGTCCATCGTGAACACCGGCACCGACGCCAGCAGCAGGAACCCGGCGGTCAGCGTCGCGTAGACGCCCGGCCGCTTCATGACAGACGACGCCAGCCGGCCCCAGAAGCCGCTCCCCTGCCCGATCTCCGGGAACTGGGCGACGCCGGTCGCGTCCTGCGCCCGCAGCCGCCGCATGCGGCCGAAGTGCGGGAAGTCGATCCAGTCACCGCAGATGCGGACGAGCGCCGGCAGCAGCGTCAGTCCAGCCGCGACCGCGACGACCACGGTCAGCGCGGTCGAGATGCCCATGCCCTGGAAGATCGTGATCGGCATCAGCAGCAGGCCGAGCAGCGCCAGCAGGACCGTCCCGCCGGAGAAGAGCACGGCCTTGCCGGCCGTCGCCCCGGCGCGCTCGACCGCATCGAGCTTCGACGCACCGTGCCGCCGCTCCTCGCGGTACCGCTCGAGCAGGAAGAGCGAGTAGTCGATGCCGACCGCGAGCCCGATCATGGTCACCAGCATCATGCCGGCGTCCTCCATGACCACCACGCCGCCAACGATCTGGGCCAGCCCCGTCGCCGTCGCGATCGTGACGACGCCGAGGATCAGCGGCAGCCCGGCCGCGACGAGCGAGCCGAAGACGACCAGCAGGACGATCGCGGCGACCGGGAGGCCGACCTGCACGTCCTTCTGCATGTCCTCGCCATACATCTCGCCGATCTCGCCCGCGCTCAGCGCGCCGATCGCGCCGATCTCGAAACCGTCGGTGCGGGAGGCGTCCATCGCCGCCTCGAACCCGGGATACCGTCCATCGTAGTCGGTCCACTCGCCGCGCAGCGCGATCGGGACGACGAGCGAGTGCCCGTCGCTACCAACCAGCGCCTGCATCTCCGGCACCTCGGGCGCGTCGTAGTAGTTCGTGACCGCCACGATGTCGGCCTCAAACGGCGCCAGGTTCGCGAGCGTGCGCTCGACGACGCTCCGGAAGGCCGGGTCGTCGACGCTATGCTCGTCGCTGACGAAGATAAGTGTCTCGGAGAGGCCGTTGCCCTCGCCGAGGTGCTGGTCGATCAACTGCTGTCCGACCTGAGACTCGACGCGCCGCGTGAAGGCCGCGTCCTCCTCCTTCTGGTGGGTGAGCGAGCCACCGGTGATGATGATCGCCGCCAGCGCGACCCACGCCAGGATCGTGATCCATGGCCGCCGCGCGCTCGCCCGTGCGACTCCGCCTGGTCCCCAGTTCCGCTGTGACATACCTCTCACCTTACCGCTAGCCGTGTTCTTGTCTGGTCCCGGACAATGGGAAGACGGCCAGGTGACCGCTTCCGTGACCCATCCCGAGTATTCGCCCGGCAGGCTGCCGGGGACACGCGGGTATCGGGAGAAACGGTGGTGGGGATAGCCTCCAGAAGGTGCCCTCGCCTCTCGCCGCTCACCACGGTAGGGTCGCCACGCCACGAAACCGTTCCATGATTGCGTCGGAACTGTGACGAGCAGAGCGATGCCGCCCCCGGGTGGAGGCGGCATCGAGAGCAGGGATCCTTTTTTGGGAGGCGCCAGGCGGGCTCAGTCCATGATCTCGTTGGGATCATTGAAGTACTGCTCCACCATCGCGTCACCCGTCATGTAGGCGAGCGCGGCGAGCGTGTCGGTCGGGTTCGCGCTGGGGTTCTGCGGGTAGAGGGCGGCGCCGGTCACGAAGACGTTCGGCGTGTCCCACACCTGGCCGTACTTGTTCGTCACGGAGTTGTCCGGGCTGTCGCCCATGATCGCCCCACCCGTGCAGTGCGTGCTCTGGTAGGTATGGACGTCATACGATCCAAGCTTGTCACTGGTCGTCATGCGGTCCGGCCCCATCTGCTGCATGATCTCCTTGCTGCGCGCTGCCTGGTAGGCATAGAGGTTCTTCTCGTTGTCGTGGAAATCAAACGTGAGCCGCAACAAGGGCCGGCCCCAGGCGTCGGTGTAGGTCGGGTCCAGGTCGAGGAATTGGTCCTCATACGCCTGCACCTCGCCCTCGACGGTGATCGACAACGCACCGTCCCAGTTCTGGCGCAGGTTCTTTTTCCAGTCCTTGCCCCATTCCGTCCCCGTGCCGGCCAGGCTCGCGACCTCACCCGCGGTCGCAGGCATGTTCGTCGTTGTGTCCAGGTCCTGAGCCTGGTCTGTGCCAGCCGTCAACGGCGGCATACCAAGCACAGAGGCAAGCGGATCACGCGACCCGGCTCCGCAGCGGAGCTGGGCGCCGCCGATGAAGTCGAGATCGCTGTGATCGAAGACGTCGGCATTAAAGTCGTAGAGGATGCTCTGGGTGATCCCGTTCGCCATGAACTGGTTGAGCCTGCGACCCTCGAAGATACCGGTCGCCGTCCCCCCGTAGATTTGATAGGTGTAATTCTTGCCGACACGTCCCCGATCGTTGCCGATGCCGTCCGGGTGGGCCTTGCTCCTCGACATCAACAGCATGCGCACGTTCGTTAGCGTATACCCGGAGGCGATCACCACCTCTGCCGGCTGCTCGTGCTCCTCGCCGGTCTGCAGGTCGATGTAGTTGACACCGGTCGCCAGTCCATCGGCGCCGACATTGATGCCGGTCACCAGGCAGTGGGGCCGGATCTCGTAGTTCCCGGTGCGCAGCGCCGCCGGGATATGTGTGTTGGCGCCATGACTCTTGGCGTCGACCTCGCATCCATAACGGGTGCAGAACCCGCAGTAAATGCATGCCGCCCGTGTGTCGCCCAGCGGGCTCTCGTATGCCCGCGACAGGATCCCGGCCGGATTCGGGAACGGATTCAGCCCCATTTCCGCCGTTGCATCGTGAAACATCTGGCCGCCAATCGTCAGGGGATGCGCCGGCAATGGATACGGTCGGGAGCGGGGCGCCTCGAACGGATTCCCGCCCTCCAGGATCTGCCCGTTCAGGTTCCCGGTCGCGCCAGCGGCCCCGATGTCGTATTCGAACGCGTCATAGTACGGCTCCAACTCGTCATACGTAATCGGCCAGTCCTGGATCGTCATCCCTTCCGGGATCTTGTCCTTGCCGTAGCGCTCGATATTGTGGCTGAGATGCTGGAAGTCCTCGGGCATGAATCGCCACAACCGTGCCGTCCAGTGGACGCTGGCGCCACCGATCCCTCGACCGGGATGAAACGACCCGAACTGCCGGATCGGCAGCGACGGCGCCTTGGGATTCGGCCGCCACGTCCACGTCTCGCGGGAGATGTCGTACATCATGGCTTTATGCACTTCGTGCTTGAGCGCATCATGATTATGTTCGAAATTCGGATCTGCATACCGCACCGGCCCAGCTTCCAGCGCGACGACTTTATGGCCAGCGGAGCCGAGTTTCCAGCCGAGAATACCGGAGGTCCAACCGGCCCCGATCGTTACGACATCCACCTTCTTTTGGACCGCCATGCTCTTTCCCCTCTACAGATCACTGACAGATTTATCCAGACAGCCTTTGCGCTGCGTCCGCGGCCTTGACTGCGCGGGAACTACGGATGGTCTTCGTCCTTGTGCTCCCGATCCGAGCCACTCACCGGCAGGATGACGTTGTCGTTGCCCTCTGGCGCCTGGCCGGGGTTGAATGGATGAAGCTGGTCCATCGACTGCGGCTGGCGATCCGTGCCCTCGGTCTGGAACTCGATCGGCATGTAGGCGCGTTGCGCCCCGGGGAACCCGATCAGCTTCCAACCCACCATGTCGCGGTTGCCGCCATAAGCGGGGTCGCTGAACATTCCCTCGCCGGTGTGGCGGCGAAGGTTCTGGAAGAACGACTGTGCCGACAGGTTCGGGGCAAACGATGAGATGTTCCCCTTGGCCATGTCGCCGATCACCTCATCTTGCTGATCCGCATGCAGATCCTTGAAAGGCGCGCCGAATCGGTCGGAGGTATGCCGATCGAGGGCAGCAATGCCGATCCGGTAGACATCGCGCGGTGAGAGCCTCGACTGGTAGCCATAGCGCTGAATATCTTTCCCGTCGACCATCACGACGTCATACTCCGGCTCGGTTCCGCCGGCCATGCCCGGCGTGGCCGCGGGAGCTTCGGGTGTCGCCATCGGAGTGGCGCCGTTCGCAACCGGGCTCGCCTGGGGAGAAGCGCCGGGTGTGGCGGCCGTGGTGCCCGACACCCCCGGCGCGGCTGACGCCAGGGAGGCTTCCGTCTGCGCGAACGGTCCCTGCAAGTACGTGAACTCGGCATACCCCTCGTTGTAGGCGAGCAGCGCGTCGATGTAGGTAACAACGCCCGCTTCGTGCGCTCCCGGGTCATCCGTCGTCCCCGGCATAATCCGTGAGGTGATCGCGTCGACCGTGTCCGCCTCGTGCGGCGAGAGGGACTGCAGGGAGTTCGGTGACGGTATCTGGTCGGGACGGTCCATCACGTCCGCGAAGTCCTCGTTGGCCAGGTGAGTGACCGGATCCTCGGGAACGTCGGTCCGTGTGGCCTGGCCCGCCGCGGACCGTCCCCATGCCGCCGCGGCCACACTCGCTCCACCGCCACGCACAAAGGTGCGCCGATCCAGCGTTAACGGGATGTAGACGCGGGGCCGCGATGGGGTCTGGATGGTCTGCTCAACCTCTTCCACTATCTTCTCGTCGGCATGCGTTCGGCTCTCGTCTTGGGTCATGGATAAACTCCCTAGTCCTCAGCGAGGGTGTAAAGGTACGACGCGATGTCGCGGGCGTCGCCGTCCGTCACGCCCAATTCCGGCATGGCGTTACCGGGCACAACCTCTTGCGGATGCTGGATCCAGTAGATGAGGTTCTCCGGCGTGTTGGGCAACATGCCGGCGATATAGACGCGATTGGCGAAGTCGATCAGCGGGGGCCCCACGTCTCCATCGGCACCGGTGACACCGGGAACCGTATGACAGGCAATACAGCCGTATCGCCGCATGGCCGAGGGCCCGTTCTCCGGGTTCCCGCCCGGCACCGCGATCAGCGGCTCGCTTCGCTGGCCGTCGAACGCCGCGGAAACGATCGGGACCTGGGCCAGGTCATCAGCCGTCGGCCGCCAGGCGACAAGGGCGATCGACCCTGCGATCAGGAGTCCCACCACGACGAGAACGACCAGCCGGCCAGCCCCGCTTCGCATTCCGCCTCTCGTACTCGCAGCCATCGCGCGACTCCTTTCTCTCGTCCCTTAGCTGGCGGCGTCTGGCACGACCGCCATGTCCGTATCCGGCTCGCGCAGGAGGCCGTACAACACGACCAGGATCGCGCCCAGGTACACCACGCCACTCGGCACCCACATGATGACGCCGGCGAGCTGCTGATCCTGCATCGATGTCAGGTGCCATGACGTGACGCGCTCGGCATACACCGGGTACCAGGGCTCGTGCGCGAACGTCATCAACATCCCGAGAGCACTTCCTTCGAGTGCGGTTGTGAAGAGCAGCACCAGGGCCACCGTCCGATGTGTCGGTCCCCGCCCGATCGGCTGGATAACGACCCACCAAAACAACGAGGCGCTGCAAAGGAAAAGCACGTGCTCGAGGTCGTGCACCAGCGGGCGCCTCACCGCCGCCTGGTAGAGGATCGGCACGTGCCAGCCCCAGAGCGCCGCCGCCGCGAGCAACCAGGTCATGAGAGGACTGTTCAAGGCCCTCCAGCTACTCCTCACCACCGGCAGCGACCGCCAGCGATGGCTGAGTCTCGATCGCCATTCTCGGGGAAGGGCGACCAGCATGGGCGTGAGCGGCGTCCCGAGCACCAGAAGCGGCGGTGCGACGACGAGCAGCAGCAAATGCTGCACCATGTGCGCCGAGAGCAAGGCATCGCCCAGTGGATCGAGCGGAGACAGGATGGCGAGCCCGATCGCGAAGATGCCGCCCGCAAACGACGCGACTCGCCACCGGGCGATGCCTCGTCCAGCGCCAGCTCGCGACCAGACCTGAGCACGCCGCGCCCGTAGATCCAGCAGAGGAGCAGCAGGCCAAGCGCCGGTAGCGGTGGAACGCGCCACGACGAAAGCAGCGTAGCCGGTGTCGGCGGGACGTCCCCATGGGCCGCGACCGCCGAGGGCACACTCAGCAAAGCGGCCCCGGCCAGCACAGCCAGGGTCAAAGCCCGCGCCCGGCTCATCATCACGACGCCCCACACGGCACCAGCACGAACGGCCCGACGGCGCCCATCAGGATGAGTACCAGGAAGATGGCCGAGCTGGCGATCCCTAACGTCGCCATGAATTGATTCGTCTCCAGGGCCGCGGCCGCGCGCATGTCGGCTGGCCGCCGGTCCGAATCGCGCCAGAAGCGTAATCCGACTATGAGGCCAGCGAGCGCCACCAGCGCGGACACGATCGTCACCACCTGGAGGCGGATCGTACTTGCACCGGAGCACACCGATGGAACCATCGCCCAGCTGATCCAGAGCTGGGCCGCCCACGCCACCATACCGGCGAACAGGCTGAACCACAGCCGGAAGCGATCGGCATGCGATCTGTCTTCCGGGATCGGGATGAAATCAGTCGTCCTGGAGGTCACAGGCGTCTCCTCCTGATAGTGATCCATCGCACTACAGAACGTGCGGCGACAGGTAGAGCGATGCGAAGATAAACAGCCAGACCACGTCCACGAAATGCCAGTACAGGGCCACAACACTCACGGCGACATGCCGGTCGGCCCTGAAATGGCCGAGGAAGGCGCGCGCCGTGATGAACAGCCCCATGACGATGGCGATCAGGACGTGGAGTCCGTGGATCCCGGTGATGGTGTAGAAGGCCGAGCTGTACACGTTGTCGCCAATCGAGAAGGCCTTGTGCTGATACTCGTACGCCTGGACCGAGAGGAACGCCGCGGCGAGCAAGATGCTGAGCACAAGCCCCAGTCGCAGCAACGCAACACGTCCGCGCTTGATACCAAGCTCGGCCACGACCATGGTGACGCTGCTCCCGAGCAGCAGCGCCGTCATGATGATGGGAAGCCGCAGCTCAGGCTCCCTGATGCCGGGTGGCGGCCAAGCCGGGGAATTCGAGCGCTCGTAGAAGTACGCCAACAGAAGGGACGCGAACAGCGCCGCCTCCGTCAGGATCATCAGCATCATCCCCCACCAGGCAGGAGACTGGCCCGTATCGGAGCGCGCAGCGAGGTTCTCGTGTTCTACCGTGCGAATCATCATTCCACCTCCTGCTCGGCCTCAACTGGCCACATCCATGCCCCGACGGCCAGCAGCGAGACGATCACCCCGATGACGGTGGAGGCGGTTTGATCGAAGAGCGCCCCGCCAAAGGCAACCAGCAGGCCCATCGCGAATACCACCGGCCACACGGAATCACCCGGCATGGTCAGCACACGTTCGGGATTCCCGTCGAGCAACGTCGACCCGAGCGTTTCGCGCCCGTCCGCCAGCACGAATCCGCCAGGCTCGACATTGGCCGCGACTGGTGAGTCCCACAGCGGATCCGCGCTATGGACGGAGGGAAGCACGACGAAGTTGTAAACGGGCGGCGGGGAGCTGGTCGCCCACTCGAGTGTGTTCGCTCCCCACGGGTTCTCGCCGGCTCGCTCCCCGCCGCGCGTGGACGACCACGCATTGATCAGGAAGAGCAGCACGCCGGCACCAAGAACGAAGGCCCCGATCGTCTCCAGCATGTTGAGCGATTCCCAGCCCAGCCCCGCGCCATAGGTGTAAACGCGACGCGGCATGCCGAGGAGCCCCAGGATGTGCATCGGAAAGAACGTGAGGTTGAAGCCTACGAACATCAACCAGAACGTAATCTGCGCGAGGTACTCGTTCAGCATCCGTCCCGTCATCTTCGGCCACCAGTAGTGCAGTCCCGCGAAGACCGGGAAGATCGCGCCACCGAACAGGACGTAATGGAAATGGGCGACCACGAAATACGAGTCGGTGACGGCTCGGTCGAACGGGACGACCGCGAACATAACGCCGGTCACGCCGCCGATGATGAACAGCGCGAAGAAGCCGAAGACGAACAGGAAGGGCGATGCCCAATACACGTTCCCGCGCCAGATCGTCGCCGCCCACGACACCATCTGGATGCCGGCGGGGACCGCGATGAGGATCGTCGCGGCGGCGAAGAAGCTATTCGTGAGATCAGGCAGCCCTACAGCGAACATGTGGTGGACCCAGACGCCGAAACTGATCACGCCCGTCGCGACCGCGGCCAGCACCAGCAACGGGTACGCAACGATCCGGTGCCGCGAGAAGACGGGAACGATGCTGGACACGATCCCGACCGCCGGCAGGAAGATGATATAGACGTCCGGATGCCCAAAGATCCAGAACAGGTGCTGCCAGAGGAGCGGATCGCCGTTCGCGGCCGGGTTGAAGAACTCCGTACCGTAATTCCGATCCATGTAGAGCAGCACATTGTCCGCGGTCAGCGCCGGCATCGCGAAGATAACCGCGGCCGACGTGACGACCAGGTTCCAGACGAACAAGGGGATGCGGCGAAGCGTCATGCCCGGGGCCCGCATCTTGAGCGCGGTAACGATGAAGTTGATGGCCCCCGCCGTCGTGGCGATGCTCAGAAAGGTCAGCCCAACCACGTAGAAGTCGATGTTCCGTCCGGGAGAGGCGTCTGGCCCCGAGAGGGGCACGTAGTTGAACCATCCCGCATCCGGCATTGTGCCCATGAACGCGCTCGACCACATGAGCCCCCCGGCGAAGACGAAGACCCACCAGGTCATCGCGTTCAACCGTGGGAATGCCATGTCGCGCGCACCCAACATAAGTGGGAGCAAGAAGTTCCCGAAGCCGAACAGGATCGGCGTTGCCACGAGGAAGATCATCGTGGTGCCGTGCATCGTGAAGAACTGGTTATAGGTCTCGGGCCCAAGCAGGTCGTTACTCGGCAACATCAGCTGGAGGCGCATGACGACCGCCGCCAGCCCGGCCAGGATGAAGAAGGTAAAGGCCGTGCCGATGTACCGCCGGCCGATAAGCTTGTGATCGACGGTCGTGATCCAGCTCCAGACGCTTGCCGGGGTTTCCCAGGTTCGCTCAAGTCGTTCGGTGATCGTTACCATAACGCCTTCTTTCATCGATGCTGACGCGGCCGCTTACTTGAGGCTTTCGAGATAGGCGATCAACGCTTGAAGGTCTTCCGGTGCGAGGTTGAAGTTGGGCATCTGGTTGTTCGGCTTGAGCGACTGGCTATTGACGATCCAGCCGGCCAGGTTCCCCTCGGTGTTCTCCAGCGTCCCGGCACCGATGTACTCGCGGCTGGCGACGTGGGTGAGGTCCGGGCCGATCTCCCCGCTGGAAGTGGTGCCCTCAATCGTGTGGCAGTACATGCACGCGGCGTTGAAGTACACCTGCTGGCCGCGTTCGATCAATGGATCGTCAGGCATCGATGCCTCTGCCTGCTGCTGGCTGATCCATGAGGCGTAATCGTCATCCGGCTCGGCCACGATGATGAGGGCCATGTTCGCGTGCTGCACGCCACAGAACTCGGCGCACTGCCCGCGATAGGTGCCCGCCTTGTCCGCATGCAGCGTCAGTGTGTTGGTGTGGTTAGGAAGCACGTCGATCTTGTCGGAGAGCTCCGGCACCCAGAAGCTATGAATCACGTCAGCGGAGGTGAGCTGTATCGTCACGTCCTTGCCGACCGGGATATGAACTTCGTTCGCCGTCGTCACATCCTGGTCGTCGTAGCGGACCTCCCACCACCACTGGTGGCCGACCACCTCGACCGTCTCCGCCCCGGCGCTCGCCCCGTGGGAGATGTCGTTGAGCGCCCAGAAGGTCACGCCGAAGATTCCCAGCAGGACCACCGCGGGAACGCCGATCCCGAACGAGGTCACGACGCCCATCCCGCCAGGGGAGGCGCGTTTCGTATCGCCGCGGGACTTGCGGAAGGCGGCCATCAACAGCACGCCCATCATCAGCACGAAGACGAGGACGGACAACGCGAGCAGGAACCAAAACAGCCAGGAGATCGTAGTCGCCGTCGGTGACGACGGATCGAGGATCGATGTCCTGCCGGACGCCGGAGGCGCGATCGCGATCATCGCCAGGGGGATCGTGGCCAGGGTGAGCGTACGAAAGACCAACCGACGCCGTCCACGACTAGAGTCACCGTAGTGGAAGCCGTAACGGCGCAAGACATCAAGGAACATTCCAACCTCCCCGGCTACGTTTGCCTGAAACTGAGAGACAGTGGTTCGCGCCGCAGAGCGCGTGCCAACAGATCCATTCGAGGCGACGAAATGGGAGGTGTGGAAGCTTAGGTCAGGGAGTCAGCGCTCGTCCTCGCCGAGGCGGAGGAAGGTCAACACGGCGAGCACGCGGCGGTGCATCGTCTCGGCATCCTCGAGCTGGAGCTTGGAGAAGATGCCGCGGATGTGCTTCTCGACCGTGCCCTCGCTGACGAAGAGCGCCTCGGCGATCGCCGCGTTCGTCTTGCCCTCGGCCATCAGCGCCAGCACCTCGTGCTCGCGCGGCGTCAGCCCGGACAGGCGATCGTCGCGACGGCGGCGGGTGACGAGCTGGGCGACCACCTCGGGGTCGAGCACCGTGCCGCCACCAGCGACCTGCCTCACGGCGTGGATGAAGTCGCGCACGTCGGCGACGCGGTCCTTCAGCAGATAGCCAATGCCGCGGGTACCCCCTTCCAGGAGCTCCGCGGCATAGCGTTCTTCGACGTACTGGGAAAAGACGAGGATCGGGGTGTCCGGGATGCGGCGGCGAACCTCGATCGCGGCGCGCAGGCCCTCGTCGCGGAACGTTGGCGGCATGCGGACGTCGACGATGGAGACGTCGGGCCTGTGCTCCATCACCGCCGTGACGAAGTCCTGCCCGTTGTCGACCGCCGCGACTACTTCGGCGTCGTGCTCCCCGA
This sequence comes from uncultured Chloroflexia bacterium, assembly GCA_963741805.1. GTDB lineage: Bacteria > Chloroflexota > Chloroflexia > Thermomicrobiales > UBA6265 > UBA6265. Next base: position 144,887 of record CAVUJR010000062.1, read on the forward strand.
GGAGCCGGATCAGCCCCTCGCGCAACATCACCGCATCTTCCGCAATCACTACCCGCATGGAATCTCCACCGATATCCGCGTGCCCTTGCCCTCCGGACTGGTAAAGGCGAAGCTGCCGTCGAGCGCGGCGATCCGGTCGCGCAGGCCGCACAGGCCGGAGCCGCTCTTGAGCGTGGCGCCGCCGCGACCGTTGTCCTCGACCGTGATTCTAAGCCAATTCCCCTCGCGCACGATGGTCACGCGGGCCTCGGTCGCGCCGCTGTGCTTGGCGATGTTTGTCAGCGCCTCGACGACGACGAAGTACGCCGTCCCCTCGACCTCCTCCGGCAACCGCTCCTTCAGCCGGACATCGACCTCGACGGGAACCGGCGAGCGCCCGGCGATCGCGGAGATCGCGGCGTCGAGTCCGCGGTCGGTCAACACGGCGGGGTGAATGCCGCGCACCAGATCGCGCATCTCGGCGAGCACCTGCTTGGCCTCCTCGTGCGACTCGTCCAGGATCTTGCGGGCGGCTACCGGGTCGGCGTCCATCTTCTCCCGGGCGCGTCCGAGGTCCATCGCCAGGTTCACGAGGCGCTGCTGGGCACCGTCGTGGAGATCGCGCTCGATCCGTCGGCGCTCCATATGCATCGCCCGCATCACGGCGGAGCGGCTCTCGGTCAGCTCCTCGACGCGCTCGGTCAGCATCTCCTCGTTCGATGTTCCGAGCAGGAGCAGGCCGAGCTGGCCGTGCAGCATTGCGCCGAGGTTGATCAGGAACGCGAAGGGGACGAGCAGCACGAGGCCGACGATGAACGCCAGCGCCGCTTCCGGGCCATGATCGACGCGCCAGCCGAAGCCCGGATACGTTACCCCGGCGACGCCGAACACGAAGGGCGAGACGATGAACTGCACCGGGAAGCCGACTAGCGTGAGCTCGATGATGCCGATCGGGAAGAGGATGATCAGGTAGACGATGTCGCGCCAGACCTGCGGGTTGCGGATGTACTGCCAGGCACGCTTGACGACATTGCCGCGGGTGGCCGCCCAATGGTGCGGGGAGCCGACGTTGACGCCGAGGAACGCACGCAGGCGGGCCCGCTCCATCTGGGCGCCCCAGAGCATGAGTGCGAACGTCCAGGCGATGATCAGCACCCCTACGCCGAGGAAGGACAGCGCGCCACCAAGCGTGAAGCCGACGACGGCGACGATAAACCACACCAGCCCGATCGGGAAGCTGGTGAGCATGAAGAGGCTATCGCTGAGGATGCGCCACGAACGCACACCCGGCAGGTTGCGCAGCGTCTTCCAGATGAGGTTCGGGTCTTCGACCGCCTCCTGGACCCTCTCGTTCCGGATCTCAAACGGAAACTTCAACACGGGTGCATCCTGCGTCGGGGTGATGCCGGTCGTCGCTTGCTCTGTCGGTCTCATGGTACCTACTCGCTTCGGGGAATTGTCAGGTTGCCGGGTCACCGCCACATGCCCGCCCAGACGAAGAACGCCACCTGCATGATCGCAAGCGCGAGGACGAGGTAAAGCACCCCGCCGACGATGCCGAGGACGCGCTTGCGCCGGTCCATCGCGCGCTCTTCATCTCGGGCCTCGAACGTCACGTCGTGTTGCATGGTGCTCCTCGTCCATCGGCATGGGGGCGACTTGTTCGCTGATCCCATGATCGACCCGAGAGGGCAGCACGCAGAACGTGGCAGGCCGTGCTTTGCGAGGTAGGGATAACCCTACCCGTTGACCATGGCGACCCCAAGCCGCGTCATCCTGACCCGGTGGACCGCGCACGGGAACTCGCCTGGTGGGATGACGGCTGGCGAGGAGCTCGACCCGGAATGACAGGCGAGGGGTTACCCGGCGAGCATGTCGACGAGGCGGGCCATGACGCGGATCGCCGCTTGGGCGTCCTCGACCGTGATCGACTCGGCCGGGTTGTGGCTCACGCCACCCTTGCAGCGCACGAAGAGCATCGACGCCGGAGCGATCTTGGCGACATTGATCGCGTCGTGGCCCGCGCCGCTGGTCATCTCAATCGCGCGGTACCCCTCCGCCTCGATCGCCTGCCGCAGCGACGCGCGCAACCCGTCGTCCATCGGCGTGGGCTCGTATCCGGCGATCTCGCGGAACGTGAACGAGAGGCCACGCGCGTCACAGATCGCCTCGACCCGCTCGCGGATCGCCGAGAGAGCACCGTCATAGACGTCACTCGACGCGTGCCGCACCTCGCAGGTCATCCGCACCTCGCCTGGGATCACGTTGGTCGCGCCGGGGCGGACATCCAGCTCGCCGACCGTCGCGACGAGCCCCTCCGTCTCCCGGCCGATCTTCTCCACGGCAAGGACGACCTCAGCGGCGGCGGCAAGCGCGTCCTTGCGCATCGCCATCGGGACCGTCCCGGCGTGCCCGGCGACGCCCCGGATCGTGAACTCGCCGCGCGCGCTGCCGACGATCGCGGAGACGACGCCGACCGGCAGCTCCTCTTCTTCGAGGACCGGTCCTTGCTCGATGTGCGCCTCGATGAAGCCGAGGATCTCCGGCGTCGGGTTGTCACGGTAGAACGCCGGATCGCCGCCAAACGAGCGCATCGCGTCGGCGAGGGTAACGCCATCCGTATCCGGATAGGCGAGCTGCGGTTCGATGCCGAGCCCGGCCCAGGCGCGAGAGGCGATGAGCGTGGAGTTGAAGCGCAGCCCTTCCTCGTCCGCGAAGGCGATCACCTGCACCGGGAACGGCAGCCGTCGCCCTTCTTCCTCAAGAAGGAGCACGACGGCGAGGCCCGAGAGCACGCCGAGGATACCGTCGTATCTCCCGGCGTCCTTCACGGAATCCAGATGCCCGCCAATGACAAAGGGTCGCGTCTCCTCGCTCCCTTCCTCCGCCGCGTAGGTGCCGATCAGGCTCCCGAAGGGGTCCCGCTCGGTCGACATTCCGGCCTCACGGAACCAGCCGTCGGCGATGTCCATCACCCTGGCGAGCTGCGGCATGCCGTAGCGCCGGGTGATGCCGTTCGGCATCTCGGAATAGCGGGCGAGCTCGTCGGCGCGGTCCATCAGCTGTCGGGCAAGCGTCTCTGCGGACATGTCGGAGGTACTCCTTGGTCACATCGAATGCGCTGCATCCAGCATCCGACGTCCCGGCTCCCCGGGGCAAGTCCAGGGGTCCTGTACCTCCTTACCGTCCCGTTCCACTAGTCCGGAACGCGAATGGACGTATCCACGGGAACGGAGACGAGCGTCGCTTCCGCTTTGGTCTGGGGGTCGACGCTCTTCAACGTCACCGTGAACGTCCATTCACCGGGCGTCCAGCCCTCGAGCGGGATGTACCGCTGCTCGACAACGGTCTCGCCCTGCTGCAAGGTCACCGAGCTGGCCAGTGGGAAATCCTCTACCGCCTCACCATCACGCGCCACGCTCAGGATCACCTGGACGCCCTCGATGGCGGCATCCCGATTCTCGACGGTCACCCTCACGGCCGCGAACTGGACATCGTCGACCCCGGGCATCGGGGTCACCCCCGCCGAGGTGATCGCAAGCGGCGCGGCCGTCTCGACGTCGCTCGACAGCGCAACGGTGGAATCCGGAACACTGGCCGCGACGCCCGTCTCCGCATCGGAGAAGGTGGCGGTCACCGCATAGTCGCCCTCCGGCAACGCGGCCGGGAGTGGAACCTCCAGTGTCGTCTCCATGCCGGCGTAGATAGAGCCCATCGAGAAGGGTTGCGTAAACACGGCGTTCCCCGAGGCATTCGTCAGCACCAGCTCACCGGTCGGCTTGACGAGGACGTCGCCGGTGTTCCTCACAGGGACAACCACGCGCTGACCGGCCAGATTGCCCTCGATCGCCGGCGCACCAACCTCGATCGACGGCGTCATGTCGCCCGGCACGGTGATGAACACCGCGACGGACTTGCGAATGATCTGGTTGAACATTGCGCTGCCTTCGACCGCGATCGGCTCGGCGGTCTGCAGCACGATACCGGCGATGTACTGACCCGGCGCGGCGTCATCCGGTACGGTCACGCTAAATGACCGCTCGATCCCTTGCCCGGGCTCGAATTCCAGCGTTTCGGCTTTGTAGTCCAGCCAGGATGATATTCCCTCGCCGGAGTCCGCCTCCTCGCGGACGCCGAACCCACCGTTGACAAGCGTGAAGCCGTCGCCTGCGTAGGTGCGCAACGTCACCGGCCGATCGTCCACATTCCCCAGCACGGCGGTCAGCGTGTTGGTCGATCCGGGTTCCGCCTCGAGGGTGAAGTAGGACCCGTCTTCCCCGTCCGCTGGCCGCAGGATGAACTGCGGCCCGGGATCCGCTTGAGGCGACGCCTGGTTCCCCGATTGTGCGGACAGCGCACTGGGCGTGGTCAGCATGACGAGCAGGATGATCCCGATCACGACCTGCCGGCAGGTCGTCGAAATCCGCATCATGTTCTCGATTCTCCTGAGGAATATGGACACGCGTGGGTCGCTAGGGCGCGGATGACAGGGAGACGATCAACGGGCTGGCGGGAGCGACCTCTTCGGCGGCGGCAAGCTCGAACCCGACGTGGTAGGTTCCGGCGTCGGAGCCGGGCCCGGCAACGATCACGGGCGTCATCCGGGTCAATGGCTGGCCAAGCGCCAGATCGTCACCCGAGGCACCGACGCTCGCTCGCCCAGGCTGAAGGCCGCGTGGCTCCTCGCGGTCCGCATACTGGCGCAGGAGTACGGGTGCAGCCTCAGACGATGGTTGCATGATCTTCACCGCCCACCCGTCTGTCGTCCCATGCTCGTCGACCACGATCAGATCGAGCGACGCGGCAGAGGGAGCCGCAGCGTCGGCGGACAACCTGGCGGAAACCGTCGGATCCTCCTCCGAAGACGCGGGCTGCTCGCCGGATGGCGGAAGGACGACGATCGCCACCTGCATCTGGCTGCCACTGCTCCCGGCGGCAGGAGCCCACAGGCCCGCCATCGCAAGCAGCACGCTCAGCTGCAGGATTCCCCAGCGTAGGACCGAACGCGAGCTGCCAGACATGACGACGCCTCGATCTCTGGGCTGCACGGCGGTGAGCCGCCCGAGTCGGGACGTTCATCGTCGTTGCCGCGGAACATACGGCGGGTCGGTCATATGAAATGCAAGAAGGTCGAACCCGTTGTATGCATTATACCCATTGAGATCGTTTTTTTCACTCGCTGCGATACCTGCATCTCCCTTCTATCGTCGATGGCTCTCCGTTCTCCCTCTATCAGGGAGCTGAAGAAGCGGTGATGGTGATCGTCGTGCGATACGTCCCGACCGGAGCGCTCCCCGGAACGGAGACCGACACGCCGATCTCCTGCTCGTACGTACCAGCCCCGCTTCCCTGCGCCGCCGTGAGCACCGTGCGCGCTGTGCCGAGGTCACCGGTTTCAGCAACCGCCGCGACGCCGCCTCTTTCGCCCTCCACAACGGTGGGCTCGCCAGCGGTCACGAGGGTGAGCGGAAGCGCTTCCTGGGCCACAGCTGGCGCGGGGCCTTCATATGAGAAGGGACCGGCAGCCACGGTGACGCTCCACCCACCACAGCCGGCCGCGACGACGCGGTAGGTTAACGCGCCTTCGGCCATCTGATCCGAGAACGACGCCTCGACGCCCAACACCGGCAAAGCGCCAACGACCTCAGTCGTGAGCGTACCAACATCGTCCGTGGCCTCAACCTGGACCACCGCCGACGGACCGGCGTGCGCGGCCCCGGCAACAGCGATGCTGCTCGAAAGGGTCAGCTCGGCCGCCGATTCAGCGCCGCACCCCGGCGACAACGTGACGCTGAACGACCATGATCCGCCAGCCGCCAATGTGACCTCCGGCAGGATCGTCATCGTTCCATCGGCGTTTACCGTTCCTTGCGGCGACGTGGCGTAGCTCCATCCGTCCGGCAGCGACAGAGAGCCTCACCGATTCAGCGACACCGACGGCGGCGGCCGCATCGGCCGGGACACTGACCGAGCAGTTCACAACGCCCTGCTGGAGCCGGGTGATCGCGACGGGTTGCGGATCGCATGTCATCGTGACGCGGGAGGGATCGAAGCCGGGTTGCAGGATGGCAGAAACGGTCGTGGATCCGTTGTTGCAGCTATTTCCCCCGTTATTGCAGATCTTCACGCTCAGATCGATGGACACGATGGCTCCGGGCACGCCGCCTGTCTGCGGAGCTCGCAACTCGATGGTGAACGACGGCATCTGGGCCCGAACGCTCAGCGTTGCTCCACCGGTGATGAAGCCGGTGCTCTTGCCAGCGGCAGCGAGCTGGGCGGACCACCCCGTCGTCGCGCCGGGCGCGGTGCTCGTCAGCGAACCGAGGGTGAAATCAGCCGACACCTTGCCGGATTCCGCAACAAAGCACTCTACGATCAAGGAGCCACTCGGTGACAGGATATCCGGCCCCTTCCCGGTGCAGCCGGTAATCGCGCCATTCCCCACCTCAACGCTCGTCGCGGCGAAGGATGTCGTTCGGGAGGCGGTAGCCGAGGTGGGCGCCACGGTTGGCGACGGAGCAGCGACGACCGAGGGCGTCGGCGACGTCACGATCTCAGCCGTCGCGGTGGGTATGGCCTCGATGGTAGGCGTGGGGGACGGCTCCAGCGGCACCAACGTGGGCGTTGGCTCCATGATCGGCTCCGCTGTCGGTTGGGCGATAACCGGCTCCGCAGTTGGCTCCTGGACCATAGGCTGGAGCAGGGTCTCCGAAACGGCCGGAGCTTCCGGGATCGGTGCGGTCTCCGTGACGGCGGCCTCCGGCGTCGCGGAGAACGTGTCCTGCGCCAAAGCGGGAGCGCCACCAGTGACAGCCAGGAGCATGGCGACGCAGAGCCAAATCAGGAACGACGCGCACGGCTTCGCCGTATGCGTCCTGTTCCTCCTCCTGGTGCTCATGCTCGTCGGCTGCATCGCCTTGCCCGTCCGTTTGATGCTCGTTTTTGTCGAATGCCGTTGGATAGTAGGGTCTATGGTGCGGCGTGAGGAAATGCGTCCCGCCGCACTCCGAATGGACGTTACGGCGCCGAGGTCTGGTCCACGGTGATGGTGGAGACGTAGGTGTCTGCCGTGGTGTTCGCCGGGATCGTCATGGTTCCTGTCAGCGGAAGCGTATAGCTGCCGGAGCCAGAACCCTCCGGAGCCGTGATCAGGACCTGGCCACTTTCGCTGAGTTCAATGCTCCCCGACGTCGGGCTCACACCGGCGTCACCGGCCAGCACGCCGAGCTCCCCGGGGGCGACCGAAAAGTTGCTGACGGGAATGATTTCGCCGGTGTTATCGCCCGTGAAGTCGGTGGCGCTGATGGACAGCGACCAACCAACCCGAGTGAAGCGGGTGTCCTCGACGGTGAGTTGGAGCCCACCCTGTGAAGTCCCGTCGCTATCGAGGGAACCGGTCACCGCGGTGAAAGTGGAGGTGCCGGCAATGCCCCAGCGAAGAGCCCCTTCGGTGGGCGCGCTGACCTGCACTGTCACATCCGCCTCGATTGCGTCAGTGGGGGGCTTGGCGGCGGCGACGCCGGTGATCGTTCCTAGCGCGATCATGGCGGCGCCGGCGATAGAGAGAACTCGCGTCTTGGTGTTCATGGATATTGCTCCTGTCTTTCTGATGTCGATCGCGGGATAGCTCCCGCAATGTTTACGATGTGGCTGTTTGGGGTATCCGCCGAAGCCAGGCCCGTTTCCCGGGCGCACCTTTCCTCCCATGGCGTCGTCACGCAAACAACGCCATGCATCATGACCACCGTGGTGCGGGTGGTGTCCTACGTTCGTCGGTGCCCTCGTGGAGCGCACCAGTGCTCTGTTGGGATCGACTTCCTCGGAAAGCGTGCCGCGCGCCTGGCGGCGAGGATGGAGAAACCTGTCATCTCATTCACCGGGTCGCCAGCCATCGACATTGAAAGCTGACCCTCGTAGCCGACGTGACTCCGCATGACCCCGCTCGGCTCAACCCACCGTCCTTCTACGATTCCCAGTATGCGGTTCGGTTTTTTCCGGCGCTACGGAAGTTTCACGGAAGTGGAGGAAGTTCGCTTCTTTACGCGGAGAACTTCCTGTGCGGCGAGCGACACGCGAAAAAGGAGGACACCCCAGATGGGTGCCCTCCTCAATCGTCGATCTCAGTTGGCGGAGGCTTCTAGCTCAGGGCCGGAAGGTAACTCTTCGGATCTTGGGTGACCCCGTCTTGCCGCACCATGAAGTGAACGTGCGGGCCGGTGGAGAGGCCGGTGCTCCCGACCGCGCCGATCGTTGTGCCCTGGCTCACCTGCTGCCCGACGCTGACTGATGGTTGCCCCACCATGTGGCCATACACCGTGTGCAGGCCGTTGCCATGGTCGATCTCGACGTAGTAACCAAGACCGCAGTCACACCAGCCGGCGGCGGCGACGGTGCCGTCCGCAACCGCGACCAGCGGCGTGCCGGAGGCAGCGGCGAGGTCGACGCCATCATGGATGGAGCAGCCCCACGACGGATCGTACGAGTAGAAGCCGAGCGAGCTGCAACCGTAATCCTGCGTGAAGCGGAAGTTCGTCACTGGCAGGATGAAGCCGCTCGTTGCGTTGCGGGCCGCGCTCGAGGCGTTCGTGCTGGTGTCGGTCGACGCAGCGGTGGTGGTCGTGCTGGCCGGTGCAGGCTTGCCGATCAGGTCGGCACGGACCCAGCCACTCTGCTCGCCATCGGTCACGGAATACCAGTCGTTGCCCTCGTTGTCCTGCAGCGGGCCGGCGGTGACCTCAACGATCACCCCGTCATCGAGGAATCCCACGCGGTCGGCATCCGTGCCCGGTTCGGCGCGCACGTTGATACCGACGCCGGACGCTGGCTGGATTTCGACCTCATCGCCCTCGACGAAGGCGGCGTCGGTTGCCGGGGCGCTCGTGGCGGTCACGGTGGCGGTCGGCGTCGGTGCCGTCTGCGACGGGCGGTTCGTCGCCTGGCGGGGCCCCTGCGTCTCCGTCAGGAGCGACCCATCGATATACCCCGTCTGGTCGTCCCAGCGCACCTGGTACCAGCCGTTGCCGGCATCCGCCAGGATCTCGACGAGTCCCTGGTTCGGCGCGAAGCCGGCCTGGTCAGACTCTTCGCTTGGCCCGGTGAGCAGGTTCACGCCGTTTCCGTTCTGCGTCCGGATCACGGCCCAGTCACCTACCGCAAGCACATCTGCCTGCTCCGGCGCGGTCGTCGGCGTCGGGGTGGTCTGTGTCGCGGGCTCTTCCGTCGCGCCTTCGGTGACCGTTGGCTCGGTGCCTGGCTCAATCAGGTAGAAGCCGGAGACCCACCCCTCGAAACCGTCGAAGGCGACCGGCCACCAGCGGGTGCCCTGCGCGTCGTAAACGGTGTCGAGCGCATCTATGCGCAGGTCGACAATCACGCCGTCCGGCAAGGTGGTTACCTTGTCGCTCCCGGCGTCCGGCTCGGCCCTCATCACGAGGCCGTCGCCATCGGCGGACACCTCGGCGACCATCGACCCCGTGTAGTCGTACGGCACGCGGTTGGGCGACGACGTCACCGCCGTCGTGGTGTCACCGGAGGTCACCGCCTGCTCGGCGGTGTAGATCTCTGGGTCCATCAGGAAGAACCCGGATATCCAGCCATCCTGACCGTTGACCTCGACGGGCCACCAGCGGGTAACGCCGTCCGGGTCATAGACCGTATCGATCATGTCGACGCGCAAGTTCACCACCGTGCCATCGTCGAGCCGTAGTAGCGGAGTCGCGTCGTGGGACGCATCGTCGAGCAGGTCAGCACCGCCGGTGCCGGTCTGGACGATGGCCGTGAGGCCGATGAGTCCACCGTCAGCCGGGATGTCGAACTGATCCGGCGCGGACGTGGCCGATGTCGCCGTTGGGCTGTCGTCATAGGACGCCAGCGCCACCGGAGCGACGGGGATCAAGGCCCCGAGCGCGATGGTGCCAGCCATTGCGAGCATGCGGGCACGCCCGAACCTGGTAAACGTCGTGGAAGCGGTGGTCACCGCGCCTTCCCTCCTGAAGTGACCGAGCCGGGCGGTTGTTGTGCGGCCATGCTCCTCGTCCGGTGTCGTCGCGCGACGTGACCGAGCCCCCGATCCCTCTCCGGGATGGTCCATTCGGGCTCTTGTCGTCATCATGCGAGACCTTTCTGAACGAAGTGGCCGACTATCCCACGCCCCTGTCGATGATTTCCTTATGCAGATCGTCGTCAGGCATCGAGTCCGTCCGGACCAGCCAGATCCGGATGTAAAGATCGTCCGGACACCTGTATCGCCGACGTCCCCCATGTGCCGTCATGCGCTGGGGGAGGTGCTCTGCCTGAATGGACGATACCACCCCGTCCGGACATGATCAATGTGTACGTACGGGAAGTTCGTTCGCAGACGTCAAATCCGCACGTTCACGGCATGCGTCTTTCGTACGTTCGCGGGAAGCCAGCATACTGGAACGGCGCGGATTCCGGTTACGACTCGGTTATCTCGGGGCCTCGTGTGGTGGGGCGGTGTCAGTATGTTGACACAATCAAGGCATGAACGAGCGACTCCCCGACTGGGCCATCACCACCCAATCGAGCTAATCGGGCTTGAGCGCGTCGGTGGCTACGCCGCGTGGATCCGCCGCCACCCCCAGGAGGCGCACGATCGAGGAGCGCTATCCCGGCGCCGTGACCGGCACCTCCGCGGTTACGACCGTGCAGCTGGCGACAACGTCCTTCGGTCGTCCGCTGGCGTGCATAAGTGTCGGCATCATGTAGCCCAGTGTCTCCTGCGGCGCATGGGCGATGACCGACATCGTGATCACCGGCGACGGCGCGATCGGCGCGGAACACGCGGTGGGCATCTGACATCCACCCATTAATGGGTGGGTCTTCACACGACCTATCGCGAAAAAGGACGCATCCTCATCACCGGGTGGCGCGAATGCAATGCGTCCTGATGGGTGAGGACAAGGGCCAGCGACGAGCTAGCCCGACCTTCGTCATGCAGGAGTTCTCCCGGCAATGCCCTCGGATAAAACCACCGCCCCGCGCCCACGTCCCTATCGATGACGTCAACCGCAGACCTTTCATCTCAGCTCGCGATTCAGCCACCGTCAGCGCCGCTCGCGAGCCACCTCGCCGACCTGCCGGCCCACATGCGCCCGTCCGCCCCGTCAATGTCGATAGAGACTTCGAGTCCAGATAAGTCGAGCCGGTACAATAGCCACCGGCGGTTTTGGTCATTCGCCGATTGGCCTGGCGTGTTTTGAATCACGCCTGTGAGATGAAAGACAAGGACCTTTCGGGAAAGGCGGCCGCGTGAGCAAGTCAGTTCGTATGATGATCGAGCTCGGACCCAAGGGTAAGAAATCAGTTGCCCATGCTATCGATTGGCCAGGGTGGAGCCGGGGGGCGAAAACTCCCGATCAGGCGATCGCCGTACTGGAAGAGTATCGACAGCGGTACCGACCGATCGCGGAGATTGCCGGTTTCGTCGCGGAATTCGACGCTGCCGGACCGCTCATCGAAGTCGATCGGTACACCGGAACAGGGTCGACCGACTTCTGGGGCATCTCGTTTGCTGCTTCGCCGGAAGAGCAAGCAGGGATATCCGAACAGCAACTCGAACGTCGACTTGCACTCTTGCGGGCTGCCTGGGCGTTCTTTGATCAGACGGCAGAGCGTGTATCGCCAGAATTGAGAAAGGGACCGCGGGGCGGAGGGCGTGATCGTGATCAGATCATCAACCACACACTGGGTTGGGAGCGATCCGGCCTGGCGGTCAATGTCGGCATCGAGTACCCGGAAGGTGTCCTGCTCGATCCTGATGTCCGCCGTCAATACCGGAACGAGTACGTAGAAGCAATTCGAGACCATCACGCCAAAGGGCAGAAAGCGCGCAAGTGGGAACTGTCGTATCTCATACGCCACACCGCATTCCACATGTTGGATCACGCTTGGGAGATGGAGGATAAGGACCTGACAGAAACCACCTGACAGTATCCGGGGTGGCAAGGGTCGGCAATTTCATCAGAAACCACCTCCATCCTGTCCGCCATCTCCCCCCATGGCTGTGGTCGACATCGTGATGACCGACGATGGACGGCTCGAGACTTGGCCGGGTGGAATATACGGACGGCGTCTCTGGCAGGCAATCACCGCCCCCTCGACCTTGGGCTCACGCTTCGTCAACCGACCCTGCTATACTTGCCCGCTGAGAACGCGGCCGTGCCTGCGGTCGTTTTGCTGTGCTCACGCGGGACTCACCGCCGCACGCCGAGGGGTCCACACGGTGATCCCGGCAGATCGTTGCCTGGACCATCCACGAGATCCGGAATCGGGCGATTCCGATATCCCGTGTGGACTGGCCATATAAAAGAGAAGGGACGCGACAAGCGTGAAACTCACCACCGAACGCAAGCCGGGAAGCCTGGTTGACCTGAACATCGTTGCCGACGAGCAGGAGTTCAACGCCGAGGTCGATAAGGCCATCACACGCCAGGCGAAGAACGTCCAGATCCCCGGGTTCCGCAAGGGCAAGGCGCCGCGCCATATGGTCGAGCGCTTCTACGGCGGCCGCGAGTCGTTCCAGCAGGACGCCGCCGAGCGCCTGATGGACAAGTACTACCGCGAGGCACTCGAGCAGGAAGACCTCCGCACCGTCGGCGAGCCGGAGCTCTCGTCGATGTCGTTCGACCCGACACTGACGTTCACCGTCACAGTCCCGATCTACCCGGAGGTCACCCTCGGCGACTACCAGGGCGTGCGCGTCGACCCGATCGATGCGGCCGTCTCCGATGAGGACGTCGAGGAGGTCGTGACCCGCCTGCGCCGACAGGCGTCGGAGTGGACCGACGTCACCGACCGCAAGCCGGCCGGGGGCGACCAGGTCATCATCGACTACACCGTCAAGGAAGGCGACGCCGACTTCCAGGACCCGGTGAACGACGCCACCTGGGTCCTTGGTGAGACGAACCTCCTGCCGCAGCTGCAGGAGCGCATCGAGGACATGAACGTCGGCGATACCGAGGAGTTCGACATCCTCTTCGAAGAGGACGACGAGACCGCCGACCCGCAAATCCGCGGCAAGCTCCTCCGTTACACCGTCACCCTGAAGGCGCTCAAGACCCGTGAGCTGAAGGAGATGACCGACGAGCTCGCCAAGGAGCTGGCGGGCGCGGAGTCGGTCGATGACCTGATGCAGCAGGTTCGCGACGATATCCACCAGGGCAAGACCAACGACGCCCGCAACGGGATCATCAACACGATCGTCGAGAAGATCGCCGAGACGACCGAGATCGATCTCCCCGAGGCGATGATCGACGAGGAGGTCGAGCACCAGCTCAGTCACCGCAAGGAAGACCTCCAGCGCCAGGGCATCAACTGGGACCAGATGCTGGCGATGTCGAACATGACCGAGGATGACGTCAAGGCTGACACGCGCCCGGAGGCCCAGCGCCGCCTGCGCAACACGATGATCCTGCAGGAGATCGCCCGCCTCGAGAACGTCGAGGTCACGGATGAGGATCTCGATGCCGAGGTCGAGCGCGTTGCCGGCGCCGATCTCAATCCGGACACGGACGACACCGAGGCGGTCGCCCGCGCCCAGCGCCTGCGCGAGATCTACACCAGCGACTACTTCCGCAACGTCCTGCGCAACGACCTCTTCGAGCGCAAGCTGACGGACCGCATCATCGAGATCGCGACCGAGGGCAAGGGCGCGGTGGTCAACGCCTACGTCGAGCCGGAAACCCCGGCGGCGAGCACGTCATCGGATGACGGCGAAAGCGAGGGTGAGACCGCAAGCAAGAAGCCGGCGCAGCGGTCCAGCAAGCTCCCGGGCGATGGTGAGGGCACCGAATGGATGGCCGGTGACGGTGGCGACACCGCGCCTGACGGCTTCCCGATCAAGGGCAACGCCAGCTCGAAGATCTACCACCCGCAGGAGTCGCCGAACTACAGCAACACCATCGCGGAGATTTACTTCGCGACCCCGGAGGCGGCGGAGACGCACGGCTACCGCCTGCCGAAGTCGCTGCAGCAGGCCGGCGAGAGCGTCGGCTCACTCGCGGCAGACATGGCGAAGAACGCCGGTGACGAGGGCAAGGGCGAGGAATAACCTCCACTCCTTACAGGCATCCCGGCGCGGGCGGCGAGTGATCGCTGCCCGCGTTGCCGTTTCCGCCCTATGCTGAGCGACTCCCGCCGAAACGCTGGAGCCCACGTAGGTCTATTCGATCACGCGATTGGAGCAGGAGGCGCACGTGAAGCCCGTTCATACCGGCTCCCAGCTCGAGAGCTACCTGTGGCTCGCGTCGCCCGCCGGCGAGCGACTCATGGCGGATATCCGGGCGCATCTGGACGCCGGAGAATCGGTCCTGAGAAGTCTCCGAGACGTTTCGCCGGGAGCACGATCCAGAGCGAATCGCCCTCGCTCTCACCCAGGTCGAACTGCGCCACGCAGCCCGATCCAAGTTCGCCCACGCCGATCGGCTCCTCTTTACCCGCGAGGGCCTCGAGCAGGCAACGAGCGACCGTATCGCCGCCTATCGCGCCGGGCGATACACCTCGGCCGGTCGGATCGTCGAGCTCTGCTGCGGCATTGGCGGTGATCTCATGGCACTTGCCGCGCTCCCCGGCGACCGGGAGATCATCGCCGTCGATCTTGACCCGGTACACCTCTTCCTTGCCCAACACAATGCCACCGTCGCCGCCCCGGAGCGCCGGATCACGACCCTCCTCGCCGACGTGCGCGATGGAGAGGTCGAGCCCGGTGACGCCGTCTTCATCGACCCGGCCCGACGGGACTCGCGCGGCCGGTTGGGCGGCTACACCAGCGAGCCGCCGCTGGACTGGAGCATCGCGCTCGCCGACCGCGTGTCAGGCGTCGGCATCAAGGCGGCGCCTGGCATCCCGCACGATCTCGTGCCAGACGGCTGGGAGCTGGAGACCATCGCGCTAGACACGGACCTCAAAGAGGCAGTGCTGTGGTCGCCGTCCCTCGCGACCTCCCCGCGCTCGGCGACCGTCATTACGGATGATGGCGTCCATCGCCTCGTGGCCTCCCCTGGTGACCCCGTTCCGGTGCGCGAACCCGAGACCGGCCTATGGCTGCTCGATCCGAACCCGGCCATCACCCGGGCGGGGTTGGTCGAAGACCTCGCCCGTACGCTGAACGCGGCGAAGATCGACGACGAGATCGGTTTCATCGTCGCCGGGGAGCACGTCACGTCGCCGTTCGCCCGGTCGTTGAGGATCGTCCACGCGATGCCCTGGCATGAAAAGCGGCTCAAACGCTTCCTGCGCGAGATCGGCGCCGGTCCGGTCGATATCCGCCGCAGGGGTCTCGCCGGGGATGTCACCGCGATCACGAAACGGCTCCGGGGATCCGGCGATAGACGCGTGCTGATCGCGATGACCCGGTATCAAGGTGACCCGTGGGCCATCGTCTGCGACATCGCATAATCCCATCTCCCGGCGGCCCCGACGTGGCGCCGTTCTTGCTTGTAGGGGTTCTGGAACGGCTGTACCATGCATACAGTCGACTTTGACAACCCAAGATCGGTTAAAGGCGGACAAACGTCCGTCTGCCGCCATCAGCAGAGGAGTTCACCATGGACGAACGAGATCGTGCCAGGATGTCCCGCAACCACGGTCCAAGCCGACGGATCACTCGCCGCACCGCCGTCCAGGGAGCCGCGGCCCTCGGTGTGAGCGCCACCGCGCTCGGTGGCGCGCTCGCCGCCACGCACGCACAAGAGAAGGTCCAGGTCCGCCTAGGAACCTGGGCCGCGGTCGATGAAGCTAACGAGCTCCAGGGCGTGATCGACAAGGTCAACGCCGATGCTGAAGACTTCGAGATCATCTCCGAGCCGCAGCCGGCCGACTACTATACGAAGCTCCAGACAACCATCGCCGGAGGCACGGCGCCAGACATCTTCTGGCTATCGCAGGAATTTGTCGCTGGCTACGCCGATCTCGGCGCCGTGCTCGATATCACCGACATGCTGGAAGCCGACGACACCCCGGCGGCCGACCTGACGGACTACTTCGAGCCGATCCTGCGCACCGCCCAATACGACGGGCGCACCTATGGTCTCCCGTGGATCAGCCAGCCGGTGATGCTCTATTACAACCCGAAGCTGTTCGAGGATGCGGGCATCGATCCGCCGGACGAGAACTGGACCTGGGACGACTTCAAGAGCGCGGCCGAGGCGATCACCGACGCGGAAGCCGGGGTCTACGGCACGAGCTTCAACTCCTGGCCGCCGATCCACATGTTCATCTGGCAGGCCGGCGGCGAGACGATCACCCCGGAGCTCGACGCCTGCCCGATCGACACACCGGAGGCGATCGAGGGGGCGCAGTTCTACGCCGACATCATCTATAAGGAACAATACGCCGCGCCGGAATCCGCGATCGCCGAGCAAGGCTTCGGCGAGATGATGAAGGCCGGCAAGATCGGCATGTTCTACGGCGGCGCCACGGACGACCTGGACTACGCCTACAAGAAGGATCCGGCCAACGCCGAGATCAAGATGGCGCTGGTCCCGTCCGGGCCGGCGGGGCGCACGACGTTCGCCTGGACCGCATCCACCGTGATCAACTCGCGGACGGAGAATGCGGATATCGCCTACAAGGCTCTCGTCGCCCTCACCGAAGGGATCCATCACTGGAAGGTGGTCGCCCCGCGGCAATCACTGGCGACCGAGGAGGTCATCGCCGAGGTCGTGCCGGACAAGGCCGACTCGGCGGGCGTGATTGTCCAGGCACTCGGCGACATGCGCTCGTTCAATATCATCCCGCAGCAGGCGGAGTGGGACCTGACGTTCTCCGAGGAGTACCAGACGCCGCTCTACTTCGATGAGGCGACCGCCGAGGAGCTCGCGCCGGAGGTCCGCCCGATCCTCGAGGATCTCCTTCCCTAGCATGGAATGACGGGAGAAGCCGGCCAGCCCCAAAGCGGGGTTGGCCGGCTTCTCCCACATCCCGGATCTCGTAATGGAGTCGGCCCATGCTCAGCTGGTATACCCTCACCCTGACAGACTACGTGGTCGTGGCCGCGGCGATCTTCGCCGCCATGTACCTGCTCCACAAGATCCTGCGGCGATTCGGCGTCAACCGCGAAGCGGCCACGGGGTACGCGTTGATCCTGCCGTGGCTGATCGGGCTCATCGTCTGGAACATTGGCCCGTTCATCGCGTCGTTGTACCTCAGCTTCACGAAATACGCGCCAATCCAGCGCGGCATGCCAACGTGGATCGGCCTCGACAACTACGTCGAGATGTTCACGGACGACCGGCGCTTCTGGGACGTCCTCCGCTTCACGCTTGGCTACTCGCTGATCAACGTCCCGGTCGGGCTGGTCGGAGCGCTCCTGACGGCGACCCTGCTGAACCAGGACGTCAAGGGCGTCGGCATCTGGCGCACCCTTTACTACCTCCCGGCGGTCCTCCCCGCCGCGGCCACGGCCCTCCTCTTCCGCTGGATGCTGGCCTCGAACGGGTTGCTCAACGAGTTCCTGTCCCCGCTGTACAACCTGATCAACGTTGAGCGGCCGTCGTGGTTCACCGATCCGAAGATGGTCCTCCCGGCCTATATCATCATGGGCCTCTGGGGCGTTTTCGGGGCCAACACCGTCATCCTGCTTGCGGGTTTGAAGAACATCCCCCGGGACCTCTATGACGCCGCAAAGATCGACGGCGCCGGGCGATGGTCGATGTACCGGAACGTGACCATCCCGATGCTCAGCGGCACGCTCTTCTACGTGCTGATCGTCGGCATCATCGGGTCGCTCCAGACCTTCACGCAGGCGTTCTTCATCCAGCACACCGCCCGGGCCGGCACGTTCATGAACGTCTACATCTATCAGGAGGCGTTCGAGCGGAACAGCATGGGCTACGCCGCCGCGCTGGGCTGGGTCATGCTCATCATCATCCTCCTGTTCACCCTGCTTGTGTTCCGCTCGTCGAGCGCCTGGGTCTATTACGAAGGGGAGCGAGCGAAATAATGGCCACACAGACAGCACCTGCCGGATCGCGCAGCGGAACGGGCGACGCGATCGTCACCCGCGTCATCATCTATGCCTTGCTCCTCCTCGGCGTGGCGGTCGTGATGGTCCCCTTCCTCTGGATGATCTCGACCTCGTTGAAGAGCGCCCAGGACCTGTTCACCTTCCCCCCGGAGTGGATCCCCAACCCGATCCGATGGGGCAACTACAAGGAAGCCTGGCAGGCGCTGCCGTTTGACCGCTTCCTCCTGAACACCCTGTTCACGACGATCCTGGCGATGTTCGCCGAGATCACCACAGCCGCGATCGTGGCCTACGGGTTCGCGCGGTTCCGGTTCCCGGGGCGCAACGTCCTCTTCGTCATCCTGCTTTCCACCATGATGCTCCCCGGCATCCTGACGCTGATCCCGAAGTTCATCATGTGGCGCAGCGTCGACCGCATCGACACCTTCACCCCGCTCACCGTCGGCGCCTGGTTCGCCTGGGGGCCATCGTTCATCTTCCTGCTCCGGCAGTTCTTCATGACCATCCCGCGGGAGATCGAGGAAGCGGCGACGATCGATGGCGCCAACACGATCCAGATCTTCCGCGAGATCATGCTGCCGCTCGTGAAGCCCGCGTTGCTCGCCATCGCCGTCCTCAGTTTCCAGGGCAACTGGAACAACTTCGAGGGCGCGCTGATCTACCTCAGCACGCTTGAGAAATACCCGATGGTGCTGGGGCTGCAGTTCTTCGGGGCATCGCTCTCGCGCGAGGCGCCACAGTGGCACCTGATGATGGCGATGGCGACCATGATGGCCGCCCCGATCCTTGTGCTGTTCTTCTTCGCGCAGCGCTATTTCATCGAGGGCCTGACCGTGGGCGCCGTGAAGGGTTAAGCTTCGCGGAGTTTGTTCGCCTCATCATTGGAGTACCACTCTTGAAGCTCACCCGATACAGTGGCAACCCGATCCTCGAGCCGATCGCGGAGCATCCGTGGGAATCGCGGACGGTGTTCAATACCGGCGTCACCGAGCACGACGGCAAGATCGTGCTGATCTACCGGGGACAGGGAAACGACAACAACGTCTCCCGCCTCGGGTACGCCGAGAGCGAGGACGGCCGCACCTTCACCCGCATGCCGGAGCCGGTGTTCGTACCGGAGGACCCGGCCGAGGCGTTCGGCGTCGAGGACCCCCGGCTGACGTGGCTGGACGATGGCCGCTGCCACATGGTCTACACGGCTTGGGGACCGGACACCAAGACTGGCCGGACCGGTCTTGATCCGGACGGTCACCCGATCGCCTGGATCCAGGTGAACCACGCGTCGACGACGGACTTCCAGACGTGGGAGCGCCACGGGATGATCTTCGACGGCCCGGACAACAAGGACGTCGCCCTCTTCCCGAGGAAGGTGAACGGGCGCTACATGGCGTTCCACCGCCTGCCGCCGTCGATGTGGGTCGCGTACTCCGATGACCTCGTGACCTGGACGGACTTCGCGGAGATCATGGTCCCGCGCGAGGGCTGTTACGACGAGCTGAAGCTCGGCGCCGGTGGCCCGCCGATCGAGACGGAGCTGGGCTGGCTCGTGATCTACCACGGCGTCGATGCGGACAAGGTCTATCGCCTGGGCGTGGCCCTGCTCGATAAGGACGACCCGACGAAGGTGCTCAATCGGCCAAGAACGCCGATCCTCGAGCCGGAGGAGCCGTGGGAGCTGGTCGGCGACATCCCGAACGTGGTCTTCACCTGCGGCACGGCCGAGATGGACGATGAGTACCTCGTCTACTACGGTGGCGCGGACAAAGTGATCGCCCTCGCCACCGCGAACAAGCAGGAATTGCTCGACTTCGCCGCGAACGGCGAGTAAAGCGTCCCGTTCGTACCGCCGGGGCTGGTCTCCGGCGCTCTGCGCCGCACCTGATGTCCGGCGGTACGTAGACCATCCGTAGCGGACGACTTGCGGCCAAATGACACCAGAGCAACCTCATTATGCTGGCCGCGAGTTCGTCCCCGGTGGCTGGTCCGACAGGGATCCCAATCGACGCGCGCGTGGCAAATCATTGCGACCATCCACCTCCCGGATCCTCATGGTGCCTGGGGTCGACAGTCCTCCGCTACGGTCCGCCATCATCGGGGGACAAATGGTGTATGGCCACACCTATCGTCTATGCTTGAATGCTATGATCCTCGACGCTGCGGGGTATCATAGAAACACAACATCCAACGTCCCACGGCGTGGTCCTCACATCGTCCCGTTTGGGACATACCCGTCGCTCAGGAAGAAGGCCTGCATCCCATATGGAAAACCCCCAGATCCACAATCTCATCCCGATGGTCATCGAGAGCACCAACCGCGGTGAGCGCTCGTTCGACATCTATTCCCGCCTGCTCAAGGACCGCATCATCTTCCTCGGTACCCCGGTCGAGAGCCAGATGGCGAACCTGATCATCGCCCAGCTCCTCTTCCTCGATCACGACGACCCCGAAGCCGATATCAGCATCTACATCAACTCCCCCGGCGGCGAGGTCTACTCCGGTCTGGCGATCTACGACACGATGCAGATGATCCGCCCGGACATCCGCACGTACTGCGTCGGCATGGGCGCCTCGATGGCGGCCGTCCTGCTCGCCGGCGGCACCGCGGGCAAGCGCTACGCGTTGCCGAACAGCCGCATCATGATCCACCAGGGCTCCAGCGGCTTTCGCGGGAACATCCCGGATATCGAGGTCCAGGCCCGCGAGACCTTCTCGGTCATCAACAAGCTGACCCAGATCATCGCCGACCACAGTGGCCAGCCCTTCGACAAGGTCAAGGCTGACACCCAGCGCGATTACTACATGACGGGCGAGGAAGCCCGCGAGTATGGCCTCGTGGACCAGGTCCTGACACCGGCGGCCCTCGATCTCTCGAAGGTCGGCCGGCAGCAGGATGCGAACGGGTCCACGGACGAGAAGAAGTAACGTCCGTTCCGTGTCGGCAATCGCCATCCATTTGCAACTCTCCAGGCGATTGCAAGGGAAGACCATACGGGTCAACGAGGTGAATCGTGCATTACCGCTGCTCGTTCTGTAACAAGGGCCAGGAAGAAGTCCGCCGGCTGATCGCCGGTCCAAACCAGGTGTACATCTGCGACGAGTGCGTCCAGCTGTGCCGGGAGATCATCGAGGAAGAGGAGCCGACCGCCACCAGTCTTAAGGCGGAGCCGGTCGCCTCCCACATCCCGACGCCAAAGGCGCTCTACGAGCACCTGAACAACTACATCATCGGCCAGGACCGCGCGAAGAAGATCCTCTCCGTCGCCGTCTACAACCACTACAAGCGCATCAACGCCGAGCTGGAGAACGACGAGGTCGAGCTCCAGAAGAGCAACGTGCTGCTGGTGGGGCCGACGGGGTCCGGCAAGACCTACCTCGCCCAAACGCTCGCCCGGATCCTCGATGTGCCTTTCTCTATTGCGGACGCGACTGCGCTGACCGAGGCGGGTTACGTTGGTGAGGACGTCGAGAACATCCTCCTGCGCCTGATCCAGAACGCCGGCGATGTCACCCGCGCCCAGCGCGGCATCATCTACATCGACGAGATCGACAAGATCGCGCGGAAGTCGGACAACCCGAGCATCACGCGCGACGTCTCCGGCGAGGGCGTGCAGCAGGCCCTGCTGAAGATCATCGAGGGCACGGTCGCGAACGTCCCGCCACAGGCAGGCCGCAAGCACCCGCACCAGGAATACATCCAGATCGATACGCGCAACATCCTCTTCATCGTCGGTGGCGCGTTCGAGGGCCTGGAAGAGATCGTCCAGAAGCGCATCGGCCAGCAGGACACGATGGGCTTCGGCCACACCAAGGGCGAGACCACGGTCGAGAAGCTGGAGAACCCGCTGCACCACATGACGCACGACGACCTGATGAAGTACGGGCTCATCCCCGAGTTCGTCGGTCGCCTGCCCGTCTCCGTGTCGCTGGACCACCTCACGACCGAGGAACTGATGCGCATCCTCGTCGAGCCGAAGAACGCGGTCGTCAAGCAATACCAGAAGTTCTTCAACCTGGACGATGTCGAGCTGATCTTCACCGAGGACGCGCTCGAAGCCGTCGCGAAGCAGGCGCAGGCGCGCAAGACCGGCGCCCGTGGCCTGCGCACGACGATCGAGGACGTGCTCCTGGAGGTCATGTACGAGATCCCGTCGCTGGAGAACGTGCGCAAGTGCGTTGTCAACGCCGACGTGATCAACAACCGCTCGCGCCCGATGCTGCTCTCCGTCAACGAGCAGCCAATCGACTACGCGCAGCAGACCGCCTAGCAAGAACGTGTAGGGGCCGACCCCGTGTCGGCCCGATCGACCGAAGGTCGTATCTGCGCGGGTAGTTCCGACAACAGAACGAACAGCAATGACGAAGCCGGGTTCCATACGGGGCCCGGCCTCGCTGTATCGCGCTCAGGCGGCGCGCGCCTTGCGAGCATGTCGGCAGCAACCGTTTCCGACAGGAGGACGTCACGTGGAAGAGCAGCAGACACGCCGGGTGCGCATCCATGTCACAGGACGCGTGCAAGGCGTCGGGTTCCGCTACTCGGCGCGGTCGGTCGGGGAGTCGCTCGGGCTCGATGTGGGCGCGCGCAACCTCGCCGACGGCTCCGTAACCATCGACGCCGAAGGGCCGACAGCCGCCGTCGAGGAGCTCATCGAATGGGCCGCCATTGGCCCGCCCGCCGCCCGTGTCGACCGCATAACCGTCGACGAGATCTCTGAAGGAGACCGCCGATGACCGCTATCCTTCCACGCACGTCATTATTCGGGCACGAGTTGCCACCGATCGCCATCGGCTGCGCCCCGCTCGGCGATATGCCGGACACGTTCGGCTACGGTGTTCCGGAGGAGATCGCAAAGGCAACCGTCCGCGCCGCGCTGGAGAGCGAGCTGAACTGGCTGGATACCGCCGCGAAATACGGTCACGGCGAGAGCGAGCAGCGAATCGGCAAGGTCCTGCGCGAGATGGGAGGGCTGCCACAAGGCGCATTCCTCGACACGAAGATCGGCGCGACGGAGGATGGCCGCTACGACGCCGCCTCCACTCGCGAGCTCTTCGCCCGCTCGCAGGAGTTGCTCGGGATCGAAACGTTCGACCTCGTCTTCCTCCACGATCCGGAGCAACGTCCGTGGGAGGAGATCATCGGCCCGGACGGCCCGTTGCGCGTGCTGTTCGAGCTGCGCGACGAGGGCAAGATCCGTCACGTCGGCATCGCAGGCGGCCCAATCGATCTGCTCATGAACGCGGTCGAGACCCAGCCGTTCGAGGCGGTGATCACGCACAATCGCTACACGTTGCTGAACCGCGCCGCCGAGCCCCTGATCGAGAAGTGCCACCGGCGCGGCATCCCGCTCCTCAACGCCGCACCCTACGGCAGTGGCCTGCTCGCCAAGGGCCCGAATCAGTACCCGCGCTACGCCTATAGCGAGGCGCCGGATCGGATGGTCGAGCGCGCGCGGCAGATGGAGACGATCTGCGCCCGCCATGACGTGCCGCTGGCTGCGGCCGCGCTCCAGTTCTCCCTGCGCGAGCCGAGGATCGACGGCACCATCGTCGGCATGACCCGCCCCGAGCGCATCGAGCAAACGCTCGCCTTCGCGACGACAGAGATCCCGGACGCGTGCTGGGAGGAGCTTCTCGCCGTCCCCTATGACGAGAAAGACCTGTAGGTCCGACTTCCCCCGTTTGCGAACGCCGCTGTTGTCGCTATAGTGGTTTTACTGACGTCTCCTGACGAAATCTATTATCACGAACAGTCGCTTGTCAGGGATGTCTTGACACTACCACGAGCGGATCGGCAGCACGGCCCGGCGGGCGGGGAGATCGCCCCTGTCGCCGGGTTCAGCCCAGGGGAGGTAGGCATGGATCAGGGACGGCAAAATCGGGGGCGGGAAAGCTGGAGACCAGGCGGCGTGACGCGGAGGCAATTCCTCCGCATGGTGGCCGCGACAGCCGGGTCAAGCGCCATGCTGAACGTCATGGCAGCCATGGGCCAGCAGCAGGTACAGGGCCTGACAGAGCCGCCAAAGTTGGACGGAAATGGTGAGGGCACGAAGGTCATCGTGATCGGTGCGGGCCCTGGTGGGTGCCCGGCCGCCTGGGAGTTGGTCAAGCTCGGCTACGACGTGACCGTCCTTGAGGCGCGTGACCGCGTCGGCGGCCACGTCTGGACGATTCGCGGCGGCGCCCGTGGTGAGGAATATGGGAAGGGCGAGCAGGTCTGCGACTGGGACGACGGCCTGTGGTGGGACGCGGGCCCATCCCGGGTGCCCTTTTATCATCAGGGGTTCTTCCACTACTGCCGAGAGTTCAACATCCCGCTGATGGACCACAAGAACCTCAATCTCAACGGCTGGTGCTACGCCGAGAACATCCCGGGCAATCTCAACGGCAAGAAGATTCGACTGCACGAAATGCAGGCCGACATGGCCGGGTACACCTCGCAATACCTCGCCTCTGCGATCGATCAGGGCGCGCTCGACGAGGAGTTGACGGCCGAGGACGTCGAGCTCCTGCGGAACTACCTCATCAACTGGGGCTTGCTGGACGCCTCGGACCTTCAATATCGAAAGTCTGACCATCGCGGCTATACACGTGTGCCGGACGTCTTCTCTGCAGGAGAGATCGCCGATCCCTATGCTCCGCAAGACATCATCCCCTTCGGCAACGCGATCCTCGAGGCGGCTGGAGGCTATCTCGCCGCGACTGCCGTGTTCGACTGGCAAACGACGCTCGTTAAGCCGAAAGGCGGCATGGACCAACTCTTCGAAGTTGGCTACAAGAACGCGCTCGGTGACCGCTTGAAGCTCCAGTGCGAGGCGACCGCGATCGAGCAAGACGACGCCGGCGTGACTGTTCGCTACACCGACCGTTCGACCGGTGAGGAGACCGAGATCACGGGTGACTATGTGATGTGCAACATCCCGCCGTCGGTGCTGATCAAGCTGAAGACGAATTTCTCACAGGGCTTCACAAAGGCGCTGCGCTCGGTGCCCTACGCAATGGCGCTGCGCATGGGCATCGCCTACAAGCGCCGGTTTTGGGAGCAGGACGACTGGATCTACGGCGGCCAGTCGTTCACGAATATCCCCGAGCTGGGCATTCTCGGGTATCCCGACGACGACTACAACGGCGAGGGTGGCGTCATGCTCGGCATGTACAACTTCGATACTGACGCCGCGTGGGTCAGCTCCATGCCATATGAAGACCGCGTTCAACTTGCGCTGAAACTCGGGAGCAAGGTCCATCCACAGATGCAGGACGAAGTCGTCTCCGGATTTTCGGTGGCATGGCACCTCGAGCCGTTCAGTCTCGGCGCGTGGCCGAACTACGATTCCAAGACGCGCAGGGAGGTTATGCCGGTCCTGCAGGAGCCAGACGGCCGGGTGTACCTCGTTGGCGAGCACCTCAGCTACGTCAACGCGTGGATGGAGGGCGCGGTCCAGGCGGCCTGGATGCAGGTCGAGAAGCTGCATACGCGCGTACTGCAGGGTGGCGCGGCCACCCCGAGCGCCTAAGGAGCCAGACGATGCGACAATTCAGCACAGCACAGACCCGCCTGGCCCTCATGATCGCAACCATCGCGGCGGTCGGGATGGTCGGCATCCCGCTGATCGGCACAGCGCAGGACAGCACCCCGGGGGTAGATCGGCATGCCACCGAGCAGCTCGCCTATGGTGAGGCGATCTACACCAGCGTCTGTATCGCCTGTCACCAACCGGATGGGATGGGCATCCAGGGTATCTACCTGCCGCTGAACAACAATCCCCTGCTTACCGGCGACGATCCGACGTACTTCATCTCGACCGTCCTTACCGGCCGCGGCGGGATGCCGAGCTTCGCCTACATCTACGACGACCAGCAGATCGCATCGGTTCTGTCCTATGTTCGGCAGGCGTGGGACAACGATGCCGGTCCGGTCACTGTCGAGCAGGTCGCCGAGGTTCGCGCGGATGTCTGGGGAACACCGATCGCTTCCCCGACACCCGAGGGCCAGCGCCCTGGAGGCAACACGACCGGCGCCGTAGGTCCGCACGGCACACCCGAGTCGAATCCATAGCGGCACGTACAACGTACGTCATATGAACCGGGGAGGATCACACGGTCCTCCCCTCTTCTCGACCATTGCTGCATGGCGATGACGCCCTCTGCGTCCCCTCCACACGGTGTCCTCCACGTGAGAGCCGTGCCATGTAAGCGTGATCCGGGTCCTCACAGAACTGAAGCTGCAGGAATGAGGAGGCGGCATGCCGCACGCACCTCCCGATGATCGTCACCTCTGCCCAGTCGTCCAGACGACGGAGCAGGGCGTACGACCTCCTTCCCTCTTCCACCGTCGAGGAACATCATGAAGACCCAACGCATTGGCACACACGTCCCGGTTGATCCCACAGGCCAGCACGGCGGACACAACGGCAGTCCATACCTCATCCGCCCCGGCGGTGTGATCGTTGACCCGTCGAGCCCGAACCCTCCCCCGACAACGGGACCGCGCGTCCAGCTCATGCTGAATCACCTCCACTGCGCGAGCACAACCGAATCCGGCCACGACGAGGTCTACTACATCCTCGGCGGTGTGGACGGCGCCGGGCACAAGGTTCACTACCGCGGCCCGGATGCGACGCAGTCAGGCGACGCCGACGACCACACCGCGTGGGACATGAACGACAGCGGCGACCAGCAGAACCGATCGATGAACGCGATGCTCTGCAACGCCTCGCTGGCACCGGGCCAGACGGCCACGTTCGCAGTCGGCTTCATGGAGAGCGACGGCCAGGACTGGGCAGCGACCGTCAAAGGGGCTGTCGAGGTTGCGGGGGCCGTTGCCGCGGCACTGAGCGCGGGAGTTGGGTACGCTATCGGAGCGAAGATCGCCTCCTGGCTCAGCACGTTCATCCCGAAGAACCAGGACGACGCGCTGGGCTCGTTCTCGGTCGATGTCACGAACCGGGACGGGCACGTCGTGCTCGCCAACGTGACTCCGGGCGACTACACGCAGCTCGTACGGCCGATCGACACGAACCACGGTACGTTCTCGCTTCGGTTCCGGCACGACGACGGTGACTACACCGCCGATTTCTCGATCCGGGGGACCGCGTAGCGCCAACCGTCAGACGCTCCTGACCGTCCGGGGCAGCACGCACCGACGGCCAGGAGCCCGCGCCTCTTGCGCTTTCCGGGATATGCCCGTATAGTCGTTTTGTGATGAAGACGTCAATGCGCCACACCACCGGAATGCAGAGCCAGATGGCCACCTCGATGATGACTACCATTATTGAGACCATTATTCGCTGGCCTGCCGAGCCGGAGGTTTGCTGACGCACGACGCGAGTCACCAAACACGAACCGGAACGGCAGGCGGGAGCGGCAGACGCGCTCCCGCCTTTTTCATGCACCTGAGGCGCTGGTCACGAGGAGCAACGACGCTCACCGGGCACCGGGGACGAGCGGGGCACTGTCTGCCCCCAAACGCCCTCCCCTGCCACCACCTGTCCTGGTGAGGAGATTCCACCATGCTTGTGATGAAGTTCGGCGGTACATCGGTCGGTGATGCGAGACGCGTTCGCGCGTCGGCGCGCATCGTCCTGACCCGCCCGGGGCCGAACGTCCTCGTTGTCTCCGCCTGCGGTGGCGTCACCAACCTGCTCCTCGATGCCGGTCGCGCCGCCGAGCGTGGCGATCGCGATGCGCTGAACGCGGCGGTCGCCGAGATCCACGCGCGCCATGAGAATGTGCTCTCCGGGCTCGGTCAGCAGCAGCTTCGCGATGAGGCCGCTGCCGCCGTCGCCTCCCTCCATCGCTCGCTGGACGCCACCCTCGACGAGATCCTCGCCGGGGGTGAACTGTCGGCGAAGCTCTCCGACCGGCTCGTCTCGCACGGTGAGAAAAGCATGGCCGTGATGATGGCCGCGACGATCCGCGATATGGGAACGCCGGCTGTGCCGGTCTTCACCGACACGGTGCTCGCCACGGATGGGCGGCACGGGGCGGCACGCCCGAACCGCGACGCGACCCGCGCCAGGGCGGACGAGCTTGTGCGCCCGCTGCTGGACGCCGGGACGACGGTCGTCGCGACCGGCTTTATCGGCTTCGGCCCGGATGGCGCGACGACGACGCTGGGCCGGGGCGGCTCTGACTACAGCGCGACCCTACTCGGGGCAGCGCTCGACGCCAGCGAGGTCCAGATCTGGACGGACGTGCCGGGCATGCTCTCCGCCGACCCGCGCAAGGTCTCGACGGCGCGCGTGGTGCCGGAGGTCAGCTATGACGAGGCGCAGGAGCTCGCCCACTTCGGCGCGAAGGTCCTCCACCCGCGCACCATCCGGCCGGCGGTGCAGCAGGGCATCCCGGTACGGATCCTGTCGACGTTCGAGCCCACGAACGCCGGTACCGTTGTGCGTAATACCTCGCCATCCCAGCGCATCAAGGCGACAACGGCGCTGAAGGGGCTGACCCTGCTCACGATCGACGTGCCGGAGCTGGAGGACCTCGCCTCCGCGGCATCCGCCGTCTTCCGCGTGCTCCACGAGGACCGCACGGAGATCATCTCCGTGTCGCAATCCTCGTCGCGGCGGCGCATGACGTTCATCCTCGACGCCCAGACCAACGGTTGCAGCGTCCTGCTGCCACGACTGGAGGACGACCTCGGCGATCTCGAGGTCCGGCTGAACTGCACCGACAACGTGGCCGTGGTCGCGGCGGTCGGAGAAGGCGCGGCGAACACGCCTTCCTCGCTCGCCCAGCTGCTGGGCGTGTTGAGCCGCGGCGATGTGCAGGTGTTGGCCACGAGTCAGCAGAACTCGAACGCGGCCATGGTCGTGGTCGTGCCGGGCGACGCCGCCGATCGCGCGGTTCGGCTCGTCCACGACGAGTTGATCGGCGCGGCGCGATTCGACCGGCGCGGGGCATCCCGCCGGGCGGATATCATCGGCGAATCACTGCGCGTCGGGTAGACCGGTGAGAGTTTCTGTTCGCGTAGGGGCGGTCGGCCGGAGGCCCGGCCGAGCACCGCAGGTGCGAGAAGCGGAAGCGGGCCTTCGCCGCCCATCGACCGCAGATCGATACTCCGGCGCATTCGCTTGGGACATTCGTTTGGGAATGGGAGAGAGAACATGAGTGACGGACGGATTCCGGTCGCCGTATTGGGTGCAACGGGCAACGTAGGCCAGCGGTTCATCGAGCTGCTGGAGCATCATCCATGGTTCCGCGTGGCGGAGCTGGTCGCGTCCGACCGGTCGGCCGGCAAGACCTATCGCGAGGCGGCGGACTGGCGGCTTGGCGCGTCCATGCCGGAAAGCGTTGGCGATATCCCGGTGCAGGATTACGACGCCGACCTGCAGAGCCCGATCGCGTTCTCCGGGTTACCAGGCGAGGTAGCCGGCGAGATCGAGCAGCGCCTGGCGAAGAACGGCCTGGCCGTGCTTTCCAACACGTCGACGCACCGCATGGACCCATATGTCCCGCTGCTGAATCCGGAAGTGAACGCTGACCATGTCGACGCAATCAAGCTCCAGCAGGAGAAGCGCGGCTGGAGCGGGTTCATCGCCACGAACGCGAACTGTTCCACGATCCACCTCGTGCTGACCCTCAAACCGCTGCAAGATGCCTTTGGTCTGGAGGCTGCGGTCGTCACCACGCTCCAGGCCGTCTCTGGCGCCGGCTACCCGGGCGTGCCGTCGCTGGACATGATCGACAACGTGGTGCCCTTCATTCGCACCGAAGAGGAAAAGATGGCCGAGGAGTCGCGCAAGATCCTCGGCGGTTTCAATGCTGACACGGGCTTCGTCGATGCCGATTTCGTGCTCTCGGCCCACTGCAACCGGGTGCCGGTGCGCGATGGCCACACCGAGACGGCGTCGGTGCGGCTGACGCAGAAGGCGACGCCGGACGAGGTCATCGCGGCGTTCGAGGCGTTCCGCGGCATTCCCCAGGAGATGGGGCTTCCGAGCGCGCCGCCGCAGCCCATCGTCGTGCGGCCCGAGGAGAACCGTCCGCAACCACAGCTGGACCGCAACACCTCCAACGGGATGGTCTCCGTCGTCGGGCGCGTCCGCGAGTGCCCGGTGATGGGCATCAAGTACGTGCTGCTTGGCCACAACACCGTGCGTGGCGCGGCCGGCGCATCGATCCTGAACGCCGAGCTCTTCCGCGAAAAGGGTCTCCTGCCGGTCTAAAGTCGGTCGGGCCGAGGGGTCGCCCCCTGTACCGGTCATGGAATTAGACCGAGTCACTTCAGAAACGGCTGGCGACATCACAAACGAACACAAGAAAGCCGGACGATGTGTCGTCCGGCTTCTTGCATGGGTGGAGGAAAGGAGGAATAGATTGTCGTACGTATCGAATCGCGAGGAAGCGATCTCTCCCCGATCGTACGGCCGACCTGTCCGCAAACGCATCTTGCACCACACGAGATGTCGTTCGCTCGGGTAACCGTGGTGGCTGGCGGGTTCGCAAGAAGGCTGGATTCCAGTGAACCTGATTGCCGCAGCCCCCGATTACCGGGTCATCCATAGTTTGCCGGTTGAACGCAAGCGATACATCCGTAAAATCACCTAATTCTCATACGTATGTCGACCTGAAAATCTACGTAATGAGGGCCACAGGGTACCATTGGCGCGGATTTGCCGGACTCACCGGCCAAAAAGGAGCACCCCGATGGACATGCATGACGCTGATACCCCCTGGCGACGCGGCGAGCAGGCCCGCGCGAACCTCGTCGCCGCCTTACGTGAATGTGGCGAGCTGGCCGACGCCGTGGCGACTTTCCAGGGCGACGAGCTACTGGAAGTGCTGGACTACCTCGACAGCCTTCGCTTCGTGATGGCGGAGTCCGGCCAACTGCTGCAGGGCGTCGTGCGGGGCCAGCGCTGACATGCCGCTCTGGGCGTGGATCGTCATCGGCATCGTCGGGGTAGTACTCCTTGCAGGAGCCGCGATGCTGCTCTGGATCCGCCGCGCCGGGTTTACCGCCGCCGAGGGAGCAGCCGAGCTCCGGGCGATCGGGCTGGACCTCGCCCGGCTGCCAAAGCGCCTTTGGGCGCTCTCCCGCGACGAGCGCGTCCCGCGGCGCGTGCGCTGGGCGCTGATCGGACTCGCCATCTATATCGCCAGCCCGATCGACCCGATCCCGGACTTCCTGCCCGGGATCGGTCACCTCGATGAGCTGATCCTCGTCCCCTTCGCCCTGCGGTGGATCCGGCGGCAGGTGCCAGAGGACGTCTGGGAGACCTACGTGCCCCCGCGTCAGCCGATCGGCGGGAACACGCGCGCCGGGAGATCCGGATCCGGCATCTCCGGGTCCAGCGGGTAGACCGGCCGCTGCACACGCTCGTAGGTCAGCGACGGGATGTCCTGGTTCACGGCCCCGGGCGTGAGGGCAAGGAACGCCGCGGATGCGACCTCCTTCAGCTCCGGCTCCAGGTACCCGATCTTCACAACGGTGATGTCGTGGTCCTTCGGATGCAGGTCGACGTTCTCGAACTCATGGATGTGGTGATACGGCTTGCGGCGGCTCGGGATGATGACATGCACGCCGCCCGCGCGAACCACAACGATATCGCCACCGACGCGATCATCCTCGTAGATCGCATGGACAACGCCCGTCAGCGTAAACGGCGCGCCGTGGATCGGGTCGTTCACGCCGCCGATGGTGACCGTGACCTCCTGCCCCACCCCGGCATTCTTCGCGGTCGCGGCGGCGTTCGCGTTCGGCACCGCGGCAACGATCGCGGTGCGCTCACCGCTCGCCAGCTCTGGCCGCGCGAGCAGGCGCTCGACCATCAGCGGAATGTCACCCGCGCCACCGGCCGTCGGGTTGTCGCCGGAATCGCTGATCAGGACGGCCTTCTGGTTCAGCTTCAGCGCCTGGTCGATCGTCCAATCGGCGTCGCCGGTCGGCACGCCGAAGTCGAACTCCTGTCCGCGCGTCCCAGTAACGCCGGGCGATCTTCTCCGCCTCACCCGCGATCGCCTTCGCGTCCGTGCCGGAGACGACCGTCGTTGCGCTTGCCCGTGGCTGGTCGGCCCAGACATAGCCGACCCACAGCGAGGCGTCCATCACGCCTGGTACGGTGTCCGACTCGGTCAACTTGCCATAGACCGTCCTGCCCGGCTCCCAAAATGTGCTCGTACGCTCGCCCGGAAGGATGACCGGGATGCGCACCCACGCCCTGTGTGGACGGATGCCGTCATCCAGGCAGGTCAGCAGGTTGCGGACGGCGCGCGCCTTCGTCTCCATCGCGTCGACATGCGGCGCCTGGCGGAAAGCAGTGAAGATGTCGACCGCGCCGACCAGCACCTCGCTGACGTTGCCGTGCAGGTCCATCCCGGCGGAGATGATGCATCCGGGCCCGACGACCTCGCGAATCGCGCTGGCGAGATCGCCCTCGGCATCGTCCATGCCCTGTACCGTCATCGCGCCGTGGATATCGAGGAAGAAGCCGTCCAGCGGCATCGCCACGCGCAAGCGCTCGATCAACTCGCCTTTCATCGCGGCGAAGGCGTCCGCGGTGACTGGTCCGCCGGGAAGCGAGCGCGCCTTGAGCGTGCCGAGCCACTCGACATCGTCACGACCCTCGAACGTGCCGTTCTCGAAGTATGGATAGCTCGCCGCGATCTCCTCGCCGCGCAAGATCCAGAAGTCGTCCAAAGTGCTGGGCAGCGGCGAGAACGTGCTGCTCTCGATCGCGATGCCGCCGATACCGATCCGGTACATGATGTCTCCTCTATGGGTGCAGATCAGGCGAGACCGTCTCGCCGTCGTCGGGGATTTGAATGCGTTCCATGTCCACGCCAAGCGCCGGAAGCCGCTCCCGGTAGTACGCCCGGGTCTCCAGGCAGTGATTGATGGCTTCCAGGTGAACGACGACAACGAGGGCGTCCGGCGCGGTCGAGGCGACCTGCGCGATGTCCTCCGCCGTCATCACGATCGGGTCGCCCTCGTTGAAGCGGGCACCCCCGGCATTGACGACGATGACGTCCGGCCGATGCGCCGTGATGGTCGCCGCGACGGCATCGCACCAGATCGTGTCGCCGGCAATGTAGAGCGTGGGCTCGTCCGGCGCGGAGAGCACGAACCCGGACACCGGCGCCATGCGCTGGCCGATCTCGCCCGTGCCATGCTCTGCCGGCGTGCGGATGAGACGGACATCGCCGAACGTCGCTTCGGCGTCAACCGGCCGCAGGTCCGTGAAGCCGCGGTCGGCCAGCCGCTGGCGATCCTCCGGCTGCCCGAACAAAGGCAGATCGTGGTCGATTACCGCCGAAGCCGTCTCGTCGAAGTGGTCCATGTGCAGGTGCGTGACGATCAGGGCGTCGGCGTCACGGATTCTGGTATCCCAACCGTCCGGCAGCCCGACGAGCGGGTTCGGCCGCTGGTTCGGCGTGTTGGCGACCGGAGGCCGCGCGCCGGCGGGGTCCAGCGCGGGGTCGATGAGGAACGTCGCTCCCCCGTAGGTGAGCAGCGCGCTGGCATTGCGGAGCAGTGTGTAACGCATGGTCCACTCCCGGGGACGAGATCGACAGCCTCCGGAGCACGGTACCCGCGAAACGCCTCCCCGGCAAGACCGGCCGGCGTGCGGTTGCGGATGGTATCGTCCGGGCGAGACAGGAACGGGATCGACAAACACGGAAGGCCAGCATGACCGCACACGAGACAATCCGGCAGCTCATCGACCGCCACGGCAACGAAGGCGGCTTCTCAGGCGTCGCGCTGGTGACGCGCGGCGGCGAGATCTCTCGTTCACGAGGCGTATGGCCTTGCCCATCGCGGCTTCCGCGTTCCCAACGCCGTCGATACACGCTTCGACATCGCCTCGGTGACGAAGATCTTCACCGCCGCCGCGATCATGCAGCTGGTCGACCGGGGCGAGATCGCGCTGGACACGCGCGTCATGCCCTTCATCGGCATCGAGCGGACGGCGATCAGCGACGACGTGACGGTCTTCCACTGCCTGACGCACACCTCCGGCATCGCGGACGATGCCGATGAGGAGGCCGGCGAAGACTACGAGCAGCTCTTCGTCGACAAGCCGACCTATTCCATCCGCGAGACGCGTGACTTCCTGCCCCAGTTCGCGTACAAGGAGCCCATCTTCCCGCCCGGCGAGGGCGTCCGCTACAACAATGTCGCCTACGTCCTGCTCGGGCTCGTGATCGAGAAGGCGACGGGCATGACGTACCGCGACTATGTGCGCCAGCACATCTTCGCGCCGGCCGGGATGTCGGGCGCCGACTTCTGCGCGATGGACGGCACCTGCGAGAACCTCGCGGAGCACTACAAGCGGGTGGAGCACGCGGACGGCACCGTGGCGTGGCGCAAGAACATCTACTCCTACCCTCCGATCGGGTCCCCGGACGGCGGCGCGACAGTCACGGCGATGGACCTCGACCGCTTCATCCGCGCGATCCGGGCGGGCACCTTGATGGGCGCGGAGGCGAGCCGCCAGCTGCTGCGCCCGCAGGTGAAGCGGCGGGACATTGACAGTGGCAGCCTCTGGAACGGGCTCGGCTTCGAGTTCGAGCTGGGTCACGACGGCGAGATCGTCCATCTCGGCAAGGATGGCATCAACGCTGGCGTCTCCAGCCTCGTCCGCTTCTACCCCGCCCAGCGACACTACCGTCGTCACCCTCGCCAACATCGAGTACGACGTCTGGGAGATGCAGGACGAGATCCGGGATGTCATCCTCGCGGACTAGCGGCGCTCGGCGGCTGTGACGAGGAACACACGCTGGGCCACGGTTGCGTACCGTCCAGAATCCACACGGGCCGCGTGCGCTACGACGGCTCCGTGCTGCTGATCTGCCAGCTGATGAACGAAGGGATGATCGATTCGACGGTCGTCAGCGAGCTTCAGGCATTCGACACTGCCATCCAGTTCGCTCGCAGCAAGGTCATCATCCCGGCTCCGGAATCGGCGCACGCGATCCGCGCGGGTATCGATAAGGCGTTCGCCGTCCGCGACGCCGGGGAGGCGAAGACGGTTCTGATCGGCATCTTCAACCAACGCCAGCTCGACATGGTCGCGTACAGAGGTACCTGGCCGGTGATCTGTTGGACTACAAGCTGCCCCAGGCGGAGATCGACCGTGCCATCGCCGAGCTGCCGAAGGTCGAATAAGGCGAGCCCTTCAGGGGTCATAAGAGCGTTTGAGGGGGCCTCCGCACAGTGTGGAAGCTCCCCTCGCTGCCTGTGCTGAACTGATCGCGGACGGCCACTCTATTCCAGATGCAACCGCTTGTATTGCGATTTCGGGGCCTGCATCGTGTCCATGGCTTCCCAAAGCAGGTTCCGCATGCGGTCCTCGTTCGGGTCGCCTCTCCCGGCAAGGTCATTAAGCTGCCCGGGGTCCGCCTCGGTGTCGAACAGCATCGGCGAGTCATGTCGCCACTGCGACGGCATCGTAAAACGCCAGACCGGGGACTCCGTGTACGGAAGGAACTTGCCGGCCACTGCATCGTAATGAGGACGTGCCGGCAAGAACCAATCCCACGGCGCCATCTGCAGCATCATCGTTGAATACGATTCCGCCGGCACTTCAGGGTCGCACGGGTGGAAGTACGTGTAGCGGCCGTCGCAGACATTGATGGAAGATCCCCAGTACCCGTATATGACCCAATCCCGATGCGCTTCCTGGTTGCCCGTCAGGATCGGCATCAACGACCGGCTGTGTACATCCGTGGTCGGCTCCGCCTCCAACGCATCGAGGATCGTCGCGTAGAGGTCGACCGCGGACGTCAGCGCGCTGGTGCGCCCACCTGGTTGCGGGCGATCGGGGTGCCAGATCATCAGCGGCGTTTGCGCGAGGACGTTGTAGAATGGGGCGTCCGGTTTCCCGATCCACCCATGCTCGCCAAGATAGTGGCCGTGGTCCGTGGTGACGATCACCATTGTGTCGTCCCAGAGCCCTTCCTGATCGAGACGATCGAACACCTCGCCGAGCCACCGGTCCACCATCGTGATCTTGCCCGCAAACTGTGACCGCACGAACGCGACCTGGCGCTCCGTCAGCTTGCCGCGTCCCTCATCGACGCGCCCATAGATCGGCCAGATCACGAGATCGGGATCCCGCGGATCCTCGTCGGTGTACATGGATGCATACGGTTCCGGGCAGTGGAACGGCTCGTGGACATCGAAGCTGTCAACGACGAGCATCCACTTGTCATGGACGGCGTTGCTTTCCAGCCACTCGGCTGCGGTGGAGAACACCCTGGCCGGGAAGAAGTCGCGCTCATTATTGATGTCGAACCCCGCAACGTTTCGCGCGTAATCGACACGGTTCATGTATGTCGTCACGTCATCCGGGTAGCTCGACTTGATCTGTTTCAGGAATTCCGCGTCCGGCTCTTTCGGCGTCGTCTTCCATGTATCGCTTTCATGCCCGCGAATGAACTCGTACCCGTTGTAGTCCTCGTAATAGCCATGACTGCCGTGTTGGAAATAGTGGTAATGGTCGGTGACCAGTTGGGTGACGGCACCTGCTTGCCGCGCAGCGCGTGCCAGCGGGCGATCGTAGGGCTCCATCGGTCCCCAGGGGCGCCACAAGAACTCCTGGATTCCGGAAAAGAACTCCCGTCGGGCTGGCATGCACGGCAGGCTGCCGACGTAGTGATTGTCGAAAACGAGCGCTTTCTCGGCGAAGCGATCGATGTTCGGCGTTTTCACGTCAATCTCGATTGGCTGACCGTAAACGTTCAGGAAATCTTTGCTCAGGCTATCGATCGAGATAAAGATCACATTCATGTGAGCTCCTCAGTGGCACATACCCGACTTCGCGACGATGGTGCTACCCCTTGATCCCTCCCAGGCTTAATCCGGTGACGATGTGGCGCTGGGCCACCAGGGCGATCAGGACGACCGGCGCCATAATGATGACGCCCGTCGCGGTGAATGGACCCCACCTGCTCTCTTCTGCCGCAAGAAAACTGAAGATTGCCACCGTTGCCGGCTGCGTCTTCGGGCCGGAAAGGACAACGGCATACAGGAAATCGTTCCAGGCGTTGATAAACGCGAAGATCGTTGTCACCGCTATCCCACCCCTCGCCAGGGGCATGACGATCCGGAAGAACGTCGTGAAACGCGTCGCGCCGTCGACCAGGGCCGCCTCCTCGAGCTCCACAGGGATTTCGGCGAAGTACGTCATCATCAGCCAGACGCTAAACGGGACAGTGATCGTCAGGTAGATCGAGACGAGCCCGGTATAGGTGTCCAGCAGCTTGAGCTGGCTCAAGGCCCAATAGAACGGGATGAGCAGTCCCATAGGCGGCGCCATCTGCATCAGCAATGTGTAAAACGTGAGCGTTCCGCGTCCCCGGAACCGCACGCGCGCGAACGCATATGCCGCGGGCACCGCTACGATCATGGCCATCATGGTGCTCAATACGGCAATTATCAGGCTATGCCAGATGCTGGACACGATCGCCCCAGAACGGAGCACTTCGAGATAGTGAGCGAGCGTTGGAACGAAGAGAAGGGTCGGCGGATTGGTGAAGATCGCCTCCCGGGGCTTGATCGAGGTGATCCCGACCCAGAGCACGGGGATTGACCAGATAAGCACGGCCCCGACCAGGACGACATAGGTAACGACGTCCCATGGGGACAGCCTGCTCGACGGGCGTTGTGACACGGTCGTCTCCTTACTTCGCCTGGCGCAGGCGGTAGATGAGGACACTGGCAACCATCGTCACCATAATCAGCACCGTTCCCAACGTGGCGCCATATCCAAGACGCAGGCTCGTGAATGAGATCCGGTAGGCGTACAGGTTCAGGATCTCGGTTGCGGTGCCGGGGCCGCCGCCGGTAGCCGAGTAGATGGCATCGAACGCTCTCAAGGCGATCATGGTGCGCAGGATGACGACGACCGCGATCGTCGGGCGCAGCATCGGAAGCGTCAGGTCCCGGAAACGTTGCCAACCGTTTGCGCCGTCGAGCATCGCGGCCTCGAACGGCTCCGGGCTCATCGCGTGCAGGCTCGCCGTAAACACCAGGAAGGCGAACGGTGTCCATTGCCAGGTATGGATCAGGATGACCGACGCCAGCGCCCAGTTCGGATGGGTAAGCCAAGGATGAGAGCCCAGGCCCAACGCCTGGAACGTGGCGTCCAGGATGCCGTATTCCTGCGTCAGGATCAGCGTTCGCCAGGAGAGGCCGACGACCACGGGCGCGAGGATCATCGGCAGGAGCAGCGCCACACGCAGGATCGCCTGTCCTCGTAACGGCCGGAAGAGCGCCATCGCGAGGGCCATGCCCACGACCACCTGGAAGACGACGCTGGTGACCGTATAGAGCACCATGATCCTGAACGAGTACCAGAACCGGCCATCGTCCAGCAGCTCACGGTAGTTTTCCAGACCGATGAAGCCGTCGGGCCGGAACCCGATCAGATCGATCCGGTAGAAGCCCATTACCACCAACGTCACCAGGGGAGCCGTCGCGACAAGCAGCAACGCGAGCATCGCGGGAGAGATCATCAGCCACCCGAATCGCTCTTCACCTGTCCGAATGCGACTCCGTGACCGCATCTTCACCGCTGCCCGGCTGGCGCTGGCCAGCCGGGCATTTTCCGAACTCACGATAACCTTCCCCTGTATCTCCCCGTACGCAATCCCATCGACCGCTACCGGTCCATCACGTCGGAGATTTGGGAGTTCGCTTCGTCGAGCGCCTCCTGGGGAGTCTTCTGGTCGGTCAGTGCACTCTGCACCGCAATCGCCATCGCATCACCGATCTCCGGCCACTGTGGCACCCGCGGGCGCCAATCCGGATCGGTGTCTTCGGCAAGGGAGGTCATCACGACGTCGATATAGTCGTCAGTGAACGAAACCAGATCGCGATATGCAGCGTCCTCCCAAATCGACATGCGGTTCACCCCTGTCCGGACGACGGCGTCCTCGGTCTCCTTGTAGGAAGCCGACATGGTCTGCGTCGGCTTCGACGCCAGCCACTGGATGTAGAGCCAGGTCGCGGCCTTCTTCTGCTCGGAAAGCGACTTGTTGATCGGCATGGCCCAGTTCCAGATACTGCTCACACGGCGACCGGCTGGTCCGGTTGGCCACCGCTTGTAGCCTACGTTGCCCGCAACCTTCGACTTGGCGGGATTCTCGATCACGGACGCTGTACTGTTGGCATCGATGAACTGGGCGATGCCGCCGCCCGCAAAGGCCTCCATGATCTCTGGCCAGTTCCAGTTCTCGACTCCGCTCGGGCCATATTGCTGCAAGAGATCAACGTAGTACTGGAGCGCCTGGACGCCCGCCTCGGAATTGACGGACGGCGCGCCATCCTCCCCGAACCATTCGCCCCCGTATTCAAGGAAGAGCGAGGGGAAGATGTACATGTTCTGTCCGGCGCCGAGGAATCCCCGGAGGGCGGCTCCCGCCATGTCAGCGGTCATCGTTTCCGCGGCGACCTGGGCGAACGCCTCCAGCGTGTCCGGGGCGTCCAGGCCCTTGTCGTCCAGCACATCGGCCCGGTAGACGTGGATTGTCGTTTCCCCTTCGACCGGCATGCCATAGAGCATGCCTTCGACCGTGTTCGCGGCGCGCCAGCTTGGAACGATGTCCTCGACGTCAAACCACGCTTCGTCGGTCAGGTCAGTGTTCCCGAGGTAATCATCCAGCGGATCCACCCAATCGCTTGCCTGGTAAAGCGGCAGGTACATCGGGTCCCCGGTATGAGATGCGTAGTTTGCCGAGCCTGACGCGAGGTCCAGCACCGCCTTCTCCCGAAGCTCCTTGGGTGGGATGACTTCGATGGCGACTTCGATTCCAGTCAGCTCCGTGAACATCGCCTCGGTGACGGCGCTGAACTTCTGGAAGTAATGCGCGGGCGTCATCAGGACACTGATCTTCTCACCCTCGGCCTGGCGCCAGTCGATCGACGCCTCCTGGAACGGCGCGAGGTCGAGATTGTCCCCGGTTTGGCGAAGGAATGCCGGCGCCTGGCCGAACACTCGCTGCGGGGCGACGAAGGACGCTGCCGTCGCTGTTGCCGCCATTGAGTGGGTGAACGCTCGTCGTGAAACACGCTTCATGTCGCTTCTCCTCATCGTGCCTCGGGGAGCCGGTCGCGCCGGACCCGATCATCATGCCTGAACGGTGGACCGGCTCACCTCCTGTTCATGTGGCTATCCGGATAGCCGAGCTTCACCGATATCCGCCGCGCCATGGAAACCACCGCCGGGGCCAGCGCGTGGGCGGATTCGAGGGACATGCGAGATGCCGGGCCCGCAACCGCCAGTCCGGCGATGGCGGCCCCGGTGTGGTCGAAGATCGGCGCGGCGATCGCCCTGATGTCCGCCGCGAACTCCAGGTCGTCGATCGCGTATCCGCGATCGCGCGTGAGTTGCAGTTCGTCTAAGGAGTTCCTGCCGATCCGTGATGGTATTGGGGCCAGAGGCAGCAAGCGTGTTGGCATCCAGGAGTCGCTCCAGCGTCGCCGGAGGCGAGTATGCCAACAAGGTTTTCCCGTTCGCGGAGCAGTGGGCCGGCACAGTGGCGCTCCCTACCGTCAGGCTCGCGCGCAGGGTTTGCTGGCTTTCGACTTTCTGTAGATAGAGGACATTGAACCCGTGCAGCGCACCGAGATTGACGGTCTCTTCCGTCGATTCGGCGAGCTCCTCGAGATCGGAAAGCACATTCTGCCCGATACCGAGCCGATCCAGCACAACGCTTCCCAACCGGAACATCTCCAGCCCCATCCGGTACCGGCCGCTCCCGTCGACCGCCCGCTCCGCCATACCCTCGCTTGTCAGGGTCAGGAGCAGCCGATAGACGGTGCTCTCGGGCAGCCCGGTTCCGGAGGCCAGGTCGGACACCGTCATCCCCTGCCGGTCAGTTGCCAACATCTTCAGCAAGCTCACGATCCGCTGCACGGATCGGTTCAGGCGAACACTGCTACCAGGCGCGTCAACTGCCATTAGGATTCTCACCAAGTGAAATCGATTTTCATCAGATGAGAACCATGCTACCCAAACGGGCAGTGGCCGTCAAGCGCAGGCACGGGATATTCCCGACTGCACATGCTGTGGGGCATTGGGGACGACAGGAAACGGGTTACGGTTCTGGCAGCACCAAGACCCCTGATAGAGCAATGGCACCATGTTGTGGAGTCAGTTGGATTCTGAAGAATCGTCGACCAGGATGCGCGCGGGGATCGCCTCGTCGAAGACGCGGGCGGCGCGCTCGGGTAGCCATCTCAGGCGCTGGAGGTGCGAGAGCTCGCGCGGCAGGGAGTTGTGGTAATCGGCGATCTTCTTGTCGAGCGCGGCGGCGCGGTCAAGGTACTGGCGGCGCATCCGGTCCCGCTGGACGATCAGGCCGCCGATCGAGCGCACCGACGGGACATCATCCCCCTCGCGCAGGTCCGTCCGCCACCACGCCGCCAACCGAAGCCAAAATCGCCACCATGGAACCGCAGATGCGGGCGAGGCGTCCGGAACGGCCTGCCGGGCGCGAAGCTCCTGCAATTGCTCCTCGAGGAACGCCCGCGAGCGCTCGAGGAACGAATCCATCTCGTCTGCCAGACGCGAGATCTCGGCGTCCAGCTCCATCCAGACCGGCAGCACGCCGGCGTTCTTCAGGCGGCTGAAGGCGAGATCGTATTCCGGGTTGAGCTCGGTGCGCCAGATCTTGATCGGCTTGCCCTTGTCGGGCAGGTTCTCGAGCTCACCCTTGCTGATCGACTCTTCCAACTGCTCCTGGACGTACTCGTCCCAGTCGTCGATCTCGCGACGCTGGAAATCGTCTTCATGGCGAATCGGGGACATGCTGAGACCTTTGTTAAGCCTTCGCCAGCGCCTGATCCAGATCGGCGATCAGGTCGTCGACGTTCTCGATACCGACCGAGAGGCGGATCATCGCGTCGTCGACCGCTTGCGGCGTGCCGACCACCGACGCGTGCGTCATCGTGTCCGGGTGCTCGATGAGCGACTCCACCCCACCGAGGCTCTCCGCCAGCATGATCAGGACCGTCGACTCCACGATCCGCAGGGCCGACTCGCGCCCGCCAGCGGCGAGGAACGAGACCATGCCACCGAAGTCACGCATCTGCTTGCGGGCGATGTCGTGACCCGGATGGTCCGGCAGGCCGGGATAGAGCACACCGGACACCTTCGGGTGCCCCTGCAGGAACTCCGCGATGCGCATCGCGTTCGCGCTGTGGCGATCCATGCGCACGGCGAGCGTCTTGATGCCCCGCAGCGTCAACCAGCAATCGAGCGGCGCGGGGATCGACCCGCCATCGTTCTGGATGTCCTTCAGCTGCTCGTAGAGCGACTCGTCGTTGCCGACCACGATGCCGCCGACGACGTCCGAGTGCCCGCCGATGTACTTGGTCGAGCTGTGCACCACGAGATCGGCGCCGTGCGCCATCGGCTGCTGCAGGTAGGGCGTGGCGAAGGTGTTGTCGACGACCAGCAGGGCGCCGGCGGCGTCCGCGATCTCTTTCATCCCCGCGATATCGGCGATGCGCATCGCCGGGTTCGTCGGCGTCTCCAGCCAGATCATCTTCGTGTTCGGGCGGATCGCCGCCTTCGCCGCTTCAGGGTCGCTGAGGTCGGTCGACGACATCTCGATGCCGTACTTGCGGAAGATCGTGTTGAGCAACCGGTAGGTGCCGCCGTAGGCGTCGGTCGACATCAGGATGTGATCGCCGGGGTCGAGCAGCGTCGCGACCTCGCGCGTCGCCGCCGAGCCGGAGGAAAACGCGAGGCCCCAGGCGGCGCCCTCCAGCGACGCGACCGACGACTGGAGCGCCGTGCGCGTCGGGTTATCCGTCCGCGAGTACTCGTAGCCGTTGAAGTCGCCCACGGCGCGGTGGCGGTAGGTGCTCGTCTGGTAGATCGGGACGATCACCGAGCCGGTCTCGGCGTCGGGATCCTGGCCGGCGCGGATGGCCCGCGTCTCGAAGGCCGCCGCGCTCCAGTCGACACGGCGTCCAGGGAAATTCGGGTCTTTCGGGTTGGCCGGCACGGGGACCTCCTCGGGGATGCGTGGCCACGACCTCCCTGCCGCGGCATGGTCCCGCCATTGTGCCGAATCGACCGCACCGTGTCGACCAGGGGTCAGTCCGGCCGGTCCGCGAGCTCCGGCATCGCCTCGTGCGCGAGCCGGCGGATCTCCTGCCAGTAGCGAACCATCGTCCGCCGGCTGACGCCCATCTCCCGCGCGATCTCCGTCTTGGTCTGGCCATGGAACGCGTGAGCCACCAGCGCCTTCGCCAGGTGCTCGGGCAGGGAGTCGACCAGCGCGGCGACCATCTCCCGCAGCTCCGGGTCGAGATCCTCCACGGCGATCGGCTCCTCCTCGGCCACCTCCAACGGCACAGCGCGGGTGCGAGGCGGCGTCGACGGGCGCGCGACCCCGGCGCGGATGGTGTTGCGCAGGCGCCACGGGAACCGGGCGAGCAGCCACGAGGTGAAGGAGACGTCGCCACACCACGACTCGACCAGCTCGGTGAAGACGAGGTAGGCCTCCTGCTCGACATCGTCGCGGTCCCACGTCGCGGTCATGCCGGCGGGCAGGTTCGGCACGCGGGCGTGGGTCATCAGCCGCTCGAGCTTCGGCAGGAAGGCGAAGAAGAGGGCATCGCGCGCGCCGCTATCACCCTGCTGGGCGCGGATCGCGAAGGCGCCAAGCGTGTCGTCGAACGCGGGGAGGATGACGTCGTCCACGCCGATGACCGGCAACAGGGTCCGGCGCAGGACGGTCGCCCGGCCGTCGCGGGCGATGATGCGGATCGCCAGCCGGGAGCGGCGTGGCGGGACGATCGGGAGGGATTCGATGCGAGCTCCGTATGGCATGGGTGTGGTGGCCTTCCCCTGAAGCGGTCCTGCCCGGCGAGGGCGGGACCCGGCGTGAATCACAGAAAAGGCTCTTCGGAGCTCGTTCGCAGAAAGATCTGGGCGTCTTCCGTAGGGGTCGACCCCGTGTCGACCCGATCGACCGGAGGTCGATATCAGGGCGGAATCGACGATCGCCCTACCCGGCCAGCGCGTCGCCATCCTTCGCGGCCGGCGCGGTGCGGCGGCGGAGGTCGTGCAGGTCCAGCAGGTGCTCCGCCCCGCAGCGCGGGCAGATCGCCTGGACATGGCCGAAGCCGTAGAGGTGCCAGTAGCGGTCGCGGACCTTGATGTTCAGCTTCCCGGCCGGGTCATAGGTCGCCAGCAGCACCGGCGGCTCGTGGCACGGGCAGACCCAGCGGTAGGGCGGCGCCGACGCGCGGATCGTGCGGTCCGGGCCGGCCTCCGTTCTTGATCTTCCGGGGGATATGTCGCGCGGAAATGCGCCGTTTTTCCCCATCGTTGCGGGACTTCTCCTGCTCCTCGGTCATGTCGCCTGTCCCTCTCCAGACCCGCCGCGGCCCGGCGCACCATCGCGCCCGAAGCTCCCCGACCGGTCATGTCCATCCGAACCGTCCCGCCAGAAAATAGAACATATGTTCTATTCGTGATGCGATTGTAGGGAGGTCGCGATGCGATGT